>NZ_HE997969.1:7171-8593 GCF_000312585.1 Bartonella queenslandensis AUST/NH15
TAAAAAAGAAAACTATGAAGGAAAAAATGATAAAGGTTGGTGCAGGTCAGCGGCGAAAGGAAGAACAAACCGGCTTTTTATACTTCCAATGGAGTAAAGCGAATAAGTGGAGAAAATATACAGTGTAAAAGTTTTGTGGAAAAGAGGAAAAGCAAGAGAGCGCAACGAACACTAAGATATTTAATAAAGACAAGAAGCTGTACGGATTTGTAATACTTAAATCCATGAATTATAGAGAAGAGTGATTGCGTTAAGAAGGATCTAAGTTACAAAAATGTCGTGATAAGATGCGTAAAATGCTATTTTCTCAATGTGGGGACTGTAAAATAGAACCCCACTCTGTTGCTAATTCACGGGCTTTTTTTAGAGACATGCTTAATGCACCCAAGATTATTTTGCGACGGTGCTCGTGAATGGTATAACGATAAAACCATTGAACACCTCCATCTTTACGCTTATGGAGAAGCTCGCGCCGGAATCCTCACACACTTTTCCAGCTCGTAGGGGGGGACGATAGCCCTTGGCACTGAAGATGGTTCATAAAAGCTAGTTTTACGTCTTTCTTTAATAATTTTTACCCACGTGGCTCCCGCTTGTGACGTGCAAAATAGTGATATTCATTGATTCAATCTGAGGGAGATTAGAATGAAAAAAACTTACTATATTCGGGACTCTCATTCAACATGCAAAACAATTAATTATTATTATAAATCAATGCGTTGTCAGTTGTTTGTTGGTCAAAAAAATTGACAGAGCTTTTTATCCTCATAACCAGTAGGCTAGAGAACAAAAGTGAAGTAGGAGAGAGGTGGAAAAGTCTTGTGGATTTTTGTAAGGCTAAAAATACATTCAGTTCCATCTTATTTTGCATAAATCCCTTATCATGGTGCTAAAGAGGAGAGTAATTGTGCTAAGAAGGCTCCCTTAAATCCATGATCTCTCTTGGTTGTTTTTTATATTTTACTCAGCATTCCCACCCTTTGCAAAAAAGGCGAGGGGCACAATGGAGCTATTAATCCCTAAAAACGCTTAATTCCACGAGGCATATCTGTACAGCTTTTTATGGGTTGGTTTTTGCTTTAGAAGGCACAAGTTTTTAAAGTGTAAGAAAATTTCTGCTTTTTAAAGCGTGAAAAAATTTCTCTGGCTTTTGTAACCATAATAGCCAAAAATGCTGGAAATGACGGCGCCAATCAGGCTTCCTAAAAAGCCCCACCACCCCATGGGCGATGTTTTTGTTGTGACTTTGTCCGTCAAGTGAACAAAATCTTTTGCCGGTGCTTCAAGCTTTTGAGATAAGGTATCGGCTTGCTTTTCTAGAGCCTTGAGAGCTTGTTTTGTTTTTTCTTCTGTCCTTTGATTGAGTTGAACGGCGCGGTTGGCTGTCGTTTGTACATCTGTACGCGACATACCATTGTTCAT
>NZ_HE997970.1:0-1839 GCF_000312585.1 Bartonella queenslandensis AUST/NH15
TTGGGATCTTGGGTGCGTAACCGTTCAAACGCCTCACGGCTACTCACCTGGAACTCCAACAGATCCATGAAAGGGTAATAATGGCGTTGCAACACCTGAAAAAATTCACCACATCACCTGAACAACCATGGCAAGCAAATATGAGTTTTCTCATGATCAATTTCATAAAATAATTATCAAAACATGCATCAATCATAACCTCTCTGATGAAAAATTCGCTGTTTTTATCTCTATTGCCAATACTTATGGATTAAACCCTTTAACAAAAAAAAATCTATACATTCCCTAAAAAAGGCAGCGGCATTATCCCCGTTGTCGCTATTGATGGATGGATTAAAATCATGAAATCTAATTCTCAATTCGATGGGATAACTTTTCAAGATCAACTCGATAAAGACGGTAATCTGATTGCTATCAAACGCACTATTCGTCTCAAAGGCGTTAAAGACCCTATTGAAGTCACCAAATATTTAAATGAATACAAACAAAAAAATGGCACTTGGCAAAAATACCCAGATCGAATGTTACACCATAAAGCCACCATACAATGTGCACGTTACACTTTCGGTTTTTCCAATATTTATGAAGATCGTATTAATGAGATCAATCAGATAATCGAAAATAAACTAATCTCTCATGAAATGTTTGAACAAATCAAAGAATTAATTACACAAACAGAAAACAATGAAAAGAGTCTTCTGTCTTACACGAACGTAGAAAAACTAACAGATCTGTCTTGTACGGGAAACAAATAGTGTGGTTTCGTAAGCTATGACTCACACTCCGCCGAAAAATCATCTCACTTACGTCTAAAAATTAAACGCCTTTACCATGATGACAAACAAATCACAGAAATTAAATTAATCAAGCGATCGAAGCCTTTTTAGCAGAAATAGAACAAGAGATACAAAGAAACTCAACAAAAGCCGCATGAAATTATAGGTGTGCTTCTCACACGCGCTCCAGCACTCCCGCTCTTTTCCAACAACTTTCAAAAGTTGCGTGATTCACCAAACAAGTGAATTGCATCTCAATGTAAAGAGAAATAACATGGCACCGCGCCCTGCTACTATACACAACCAACCCTTGCTCGTGCTTTAAGAGAAGTAAAAAAACAAGGGTGCGAATTGATAGAAATCAAACTTACGAGTGAATTATTAATTCATATCAATAAAACCATAACACTCCAAGCTATGGAAAATGTTTATAATATGGATGTTTTTTCACCACTTGAAAACGAACAACAAGAATACAGGACTAACAAATCTTGCCGCTCTGTTGACGGCGTAGAGTTCTAACATACCATGGTAAAATCATATGGTATGTACATATTGGTCATGGATCACGATTCGGATTGAAGGAATCTGCGGAACGCAAAAATTTTTCGACAATTATACACTTGCTCTTAAATAAGCACAAAACAGCTCTTCTAAGATAATGAAAAGACTAAACTTACAAAAAGATCATTTGATGGGTTGTTACCTTAATATTTGTAAAGCATGCCGTGGCACAATCAATCAGAGTCAACAAGAAAGGTCAAATATAGAATTCTAAACATATTCGTGACCGCACTTATAAAACCATAGAAAAGTGCCATATTATTGATGCCGTAAAGATACAAGACGAGATACTCCCGCGGCAGAAAAGCATTTTTTAACGGCTTTAAATGGTCTTTTCAATTGGGCATTTGATAATACTCTTTTAGATAGAAATCCCGCCTTTAATGTTAAAGCACTCAAGTCTCTAAATACCGAGGGATTGCAACTATGGTTAGAAGAATATATCGATAAATATTATAAACAATGGACTATCGGTATCCATAAACGTGTTTGGATTGAT
>NZ_HE997970.1:2125-21899 GCF_000312585.1 Bartonella queenslandensis AUST/NH15
TGGTGATGTTGTTTACATTGATTGAAAAGATGTAAAGATAATATTATCCATCTTAAAATAAAAACAGCCAATTTAAAACGGATCTTTTTCTTCCGATTTTTCCTGAATTAGAAACACACTTCTAATTGCTCCTGTTGATCATGAAACATTCATTTGCGGGAAAAAATGGAAATAAGCTTGAAAAAAAAGTTTTGGAAACTTGTTTCGTGAAGCGTGTAATGCACTGGGGATTAAAAATCAGCCCATGGATTACAAAAATTAGTAGCAACACGTTTTTGCTCATACCGGCGCTACAATTTCACAAATGAAAACACTTTTTTGTTGGACTGAAGATAATATGGCATCGCTTTACACAAAGAGCGCAGATCATAAACATCTAGCAATAGAAGCAATTAAAAAGCTATAAAAAATTCGAGAAAGACATAAAAATTAAGTTAAAAGAATCAAAGAGCTTTAAATTCCCAAACTCTTCACAATACACTAATTTTATTGAAAATGGCGGAGAGGAAGAGATTCGAACTCTCGAGAGCCTTTTGAGCCCTACTCCCTTAGCAGGGGAGCGCCTTCGACCACTCGGCCACCTCTCCAAGGAGAGGCATAAATGGTATCGATAGAAAGTTCAAGACATTTTCGATTTTTTTCCCAAATATCTGAATTTTTTCCTTTGTTAACTCCATAGGAAGCCAAAATGAACAAAACAAAAGTTGTGTCTTTTTTACCACATCATCTCTAATAGTACATGTATACATTACAAAAAGTTCATTTCATATTTGAAACTCTAAAAAAATTCGTATAGCTAGAATGATAAGTATCGCGTATTTTACTTATGCCTTTGTCTTTAATGCATGAGGCAAGTGATATTCTTCAGAAAAAGATTAAACGGACCTCGGAGATCCCATATGAATATTAAATCCCTCTTTTTAAGCTCTACAGCAGCTTTTTTAGCAATTTCTGGAGCGCATGCTGCTTCAACACCTATTGCTGAACCTGAACCTGTAGAATATATTCGTGTTTGTGACGCCTATGGAAAAGGATATTTCTATATTCCTGGAACAGAAACCTGCATGCGTTTGTCAGGAAATGTTCGTACTGATTTTATCGGTGGTGATAATATTGGTGCAACGACCGAAGCTGAACTGAAAAATAAAAGAAAAACCTATGCTTCATCATCACGGCTCACCCTTGTTTTTCAAGCCGCTTCTGAAACAGAAATGGGAACCCTTCGTTCATATGCGAGAATTTTCTCAAGCTGGGGTGCAGGTTCTGATAAAGCTGGTGCAAAGCTTTCAGCCGCCTACATTGAACTGGGTGGTTTTCGTGTAGGTCTTGACGATACCATTTTCAACAGCTGGACTGGTGGTTATGGAAATGTTTTCAATGATGACAGCGTAGCACCTGCGGGTACAACACGCACCAATTTTATTTCCTACACCTTTAATGGTGATGCCGGCTTTTCTGCTATTATCGGAGTTGAATTAGGCAATAATGCAGATGATCTTCCTGGAGTAGCAGCGCAAAAAACTTTGCAACGCTCTTATATTGAGAAAGATGGGAAGCTTATTTCTATCACACAAGATACTCTTCCAAGTAAAGCAATTAAAAATTACACTCCCAATGTGGTTTTAGGTATAAAGTTTATGCAAAAGTGGGGTGGTTTTTCAGCCGTTGCTGCATATGATGCTTACTACAAAAAATGGGCTGGAAAAGTCCGTGCAGATTTCAATGTTAACGATCGTTTCAACCTATGGGTAATGGCTGGCTATAAAAATGGTGTTGATTACTACGTAGAAAATGACGATGAAGAGTTGTCACGACAAAGCACAACGATCTATGCAAACTGGGGCGGTAAATGGGCAGCTTGGACGGGTGCAACTTACAAACTCACGCCAAAGATGAATTTGAATGCTCAAATTTCTTATAGTGCTGTCAAAACCTTTGCAACGTCTGTCAATATCGCATACACGCTGGTTCCAGGGTTTGTAATTACGCCTGAATTGACCTATGTTTCTTGGAACGATGACCGCGTTCTAAAGGATGCACATGATCATGAAAAACATTTACTCCATGGAAAAAAGGCTTTCCAAGGTATGATCCGTTTACAACGTTCATTCTAATTCTATTAGGCTACAGATTTGAAAAACTGGCAACATGTGTTGCCAGTTTTTATTTTTGAAATTAAATATCATGAGCCGCCTTTTCTGATATGTATTTTCTTATCTTTCTGACAAAAACGCCTTAATTTCATAAAAATATTCTCAAGAAAAGTTAACCTTATAACCTTGATAAAACGACTTCGCACAGGCATTATCTATCAATTCGAACGTCTCTTCTTTGCTCTTTAAAGCGTGCCGCCATTGCTTTATTACCCAACTGATCTTTCTTGATAATTGATATCTAACCTTTGTCATTTAAGACATGATCTTCTCAAGTAAGTTCTACACTGAATATTCAATTTAACTGCCTTGAACGAAGGCCCCATCCCCCTCAAAGAACAAAGATTCCTATCAACATCATTGATAAACAATCCGATTGCTCTGGAGTGGAGCACTTGGTTGAATTCCTTATGATTCATTGGCACAATGCCTTACAGACAAGTCCCATTCTGAATATTTTCCACTCTCTATTTTTAAAACGCTTAAATTAAATGTTGTATTCTTTATGCCCCTGTATCATCATCTTCAATGACGGTATTTTACCGCATATATTTTACAACATTATAGAATAAAACCTTGAAACAAGGCAGAACATTGATTCATAACGATAATTCGTCATTATTCAGCTTGATTGAGAACCCTTAATACCGTAAGATTCTCTCATTTCACTTCTCTTCATGCTGAATCAATCAAATTTATTTGTTTGCACGTCACAAACCGATGTTCCATGTGAATAAAAGTTATACAAGAAAGAACGACAAATGCCTATGTATCGTTTCAAATGTAAAAGGCTGTCGTGCAACACTGAAAGCAAGTAAAGTGTAAACAGTGCCGACTTGCTCTTTTATGAAACGTAAGAATAATAACGTACACGAGACGATACACTTCACAAAGAATTTTATATTCTTTACGAATGCCATTGTAAAATCTGCGTGTGTGTGACACACACCAAAAAATATTTTTTAAAACGAACAGGTAAATATACAATAGAAGTCTATTTTGTTTGAGACACTCTATCTTGCATGAGCAGCATTCCCCATTATACACAACATCTTAACTTTGCACATTTTTAAAGGAAGCAGAATATAAGATAAAAAAACAACAAGACTAATCTCTGCAAATCATAGAACCTTCTATAGAGCTTGTTTTCATAAAACACCTTACGATTTTTAAAATGATAAATGCTCTTTTTTATATAAAGCCAACCAGCAAAAAGCACGCTCTCTCAACAAACAAAAAGCGCTTATACGTCACCATAAAATATCTTTTAATGAAAACGAATTGAATTCACGGAAAATATTTATCAACCAATGCATAAAGAATTGCCGCTGTTTCAACATCTAGAATCCCATCATAATTTTCTTGACGAAAATGAAGTTGAAAAGCTCGAATCAAATTTTTGTATCCTCTTTCAGCACACGCAGCTGAAATATCATACCCATAACGTTTTAGCTTCGTCAAAACCTCTTCTTTGGAAGGAAAACTCTTAGAGAATTGCTCTTGATAATGACTTTTTAGTTCATCATCATACCACGCCCCTATACCTGCTTTATAAAGTTCTTTCCATGGAAAAGCTGCTCCCGGATCGCTTTTTCTTCCAATGGCAATATCACTATGCCCCACAACATCCGTTGGCATAATATCAGGATACCGTTGAAGAATATTCAATGCAAGCTCTTTAACGGCATCAATTTGTATTGGATTATAAGGAGGAAAACGAATCTCCTCATGATGACAATCCACTAAATCAACTGTCTCTTCTGAAGAAGCAGAATGACCCGTTGCTAAATTAACGATTTCAATCCCAATAGATGCATCATTAAGATGACTACGCCCAGCCCATGCGCTAACACCTGCATGCCACGCACGCTCGTTTTCATCAACCAGATTAAAAATACGCATATCCTTAAATCCAGCCTCACGATATGTCTGCTCTGAAGGATCAGGAACAAGATAATGTGCACTAACCTTTTCTCCTGTAAGTGCCATGACCGAATCTTTAAAATCAAGAGCCGTATAATGCATGACAAGAAAACGAACGCGACGATTAAAGCTCTTGACAGAACGATAACTGTTGTAATCAATCCGATACATAAAAGCCCTTTCTTTTTGGTTTTAAAAGACCACCGCATATCACAACAGATAAGACACAAACCGTTGAAAAATTTGCAATGAATTTATCATTTAGATACTAATGATTACGTCAAAAGTTTGTTCATCCATAACATCAACACTCTGACCAACAATCAAGATCCATTTTTATTTCTCATCACACACGCATAAAATGTTTTTGACAACACCACCACCGCATCAAATATTTTCCACACAATGATCAATCGAAAAGAAAATAAAAGTGCAAAACGATTACTTTTTAAATCTCCACATTTTACAGAAAAAAGAGCTGTTCCTGTTATCAAATTGCGAAATATCTCGCCTTGAAGCGAGCCCTCAACTACCATGTAATCTACACAAATGCATAAAGGGAAAATTTTATGAGGTCTTTACAGCAATTTATGACCAGATAACTGAACAGCATATATTCGCAATCAATGCTTCACGGACATATTTTTTAATAAAATTTGCAAAGCTCTTCTGTCAATGACGCTGCTTCTTGTGTTTTCACAACATCTCTTTCTATTTTACAAAGAATATCGATTATTTACAACGCTCAAAGCACATAGCGCCTCTGGATTTCTTTCATAGGCTCTTTATGAAAGATAACATTTTAATTTATAAAATGATCATTAATTCTTTTTTGCATCTTGGATGGAAAATCCGGATACAGTCAAATTTCTTTTATCTTAAATCCTCTTATATTGCATTAATCAAAGCCATTCATTTGCACATCAAAAACAGTAATTAACGTATAGATAAAAAACATTGAAAAAAGGAATAAAAAATACTTCTCATATTAAACAAAAATAATATTGTACTATGCATGTACTTATCCTTCTATCTAAATAGTCAAATCCATTGCCGCATTGAGCACTAGAAAAAATGACACCACGAAAATCCAACCAAGCATACAAACCTTCAGTATTTTCGCTGATAACACAAAAATGAAAAAGCTGCTGAAAATTAATAAAGTATCTTACGGGACACCGATCAGCAAATAGACCTAATTTCTGGGACAACGGAAGAACAGGAAACAGATATGAAGATTGATGCTCTTTTAAATGGGAAAATCCTTTTGCTGTTTCTCCTTGATCTGTTACAGCACTAAGCAAAAGAGTATTGCATTCAATAATTTTTTACCAAATCGCTTGAGGAAGACAATCCCCTTCTTGTTTCCAACATTCCCACCCCATATCATCATAAGTAAATTCAATAGACAACTTCATGGGCTCTAAGATCTTCAACGCGCCCACAAAGATTTTTGGTTTCACCCCATCACTCAGATAGCACAAGAATTTTCTTTTTCATAATCCCTCCATCCATTGGCTAACGATTGCATTCGTCATAACAGGATTATCATCCCATAAACGCGTCCCAGCCCTAGAAATTATTCGATACGCATGATTGACACATTGGCTTTTTGTTTGATTATCAACCGTTGCAAGCTGCGATTTTTCACCCACCAACGCTAAAAAATTTCCAGTGTATTTGTTAATCTCATCTCGAGCATCCAATGCCAATAAGAGTTTAAATCCTCTTGTCATCCGTTCAATGGCCATGCTTATTTGATCTTGTGGAATTTCCAAAGAAACTCTTTTTTTCACAACGCCAGAAGGATGCATAAAACCATTGAGTGTTTCCAAAGCACCTACCAAATCATTATTTTCTAAGTGAATCAAAATATCTCCAAGGCGCCGTTGCAAAAGCTTATCTGGATAGCCAGGTGCATTGACAGCAAGTACCGCTTGAACATTGGGAAGCCGTGCGGCCAATATTTGTACCAACATGCCAGCCATAGAAAATCCCACAAGTACCGCAGGCTCTTTAAAATACTTTTCCAATTTTTCTTTTATAAAAGATAAAGTTTCTTCAGCAGAATGATCGAGAAAATGAGCACTCTTAGGAAAAAGCGAGAGTGTATCCAGCAGCGTCACTTGGAACCCTTTTGTCGCGCATAGCTTTGTCAATGGAGAACAAAAAGCACCTTCATCCCAAATTGGCATGACAGGAGAAAGAATAACAACAGGAAGTCTCATTGATCAATTCCTCCTCTTGCTTCAAAAACATGCATTACAAGAGAAAATCTTTCCCCGAAATGTCATGAAAATACGGATATGTTGAAACTCTACGCCCACAAAATCTCACCCATAGCAACCAATTTGTCAAACTCAAACGAAGCTTATGACCAATTTTAACCCCTCTCAATCAAACAACGGAATAAAAAAAATCATTCAATAAGAGAGTCCCCATTCGTGTAAAACATCAGAAATATTTCTGCATAATGCTCTCTTTTTATTACTTTCACTCAACTTATTTGTGAAATCATAAAATGACGTGCTTTTTGAATATAAATGATGAAACCAATCATACAACACACGGCTAACAAAGTTGCCATAGCCCATGGACTATGACCAGAGATTTTTCCGATAACCGCTGCACTGAGTGCCGCACTTCCCAATTGCAAAGAGCCCATAACGCCAGAAGCTGCTCCCGCAGCTTTAGGATGCGATGAAATAGCCAACGCCGTGCCTAACGGTAATAAAAAACCATTGCCAAAAGTAAGAACAGCAATAGCCATAAAACTTGTCACAAGGGGCCATGGGCTTAGATACATTTGCAAAGCAAACAGCGCACCGCCTATCACAAAAATAATGTACCCTCTCCCCACAGTCTTTTCCATAGACTCGCGTTCAAAAAACCACCGCGCCAAAAAATTTCCCAAAATATAAGGCAACGAGACACCAATATAGCTATAACTAATGTGTATCGGCGATAAACCCAAAGTCGTAAGTAAAAAAGGCGACTCCACAATATAAGCAAAATAGGCAGCATAAGAAAAACATGGAATAAGTGCATAAAAAATAAATTGTTTATTTTTAAGAACACCCCAATATCCCTTCATAAATCCTACCGGAGAAAAATGCTGTCGCTTTTGGGGAGGAAGAGTTTCGGTTAGCACAAAACAACATAGCAAAATGGTCAAAAATATAAAAAAGCTTAAAAAGATAAAAGTTGCCTGCCAATGAAAAGCTTGGATCAAAAATCCGCCAATAATCCGCCAATAAAAGGTGCAAGTGCTGGCGACATGCCAATAAAAGGGAAAACAATCAAATAAAGTTTTCCTGCTGCTTTTTTATCCAATAAATCATTGATAATCGCGCGACTTAAGACAATCCCCGCACAAGCTCCAAGTCCTTGCAAAAAACGTAATACAAGAAAAGCCTGAATGTGAACTGTATAAATCACCCCAATTGTCGTAAATAACCACAAGAATAAACCGAATAGAAGTGTTTTTTTACGCCCCAAATTATCACTCAGCGGTCCATAAATAAGCTGTCCAAGTGCCAATGCAAACAAAAAAACGGCCACAGCACTTTGAATTTGAGATTGCGTCACTTGATAATATTGGCGCATATCGCTCAGTGCCGGTAAAAAAATATCAGTAGAGATCAATCCCCCTGTTGATAAACATACAATAAGGATAATAAATGGTAAAGTATATTTACGATTCATAAATAAAATCACACTTTTAAAGTTATAAATTGAATATAATTAATTAAAAATAACAAATATAATTATATTTTTTCTTATATAGATAAATAAATACGATTAAAAGTGTTATTATTTAAACTTATTAAATTAAATTTTTATTATTATTTTTAATAAATAAAATTCTCTTCTACATTCTTCACATGTAAAAATTCACCCCATGAATAAGCTTTCCTTTACACACACTTTGCTATAATTTTCGTTGCTGTAATTTTCCACTGCTTTTTTCACGAATATCATAAGCAAAAGCACATATTCTCTCCACAAGCAACAATCCCCTTCTATACACTATCCATCAAAGTTGATCGATTAAAACGCAAAGCAGAAAAAATCTCTGACGCCTCTACGCCAAAATCACTATGGTATAAACACGACGCATAACACAATAATATCTCAAGGATCCTATCAATATAAATCATTATTGTAAAGAGTTTAGATCTATCAGACCATAGAGTATAATGACTCTTCTGCAAAACACTCAAAAATCCAATATATTTTTCTCCCGATATATTTTTCTCATTGCATAAAACTTTTTCTTAAGACGAACATAATAAAAATTATCGTCTAATTTATTGCAAATATTATAGAATAAAAAGTTAAAACGCTTTTTTATTTAACTTAATCCGTGAACTCTTATAATATTTTAAATTAAGATTTATTTTTGCCCTAACGCCTGATTTTCCGCCTCTATTTTATACAATATTCCTCACATGAGAGCAGTACCATTTTTAGGAGATGTTCCATTCACTTTATAAACTAGAAGCCCATAAATGATAGCATTTGAGTTTTCAAATTTATTCTCTCCCGTGTAAGATGCGATGATAATATGCATCAGGGGAAGAAACACGTCTTTCTTCAGGCATAAATGAGATCTTTAGAATTGTGTCGTTTAATATTTTCCTTTCATAACAAATGTTTCTCATAACAAATCTAAAGTATTTTCCTATTCATTTTTAGTACCTATCCATCTATTTTGGAACATAATTGGCAAAAAGGCATTGTATCTCCAGCATCAGTAAAGGAGATAAAAACATGGAAACACGCATTCCGGAAGACACACCCTTAAATACACATTTTCTAGGTGAAACATCCCTTGAGACAGAATATCCTTTTTTTCAACCCCCCATTTCATGGTCCGCAATTTTTGCCGGACTGGTCACGGCTCTTGCCACCTCAATCTGTTTATCTTTTCTGGTAGCAGCATTAGGATTGAGCCAAATAGATTTCACCTCTTCAAGCCCTTTTGAAGGCTCATTCCTCTCCTTTGGCACGGGCTCTCTTATCGTTATGCTGATAAGCCTTGCTTTAGGAGGTTTTGTCGCTGGGCGTTTTGCTGAATCCTCAGGAACCCTGCATGGATTTCTCACTTGGGCTCTCATAACACTGCTGATGACCCTCCAAGCCATCCATGTAGTTTCAAGCACAGCAAAAATAGGTGCTAAAACCGCCCTAGAAAATAGCTCCATGATTGAAAAGACCATAGACAATTTCAAAACAAATATTTCCCCCTTGTTTACGAAATTAAACAGCGAAAACTTTGCAAATTTTTTGACAAAAAACAGCAAAAGTGACATCAATTTTGATCAACTTGGCAGTGAGTTGCGCACTCTTCTTAATAAAAGCAACATTCCCGCCCTCAACCCTGAGCGCTTAAAAACATCCTATCAGGCAGCACTTAGCGATATTGGTTCTGCGATAACCGCTTTTAAAAATGACCCTTCTCACTACCGCACCACATTGAAAAATCTTGGTGAACGTCTTTCTGATCGTGTAGAAGATCTCACAACAAAATTTAATCGAAGCGATATCATCAATGCTCTCATAAAAGATGGCATGACCCGTGCAGATGCACAAACAGCAGCCAACCATGCTGTTCAACTCTATCAAAGCGCAGAGGAAAAAACCGAAAAAGCAATAAAAGCACTTGAAAAACGGGCTGAAACCCTCTCTGACAATCTTGAAGATGCCATCAAGGGTGACAAAAAACACAGCCACGAAAGTCACAAACACAGCCTCCAATATGGGATGGTGGGGCTTTTTAGGAAGCTTAATAGGCGCCATAATCTCCAGTGTTTGTGGTTATTATGGCTACAGAAGCCGTAAGGATACTTTCAAGTTTTAAAACTTCTACCTCTAAAGCAAACCGAGAAAAAGCTGCACAGAATGTGCAGCTTTTTTTACACTTATTTGAAAAGCTTTTTGTATAACATGGCAGCTAACACACCGCTTTACAAATACCAGACAAAGTTTTTCGAAGCTCAAACATGAAAACAGAACACACAAACGATGAGCTATAATATGTTCATCTCCCCTAAAAATCAAAAAGTCTCGAAAAGAACAGCCTATCTTTTAAGCAATAAGCAAAATGTATAGAGCTCTTCATGAGACAACGTATTCCTTCAAAGGGCATAGCAAAGAATTATCTCTCTGTGTGGTTAAGAAAAAAGCGAATACCATGATATGGCTAAAAACTTTTAAAAACAACAATGATATAACCTCAAAAAAAAACAAATACTTTCAATCAACATAGCATTTGACAAAAAAAATAAATCCATGCTCGATGTTAAAATGCGGTAATTTTTATTTAAATGATCATGTATTTCTATCAATTATAAGGAGAGGAATACATGAGTATTTCACTTAATGAAGTAAAAGATGTTATTGAATTGGCTATTGAGGAGATTGAGCCAATAAGGGGGAAGTAAATACACTCAGCTCAGTGATGTTCAAGTTTGTCAAAATGAACTTGATATGAATGGTTCGCTGGATGTTTGATAATGTATTGTTAATACAGATCTGCTTATCCATCAAACTTCAAAAAGTTAAGCATATTTTAAGAACATGTTTGAATTATTTTCAGAGGGCTTTTCTCAAGAAGTTTGGGCTTAAGCAACCAGCTGAATTGTCAATTTCACCCATCTCTTTCAGTGAAAGGGATGGGTTGGATGCTCTAAGGCAATACGCTCTACATCCTCGTAAACTCTTAGCTCTTAATCCTAAATCCGAAGTCATAACAGTAGTTCATGGCGTGCGAAACCCGCATCCTCTTCCAAACTTTCTTACTTGAGACACGGATAGAACTCTATAAAGGAATATACTGCCCGAGTTGATCAATATGCCAAAGGGCAAGAATGGGCAGTAATGTGTTATGGGTTATACGCTGCAACCCCTGCACTGTGGGATGCAGCAAAACAGTTTGCAGATCAATTAGCACATTCTTTAGGTTTTAGACCCGGTGGACGTGTGGATATTGACTGCTTCATCGGCCGATATTCTTCTACCCATGTTGGGGTCCATGTGGATCATGCCCATAATTTTGGTTTTACTCTACAGGATACAGGATGGCCAAACAATGTTTGCTTGGCCCAATACACGAAAAGACCTCCAAGGACTCAAATATCCTAAATATGAAGAGCATAAAATAACAGCAATTGCGCTGCAAAATCGAATAGACCGTGTTGCCTATTTCCCCCATGATGCCTTCCATATTGCCGAAACGGGAGAAAAGGTTGCTGTAAATATCAATATCGCTTTTTGGAAAACAGCACACGATGCACAACACCATAAAAATTATATCACGCATTTACTCCATCTAGATGATCGAACGCGTCATGATATCCACGCATCAGGAAGAGCAAATTTAACCCCTGATAATGCTTTTCAGCACGCCGCACTAAACTCTGCCATCGCAAATGGTAGCTTAAAACACCATATACTGGTTTCTCAATTAATTTGCGATACCAGCTCACGTTTATGTGTCAAGCCCCCCCTATTAACGTCTCCGAAATTGAAAATGAAATCATTCTTCACCCACTCGCAACCCTCCAATGGGTGCCCTTACTAGAAACAAAAAACGCCTCATTGCTGCAAATGGGCATTGTGCCAGTTTCGAGTATAGCTCTCATTTAGAGAGCTTCCTTTCCCAACTTTTATCAAGAAAAAAATTAGATCTAGCAAAATGAAATGATAAATCCTATAGATATGCGCAAAAGGAAATTTTAAAAACCATAAAAGCTTTAGCATCTTGGGGGGCAGTATGACAAAGAAAAAATCCATGATTTTCGCCCAAATTGGACTTTTTCTTGTCTTAAGCTTAAGCAGCTTTGCTGATGAAACCGCTCAAGTCACATTTGCTTTACATTTAGCAGAAAGCACTGCTTCTATTTCAATGCTGCTTTTTGCAGGGCTTATAGGAGGAATTTGTGCAGGACCCATTGCCCCGTATCTTTTGCATCACTTCCAGCCATCGTATACAGTTACTGTTGTTTTATTGTTTGAAGCACTTTTCATAGCCACAGCCGCAATCGCTAACCAGTTTTGGCTTTATATTACGCTTTCTTTCGCACTGGGTTGTGCAGGTTCACTCTTTTGGTCTGCTATCCTTGTTGCGGTACCTGACTTCGCAAAAAATGATCATCAGTTAGATCGTATCAATCGCATCATCCAAACAGTTCGTAATCTTGGCTATATTGCTGGACCACTGTTGGGAGGTGTCTTGTATAGTCTCTCAAACGGGCAAAAAGGGCTCTTTGCACTATCAATCATGCTTCTCTGTGCAGCCTTGATCACCACATGCTGTTTTAAAAGTTTAAAAATGCATGTGCCAACAAAAACCACAACACAGCAGACTAAAAAGGGACTAGATTTAAGAGGGCTCTTGCGTAAAAAAATGTTGTCTCAGCTCTTGCCCCCCTCATCATCACCATCATCCTCACCTCTGTTCTCAATGTGTTGTCGATTGTCCGCATCCGCACCGAGCTACACTTTGGTGCAGAAACCTATGGAATAATCAGCAGCATGATAAGTCTTGGCCTCGTGGTTGGACCATTCTGCTTCTCCAGCCTTTTCCACCGTCTTGGCAATGCCGCCGGTGCATCATTGGCTGCCGCAACCATTGGCTTGGCCATTTTCTGTTTTTCCTTAACACCGCTCATATGGCTCATGATGTTTTCATTTTTTATTCTTGGGAGTGCCAACGGTGTGCAAAATGCACTAATGGCAAGTTTTATGATGAAAGCCATCCCCAAAGAACAACGAAACAATCAAATGCCTGCCTATATCTTCATCATACAAACAGCCGTATGCATTGATTTTGTCAGTGCAGGTTTTGTAAAAGTGCATCACACCCAATACACACTCCTTATCATCGGTATTGCCACCATGATCACAGGCATCTTAGGTTTTATCATAAACAGCGCTATGCAAAAAAAAGAATGAGAGAATGTTTAACAAACTTTGCCTCCTTTTCTCTCAAGCAAACCAAGCCTACAAATGGTATGACGATCATCATCCCACCAAATCATGCCCCCATACCAACCAATGTAATTTTAATAAACCCCTCTCGTGTAGAGGAGCGAACAACCCCAGCGAACAATCATTACCAAAACTTGATATTTTAAAACAAAAAAATCGATAACATCTTGCGACAAGATCCTATAGGCTTAAATTTTTACCATGGAACAGACGATTATGTATGGCAATTAGCAGAAACTATGCACCATGACTTAGATGAAAACATCCACACTCTTGCCTGACAAAAACTAACACCACCCATAGCAATCAATTCTTTTGCCGTTTACCCCCGCAAATTAGACTCCCTAGCACACGTTCAATGGGCAAAGGATGTACAAGATAATAAAAAACAAACCAGCACTCATTGGCAAACGTCAAATACAACCTATCACCGTTGTTTCCACAAAAAGCTCCGCCTTTGGTGGATTTGATTTTCTAACATTTACAGCACTTCACGAGGGCTGTTCTGTCCAATCCTTGAAAGAGATCAAACTCAATGGTTGCCTTTTTGACACAGACAATCTTTTGATATCACTGCTACGACACAGTCTCATTCAAACAGATCAACAAACCTTTTTACAAGATTATGCAATAGCGCTTTTACGAGAGCCAACCTGTTGTCCAACGTGTCGTATTGTCAATTCTCCTCTTGGATCCTTTGCCATTAATCAACTTAATGGACGTACAATCAAACTGAATGACAAAACCAAACCTCTCTTTCTACAAGCTGAAACAGCAATGCATCTTCAACACCCGATAGAAGAAACAACAATATTTTTTATCAAAGCAGGAATGCGACGACTGGTAAAATGATAAGGATCAAAAGATGCCTCTAATAAGACTTGGTATGGGAACAGAAAACAGTATCGAGCTTCTTTACACGCTCATTCAAATGGCAAGACCACGCACAGTCATTGAAATCGGTGTGGGGGATAGCACGCGCTTGATTGCTACAGCCCTGCAAAAAGCAAAATAAGCATGGCAACAAGATAAAAAACTTTTAGAATCCTCTCCTTGCGAAGAACGTACGGCTTTGCTTGACCCTTCAGGTGTCCTTGAGAATTATCAACCACGCTTGATCACCATTGATGATTTTTCAGCAAAAGGTCAGTCAGCCGAAGAGGCATGGCAAAAACAGCTGCAAGACGACGGCATTGAAAAAGACACTGTAACATTTATTAATGAGATTTTTTTCTCTCTCGATGAAAGCACTCTCAAATCTTGGGGAGCAATAGATTTTGCTTGGATTGATGCTGAAACGCCCGCAGACGATGTGCGATTTGTGAGCACACTGTGGAAACATATCACCGCTAATGGTTATCTCTGTCTCCATGAACCAACCATGACAACAACCGTTGCACTCGATGGCACTCAACGGGTCAGAGGCGTTAGAACGCCTTTGTGGGAAGAAATTCTCTCCCGCCTTGATGGCTCCTATGAGGCTTTAACGCTTCCCGAAAACCATAAATATCGCCAAAGTGGTCTGGGTATTATTCGCAAACGCCCCCCTGCCGAACAAATTGTACGCCCACAATCGCTCCAAGCAGAACTCATAGAGATCAATGAACTTCCCCTTCGCAATGATCTTTTGCCCATGGGACAAGAAACACTAAACAAACGCAGTAAAGCCAATTCACTGATTTCTGCTATGACCTCACCGATATTGCGCGCTGTTTACGCTGCCATTATCCTTGAAGCAAAAAATCTTACTGATATCCTAAAAACTGTTGATTGTGATGCCAAAACCATTCATAAATCGATCAATCGTCTTTTGAATCTTGGTCTTATTCAAAACACAACAGCAGGATTTCAAGCCGAAGAGACGCTGTGGAAAATGCTCGAAAGTAAAAATGAGCGGGAGAGAGAAAATTTAAGCGACCGCCATTTAGAAACAGAAGAGATGCTTACAAAAATTGCTCAAGCCTTTCAAAGGAAAAAAATCTATAGCGAAACGGAAGTTTCCAAGATATGCAACCTCTTTACAGTCGATTTTGCCAGATTACGACGCACCCTTGTTGAGAGAGGATTTTTACAACGCCATGGGGACAAATATCAACGCAGGCTCTCAAAAGCGAATTGAACAATGATTAATTAACGCAATCGTTTTTCTTCTATACTTCAAGAGAATAGATAACCTTCCACTCAAAAATATAATTTCATAAGGGCATACGATGCAATTGTCATTTCCACAAAAAAAATCGCAGAAAAACAAAATTCCTCTAGCAATCATTGGATGACTCCCGCAAATATTTGCAGAGCATTATACGAGAGAGGAATTAGATCACTTGTTTTTTCAATTATCTGCTCCTGATGAAACAGAAGGAGAGAGCAAAACCTTTAAGACCAAGAAACGACTAAATGCAATCAATTGGCAATGTGATGATCCGCTTGAAATCCTTAGCAATCTTCTTACGGATTTTATGAACAAAGAGCATTATAATTATCCTCAGAAAAATCCCAAGCTACAAGAAGATCAATGTAAAGTTCTAGAAGCTTTAAAGAAAATTGGATTAGAATATCATAGTGAAGGATATATGATTAAAGCTGGTTTCCTCTCTACAGAAACTTTGCAAAAAGAAGTTGTAAAGAACGGGCTGTTAGCAATAGAAACCGAAATAAAAAGAGCATTAGAACAAATAAAAACCGATCCAATGGCTTCAGCTCTCTATGCAGCAAATCTATTAGAGGCATCCTGTAAAGCTTATCTCAACCACTATTCTATCGCAGATGAAGAAACAGCCCGCTCGCTTCCCGCTTTATGGAAACAAGTCGCGGAGCATGCTAAGATTCGTCCAGAAGATGTAGGAAAAAAAACGCTAATGATCTCGATGTCAATGACTTAAAAATGATCGCATCCGGTCTATATAGAATTGCGAATGGTACCATGAATTTAAGAAACAAAAAAGGAGCAGCCCATGGTCACTCGGAAGAAAGCTTTCGAAAAATCAACCTCAATCTTCGTCATGCGCGCTTAGCGGTTAATGCAGCCTTTGCCCTTGCAATGTATATTTTAGAGTTACGTCAAAAAACATCATAAAAAATACTCTCGATAACGAGACAGATTGCCCCTTATAAATTTTTCATCAAGACCCAAACGGATCTGTAAAACCAGACCAGATCTTATAAAGTCTGTAAACCTTTTGATTTTTGGAGCAGAGCATACCCGTTTGTGTATGCTCTATTTTACTCTCATGCAGAGAAAATTGACAGCAAACAGACTCCGCGATAAACTCTCTAAGATCCGTTTAATCAACGGTTTTATTTGGAAGGAAAAGGGGATACACAAGAGGAACATCAAGAGACAACCATTGGGAAAAACCATCAGCCCTGCCAATCACATTCATCTCGATATCACAGCCCTCACAAACAGGCATTCACGCTCAAAGCAGGTGATTTATGGGGCAGAGCAAATATTTTGAAGAATATCAGCAGGGGGACATAAGAATGCACAAAAAAGATTCCTATAGCAAATCAGAAAAGTATGTCATCTATACCGTCATTATTTCCAGTATACTTCCCTTGCTGGATGGAAGCATTGTTAATGTCATCCTCCCCAGACTTGCACATTATTTTTCAGCAGAAGACAATAATATACAATGGGTTGTAACATCCTATTTTCTCGCTACTGTTCCTGGGCTTTTGATCGCAGCTTTTGTGCAAGGAAGAATAGGTATCAAAAAGACATGGCTCCTTGCAAACTTCATTTTTATGCTTGGCTCACTAGGGGTGGGATTAAGCTACAATTTTCCAACCATTATCTTAGCCCGTATTGTTCAAGGGTTTGGGACAGGTCTTTTATTGCCCCTTAGCCAAACTATTGTCGCCTTACAATTTGGGCAAGAACGGGTGCGCCAAGCCATGGGCACCATAGCGGTACCAACGGTTTTTGCTCCAGCCTTTGGTCCACTGGTGGGGGCTTCAATTGCTCAGTATGTCTCTTGGCGTTTGTTATTTTTTATCAATATTCCACTTATTTTCTTAGCTGTCGCCATTGGGGAAAAACATTTAAAAACCAATGAAACAGTAAAAACAAAATTTAACTTACTGGCATTTTTAGCCTTTTCCCTATCCCTTATTTCATTTTTTTACCTCACAGAAGCCAGAAACATCAATAATAACAATATCCTCTCTATCACAGCACTGATAGCGATAATCTCCCTCATATTCTTCATTGTGTTTAATCAGAAAGCAAAAAACAAACTCATCATCTTTAGCGGATTTACAAATGTGCACTACACATTACTCATGATCATGGGACTTATTGCTTCTTTTCTCTTTTATAGCTTTCTTGTTTATTTCCCGCTAGCTACCGCCTTGGAAGAGCCCCATGAAAAAAGTCTTCTCATCATCGGTGCACTCCTTGCTCTACAAGGGGTGGGAGCATGGATCGGAAGGAAATTTATTTATCAGAAATGGAAAGAAAAATCGCCCTTTTTCATGATAGGAATTGGTTTGCTGATCTCAAGCTTTGGCTTATTATGCTTTGGCTATACGATAAGCATGGATGGACTGGGATTCTTACTAAGGGGTGTAGGGCTTGGCATCACCACCATTGTATGCTTATCCGCCCCTATCCAATATGTCGATCGTCTATACGTTAAAGATACAGCAGTTATCACACGCATATTACAGCAAATAGGTGGCGCTTTGGGAGGTGTGTTCGCAGGCTATTTACTCCATACGCTAACAAAGGGATACCTCTCCCTTAACCAAACATATCTCCTATTCTTCCTCTTCTCTATCGCTGTATTTTTACTGTTTTGCCTCACCCTCTCCCTATCACATAAGGAGAAGAGCGCAAATTTATGAGATGATTTGTTTGAACACCATAACATTTGCAATGGTTATAGGATCATAGAGTAATTATCTCTTTCATCCTATAAGCGTTTTGATGGATCTGTGGTTTCATTGCTTTTCATATTATCTCCTTGATATTATCTCCCCTGCATCAAAGGATGTTTTAAAGGATTCTGGTACCGTAGAAAAATAAGCCTAAGATCACTTTCCTCAAAACGAGGGCGTAATATCGCATTAGAAGAGCTTTGCGCCAGCCCTGAGATTTTCCTGCTTAGCTTTTTGCATTCAAAGCAACATTTTTTATGATCGTTGTCAAAATCATGGTGTTTTTTTTCAGGTTAATGTGTTTATTTCATACCATACGGAAGCCATACATAAGTTTTCAGAGGATTTTATTACGATTTTGTATGAAACTTTTATATTGCTGATAATCTTTCTGGATAGGCATTTTTTTAAGTCTTTCCCATTCATCCATTGCCTTTTGACGAGTCGCCCCTTCATTTTCAGGATCAGCAAGAAAATCGATAATAAAGTTGTTCAATCGTGTTGAAGGTATTCTTGGCAGTTTTCCCTCGGTAGTCATTAACGCATACAACTTATCGATCAATTGCTGATAGGTAATTTCCTGATTGTTTCTAATCATCTCCTTACGCCAATCATTCAACCAATACCATTGGCCAGATTTATCCTTGGCCTTTGGATCTCTTTTAGCAATTTCTTCCTTCAAAAACGCCTTGGTCGCTTTATCACTGACATAGTTAAAAATGACAGAGTCGGGCGACAATTTATCCCGACTTCCATCAGTCTTTCGGTTCGAAACACTTTTAGGTAAATGCGAATCTTCAAGCCCTGATAATCGAGCCTTGATATAGTCTTCTATCTCATTTTTCCTTAAAGTCCCCACATCAATGCCCAATTTTTTAGCAAAAGCTTTCAGCTCGGTCGCGTAAAAGTAACCCTTTTCAAATTCTTCTACGGACATATTTTTGTGTAGTTTGCTCAACATTCCCTCCAGATCGAATTCTATTTTACTTTATAGCGAATATCCTCAGCACGCCTAAAAGCCTCTAGCATCCTCAAAAACACAAAAAGCGCCCTATCATGAGCGCTTTCAAAAGATGAATAGCATCAATATCCTAGTCAGAGATAACAGCATAAGTGCTTGCGGGCCGATCTCATCGGTCATCTCAAGAAGGCGCTCTGCATCAATTTTTAGCCTTGCGCGCCCTGTGTCCGCCAATTCATCAACCGTCTTCAGTAATGGCTTAACGAGATCGGCTTTAGCAGTATTCCAATCGACAGATATTGCAACGGGAAGTGGATTGTTATCGAAATAGGCTTTCAACGAAGCTGGTGGGTTTTTACGAATAAATTGAGCGATTGTTGCAGTCAAAAAATCACCTCCTCATTATAGTTTTACTATTGCATACTAACATTGTCCTATAGAAAATACTATGGGAAATTTTAGATGGGTAAAAATTCTGTATCTATTAAATTTAGCCGATTAGAATCAGCAGCCTTACTTCGTATCAACCAATTGACAGCTGTGCCTCCCCCTTACATCCAATCATGATCTCACATCGACCATCAGCGCAATAATATGCCCTAACCTCCTAACAAGGATATATTGCACCTTTGTTCTACGAATATATACTATTTAGTTCTTCTTAGAGAATAGAATGTGTCTAAAAATTTCAAACGTAGAAAAAATTTTATCCGCTGCCCAATCGAATACAGCTGTGGGCGTTGGTCAAAAAGCTGTGCAGCTATTGTGAGGAGGTGTTTTGCGGCTGCAATCTGCCGCAGCGCTTAAGCATAAGCTTAGGAAGGCGCAAAAAACCAACGAGAAGGCTAACAACTCTGTTTTG
>NZ_HE997971.1 GCF_000312585.1 Bartonella queenslandensis AUST/NH15
TATTTAAGGTGAAGCTACCGTTGGCTATCTCCTTAGCTTCTTTACCATTCCACAATTTTTCATCTGGCCAAGAAGTTTTGTTCCAAAAAATACCATCATCTAATAACACATCGGCATGGATTTTTGAATCTTTAAGATTGAGCGTACCGATTGATAGGGCAGGACTATTTTCAATGCTTTTTTCAACAACAGCTCCAACAAAAATCCCTGTACCATTGTCAATATGAAAAATTGCACGGTTTAAATTGATTTCATTGCTATGATATTTTTCTGGATCACTTGGGTCAAGTGGATCATTGTCAGAAAAATTTATAAACTGTAAGCCAGAAATTCCTGCTGTTGCAGAAAGATTTGTGAGATCTATGTGACCGCCATTGACCACGTATAATGCAACTTTTTTTACGTCTATTTCATTTTTAGTGCTATTATTTGCTTTGATTGTAGCACCCTCATTTGCAGAGAGACCACCATCAACATTTTGAATAGTTGTGTTACCATTTAATTCGATTTTGCTCTCAGGATCCCAAATGTTCACACCAACGGTTGCTTCTTCACTCTCACCACCGATTATTGTTAAATCACCACTAACAATTTTACCTCCACCATCTGCATAAAGACCTTCATCGAAATGGCTAATAGTTGTTGTGCCCATTAGATTAATTTCACTAGATGCTCCTGCCCATACACCTGACTGTACTTCGAGGGTGTTGAAATTGATAGCTTTTCCACCGGTGATAGTTAAATTTTCGCTGGTGATTTTGCCACCAAGGCTTGCTCCAAGACCGTTAAAAGTATTGTTAATCATTGTATTGCCATGCAATTCAATTTTGCTCTTCTCATCAAGCGCAAGTGCACCAGTTCCTATGCCATTTGTTGTTAGAGTAACATCTGTGGCATCGATTATTCCTTTGTTTTCTGTGCGCAATGCAAAAGAATGTTCATTTTTCGTTGTTGTACTTCCTCCTATCATTATAATTTTTGAATCCGGACCGTTTGCATAGACACCATTTTCAGAATATGATGTGACCGTAGTATTGTTTAAAGTAATGGAACTTCCTTGCTTTGCAGATACTCCATCGTTCGTGCTCTCAAATGATCCTCCAGAGATTGTCATTTCAGATTGGTTATCTGCGACTATGGCATTAACTACTTGAGAGACGATTACATTTTCTAAAGTGGTGGTGCTTTTATCTGTTATTATTCCATTTTTGAGTGGCACATCGTCTTCACCACTCGATATCGTCACGTTTTCCAGTTTGTTTTCTTTGTTATTACTGTTCAAGAAGTGAACGCCAGTGCCGAAAACCGTAATAGTTCCCCCAGTCATTTGAAGTATCGCATCATCTTTTGCTTCAAGACCAAAACGGATGTCAGAATCAGTGCCTTTAATGGTTGTTTTATCTCCCGTTAATTTAATTGCACTGCCTTTGCCTTCAGCGCTTATAACGTAGATATTTGTGTTTGAGCTTGAGTTCGTGTCTTTATTTCCAGTTACCTTCAAATCAGTTCCTGTGATTTGACCACCTTTTAAGGCGTGAAGAGTCTCATAAGTGGCGTCTTTTACCTCTTTTTTCTCTCCAGAAACTTCAAGAGATTCAGCATAT
>NZ_HE997972.1 GCF_000312585.1 Bartonella queenslandensis AUST/NH15
TTGAAAGTCCTTTCCTATCTTTCCTATTCATTTGCACTCCTGTTTTTAAATATTTTTCAACATTCGTCCTTTTCTTTAGATTGGTATCATGTTATGATACGTAAAAGAACGAATGAAGGTGACTTGGTGATTGAATCTTTTGCAGATAAGCGGTGTAAAGATCTTTTAGAAGGCAATCCACCTAAAGGTTTTCCCACAACTCTCGTACGTATAGCTCAAAGGAAATTATTTATGTTGGATAAAGCAGTTGATCTCAAAGATTTGCGCAGTCCTCCGGGAAATCGTTTAGAAGCATTGAAAGGAGAGCGTAAAGGTCAATATTCTATTCGTATTAATGACCAGTTTCGTATTTGTTTTGAATGGCGTTCTAATGGTGCCTATGAAGTTGAAATTGTAGATTATCATTGATTTGTAGGAGATAGAGATGAAAAATTATGTAGCAATTCATCCCGGAGAAATTTTACGGGAAGAATATTTAAAAGAATATGCTCTCTCTGCTTATGCCCTTGCCAAAGCCTTGAATGTTCCACGCACGAGGATAGAACGTATTGTTGCGGAAAATAGTCCGATAACTCCTGATACAGCACTACGATTAGCCTATTTTTTTGATACTACAGCTGAATTTTGGCTTAACATGCAAGCTGCTTACGATGTCAGTGTTTTACAAATCGAAAAAGCAGATGAATTTGCCAAAATTAATAAATTTGAATGTAGGGTTTAATAATCTTTCCACTTATAAGGTTTTACGACGTAACAGATAATTGACAATCAAGTATAATCGGGTATATATCCCAGTATGCGAGCGGATACACTTCAAGCCATAGAAGAATTGTTAGCTCTCAAAAAAAACTTTGAAGCAGGATGTGATTATGCAAAAGAAGATTGGGACGCTGTGGATTCTCCGCCATTGACAGATGAAGAACTTGCACGCTTAAAGCCAGCTAAAGACGTTTTACCAGCCTCCTTTTTTAAGTATGTAACAGAAGAGCGCCGTAAACGTGGGCGTCTACCCATTGAATCTCCTAAACAAGCGGTTACTCTCCGTCTCGACCCAAACGTTATTGCCTCTTTTAAAAAACAAGGAAAAGATTGGCGCACACGTATGGGTGAAGTCTTAAAAAAAGCAAGCGGTTGTTAAGTCAAACGATCTCACCACTCTAAAAATAATGCTTTATAGTTGAAATTAAACTTCAATTGTATTACATTGAAATACAGTTGAGAGAGGAGAAGTCTTTATGGCTACCAGTCGCATGGTTCAAGCGCGTGTACCGGAAGAAATTCAAAATGTCGCTAGTCAAGTTATTCAAGCCTCTGGTTTGTCAGTAAGTGATGTTGTGAGAGTGTTGATGACACGTATTGCACAAGATAAAGCTATTCCTTCTTTTTTGTTTCAACCCAATGCAGAAACTATAGCAGCTTTTGCCGAACTTGATGAAGGCAACTTAAAAAAGTTTCATTCCGTAGACGAATTATTTGATGATCTCTATGCGGACGATTGAACGTACCACCATTTTCAAACGTGATTTCAAGCGTGAGATGAAAGGACGATGTCGGCATCTTTTAAGTACAGATTTGCATCAAGTCATTGTAGCATTAGCAAATGATCAACCTTTAGAACTTCGGTATCATAACCATGCATTAACTGGAAATTGGAAAGATTATCGGGATTGTCATATTCGACCTGATTTGGTTTTGATCTATCGCTTGATTGGTCAAGACAGACTAGTTTTAGTGCGTCTTGGTTCTCATTCACAGTTTAATCTATAATTTCAATTAACC
>NZ_HE997973.1:0-7388 GCF_000312585.1 Bartonella queenslandensis AUST/NH15
TTCGTGCCTTTGCGAAAAAGATGTGCGTTTCACCGAATGCGGTGGTTTCTCGATTTAAGACAGGAAAATTTGATCAGGCTCTTTTTGAAGATGGTTCTGTTAATGAAGCGCTTGCAACAGCTATCTGGAATGAGAATCCAACAAAACGCCCTGCTCCATTTTTAGCACCGGATGGTCAACCGCGAACAAAGATCAAACAAACCTCTACAGAAGGCGCTAATGAATACAAGATTAAACTGGAGCGAATGCAAGTTGCCCTTGAAAGCGAGAAGATTGCTCTTGAACGCTTACGCGAAACAACGGTTGACCGTGAAGAAGTCAAGAGAGCAGCCCGTGAGTTTGGAAGAGCACACCGTGACGCCATGTTGAATTTTCCTCACCGATTTGGTGCAAGCATTGCCGCACAGGTTGGATGTGATGCTGCAAGCCTAATTGGTGCCATTGATTATTACATACGAAAGGCTTTGCTTGAAGCTGTTCATATTCCAGTTCCTTATCATGATCCCCAACCTCCAGAATGAGAGAGTTTTGGGGCGAGCAAAGAATGAATAATGGATGAGAATGCTGTTACAGAATTTTTCGCCCATGCCAATGATGCAAGACAACCGGACCCACCATACACGGTTTCCCAATGGGCGGACAAGAATAGATACCTTAGCACGGTAGCCAGTGCTGAACCTGGATTGTGGAGAACAAAGCGGACCCCCTATTTGCGCGAAATCATGGATAACCTTTCCTCTTACGTGCCTATTGAAACAACCATTGTCATGAAAGGAGCGCAGGTTGGCATGTCTGAAGCGGGATTGAATTTCTGCGGTTATGCTATTCATTATAGTCCAGGACCTGCTCTTTATGTCATGCCCACGGTTGAGACAGCCAAAAAGCTTTCAAAGACGCGGCTTGATCCCATGATTATGGCAAGTCCAGTTTTAAGTGAACGCATAGCTCCAGCGCGAGCACGTGACAGTGGTAATACCATGTTTTCGAAAGAATTTTATGGTGGAGCGTTAATGCTTACAGGAGCAAACAGTGCAGCTGGTTTGCGTTCTATGCCTATTCGTTATCTGATCCTCGATGAAGTGGATGGTTATCCCCTCAGTGTCGATAACGAAGGTGATCCGGTGATGATTGCGGAAAAGCGTACCTCAACCTTTGTACAACGAAAGATCTTTAAATTGTCCACACCCACCCACCGTGACACAAGCCGTATTGCAAAGGATTTTGTGCTAGGCGACCAGCGATATTACAACGTACCTTGTGATGCATGTGGTACACTACAGCCGATTGTTTGGTCACAAATCAAATGGCCGAAAGGGGCTCCCGAAAAAGCTGTTTTTGTTTGTGCGCATTGTGGTCATGAACATGCCGAGCACCGAAAAACAGATCTCATGTGTGAAGAAAGAGGCGCATGCTGGGTCCCCACCAGTGAGACAAGCAGACCCAATTTGCGCTCTTATCATATTTCGGCACTTTATTCTCCTTGGCTAACGTGGGGGGAATGTGCAAGAGAGTTTTTAAATGCTAAGGATGATCCAGCTCTTCTACAGCCTTTTGTCAATACAGTGCTTGGAGAGCCATGGGAGGACAGAACAGGCGAAGTTATTGATCCAAACAGTCTCTATGCAAAACGCGAAGAGTATCCTTTAGCACCAGAACAAGCCGTCGTGTTGACAGCAGGCATTGATGTACAAAATGACCGTTTAGAGCTTGAAGTGGTGGGGTGGGGGCGTGGAGAAGAAAGTTGGCATATTGATTATCAAGTGATCCTTGGTGATCCCTCTTCTTTTGAAGTGTGGGACCAATTGGATGAATATCTTGCAAAACGCTGGCCGCATTCAGGCTATAAAGAGGGTATCAAGATAACAGCGGCTTGTATTGATACCGGTGGTGGACATACACAGGCGGTTTATAATTATGTGCGCCCGCGTGAGGGGCGGCGTATCTGGGGGATTAAAGGACAGGCGGGATGGCGTGCGGTATGGCCACGCCGACCAAGCAAAAACAATAAAGGACAGATTAATCTTTATATTGTTGGGGTTGATGCCGCGAAAGATATCATTACAGCACGGTTTAAAAAATCGGGTCCTGAAGCAACGGGAGCTGGTGCAACACACTTTCACAAAAGCCTTGACCTGGAATATTTTGACCAGCTAACCGCTGAAAGAAAAGTCATCAAATATTTTAAAGGCTTCAAGCGTATCGAATGGCAAAAAAGTGAAAAGGCAAGAAACGAAGCCTTGGATTGTAGGGTCTATGCTTATGCTGCTTTACAGGGACTGATTTCAGCAGGAATAAACCTTAACCGAGAAGTCGATATTTTAGAAGAGCGTTTGGAAAAACTTAAAATTGAAGGCGCTTTAGAGCAGCCAACATCAGAACATGTGCCCTCTCCTTCTCCAAGAAGATCTCAGACAGCACAGCCTCAAAAGAAGCCATTCAGAACAATGATAAATCCTTATATGCGAGGGGATTGGAGGTAATTTATGCGTACAGACTTGAACCAAGTAAACAGCAAAATTGACAGACTGGAAAGTTTAAAAAGGCGGCGTGAACAAATTGAAGAGGCTCTTTATTCGGGAGCGCAATCGGTACGCCATGGCGATAAGCAAGTCAGCAACCGCTCTGTTGAGGAACTGCGCAGAGCTCTTGAAATGATCAATACGCAAATAGCGGACCTTGAAGGGCGCAAAGGTTCACGTGTGTTCTATTTTAATATCTCACGAGGCTATTAATGGCTGGATTTTTCAATAAACTCACAGGCTTTTTTAAAATTTCTCGTCAACACAATCCCCATTTTGAAGCGGCAAGCAAAAGCCGCCGTATGAGTGGTTTTGACCCCGCAAAAAAACATATCAATACAGCAATTGAAGAATGCGGTGATACCATTGTTGCTCGTTCAAGATGGCTTTATGACAATGAATCTCTTTATGGATCTGCAACGGAGGAATGGGTCTCTGCGGCGGTTAGTGATGGAATTAAACCTTATCCTCGCATTGAAGGTTTTCAAGAAGAAAAGAAAAAGCTTTTAAACTTATGGTGGCAATGGGTTGATGAAGCAGACTACGATGAAGATGCCAACTTTTATGGTCTACAAGCAACCATTGCACGGGAAGTCTTTTTAACCGGTGAATGTTTTGTCAGGCTACATTATGTTGACCTTTATGGACGCTCTGGTGTGCCTCTTCAGTTGCAAATTTATCCCACTGAAATGCTGGACCTTACTTACAATGGACCTGCTGAGATTGAAGGCAATTACATTCGTATGGGAATTGAATTCGATGCCAGTGGTAAGCGCGTTGCTTATCATTTCTGGAAACATCACCCCTATGATGATTGCTCTTTCAACACAATCTTTGAGAGTCAAGAACGCATACGTGTGCCTGCTGAAATGGTCATTCATATCAAAGAGCGCAGGATTGCCGGACAATTGCGCGGTTCTCCAAAAATAACGCGCTGTATGACAAAAATCTTTCAACTCGAATCCTATGATGATGCAGAACTTGAACGAAAAAAAACAGCGGCTCTTTTTGCAGTGTTTATTACAGGGAAGGAATCTCATGAGGCAGAGTTAGAGGACAATCGTGAAAAAACGAAAATTGAACAGAAGGTGGAAAAGAAGATTGAAGAGGTCCCCGAAGAGCATCCAATTTACCCTGGCTCGGTTAACGTGGTCGATGGTGAAAAACAAATTACATTCTCAAATCCTGTTGAAGTTGGTGGTTCTTATGAGGCTTTTCAGTATCGTAATATTTTAAAAATTTGTTCTTCTCTCAATATGCCTTATGCCGTTGTGACAGGGGATGTTACGCGCGGTAATTTTTCCAATGTGCGTACCTCCATTATTCAGTTTAGACGGCATGTCAAACAATGGCGTGAACATATCATTGCCTTTCAGTTTAACCGCATTGTATGGGAGCGTTTTGTTGAAATGGCCGTACTTTCTGGACGCGTTCACTTATCCGGATGGGAAGAAAATCCCTTGCCATGGCTTCAATGTGAAAGCTTTGCGCCCCCGCTTGAAATGATTGATCCCAATAAAGATATTTCGGCAGAAAAAGAAGAAATCCGTGCAGGTTTGAAAACACGACGCATGGCACTAGCCGAGCGCGGCTTTGATATCGACAGCATTCATGCCGAACTTGAGGAAGAGCACACAGATGCTCGTGCACGCGGCTTATCTTTTGACACGGATATGGCAGCGCCTTCTGGTGAAAATCAAGCGATTGATGATGAAGATTCAGACTCTTCTGAGAGTTATGAAAGCAACCAAGGCAGCGAGGCACACAAAAATGGTGAATAATCTTGATATGCCGTTTTTGGCATCACGGCTTTTTGGGGTTCCACACATGCTTACCTCCACAAAGCTTGATATCATCCTTAATGCTCTTGCACCGCGCCTTTTTGCAGGGGAAAAGTTTCCAGTTAAAGCCTTATCACAAGATGATGCTACGGCTTTAAGACCAGCTGAAGCCTATGTGGTACAAAACAATGTTGCCATAATACCCGTTCACGGCACGCTTGTACGCCGCAGTGCGTGGCTTGGTGCACTCTCAGGCTTAACGTCTTATGAGGGTTTAAGCGCCTCTTTTCGTGAAGCTATTCAACAACCTGATGTTCATGCTGTCTTGCTTGATATTGACAGTGGTGGTGGAGAAGCCGGTGGAGTGTTTGACCTTGTTGAAGAGTTTAAAGCACTTTCAAAACAACACAACAAACCTCTTTGGGCACATGCGAATGAATTTGCATGCTCATCGGCTTATGCCATTGCTTGTTCTGCCTCTCAAATCTGGGTCGCACGCACAGGGGTTGTGGGCTCCATTGGTGTGGTTTGTGCGCATCTTGATCAATCCGGCGCTGATGAAAAAAGCGGATATAAATGGACGTTTGTTTTTGAAGGCGATCACAAAGTTCATGGCAATCCTCACGAGCCTTTAGCAGAGAGGGCTTTTCAAAAAATGCAAGCAGATTGCGCGCTGCTCTATGACATGTTTGTCGATTTGGTAGCGCAAAGCAGATCCATGAGCGCTACTGCAATTCGTGAAACAAAAGCAGAAACTTTTATTGGGTCTCAAGGCATAGAGCTTGGATTAGCAGATGCGCAGGGCACCCTTGCGCAAGCTTTGGAAGCCTTAACGGATTCCATATCACAAACCCCAACAGCAACAAAAAAAGGAAAAAATACATGGCACACACACAATACCGCGCCGAAGAAGATGATGAAAAAATTGTCGACGTCATCAACGAAGACGAAGAGGACGAAAACGAGAGTTACATTGACGAAGACACTCAAGACTTCAACGAAGAAGAGGAAAACGAAGACGCAGATGAGGATGAAGATAAACAGGAAAGCGTAAAAGCTGCTCTTGAAAAGGAAAGAAAACGTGGCGAGGCACTGACAAACCTTGAAAGGCAAGCAAAACGCTTAGGCGTTTCTTTTGATGCAGCAAAAGCCATTAAAAGCGGCATGAGTGTTGAGAAAGCAAAAAATGTTGTGTTAACCGCCGCTGTCTCGAAAAGCGCATCTTTAAAACTATCAACCACAGCTCCCCATAGGGATGGGACGAGCAAGGAAAAAATTTATGCAAAATGGGAAACAATTTGGAAGGGAATAAAATGAGTCAAATTTTTTATGAAGACATCCGCAATGGCGCTTATCTTGGACCATACAATCCGGATATGTCAAACGAAGAAGTGGTTTTTGCATCAGGAGCATTCATTGAAGCTGGAACTGTCATGGGAAAAATTACAGCATCACAAAAATATACCCCCCTTAATCCAGCAGCATCAGATGGGAGTCAAATCCCTGCTGGAATTTCTTTTGCCACTGTTGATGCCTCTCAAGCCGATCAACGGGCCGTGATGACAGCACGCTTATGCACTGTAAAGGCTTCTGAACTGCTATGGCCAGATGCCATTACGGACGAGCAAAAAAATGCTGCCATTCAGTCTCTCGAAAACCATAACAACATTCTATTGCGATAGGAGAATGCGCACATGGATATGAATTTTTTTAAACATGATGCTTTCTCAGCCACGACCATGATGAAAGCGATTGAAAATTATGAGTTTCAACCGGGTCTTATTAGTTCTCTTGATCTTTTTGAGGAAGTGGAAACAAGCACCACAGTGGTTGGTATTGAAAGACGTGACAATACATTGTCCTTGATTCAAACCAGTGAACGTGGCGCCCCCTTGGCAGAAGGTGACAGAGAGAAGCGTAATCTTCGGTTTTTCAAAACAACACGGATTGCCAAAAGTGACACGGTGAAATCAGAAGAAATCCAGAACCGGCGTGAATTTGGGACAGAAGATCAACTCGAGACGGCAATGAAATATATTGCCAGAAAACAAAAGAAACTGATTTCTGAAATCGAACTGACATGGGAAAACATGCAACTTGGCGCTGTTCAAGGGGTGGTACTTGATGCCGATGGCTCTGTCATTGTCGATTGGTACAAGGAATGGGAAATCGCACCACCAAAGCCGATTGACTTTAAATTAAATAATGAGACAACCAATGTTGCGGACCATGTTGATCAAGTCATTATGAAAATGATTGAAGCTTCAAAGGGAGCTTTTTCTGATCGTTCACGCATTATTGGGCTTTGTGGAAATGAATTTTTCTCCAAATTAAAAAACCATAAAACAATTCGTGAGACTTATCTCAACACAGCTCTTGCACAAACGTTGAATAGTGCCGGAGGTATTGCAACACCAAGTTCGATTGGCTCTGGGAGCTTTGGTAGTTTTGACTTTGCGGGCATCACTTTCATTAATTACCGGAGTATTCACAACTATAATGTGAGTGCGAAAGCTGGAACAAAGCGCGCCATAGGTATTAAGCCTGAGGAATGTCAATTCTTTCCCATGGACGCCCCTGGTGTGTTTCAAAAAACCTTTGCACCGGGAGAAAGTTTGGATTTTGCCAACACGGTTGGAAAACCGCTCTACACCATGTTGATCGTTGATAACGACCGTAATGCATGGGTAAAACCGGAGGTATACAGCTATCCGCTTTATATTTGCACGCGTCCTGAAATGCTCTTTAAAGCGGTAAGTGGAGGGAAATAACATGCGATGGCACGGGTTGCTTAATAAAATGATTCAAGATGTGCGCAACACCTTTGGGCAACCCGTCATCTACACCAGAGGATAATCAACAATCGTTTCAAATTACAGCGATTTACACCATTAAACATTCGGAATCGGAGGCTGGAGGCAGAATCCCCACGACAATCGCAAAAAAAGAACTTGATGTTTGTATCAATGATATCGGGGGAATACCACCAAAACCTCAAGATAGTATTGTGATCATCTCTCTTGAATCCAACAAAGCCCCCTCTTCTCAAGAGCACTTCGTGGTCACAGATGTCCAAGCCTCTGAATCC
>NZ_HE997973.1:8179-12526 GCF_000312585.1 Bartonella queenslandensis AUST/NH15
CATAATTCGTAAGATTAGCAGTATCAACAAAGTTTTCTGCTTCTTCATCCGTTTTGAAAAACGGGTATTTGTTTTAATTGAGAGGTTTCCATAAAAATTAATCTTTTTTTGGTGCGTATAAGCCGCCTTTAAAAGCTTTAAAGTTTAGAAGAAATATATCTATTTAAACTTACACCATTTTCGGCGGCTTGAATTGCAAGTTTTCTATGAAGTTCTGGTGGAATCCTTAATTGAAACTTACCACTATATTTACCATGTGACAAAGGCACGGGAACCTCTTCTCCGTTGTGTTGCATATCCTCAACAACCTCTGAAACGAGATCCATAATGCCTTTTAAAGCTTTCTCTGCTTGAGCGTCTAACCATGAAAGGGATGGGAATTCTGCACATAATCCAACATATTCCTCATCTTCTTGCGACCACAAAACACGATATGTATAATGATTATTGTTCATGTTTCATCCTTTCTAACGCTTGTAAGACTTGTTTAACCTGATAGGCTTTTGCCTTATTGCCAGAATCTTTTTGAATATTCACACGAGGATCACCAAGCCACGGTGTTTTAAAAACAAAGCGGCTTGTACCATTTTTCCGTAGTTCTCCAAAGAAATAGACACATACAGCCAACAAATCTGAAAACTTAATATTCTTTGGTGATGCTTTCATAAAGCTGATTATTTTTTCAACTTTATTACTCATAACTAATAATAGTATCATTATTAATCCTAGTCAATCACCTTATACACTTAATTGAACAGGAGCTCCCATGCATCCCAGAGAGACGATAAGAGAAACATTTGTTGCATTGATAAAGGCAGCAAAAACAGCGGCTGGTGACAATGTTTTCAATATGCGCGATTTCAATTTATTTATTGAAACAATGCCGGCCATTAATATCTCAACGCAAAGTGAAACCATTGAAGATGGGCATGATTATGGATTAAGGCGGCGTGTTTTAACTGTTGATGTTGAATGCTATACAACAGAAGAAGATGGGGCACGCTGTGTTGATCAATTGGCATGGCAGGTTGAAAAGATTTTTCATGGTAACCCCAATCTTAACAATACAGTTGAGACATGCCGCTTACAAAATATTGCTTTTGCCTTTGGTGATAATGGCGCCCTAGCGCTCCACGGTGCAATTTTAACCTTTGAAGTCACCTATGTGACGGACCTTCCTCAGCTGGATGAAGAAGGAAATGCAAGAATAGTTGATCCTTTTATAGGTTTTGCACCAGAGACCGGCATAAAAAACGAAGAGAAATATATAAAAATAGAGGATAGGCATGCTCGAGCGGCGCGATAAAGAAATTACTGATTTAAAAAGACGCGTAGCCAATATGGTTGTGGTGGGGAAAATTAGCCATGTCGACCATAAAAATGCACGCTATCGGGTAAAAACCGGCAATCTTATCAGTGACTGGATTCCAGATACCCAAGCCCGCGCCGGTAAAACACGCTCTTATGAGGGGCGCGATGTTGGAGAGCAAGTCATTGTTGTCTCATCATCAGGCGATTTATCACAAGGAGTGATTGTTGGCTCTATTCATACCGATGCGAACCAAGTAGCTGATAAAGGCAATATTCATAAAACACTTTATCCCGATGGCACCAGCCTTGAATATGATGATGAACAAAACACCTATGCCCTTAATATAAAATCGGGTGGAAAGTTTATCCTAACTATCTCTGATGGCGTGTCACTCAAAGGGGATGCTGGTAAGCTAGAGCTTAGTGCACCGGAGGGCATCAAAATCACCTCAGAACGTGATCTGAATTTAAAAGCAAAGGGCAACATTTCTGTAAAAGCAGAGGGGAACATTTCACTCCATTCGCAAGAAAATGTTTCTCTTCATTCAAGCAATGAGGTTTCCATCAATTCAAGGGAATTAAAGCATAACGACACCAATATAGGAGCAACCCATGTTCATGGAGACGTTTACCCTGGTGGCTCGATGACAGGAGGTCCCAATTGAGTATGGGAATGGACCGCATAACAGGAAAGCCATTGGTTGGCATAGAGCATTTGCGGCAGTCGATTATTGATATCTTATCAACACGCATTGGCACACGGGTGATGCGACGTGATTATGGTTCACGCATTGCAGAACTCATTGATGCGCCAGTGAATAATGCTTTTGCCGTTGCCCTTTATGCCGCCATTGCCGAGGCTTTGGACAAGTGGGAACCGCGTTTTAAGCTGAAAAAGATTGATTTTAAAATGCTTGGAACCGGACAAGTTTCTCTGTCCTTTGAGGGCATGTATTTGCCATCAGGAAAGCCCATCACCATGGAAGGATTATTGATACAATGAGTAGAGCGCTTGCAAAACCGGAAATTATTACAGAACTTTCTTTTGAAGAAATCCGCGCTGCTGTTCTTACCCATTTAAAAGAGCTTTTACCCGAATATATATTTTTGGAAAGTGATCCAGCCGTAAAAGTCATAGAGGCTTTTAGCTATCGAGAACTGCTTTTAAGACAGCGTATTAACGAGGCAGCACGCAATAATATTCTTGATTTTGCCACCGGTGAATCCCTTGATGCTTTAGGAAACTGGCATGGTATTGCCCGCATAGAGGGAGAGAGTGATGAGAGGTATCGTGAACGCATACAGCTTCATGCCCGTGGGGGAAACGGAAGTGGAACAGAACCCTATTACAAGCTTATCGCCTTGACAGCCGATAGTCGAGTGAAAGATGCGATTATCTATCGTAAAGGCAAAGACCCAACTATCTATGTTGCTGTTTTTGGCAATAATGAACAAGGGACAGCCTCTGAAGATCTCTTACAAACAGTTTCACAAGCTCTTCACAGAAAAAATATCATCATGACCAATGATACCATCATTGTGCATGCTGCTGTCAAAAAAGTGCTAGACTTAGAAGCCGATGTTTGGCTGTTGCCGGAAACATCTTTGAAAATTCTCACAACAATGGAAGAAAATTTACGCACGGCTTGGAAACAAGAACAAGCCATTGGTCGTGAATTAAGCCTCTCGTGGTGGGTTTCAAAACTGATGATAGCTGGTGTCCAGAAAGTGATTGCCATTACACCAACAAAGGACAGTGCAGTTTGTGATGAAGAAATCTTATCGATTGGCAAAATCACCTTAAACTTTAAAGGGCGGGCGCGCTAATGGTTGGCTCGCTCCTCCCCTCACATGCAACAGAATTTGAGAAACGCCTTGCCGATGCTTGCGACTTTCATCAAGATGTTGATGGGTCTGTTTTGGGGATTTCCCGTGCAAAACTGATCACACGCCCTCCCCGCTTTTTGCCATGGTTGATTGAAGAATATGGACTTGGTGAACTCACGCCTTATGTTCCAAACCTCTATGATTTGATTGACCAAGGGCTTGCATGGCAGCGCCTGCGCGGCTCTGTTGCCGCCATTGAGTTGGGACTTCAATGGTTAGAACTTTCAGCGCATTTTAAGCCCGCATGGTCTGGGCGTGCGTGGTGGAATTCCTTTCAACTTGAATTTAACCAGTTGCCTGAACAAAGCAACCTTGAAGCCATTGAAGCGATTGTGGGACTTTCCAAAAGCTTTCGCTCTGATTTTCGTCGTGGTGTCTATGGTTATGATGTGGAAGCCTTGGAAGGCAATATGTCACGACTTGATGACAGCCTGCTGGACTTCGAGAGCGGCATGCACTTAACAGCTGGGGACACTCTGTTTTCCTTTGGACGCACAACAGAGATCAACCACATGCTGGAAGAACAAGAAGGAAAACGGATTGGCAACTGGATTGATGACTTTGACGAGGAATTAAGCTGGAACCAAATTGATTATCCATGGAATTTGGCAAATTTTCCTTGGTGTTCGGTCAAAAAACATGAGCGCGATATCCTTATGGCAGAGTGGTTCCAAAATCGTCCCCTTTATTTGGCTTTAAGAGACGCAAACAATGCTCTGATTGGGTTTCGAAGATGCAATATTGTCCAGCCTGTTGAACAGGCTTTGGAGGGTGTCTACAGCCATTGCGGCAACAGATTTAATCCTTCCCCAACAGGCACTCTGTTGTTTCTTGCTGCCCGTACAGATTTTGAGGATGTTGCTGACAAACAAGCCGCTTTTGTTTCGGTTTTGGTTCATGGCTCCCTAGAAAAGCAGACACCTCCAGGCAAGCTTTGGTTAGGATCTGATGAACTGCGTGGTGGTGTAGAGATCATCAAAACACCCGTCAACATTCCTTTGCGGGCTGATGTTCGCGAACAATTCAAGATTTTATTGAGGTTTTAACATGAAGCATGAAAGTGGTTTGCCCTTTGCAATTGACAGATCAATCGGCAAAAATGAACAACAAAGCGTGGTGTTTTATGGACAGCGCCCTTTTCTTCAAAGC
>NZ_HE997974.1:0-1283 GCF_000312585.1 Bartonella queenslandensis AUST/NH15
CATTACATTATAATTTATTTGATAAATTATTCATCAAAAGGACGTGTTATATAGATACTTAAGTCTTGTATTTAAAACTCTTGATATACATACATAAATGTATTAACATAAGATATGAAAATGAGATTTGAATGGGATGAGGCTAAAGCGAAAAGTAATCTTAGAAAGCACCGTGTAAGTTTTGAAGTAGCTGCACGTGTTTTTGCAGACCCATTCGCTATGGTTAAACAAGACCGTATTGAAAACGGAGAATATCGTTGGCAAACTTTAGGGCTTGTGGATGGTTTTTTATTACTCCTTGTCGCTCATACTGTTCATGATGATAAAGATGGCATAGAGGTTATCCGTATTATTTCAGCACGACGTGCCAATTTGAAAGAGAGAAAGCGTTATGAAGAAGAAAGTTCGTTATGAAATTGATGTAGGTAACTTATCGCCTTTGACAGATAAACAAAAAGTTGAAATTGATGAACTAGCGGCAATGCCGGACAGTGCGATTGATCATAGTGATATTCCACCATTAGATGATGCATTCTGGAAAAACGCTGTTCGCAATCCATTCTATAAACCAACTAAGACTGTCACAACGGTACGTGTGGATTCAGATGTGCTAGCGTGGCTTAAAAGCCAAGGAAAAGGCTATCAGACACGAATTAATGCCATTTTACGTGACGCTATGCTTCGTTCAATGCGATAAACTCGTTTTCTCCTCGTCTTTAGAAGACGAGAAGATAAAATCGTGTTTAAATTTAAGCTGCTTTTACAACAGTTTTTTCTAAAACCTGTTTTGCTTCTTTAATGAGAGCTTTGTATTTTCTATTCTCTTCGTCTACTCTGAAAGCATCAATAAGACGCATATGGATTGGTCCTAAAAGATACAGAGCTTTTTCACCGGCATTCATACCCTCCCAATAGCTTGGCAAATCAAAGCGTGTATCATTATCATAATCGGTCTTTTCTTGACTCTCGAGCTCTATCCAGCGGTCAATGATCTTAGCGCGCAATACTGTACTGTATCCTGAAACTAAGACAAGGCATTCACGCTTAGGTAAGTTGTAGCAGACTAATTTGCGTCCTGTAGAATCTTTATAATTTCCTTGAAATTTACTCACCTCAATTTTGAGGTCAGTACATATTTGTCGAATATCTCTTACAATATTGTCATGCCTTTTATCACATAATTCTGCAATTTCACGGCTAGACATTGTTAATGTGGTTTGGGGGGGTATTAAATTGTTCATAACGAACTCCTTGTTGTTAGATGTTTTTCATTGACACTCAAC
>NZ_HE997974.1:2139-4282 GCF_000312585.1 Bartonella queenslandensis AUST/NH15
CTACCTCAAATTTGACCGTACAGAGCGTTTTATACTATAGATGTGGTTTTCATCATAAAATCTTTAAATCGCTTTGTACGGTGCCTTTTTGTCGATTTAAACGCATATCTAATCGCAAAACGACCAGCACTTTTCACTACTTTGCTGTGTTTAGGCTGCTTTGAAACTGCTACTGTCATGATAGACCTCACTAGGCTTGCCTATTCGCATAAATGAGATGCACTTGCCTCCTAAAGCTAGGTTACGTGTATTTTCAACAGCGATAAAAACCTTCTCAGCAGTGCCATAAAGCCTGCTTTCTAAATCACGACAATACTGCGCAAGATCAGCACAAGAGGGAACAAAAGTTGTGGACATGCCTTTGGCTTCCCCCCGTATAATATTTTTAACTGCTTGCAATAAAGACCAGAGTGAAATGCCGTTAAGAGCTGTGATATAAGCCTTTGCACGCGCCTCTGCATTCGAAACTTTTTGCACTGTCAAACCGCCTTCAAGCACATCAAGAGCCTCTGCAATATCTTCAACAGATGCTTTCAAGGTAAGTAGGTTTTGGACTGTCTGATAGACTCCGAAAGCTTGTTCCTCTAGTGCTGGTGTCAATTTCACGCCACTGATCAAGGTCCAAGGATAATCTCTTGTTACCCATTGATCCATCTGATCTGTAATGTCTTGAAGTGGATTCACTAAATCCTGCGTTACTAATAAGATTACGGATTGTCTCTCCGGTACCACCACAAGTTCTTTGATCTTTTGAAAAGTTTCCATAATCTACTCCTTTCGAAGGTTTGTTAAAATCTTTTGAGTTTCGTACCCAATTACGCCATGTTGCTTACCAATCCAGTTTGGTAGCGTTTGCTCCTGATTTGGAGCTCCAGTAATCTCTAAACTTTGCGATCTCGACTTTCACACGCTCTGGAGGCAAGCCCTCTCGAATGGCAAAATCGTAATCGGGTTCAAAGTCCGCAGGTAATCGACCACCGCGATTAGCTTTTGACCGCGTGGCTTTTTTCGGAACGCTTTCTTGCTCGTGAATGGGTGGGGTGTTTTCTGATGATATTTCGCTTTGCTCTGAAACAAGTTCCAAAACCTGATCAGTGTTTTGATCAAAATCCTCATCAATTTCTTTTTTTGCTAATACGATAGTATTAGTTTTTTTATATATATTCTTATTCTGGTTCTTTATAGCTTGATTTTGCTTGTCATTTGCTTCAGCAAAATTATTAACTTGTTGTTTTGAAGTGTTTTTTGCTTGTGCACCTTTTTTGCCAGCCTCACTACGAACTTGCGATATGTGGTCTTTTTTATCAGCAAAATCTTTTAGTTCTTCTTCAACACGCGTATTCCACAAACCATTATCTGTCTCAACAAGTTTATCATTCCTCATGAGATATTCGACAATAGCTGCAAATTTTTTCTGCGAACAATGACAAACGCGTGCAAGCGTTTGAAAATCTGTTTTAAGTGGTTCTTTTTTTTCATACATGCAAACGAGAAGGGTTATATAAACCCCCCGTTGTTCAGATGTCATTCCATTTGTACCACTTATCCAGTCATACAAATAAAATCTTACCCATGGCATTGCATTAGACATACATACCCCCTTCTTTCATTAAATATAAAATTGATAAAGCGTCTGCTTCATTATCGTCTTTAGGTGCGTGCCCTTTTGCACGCATTGCTGTAATCATTTCTTCTTTTGAGGCATTCCCCTTGCCTGTTGTCGCTTTCTTTATTGTGCAAACGGGTATACCTTCATAAGGAATTTGTTCGTGTTCACACCACGCCGTTAGAGTTGCTAGAAAGCCCCCATAAATATGCGCAGCATCAGTGCCTATATGCCGACGGACCTCTTCAAAATACACCGCATCAATGTCCCCTGCTGTCTGCTTTATTTCTGAAAGCCATTGCTTAAAACGTAAAAACCGCATGCCACCGCCTTCAAAACGACGGGGTTGAAAATTCATAGTACCACTGATGATATGCCCATCCGCACCACATATTGCCCATCCAGTCTTGGTGCCTAGATCAAGACAAAGAATGGTTTGTGCATGAGTGATCATAAGCCCCCCTCTTATTTATGGCATACCGTAATGGTAATCTATTAACTCAATTTCTTCTTTAAGAGAGTGAATGCTGCTGTAGG
>NZ_HE997974.1:4431-5475 GCF_000312585.1 Bartonella queenslandensis AUST/NH15
TGTTTGTTGTTGTCTGTAGGAGCCGCAATAAAAACAGACATAGAGCTAGAACCATCTTTCAACTTTTTCAGCTTGAGATAACTTTTTAATGATAATCCTTTGCCTTGTTCCCAACGACAAACAGAAGCTTGCTTAACGCCTAAAAGGTCTGCTAATTCCTTTTGTGTTAGCGATAAACACTTTCGGATAGATTTAATCTCTAATTTTTCCTCTATGTTCATTTGAGTTGAATCCATTATTTTTAACCATATACGCAATTGTATACAATTAAATTAAAAAAACAATAGATTTTTTTAATTTAAAAATCATAAGTAATGAATTATGACAAAAAACATCATTGCTACATTGCAAGTATTGCAATCTGAATTCGGTCTCAGTCAAAAAGATCTTGCAGATAGACTAAATGTAACTCAAGCAACCGTATCAAGATGGTTGGGGAGTGAATCAGACCCTAGAGGTTCACATAGAGATGCAATTTTAGAACTTTATAAAAGTTTAAAGGGTTATAACCAAATTACTACACTTGTTCCTCTTATGGGATATGTAGGAGCAGGGCTAGAGATTGACACAGATGTTGAGCAAATTCCAGAAGACGGACTTGAAACAATCGAAATACCATTTGATTTGCCTTTTGAAGCAATAGGCTTCATGGTTCGTGGAGATTCTATGTATCCCGTGTATAAAGATGGTGATTTAATCGTAGTTAAACATCTGCAAACAAAACCAGTGAGCGATTATTACGGTGATGAAGTTGTTGTTCTAACAGAAGATAATAGGCGGTTTGTCAAACAAATTACTCGCTCTTCAGAAGGGATTGTACTCAAATCATGGAATGCGCTCCCCATTAAAAATGCTAAGATAAAATGGGTTGGAGAAATAGTTGCAATACTGCCACGCAAATCTTATCGCCCACTTATGAAATAATCCTTGTAAAGCTTTTGATTCTATTATTCTAAAGACAGTATTTATACAGAAATGCAAAAAAAATGAAATATTTGTAATTTTTTTCTTGATTTATTTTATACGTTTGCGTATAAGTATTAT
>NZ_HE997975.1:0-500 GCF_000312585.1 Bartonella queenslandensis AUST/NH15
GGCTTCAAATCCATTTCTTCTCATATAATGTGCCATACTCTTTTCAGCAAGGGGACCTCGACCGGTTGCAGAAAAGAAGAAATCATTGCGAGAAAGCAAGCGTGCTTGTTTCAAAATTTCTAATGCTTCTGTTGATAGAGGCACGCGAAACTCTTCTGTAGCATCACGTCTTCCTTTCATATTTTCAGCAGGGATTGTCCATAGATCACCCTCAACCTGATCTTTATGGATATGACATAAAGGACGTGTACGAACACCTGTCAGAATAAGCAAACGCAAAGCCAGTTGCGTCATGGTTGTTTTTTGGCAAAGTGTTTGATAAAAAGCCGGCACATCTTTCCAATCCATTGCAGGCACATTAATAGCTTTATGGCGTTGTTTTCCTAAGAGTGCACGTGCTTTTTCTACTGCTTGTAAATCAACATCCAAACCCAAAGCAGCCGCATGTTTGAGACAAAGATTAAGACGGTTCAGTGCTTTACGCGCTGTATCAGCTTTTG
>NZ_HE997975.1:1495-9733 GCF_000312585.1 Bartonella queenslandensis AUST/NH15
AAATTATCATTATAAATCAATATCTTGCAGCAACAAGAAGAGATAAATCACGTGCAAATGTGGCAGGATTACATGAAATTGCCACAACACGTGATACTGTTGCCTTCGCTAGTTCACAAACTTGTCCCTCTGCACCAGCACGAGGAGGATCAAAAACAACAGATTCAAAACATTCAAGTTCCCTCACAGAGAGTGGATGGCGAAAAAGATCGCGTTTTTCACAAGTTACTGTTTTTAAACCAGTTGAAAAACGTGCTGCTGAACTCAAATTTTCTAATGCTTTCTCATCATTTTCTACTGCATGAATATTCATCTTTTTAGCCATACGCAAAGCAAATGTTCCTACCCCTGAAAATAAATCAAGAGCATTCTTTGCTTTTTTTAAATGAGTCAAAATAATGTTGCCCATGATATTTTCAGCTTCGCAGGTTGCTTGAAGAAAACCACCAGAAGGAAATTCAACACGGATATCTCCAAAATAAATCACTGGTTTTTCTCGTTCAATCAAAACTTCACCGTCAACGGACAAACGTGTAATTCCATGTGAAAGAGCTGCATTGATCATTTTCTGACGAAGTGATTCATGGTGTATAATGCAGCCACTAAACGCAACATCTAAACCATTTTGAACACGTGTAATCGTAACATGAAACCGTTTGACAGAGCTGCTTAGAAAAGCGCAGAGCTCTCTAATATTACGCAACTGAGAAATAAGTTCTGGACAGCTTACTGGACATTCCTCAAGAGCTACAATCTCATGAGAGAGATAACGGTTAAAACCAACTTTTTGGCCTTGTGGGGTCATTGATGCTGTTAAAGTCATCCGCCGTCGACTATAGGGTTGGCATTCTATTAAAGGTGCAACAACACTATTAACTCCATACTTTTTAAGTGCATCAACAACCAATTGTCGTTTCCATACGCGATAAGCATCAGCACGCCAATGCTGAAGAGTGCAGCCTCCACACTCTCCAAAATGCTGACAAAGCGCATCAACGCGTTCTGGTGATTTTTCTTTTAATGCTATATATGTTGCATATTTTCCACGAACAGTAATTTCAACACATTCTCCTGGCAAAGTAAAAGGAACATAAACAAGGCCGTACGGTGTCTTGGAAGTACCATAACCATTTGCTCCAATATGGTCGATTATAACATGATCACTCACTGTTGCTTTTCTCCGAATAGTAAATATTCTACATTGCCATCACCACCTGTAATAGGGGAAGGAAGTAAACCTTTTGCACGCCACCCCGTTTGAGTATCTAGCCAGATAAAAAGCCCCTCAGCAGTTTCTTTAGCTCTTGATGGATCTACTATCCCTCCCTTACTAGGTGCTTACGGCCAACCTCAAACTGAGGTTTTACTAATAAAACAGCCTGAGCCCCCTTCTTGGCTAACAATAAAACGGGAGGCAATGCAAGTTTGAGAGAAATAAAGCTAACGTCTGAAACAATAAGATCAATTTCCCGCCCGCCTAAATGTTCCTGTTGAAAATCTCTAACATTTAAACCCTCTAATAACGTTACAGCACTGTTGCCCGATAAACATGTATCAAATTGATGATGCCCAACATCGACAGCAATGACATGGGCTGCTCCACGCTCCAAGAGAACTTGTGTAAAACCACCTGTTGATGCACCAACATCAATGGCTGTCACTTTATCCGTTATAATCGGAAATCTATCAAGTGCTGCAATCAATTTCAACGCTGCCCGCGAAACATAATTCTGCGCTGGGTCACAAACGACAATCTCTGCATTATCAAAAAAGGTTTGCCCCGCTTTTAAAACGATTTCACCATTAACTTTAACTGTTTGCCGCATGACAGCATCACGCGCACGGGAACGTGTCGTAAAAAAGTTTTTTTCCACTAAAAGAATATCGAGCCTTTTTCTGGAAGCCATCTCATACTCGAATTTTCTATTCTATTCGAATTTCGCGCCCCATGGTCGTTAAAACCGTGTTGACAATACCCATCGCATCAAGCCCAATCGTTGAGAGAACTTTTTCTGGTGAACCATGATTTAAATATTCATCAGGAAGTTTTAGTGTACGAGCTTTCAAACCATGCTCTAAGAGCCCTTCTTGTGCTAAAAATTGTAATAAATGCGCTCCAAATCCGCCGATTGCACCTTCTTCAATTGTCACTAATACTTCATGCTCACGTGCTAAACGACGCATCAAGTCCTTATCCAAAGGTTTTGCAAACCGTGCATCTGCAACTGTTATCGATAACCCCTCTGCTCCCAACAAATCAGCAGCTCGCAATACTTCTGACATCTGCGTTCCAAAACAAACCAGAGCGATCCTATTTCCTTCACGCAGAACACGTCCTTTTCCAATCTCTAATAACTCACCACGTTGTGGTAAATCTATACCGATACCTTCACCACGTGGATAACGAAAAGAAATGGGCCCCTGATCATAAGCTGCAGCTGTACGCACCATATGCATCAGTTCAAGTTCATCTGAAGGCGCCATAACAACAAACTCAGGAAGGGTGGCCAAAAAAACAATATCAAAACTGCCAGCGTGCGTTGCACCATCAGCCCCCACAAAACCTGCTCTATCAATGGCAAAACGTACCGGTAATTTTTGAATTGATACATCATGAATAATTTGATCATAAGCACGCTGTAAAAAAGTAGAATAAATTGCAACAAAAGGCTTATATCCTTCACAAGCAAGTCCTGCCGCAAAAGTTACGGCATGTTGCTCAGCAATACCAACATCAAACATTTTTTCAGGAAATTTTTCTGCAAAAGAATCAAGTCCTGTCCCTGTTGGCATCGCTGCCGTTATGCCAACAATCTTATTATCATGGCATGCTTCTTCTATTAAAGCTTTAGAAAATACCTTGGTATAGGGTAAAATATTACTTGATGTCTTAACCTGTTTTCCTGTCGTGACATCAAAACGATTAACACCATGATATTTATCGGACGAGGCTTCTGCAGGCGGATATCCCTTTCCCTTATGGGTTACAACATGCACCAAAACAGGACCATGAGGATATTCACGAACATTTTTTAAAACAGGTAATAAATGCCCTAAATTGTGCCCATCTATGGGGCCAACATAATAAAAGCCAAGCTCATCAAATAACGTTCCGCCAACCAAAAGGCCACGCGCAAACTCCTCTGAACGACGTGCCTTATCCCAAAAAAACTTTGGCAATTTTTCGCTCAACATTTTTACGCGTTCACGTAAATGACGATAAGAAGGACGAGATACTAACCGTGCAAGATGTGCACTCATAGAACCTGTAGGCGGTGCGATAGACATATCGTTATCATTCAAAACAACAATCAAGCGTGCATTCAAAGCTCCAGCGTTATTCATTGCTTCATAAGCCATACCCGCAGACATTGCACCATCACCAATGACAGCAATGACTTTGCGTTTTGTCTCTGCTTTCAAAGCACTTGCCACCGCCATGCCAAGCCCTGCCGAAATAGAAGTCGATGAGTGCCCCGCCCCAAATGGATCATACACACTTTCTAAGCGTTTTGTAAAACCTGATAGCCCACCCTCTTGACGTAATGTACGAATTTTTTCTCTACGCCCCGTTAAAATTTTGTGCGGATAGGTTTGATGACCAACATCCCAAATAATCCTATCCTCTGGTGTATCAAAAATATAATGTAATGCAACTGTAAGCTCAACAACACCAAGTCCCGCCCCAAGATGGCCACCTGTTACAGAAACCGCATCAATTGTTTCGGTCCGCAACTCATCAGCCAACTGTACCAGATCAGACTCAGGTAAAGCCCTCAGATCTTGTGGAAAATAAATACGATCAAGCAATGGCGTTAAAACCCGAGACAAAAAAATTCCTTCCTATTATCTTAACTCACGAAAAAGCCGTGGTAAAAACATATCTTCTCTACTCTTTTATTGAGAGTTTTACACCTTTTTTATTGAAAAATGCTTGTCTCTCTTATCCCTTTAAGAGGATTGATGATTTTTCCCATTTTTAGCTTATTTTATAAAAAAAAATCAATAAAATTTCTTGTTCATAAAATAAGGTTATTGCATCTCCTCGTCCCACAATAAATACCCCAAAAAATATTTAATATTATTGAGCATCAAGTGGTTCTACTCCTTCTGGAAAACCTTCCTGCGAAAGCTGAATTTTTTCAACTTTTGCTTCAGCGACCTTCAAGAGTTTTTCACAATGTTCTTTAAGCGCTTCACCACGTTCATAAATATCAATGGATTGTTCTAAAGGCACATCGCCACGTTCTAAATTCTCAACAATAACTTCAAGTTGCTTAAGCGCTTGCTCAAAGGTTAAAGCCGTAATATCCCCCTCTTGTATCTCTTTTTTCATATGAACCTCAAAAAATTTCTGTTCTCGATATACGAATTCCAAAACCTTCTAAACCTGCATAACGATGTTCTTTAGAAGCATAAATAATAACAGAGCCTATTCCTAAATATTTTAAAATTTGTGATCCTAAACCAATTTTGCGCCATTCTTCTTCGCGTTCAATTGCCTGCGCATGCTTCTCTGAACCTTCTCGTATAATCCCCTGAATACCTGTAGCTGATTGTACATTAACAGATGCTGCACGCAAATAAACAAACACACCACGCTCTTCTTTTTCTATCATACGTTGCATGATAGCTGTAATATCTGGAAATTGCCCAAAAACATCATTCAAAATATTTTCGCGATGCAAACAGACAGGAATGTCCTCACCATCACAGATATCGCCAAAAATAACTGCAATATGCTGAACAGCTTCCCAGGGGAGTTGATAACTTTGAACAATAGCAGAACCTACAGGTGTTTCAATAGCTATTTCTCCAACAGACTTAATCAAGATTTCTTTACGCTGGCGGTAAGCAATTAAATCTGCAACCGTTATGATATGCAACCGATGTTCTTGCGCAAATTTTGTAATCTGATCGCCATGTTTGACGCTTCCATCATCATTGACTAACTCACCAATAACACCAACCGGCGGTAAACCAGCTAATTTACATAAATCAACAGCGGCTTCTGTGTGACCTGAACGCAAAAGAACTCCCCCTTCATGTGCAATCAAAGGGAATATATGTCCAGGACGAACAAAATCATCCGCACTTGCACTTGAATTTGCAAGATTACATACCGCTAATGTACGGTCATGCGCTGAAATCCCTGTTGTTATGCCGTGTTTAAAATCAACAGTAACAGTAAATTGCGTCCCATGCGCAGAGTTATTATCTCGTACCATAGGATCAAGATGAAATCGTTGTGCTTCTTTTTTGGGCATAGGTGTACACACAATACCTGTTGTGTGACGAAGAATAAATGCCATCTTTTCTTCTGTACAATGAACTGCTGCAACCGTTAAATCACCCTCATTTTCACGGTCATTATCATCTGTCACCACAACAATTTCACCGCATTCAAAAGCTTTAAGCGCAGAAACAATTTTTTCTTCATTATACGCCATTATTCACCTTCTCAATCACCCAACTTGACCGCGATGTCTTAAATAGTGGTCAGCAATAGCACAAGCAACCATCGCTTCACCAACAGGAACAGCACGAATCCCAACACATGGATCATGGCGTCCCTTCGTTATAACGTCTACATCCTGACCATCAATATCAATGGAGCGACGAGGCGTTAAAATTGATGAAGTAGGCTTTACAGCAAAACGTGCAATAATTGGCTGTCCACTCGATATTCCTCCCAAAATACCACCCGCATGATTGGATAAAAAAAGTGGTTTTCCATCATTTCCCATCCGCATTTCATCGGCATTTTCTTCTCCTCTCAAGCGGGCTGCCGCAAAACCATCACCAATTTCAACCCCTTTTACCGCATTAATTGACATAAGTAAGGATGCAATGTCTTGATCAAGTTTTGCGTAAATAGGAGCTCCTAAACCTGCCGGAACATTTTCTGCAACGATCTCAATAACCGCACCAACAGATGTTCCATCTTTACGGATTTTACGGATATAATCACTAAAAATCTGAACCATCTCTGCATCAGCTGTAAAAAAAGGATTATTCTCAACCTCTGACCAATCCCAACGATCACGATTAATATGATGGGGACCAATTGCTATCACAGCTCCTCGTACAACCAAACTAGGAACAACTTTACGAGCCAATGCACCAGCCGCAACACGCGCTGCTGTCTCGCGCGCTGAAGCACGTCCTCCCCCTCGAAAATCACGAATGCCATATTTAACATCATACGTATAATCTGCATGACTAGGACGATATTGATGAGCAATTTTCCCATAATCTTGAGAGCGTTGATCTGTATTTCGAATCAACAGAGAAATTGGTGTGCCTGTTGTAACTAATGTTGTTCCATCTTCCTGAGCAATCGCTCCTGAAAGGATTTCTACTTGATCCTGTTCTCGGCGCTGCGTTGTATATAAGGATTGCCCAGGCCTACGCTTATCAAGATAAGCTTGAATTTCTGCAAGAGTAAAAATAATTCCAGGTGGACAACCATCAATGACGCAACCAAGAGCAGCCCCATGACTTTCACCCCATGTTGTTACACGAAACAAATGACCAAATGTATTATGCGACATGAAAAAAGATCCGTTTCTCTATCAAATATACGCAACGACAATACATATTGAGCTATACACAAAACAGCTCTTTATTCCAAAATATTCTTGGCCGCTTTAAATTTTGTCAAATCACCGCTGTCTAATACGGGGCCTTAAACCAAACTTATTCTTTAACGACAGAAATATCTGGTGCATCAACGGCTTTCATACCGATGATATTATAACCTGAATCGACATGATGAACTTCACCGGTAACAGAACGAGACAAATCTGAAAGAAAATAAAGAGCAGAATCACCTACCTCTTCAATTGATACCGTACGACGTAAGGGAGCATTATATTCATGCCATTTTAGAATATAACGGAAATCACCAATACCTGAAGCCGCTAATGTTTTAATCGGTCCAGCAGATATCGCATTAACACGAATATTTTGGGGACCTAAATCTACCGCTAAATATTTTACGCTCGCCTCAAGAGCTGCTTTAGCAACCCCCATTACGTTATAATTTGGAACAACCTTTTCCGCACCATAATAGGTTAGTGTTAAGATTGAACCACCCTCTAACATTAACTTTTCTGCACGCTTTGCTAACGCCGTTAGGGAATAAACCGAAATATTCATGGTCATCATAAAATTTGATTCGCTGATATCAACATAACGACCACTCAATTCATCTTTATCAGAAAAACCAATAGCATGAACTAAAAAATCGAGTTTGCCCCATTTCTTCTCTATGACTCTGAAGACCTCATCAATAGAGGCACTGTCAGAAACATCACAATGTCCACAAACAAACCCATTTAATTCTCCAGCCAAAGGCTCAACACGCTTTTTCATTGCTTCACCCTGATAGGTGAAAGCAAGCTCTGCCCCTGCAGCACTCGCTGCTTTAGCAATTCCCCAAGCGATGGAGCGATTATTGGCCAACCCCAAGATTAAACCACGCTTACCATACAATAAACCATTACCCTTAGCCATCAGCACTGCCCCATTGTTACTTAAAATTAATATTATTTATCTGCCTATGACACAGGTCAACTTTTTCTTCAAGTAATTGGTTTAAAATCAAACAAAAACTACGCTTGGTCTGTATAAAAAATTTTAAAAATTAATCTTTTTGCATTTGAAAAAACTGTTCTAGCGCTGCATTTCCACCTTCCGGCAACATAATACGGACATGCACATAGAGATCATCTCTTGTACCATTTTTTAAACGAAGTCCTTTTCCTTTCAACCGCAAAACGCGATCAGAACTTGACCAAGCAGGAATCGTTAAAACCACACGTCCCTCCAATGTCTCAACTTCTTCTTTTACTCCCAAAACAGCATGTTTCAGAGAAACGGGTAAATCAAGATGAAGTGCTCTTCCTTCAACCCGAAATCGAGGATGTTTTTGAATCTGAATGGTGATCAACGCATCGCCTGCTTGCCCATGAGGAACCTCTTCTCCCTGACCTTTTAAACGAATAGTTTGCCCGTCTTCAATATAATCGGGAAGTTTAATTTTTAACTTTTTTCCATGAGGGAAAACAGCTTCCACTTTTTCTGCACCAACCATCTGCTCTAATGTTATGGTAAGATTAGCACGAATATGGGCTCCTTGTTGAGGGCGATTATAGTGTGTGGAATTTGAAAAGCCACCGCCTCCCCCAAAGAGATCGCGAAAAATATCACTCGCATCAAAACCTGGGGCCCCTG
>NZ_HE997975.1:10047-11514 GCF_000312585.1 Bartonella queenslandensis AUST/NH15
CACCCGCACCATAGGCTTGATAAAGCGGTTTCCCTTCCATATCAATTTCACCACGGTCAAATTGTGCCTTTTTATCTTTATCACCTATAATTTCATAAGCCTGATTAATTTCAGCAAACTTTTCTTTAGCCTTTGCATCATCTTTATTGTGGTCTGGATGATACTTCTTTGCTAATTTTCTAAATGCTGATTTAATCTCTTGTGATTTTGCGGTACGTGCCACACCCAGAATCGTGTAGGGATCACGCATATTGTCCTCTTTTCAATTTTTTCGTTTCCAAAATATTAACGGATATGTTGCTCAATATTTCTCACAGCTTCATCAATCTATTCTAGAGAATAACTTCTTCTTTTCTTTATATGTCTATCAAGAAACTAAAATACCAGATAAAATGGGATATTTATTTAATATAGCGCATTGTCGTCTATGCTAAAGACAAAAATAACAAAACCACCATAAAAATACGCATTAAAAATATATGAAAGCATTGGCTTTTTGAAAATAAGAAAAAATGATACTTTACTTTTGAATGAAAAAGTAAATGAGAAAATGTTCATGCTCACTGACATTTGGAGACATTATGAGCGATAAAATACCAACAGACGATCATTTTATGCGAATGCAAAAACCTTTTGAACTTTTTGCACAATGGCTTGAAGAGGCAACGATAAGCGAAATAAATGATCCAAATGCTATGGCACTTGCAACAGTTGACGAAACAGGCCTCCCTAATGTTCGTATGGTTCTCCTTAAAGAGTATAATCCTCAAGGATTCGTCTTCTATACCAATTATGAAAGCTGTAAAGGACAAGAAATTTTAAAATCAATGAAAGCATCCTTAGGGTTTCATTGGAAGTCGCTCCGTCGTCAGGTTAGAATAAGAGGAATTGTTGAAAAAGTCAGTCCCCAGGAAGCCGATGCCTATTTCCAATCGCGCCCCCGTGGGAGTCGAATTGGTGCATGGGCATCTAAACAATCTCAACCATTAGAAAATCGTTTTGTGCTCGAAAAAGCAATTGCTCAATATACCGCGCGTTATGCTCTAGGCAATATTCCACGACCACCTTATTGGTCTGGTTTTCGTGTTAAACCCCTTTCTATAGAGTTCTGGTGTGATCGCCCATTTCGTTTACATGATCGTCTGCTTTTTACACGTGATTGTGTTGAACACAACAATTGGAAAAGACAAAAACTTTACCCCTAATCCTTTAAGCTTCATTGTTCTGAAGTTTTTCCTAACGGCTAAATGATTATTCTCTATTTGCAAAATCCTAAAAGGAGATGATTTATTTCGCTTTAAAGAAGAATTTCATTTTTACAGTAAATGTTGTTTGATAATATTCTCTATCGCTTAAAAGTCGATGAGCAACAAGCCTATTGAAGAGGAAATGCTGTATTCAGAAAAAACTATGATTTTACTTTTGTAATTTCTGATAAGGAAAGCTGTAATACTTAAATGAAGCCTA
>NZ_HE997975.1:11840-14900 GCF_000312585.1 Bartonella queenslandensis AUST/NH15
TTTTATTTTAATAAAATTTGAAAAAACCGTTATTTCAAACCAGAAAGAGCTGAAACAAAAATAATCGTAAAATACAAAGAAACTTTGAAAATGAAAAAATAATAAACTTTAAAACTACATGAAAGTATCTTTGTATTTTTATTCCTCTCCCCATCATCATAGAACATATGACTTTATCTAACGCGTTGTTAAACTGCAGAATTAAATATCATCCATAAACCACCACAGACTAAGCCAGCAAAAATCACAAAACCAATAAGCGAATTAGACTTGAAAAGCCTGAGGCATTGTGAACTGTCATCTATATCAATGACTTTAATTTGAATAAACATATGAATGCTTGCCGCAAAAATTCCCAAAAAACTCAAGAGAGGAACTTTAGCCAAATAAAATGCTAAACTAACAAATACAACAAAACCACCATATAGAAATACTAAAGCACGCTTAGTTCCTTTACCAAAGAGAAGTGCCGTAGAACCGATACCAACAGTAGCATCATCCTCTTTATCTTGATGTGCGTAGATTGTATCGTATCCTATGGTCCACAAGATTGATCCCACATAAAGTAAAATTGGTGCCCAGCTTAAACTTCCAAACACAACAGCCCACCCCATTAATGCTCCCCAATTAAATGCAACGCCTAAAAAAAACTGCGGCCAATAGGTTACGCGTTTCATAAAAGGATAAAATGCAACAGCTATCAATGACGAAATGCCTAGAAAAAAACTAAACGTATTAAATTGTGATAAAACGCCTAAACCAACTAAACATTGCACAAGTATAAAAACTTTTGCTTGAAACCGACTCACATGACCTGTCGGTAATGGACGAGAACGTGTTCTCTCTACCTGAGAATCGATTTTATGATCAACAAGATCATTCCAAGTACACCCTGCCCCTCGCATAGCGATGGATCCCAGAAAAAAAAGAAAAAGATACCAAACCCAATGAAGCAACATTGATAAAAGAGGTTCATGATGCATATCATAAGAGAGAAAAGCCATTGTTGTTGACCAAAAACAAGGCCACATCAACAATTGCCATCCGATAGGTCGATCCCAACGCGCCAATTGCGCATAAAACCATAAAGAACAGGGAAGGAAATTATAGACCCATTGTTTGGAAGATGCATCCATAACCCGTCCTTGGCTATCATAGGACTGAACAGGTGCAATATTTTTATTTTTTTTCATCAAATGATTTACCTTTAGTCTTGCGATAGAGACATTTCATTCTTATGAAAAGATGAGATTAATCATCTTTTATGAGAGGAGCAAGTAATGAATATTCTTCTTATTGGTTCAGGTGGACGAGAACATGCTTTAGCATGGAAAATAGCAGCATCACCACTGCTCAAAAAGTTATATTGCGCTCCTGGAAATCCTGCAACAACAGAATTTGGTGAAAATATTAATTTAGACATTGATAACCATCCCCTTGTTATTGATTTTTGTAAAGCACATTCTATTGATCTTGTGATTGTGGGACCAGAAGCACCATTGGTTGCTGGTATAGCTGACTCTCTTAATAGTGCTAACATCTGTGTATTTGGCCCTACTCAAAAAGCTGCTCAACTAGAAGGTTCAAAAGCTTTTACAAAAGATTTATGTCGTAAGAATAACATTCCTACAGGAAGTTACCAATGCTTTAATGATGCGGAAAAAGCCAAAGCTTACATTCATCAACAAGGAGTTCCCATTGTGATTAAAGCAGATGGCTTAGCAGCTGGCAAAGGTGTTGTGGTTGCAAAAACGATAGAAGAAGCATTTAACGCAATCGATGCCTGCTTCAAAAGTGCCTTTGGAGACGCAGGAAACAAAATTGTTGTAGAATCTTTCCTTGAAGGTGAAGAAGCAAGCTTCTTCTGTCTTTGTGATGGTAAAATTGCTCTTCCCTTTGGATCTGCTCAAGATCATAAGCGTGTGGGAGATGGAGATACTGGAGCAAACACCGGTGGTATGGGGGCTTATTCACCAGCACCCATCATGACCGAAGAAATGGTGAATCGTACCCTCAAAGAAATTGTTGAACCTGCTTTAAAAAGTATGCACGAAATGGGCACCCCTTTTAAAGGCATTCTTTTCGTCGGATTGATGATAACGCAAAAAGGACCCGAACTCATTGAATTTAACGTACGATTCGGTGATCCTGAATGTCAAGTTTTAATGATGCGCCTCAAAGATGATATTCTACCGATATTTCTTGCCGCAGCTCAAGGAAAGCTTGAAAATAAACCCCTTCAGTGGTCCGATAAAACTGCTCTTACTGTTGTTATGGCTGCTCATGGTTATCCAGCCTCTCCCCAAAAAGGAACTATTATCCGTAATGTTGATAAAGTAAACACACTTCCTGATGTAAAAGTTTTTCAAGCTGGTACCACATTGCGCAATGGAGAACTTATTGCAAATGGAGGACGTGTTCTCAATATAACAGCAACAGGAAAAACAATTACGAGAGCACAAAAACGTGCTTATGAAGCTGTTGATTGTATTGATTGGCCAGAAGGCTTTGTTCGTCGTGATATCGGATGGCGAGCCATTGCGCGAGAAAACTAAATTTTTTGGTATTCTTTTTTACGATTTTATTCTTTCATCCAAGAGCACGAAACATGAATTTTCTTATTATGTGGTGTTGAACATAACTTTTGAAGAAAACGAGTATATTTTTCTTTAAAGAATAAAATACCTAAAAAAGAATATACTCATCTTATTCACGCATAAAGCAATATCTCTCATGCTCTTTTTCTCATTTCATGACATTAACAGTGAAGAATGTCAGTTCATTCTGCCTTCTTTATTGAACATAAGACAAAATCTAATAACGTCTTTGTGTCAAACTCGAAATGTTACGACACAACCCTTGTTATCTAGAAAACTTATCAGAGAGTTTTGCTCTTTTTAATGTTCCTCATCCACATGAGCATCCCCTCCTTGTAACGTGCAAGAAAATGATCATTATTTTATAAATCAATAACTTGCTTTACAAAAGAAAGTAAAAAACTCATCCAAAAATCTGATCGTGTTTTAACGACGTAGCAAAACCAAAAATCACATCATCAAC
>NZ_HE997975.1:15087-19083 GCF_000312585.1 Bartonella queenslandensis AUST/NH15
CAAAAAAGCATTTAATATAGTCGATTCCTGCTGCCGATAGATGCTATCAAAAAACTCTTAATTTACAATCCTTAGCTTCCTCTTTGCCTTAAAGAACTAAGAATCCTGTTAGAACCAATCTTTAAACAATCAAATTTCTCATTGAGTAACTTCCTCTTAAGTTTTCCCTTCGATTCGCACTCATATGTTTCACTGATATAAGGCGCGACAAGAAAATTGAATAATATTCACTAAGCCCCTTTAAAATACTTCATGTGGTGCAGCTTTGTATACCTCATATCATCACGCTAAATAATGGCGTTTTAAGGCACGGAAAAATCAATACTTATGATCGCATAAAAATGAATGCATACTAATATTACTGAAGTGCAATTCGATTCGAAATCACCAAACGCAAACCTAACGGGTTGCTATAACGAAGTAAAAAACGCTTTTGTTTAGAATGCGGCATTGCATAAAAAAATCGATGTAAATCAGAACGATCTTTTACAGCCACAATGCGATTATCTTCATTAATCATAAGCATGGGGAGGTTATAAGTATCTGCCCATAAACGCCAATCCAGAAGAACATTATTCAAATCTCTGGAAACTAAAAGCGGAATACAAGATTCCTCATCTGCATGAAATAACTCTAATGCAACAGCTCTTTCTCCTGAACGCGTTTTTACGGTACGTGCCGCAATTCCTTTGAAATGATAAGGAGGAACCAACTGCGATAAGCTTGAAGGCTTATCCATTTTAAAAAAAACACCACGCTCATTTAACGAACAAATGACCTTATTGCCCGTCTTGGATGAAAAATATGTCGTCGTTTGTGGCAAATGGCACGGATCTAAACGAAATTCAAGCACCGCTTTTGCCTGATTAAAGCATTGATTAGCCATATACAGTGTCCCAATTTAACTTAGATAACATACACCTTTTAGCAGCTTTTCCTCATTGGATTATTAAAAGTTTGAATAAAAAACAACTGATTTCTTTTTTGGTTATTAAAACCTAAACAAAAATATAGACCAGTATTCTTGAATTATAATACTTTTCTAGGATTCATAATTCCTAAAGGATCGAGTGTTCTCTTAATCCCTCGCATAATATCCAATGCAACAGGCGATTTAAAAGAACGAAGTTCTTCCCGCTTAAGCTGACCAATTCCATGCTCAGCAGAAAATGCACCTTGATACTCCATCACTAACCTATGAATGCGATGATTCATTTTTGACCATAATTGCAAGAACGCTGTCGTATCAGCGCCTATCGGTTGTGTAACATTATAATGCAAATTTCCATCCCCCATATGTCCAAAACAAACCACCCGTGCCCCTGGAGCAATATCTTCAACAATAAGTGCTGCCTCAGCAATAAAATCAGGAATGGAAGCAAGTGGTACAGCAATATCGTGCTTAATAGACCCTCCCGCCAACTTTTGTGCCGATGATATACTTTCTCGCAATTGCCAAAAAAAATCTTGCTGTTTTAAGGATTGCGCAACAATTGCATCTTCTATTACCGCTCTCTTTAAGGCTTTTTCTAATATAATACTCAACACAGATAAAGCTTCATCATCGCCTTGCAACGATGAAATGTTCATCAATACGTACCATTCATGTTTCTGTTGAAGAGGAGACTTCTCACATCTCTTATAATCTAAAGCCATTTGAAAACTGAGATTTCCCATGAGTTCAAAACCTGTCACCATCCCTCCTCCATATTCTTGAGCAAGAGATAAAAACTCTAAAGCTTTCGCTGGACCATGTAATCCTACCAAAGCAATTGCTTTTGCTTTTATTTTTGGAAAAATCTTTAAAACGGCTGCCGTTATAACGCCTAATGTGCCTTCTGCACCAATAAAAAGATTTTTTAAATCATAACCGCTATTGTCTTTTTTAACAAAGCGCAAATCATCTAAAATACGACCATCTGGTAAAACAACTTCTAAACCAAGACAAAGATCACGCATATTACCATAAGCTAAAACAGCAATCCCTCCAGCATTTGATGAAAGATTTCCTCCTATTTGGCAAGAGCTTTCAGATGCCAAAGAAAGAGGAAAAAAACGGCCTGATTCATCCACTTTTTTTGTAAATCCTGTAAAATAACACCAGCTTCTACAACAACAAAACTCCCATCAAGATTCATCGCTCTAATCTTATTTAATCGCTCCATGGATAAAAGAACGCTCTCTCCTCTTTCATCTGGTTGTTGCCCTCCCACGAGCCCTGTATTTCCACCCTGAGGTACAATTGGTGTGCGTGTTTGGCTCGCTAACTGCATAATCAATGAGATTTCTTGCGGTGAAGATGGACGTAAAAGTAAGGGGGTTTTTCCATGAAAAAGCCCTCGCTCTTCAAGCAAATAGGGTGCAATCAACGTCTGATCTGTTATAGCATTCTTGGCACCAACAATTTCTCTAAACCTCTCAATTAATTCCTGCTCCATATTTATTTCTCCCTTGGAGCTGCAGCCCTTATAAGACGATCATTGATAGCTTCTCCTAATCCATATGATGGAATAGGTTCTACGGCAATACATCGCACTTTAAATAAATCCAATTCCTTCATGTATTGAAATAAATGAGAAGCTGCCTCTTCCAACTTTCCTTCCTCGCTAAGGTTTAAAATAAAAACGGCATTTTCAGCCCCCATAACGCGTTTTGGACCAAATGCTAAAAGCGCTTCACCATTTTCTACCTTTTCTACATTCAAACGAATCGCGGCATTGGGAGCATAATGTGACTTTAACATTCCTGGAGCTTCAATCGCCGTCCTTTGATCTATCCGTTGTAAAGGCCTCCCCACAACTTCTTCAATTTTATCAGCTGCAAGCCCCCCTGGACGCAAAAGATAAATACTTTCACCACAAATCTTAACAATCGTTGATTCAAGCCCTATTTTTGCCGATCCTCCGTCCAATATCAAAGGAACAGATTCCCCCAAAGATGCGAAAACAGACTCAGCCGAAGTAGGACTAAGACGTCCTGATTGATTCGCACTAGGCGCAGCAAGTGGGCGACCAAAATATTGTACAACTTCCGCAAAACGACTGTCTGGAAAACGAACAGCCAAGGTATTTAAACCGGCAGTTGTTAAAGGATGGATATTATGCTTTTCCTTTAAAGGCAAAACCAATGTTAAAGGTCCTGGCCAAAATTTCTCCATTAACTGTCGTGAAAGAAAATCAATTTTAACATACCGTTCTGCCATTTCAAGACCGCTGACATGCACAATAAGAGGATTAATTTGCGGACGACTCTTTGTAGAAAAAATAGAGGAAATTGCCCTCCCATTGGTTGCATCGCCCGCTAATCCATAAACAGTTTCCGTTGGTAATGCGACTAACCTCCCTTGTTCAAGAAGCGCTATTGCCTCTTTTATCGAAGCGCTATTGAGTGGTAGAATCGTCATGACACATCATTCCTATAACGCTCTTTGAGTGGTGCAAAACTATAACGATGTAGCCCTACAATTGGACCATATTTATCAAGAGCTGTACGATGGGCTAATGTTGCATATCCTACGTGCTTCTCTAAGCCATAATCTGTATAAACTTGTCCTGCACATTCCATCATCCGGTCACGCGTTACTTTCGCAATAATAGATGCTGCTGCAATGGAAACCGAACGCTGATCGCCCTTAATCAATGCCATTGCAGGACAAAATAACTCAGAGGGGATATCGCGTCCATCAACAAGTACATAGTGGGCTGGAACAGCTAACCCTATAATACAGCGACGCATTGCTTCTAAAGTTGCTTTTCTAATATTAGATTGATCAATTGTACGGGCACAAAGACTAGCAACTGAAACGGCTAAGGCACTTTGCAAAATTTCATGATAAAGCCTATTTCGTTGGAGAAAAGAAAGTTTTTTCGAATCATTTAATCCATCAGGAATATGATCTTTATCCAAGATAACTGCTGCCGTTACCACCGGTCCAGCGAGAGGTCCCCGTCCTACTTCATCAACCCCTGCTACATAAAAAAAACCTTGCTTCTGCAA
>NZ_HE997975.1:19298-33514 GCF_000312585.1 Bartonella queenslandensis AUST/NH15
TTCTGCAAATCTAATTCGCACGAAAAATTTGGTTGAAGCAGCAAATTAAACCTCTTTGATAAATCACAAATACAACAAATATACACTTAATGTCTGTAGCCTGTTTATTTTCTGCAAGCATTACAGTTTTAAATGGCTCTTCAAACATTCTGCAAATTCTTACACAAAAGATAAAAACAAACCATGAGATAAAGAGTATGCTATTGTCCATTTTCTCTTCTAAAAGATTATTCTCGCATGTATTCATTTTATCTAAAAAAACAAAAAACAGATTTCTTTAGTTACCCTCTTCATTATGTATAGTAGAATCAGGACAAAATAAAAGTTTTTGCTTCTCAAATATTTCCCAAAGTCATGATCGGTTTTACAAACCAATTTGGGTGCATTGACTTGATCAAAAGAGCTGCTTTTTGCGCAGCTTGTTGATTTTTAAAAATACCAAAACAAGTTGCCCCCGTTCCAGACATACGGGAAAAAAGAGAGCCACATTCATCTAATACAGATAATACTTCAGCTAACTGAGGTGCCATTTTTAATTGCCGGAGAAAAAAGATCATTTCGCGTTTCTTGTAAAGCTTCAACCAATGAATCAACAGTCTTTAAAGCAACTGGATTAATTTTTAAAGAAGGATGATGATGCTTGTCTAACGCTTTAAAAACAGCTTGTGTTGAAATCTCTTGGCCATGATTAACCAATACTATCGCAAGAGAACAGGCTTCTTTTAGTCGTATAATCTCTTGGCCAATCCCTTTTACCAAAAGTGGCTGCTGATATTCCAATGCAAAAAGACACATGGGAACATCAGCACCAAGAACTAAACTCATTTTTGCTAATTTTTCACAAGAACAATCAAGATTCCACTGTTGACGCAATATACTGATAACCCCTGCGGCATCACCTGAACCTCCACCAATGCCTGAAGCAATAGGGAGTGTTTTTACAAGTCGAAAAAAAGCAGGTTGAGCACTTTCAGGAAAAGTCTTATGCATAAAATCGCGTGCGCGAATAACCAAATTATCTGAATGAGAAACAAGCCCTTTTGCAAACAGCCCCGTTAAAACAAACTGGTCACTTTCACAAGACGTATAGTACAGGCAATCACCGCTAAGACTAAAATAAACCAAACTTTCTATTAAATGATAACCATCAGTACGTTGCCCCACAATATGCAAAGCTAAATTCAATTTAATGGGTGTAAATACATGAGACATGTCTTTGGATCGAAGCTTTTACATTTGATATCATATGACGTAATATTAACCTATACAGAGTTCTTTTATAAATATGCCCCTTTCATCCGTACCTTTAGTACCAACCCTATAAACAGCTTGAAACATTCTTAATCGTTTTCTAAACAAATCATAAATATGAAAAGTCCTTATACAAAATAAACTTTTGTATCATTTCAAGCCTTTTTTCTTCTATCATCTGTTTTTATATATCCCCCCTCTCGAATGATTCTTGGCCTCACAAACCGTAGCGCTGCCAAAGCGCCCGCTCTTCTACTGCCATCAACGCGCTGTCAACTGCTGTATAAACTGTATGAGCAGTCACTCCTGAAGGCGTTTTAAGGCCTAAAAAACTTTTTGGAGGCGTAATAAGTCGAAGTTTTGCATCACGACCAAAGCGCTGCTTAATAACAGAACGGACATCATTTAACCCGTCAATCAGACCAAGTTCAACGCTTTTTTTTCCACTCCAAAACATTCCTGTAAAGAGATTCGAATCATCTGCTAATTTTGTAGCACGCCGTTCTTTAACCAAATCAATAAAAGTTTGATGCACTTCCAGTTGGAGAGATTTCAAATGCTCAATATCCGCCTTTTTTTCAGGCTGAAATGGATCGAGTGTAACCTTGTTCTTTCCTGCTGTGTAAACGCGCCGCTCCACACCAATTTTCTTCAAAAGTTCCGGAAAACCAAAGGAAGCTGAAACCACCCCAATGGAACCAACAATCGAAGAAGGATCTGCAAAAATTTCATCTCCCGCACAAGCAATCATATAACCACCGGATGCTGCTATATCTTCAATAAATACAAGAACCTTTTTATTTTTTCTTCTGCCAAATCACGAATACGCTTGAAAATTAAACGCGATTGTACAGGTGAACCACCAGGAGAATTGATAATAAGGACAATAGCCGGTGCTTTTTTGTATGCAAAAGCCTTCTCTAAAAGATTGGCATATCTACTGAGGGAAAGCGTACGAGATATAGATGTTGATGAATCCATAATCGTCCCTTGAAGGCGAACGACAGGAATTTCCAATTTATTGGAAGAAAAACGATAGGGAACAAGTTTCTTGATAACATCAATCAAAACAAAATCTCCTTATAAGTTAAGAAAAATTAAAGAAGGAAGGACAACAAAAAGGAACAACGCGATAGCATCCAAAAACGCCAATCGCCCCCCACATTACAACCAGAAATATAACTTCACCCAAAGCTAAACCTCCCTAATAACCCTAATAACAAAGTGTAGACTTTAAATAATAAACTGAAAAACGCAAGATACTATTACAAAAGTTCCCACAAGCTTATATATCCATTATTAATTGCATCAATCCGTGGTGAAAAAATATGGCTATCCCCTTCATGGATAACCAATGCCGGTAAAAGTGATAAAGCTGCTCTGCTTCCTCGTTTTGCGTAAAATAAAAGACGAATTGCTGCTGTTTTTGCACGTGCATGCACAGGAACTATACAAATACCACCAAAACGCCCTTCTAAAGCACGCAAAATATCTGCCATTGATTGTGGGCGCGCAATGAGTCCTAAGTATCCACCTGGCTTAACAATCGCTGCTGCACTCCGCAACCAGTTATCAAACATCGCTTTTGGCATAACGTGTGCTTCAGATTTTTGTTTATCAGGTGTCTTGCGATCAGTAGGATTATTAAAAGGTGGATTCATAATGGCAAAATCAAAGCTATTATCTATCAAACCTGCTTTTATACGTTCACTCCCTTTGAAGGTAACATCTGCTTCTAGCAAACAAATGCGGCCAGCAAATTGTTTGTTTTGCTTTAGCATAAGCGTTTTTTGTGCATAAGATACCATAAAAGATGAGCGTTCAACCAATGTAACATGAACTTGCGGACAACGCGAAGCAACAGCTAACCCTGCAGCTCCAGCCCCAGCCCCCAAATCAACGACATTGCCCTTTAAATCAGTAGGAACCAAACCGGCTAATAACATAGCATCCATCCCAGAACGATGGCCGTATTTATGAGGTTGAACTAAATAAAATTTTCCGCGATGAAAACTGTCAATTGTCTCACCACTTTGATTCGATACTTTATCCATTTAAAAGTCTAATGTTCACTTTGTATAAATTGCACTGTATAAATTGCACTTTCGCTCTTCAGCTACCATTTTAATTTTTTTATCATTTTATAACAACAACATTACACTTAATTAAAGAACATTTCTTAACAAGATCATTCAAAGCTTACACTTCAAAGCCACATCAAAGGCTTGAGTCAAAACAAAACCCCCTTTATGCTAACCAATAAAATAAAATTTATATATGTTCATTGCAATATTTTAGGAGTTAACATATTGAGTGCAGTTATAAAACCAGAACAAATAAGAAATAATTCAATTTCTCTTCAATCTCTTATCAATCTTACTCAACAAGACATGGAGCGCGTCAATCAATTTATTCTCTCTATGGTACAATCAGAGGTTGAGATGATTCCTGAAATTTCTAATCATCTTATTTCATCAGGGGGAAAGCGGTTACGACCAATGATTACCATCGCTTCTGCTCATATGTTTGGTTATCAAAGTGACGGGCATATAAAACTTGCAACAGCCGTTGAATTTATGCATACAGCAACATTACTGCACGATGATGTAATTGATGAAAGTAATTTACGGCGTGGGAAATCTACAGCACGGATGATTTGGGGAAATCAAGCAAGTGTTCTTGTGGGAGATTTCTTGTTGGGGCAAGCTTTTAAAATGATGGTTGATGTTGGTTCTATAGAAGCGCTCTCTGTCCTAGCAAACGCTGCTGCAATTATTGCCGAAGGAGAAGTTATGCAACTTTCTGCTGAAAAAAATATGAAAACCAGTCCTTCAGACTATCTCAAAATCATCAATGCAAAAACAGCAGCACTTTTTTCAGCAGCCGCCGAAGTAGGACCCATTGTTGCTGGCTATGGAGATAAAGAGCGTTCTGCATTACGTGAATATGGAACATCTTTAGGTTTAGCTTTCCAATTGATTGATGATGCACTTGACTATAGTGGTAGTGCCCAAAACTTAGGAAAAAATATAGGGGACGATTTTCGAGAAGGAAAAATCACGATGCCTGTTATTCTGGCATATGAGCGCGGGAATATGAGTGAAAAAGCTTTCTGGAAAGAAGCACTTGAAAATGGCAATAACAATAATGAAGCCTTCACACACGCGCAACACTTAATGGAGAAATATAATAGTATCACAGATACCATAGAACAAGCACGCATCTATGGAAAACATGCAATTGATGCTCTTATTCCCATGAATGAAAATCATGCTTATAATGCTCTCGTTGAGGCTGTTGAGTTTTGCATTGCACGCGTAAACTGATTCTTTGCAAGAATCGTAGTATTTCTCAAAAAAGTAATGAGATATGATTTATAAACGACACAATCGATTGGTTATCTTGAAAAGGATTAGCTCCATGTGCTCTGCAACGGTATCCCGACTTTTTACCCTCTTTATCGTGGTTATCATGCTGATGCCATCCCCCACCTACAGTAAAATAAGCATGGCGACTCATACAAACTCATTTACAGGTGCTTATTTAGCTGGAATGGTTGCAAATCATGAAAATAAAACAGATCTTGCTATCAATTATTTTAAACAGGCACTCATTTATAAGCCTGACAACATTGAAACACAAAAAGAGCTTCTTGAAGCTATGCTCTTGGTCGGAGACTTTAAAGAAGCTGTGCAACAAGCAAAAAAACTCAAAGAGCAAGATGTTATAACTCCCTTTGTTTCCTTAACATTGTCGATAGAAAGTTTCATCAAAAAAGACTATAAAAGTGCTAAGCTTCTTCTGCAGTTAAAAGAACCTCCGACAGCCAATAACCCAATACCTGAACTCATCGGAGCTTGGATTACGTTTGGATCTGGACAAAAATCTCAAGCAATTGCTGAACTTAAGAAGCTCAAAGGTCCTGTCTGGTATGAGCTTTTTATATCTTATCATTTAGCTCTTATGAACGACCTTGCAGAACGACCACAGGATGCAAAAAAATATTTTATTAAAGCACTGAGTAACAAACAAGGGACTCTTATCGCTCCTAATACCTATGAACGTATTATTACAGCCTATGCCTCATTCCAATTGCGCCATAATATGCGCAACCAAGCTCTTCAAACCATCCAGCATGGCGAACAAATGTTGTCAGGTCGAGAAGTCCTTAAAAACTTTCGAGAAAAAATTGAAAAAAATGCTTTCTTAGAGAGGTTGATTAAAACACCTCAACAAGGAGCAGCCGAGGTGTTGTATAATTTTGGAACAGCTCTCAACTACAAAAATTCAGGGCGCATTGCACGTATTTTCAAACAATTATCTTTCGCCCTATATCCTCAAAATGACGCAACACTGTTTCAGCTCGCACACATTTCTGCTAAATTGGACTATACTGATCAAGCAATGAAACTTTATCGGGCTTTATCTCCTAAATCTCCTTATTATAAAGATGGACAACTTCATCTTGCATTTCTTCTTGCCAATAACAACAATTACAAAGAAGCAATAAAATTACTCACATTGTTAAATAAAAAATTTCCCAATGATCGTAACATTTTGATAACGCTTGTTGCCTTTTATATGCAGGACAATAAATTTCTTGAAGCGACTAAAAGTCTAAACTATGCTATTGCCCAGATAAAAAACTTTCAGCAGGACGATTGGAAACTTTTTTATCAGCGTGGTATTGCTTTTGAACGTCTAAAACAGTGGCCAAAAGCAGAAATTGACTTGCGAAAATCACTTGAATTTTTTCCAAACCAACCGCAGGTTCTGAATTATTTAGCCTATTCCCTTGTAGAACGAGGTGAGAAGCTTGAAGAATCTCTCCATATGCTGCAAAAAGCTTCTGCTTTGCAAGCTCACAACAGTCATATTCTCGATTCTTTAGGATGGGCTTATTATAAACTAAAAGAATACAACAAAGCAGTTCAAATATTGGAAGATGCTGTCAGACTACAACCTGAGGACCCAACATTGAATGATCATTTAGGGGATGCCTATTGGAAAGTTGGACGTAAACGTGAAGCAATATTTCAATGGAACCACGCAATTGACGGAAAACCAGAAAATTCTAAACAAATTCAAGAAAAATTGAAATTTGGTTTGCAATAAACAATGCTTAACCGTAAACCACATAAAATAATCAACGGAAAGACTAAAACTTCTTTGGTCGCTCTCTGCGTCATTCAATATTTAAAGAGTATAAAGCGTGAATTTGCCTGAGTATCTTAACCCCAAACGTTCTTTTCAAGGACTCATCTTAACTTTGCAAAATTATTGGGCTCACTATGGATGTGCAATTTTGCAACCTTACGATATGGAAGTCGGAGCTGGAACTTTTCATCCAGCAACAACACTGCGCTCTCTAGGCCCACGCCCTTGGAAAGTTGCTTATGTCCAACCCTCTCGGCGTCCAACAGATGGCCGATATGGTAAGAATCCAAATCGTTTACAACACTATTATCAATTTCAAGTGCTTCTCAAACCTTCTCCAACCAATCTACAAGAACTTTATATAAAGTCGCTACAAGCTATCGGGCTTGATACAAAACTCCATGATATTCGCTTTGTTGAAGATGACTGGGAAAGCCCAACCCTTGGGGCTTGGGGGCTTGGATGGGAATGTTGGTGTGATGGGATGGAAATCTCTCAATTTACTTATTTTCAACAAATTTGCGGCATCGAATGCGCCCCAGTTTCAGGAGAACTCACATATGGTCTTGAACGTCTAGCGATGTATATCCAAGGAGTTGATAATGTCTATGACCTTAACTTTAATGGTTTGGAAGGAGAAGACAAAATAAGTTATAGAGATATTTTTCTACAGGCAGAACAGGAATATTCATATTATAACTTCGAATTTGCTGATACAAAATTGCTCCACCAGCATTTTATCGATGCCGAGTGCGAATGCAACGCACTTCTTGATGCGGGAAAACCCAATAAAGAAAATGCATTCCATCGCTGTGTTTTTCCTGCCTATGATCAATGTATTAAAGCGAGCCATATCTTTAATCTCTTGCAAGCACGTGGCGTCATTTCTGTAACCGAACGACAAAATTATATTCTTCGCGTTCGTGATCTCGCACGCCGTTGTGGGGAAGCCTTCTTACTCACAGAAGCTGGACAAATACATACTGGAGAAGCCTAATGTCTGATCTTCTTCTTGAACTTTTCAGTGAAGAAATCCCTGCACGTATGCAACGAAAAGCTGCTGCTGATCTTAAAAAAGCTGTTACAGATCAACTTGTGAATGCTGGATTGGCCTATAAAGCTGCTCGTGAATATTGGACACCTCGTCGACTAACATTGGATATACGGGGACTTTCTATACGCTCAAAAGATATCCATGAGGAACGAAAAGGTCCCAGTACAAAATCACCACAGCATGCAATTAATGGTTTTCTACGAGCAACGGGACTCAACGATATTTCTGAAGCACATATTGGACATGATGATAAAAAAGGTGATTTTTATATTGCTAAAATTGTAAAAAAAGGTCGTGCTGCAGAAGAAATTCTTACCGATATTTTACCAGATATTATCCGCAACTTTCCGTGGCCGAAATCTATGCGTTGGGGAAAAGATTCAGCAAAAAGTGGTGCTCTAAAATGGATTCGACCTTTACAAAATATTCTTTGCATATTCGGACCAGAAATTGGTGAAACGCATGTTATTCCGTTTACAATTGGTTCTCTTGAAAGTAACAATCTAACTTATGGTCATCGTTTCTTAAGTGACGGAAAGCCATTTCAAGTTCGCCGCTTTGATGATTATGTGACGCAACTTGAAACCCATAAAGTCATTCTGGATGCCGAAAGACGAAAGAATATTATTTTAGCGGATGCCCAAAATCTTTGCTTTGCAAAAGGTTTAGAACTGGTTCAAGACGATGCCCTCTTAGAAGAAGTTGCTGGTCTTGTTGAATGGCCTGTTATCCTTATGGGAGACTTTGACAAATCATTCCTTGATATTCCTTCAGAAATTATTCGCTTGACCATTCGAGCCAATCAAAAATGTTTTGTCACCCGTAAACAGGGAGAAAAAGTAAAACTTTCTTATCATTTTATTCTTGTTTCTAATATTCTTGCAAATGATGAAGGCAAAGAAATTTCGCAAGGAAATAGTAAAGTTGTTCGTGCCCGTCTTTCTGATGCACTCTATTTTTGGCAAAAAGATCAGCGTGATTTGCCTGATATTCAACAATTGGAATCTTCTATAAAAAAATTTGATGTTGATATAAAGAAACCTCTCGATCAAAGAATGGCACGACTTGATCATTTGAATGTAACTTTTCACGCCAAATTAGGCACGCAAGGTGCAAGAGTAGAACGCATCGCTATACTCGCACAAAAAATTGCACCTTTAATACAAGCAGATCCTCTCTTAGCAAAACGTGCAGCAATCCTTGCAAAAGCTGATTTGCAAACAGAAATTGTTGGAGAATTTCCTGAACTACAAGGAGTTATGGGGCACAAATATGCCCTTCTTCAAGGAGAAGATTCTCGCGTAGCTGTAGCAATTGAAGAGCATTATAAACCTCAAGGACCAACAGATCGTCTCCCGCAAGAACCGCTTGCTATAACTATCATGCTCGCCGACAAAATTGACATGCTCATTGGCTTTTGGCTCATTAATGAAAAACCAACGGGGTCAAAAGATCCCTATGCGTTAAGACGAGCAGCCTTAGGGATTATTAGGCTTGTACTTTCGCGGGATTGGAAAATCAATCTTATGCCACTGTTTCAGTTGGCAATGAATCTTTTCATACAACAAAAAAAATAAATATGAAATCTCTCAAAGAGAAAAGCCACAATTGCAGAATCTTCTTCCAGAAAAAACAGAGTATATTTTGTCAGATCTGTTATTCTTTTTTCATGACCGTTTAAAAATTCATCTAAAAGAGGAAGGGGCTCGCTACGATGCCCTTGAAGCCGTTTTAAGCAAAGATTCTGATGATTTTTTATTGGTTGCACGTCATGTGGAATCTCTTATCGCTTTTATCAATACCCATGATGGAATGAACTTTGTAGCCTCTGTAAAACGTACTGCTAATATTCTCGAAAATGAATTTCAAAAAAATACAACAATAGCGAATGAAATTAATCCTGAGCTCTTTGTTGAGCAAGAAGAACAGCAGCTCTATCATGCAATCTGTGACGTAGAAAAAAAGATCCTTGCGCCCATCAATGCAACAAATTTATCCTTTGCACTCGATATTCTAGCACCACTTGGAAAATTGATTGATCTATTTTTTGAACAGGTATTGGTGAACGATAAAAACCCTGATATTCGTGCTAACCGTCTTGCTCTTCTCAAACGTATTCACACAATGACACAAGCGGTTGCAGACTTTTCAAAACTTGTCCTTTAAACCTAAAATATCCTATGAACTGATAAAAATAATAAGATAAATTTTTTCTTTTTTATGACTTTTATTAATTGAATATTTCAAAATATTATAAAGAACTTCCCCCGTGAGATTTGATCTAATTTTAAAAAGCAGTAAAACTTTTGTCGTCAATAATACTTTATATTGTAAATTTTTCTCATCATAACTCTCCTCTCTCTTATTAAAACAATCCTCTACACATCACAAGTCGTATTAGTATGTGGTAACCTATTGAAGAAAAGAGTAAAAGCACTCCTCATGAACGGTGCTAAAATTAGGAGAATGGGCTAGGTGCAATATAGGCACTACTGTTGTGTACTTGTACTAAAACAAAAAGATGATCACGCTCAGCAGATTTTATACATTTTACAAGGGCTGCTACTCTTTACAGATGTTGTCATAACATAAAGAAAGTATATACGTTGAGAAATGTCTCTTCAAAACAAGCGCATAACTGTCTCACACATAGATATTTTGTAAAACAAAATAGTTTTGGATTGCTCATTCATTGGCTTTTTTTAAGAAACATTTCTTAAGCCACCCAAATTCTTTTCGTAATGGAGCCCACATGAATGGCTATAATTAAAGCCATTGAGTAACACTTCTTTACGCTTATAAAAGGAGCCTGCTAACACTGTCCCACACTTTGCCAACTCCAAATGCCACCAATAGTCCTTAGCCCTTGAAATGATTCACAAGAAATAGGCCCTTTGTACAGTTTTTCCACAAATCATCCCCGCTTGTTACGTACAAGAAAATGATTTTGATTGATTTAACATGGAGCAGATTTGAAATGAGAGAGGCATTTTTCGCAAAACCGCTAAACATAAAAACAGTTCCTCAATACAAAAACCACCATCCTTCACTGATACACAATAACCGTGCTCGCTTATCGCTTCATAAAAAAAATAACGGCACTTCTTATTATAATCTTAGTGAATAAAATCAAAAGACAAGTCTAGGCTAGATAATATAGCTCTTTAAACTCAATGCATAACTAATTGAAAACTAGCCACCACAATATAATAGATTAAAACATTTAATATTGAAAATATTAACCACCTAAAGAAGCAGTTTTTTATCTCTAAAATACCATTAATTAAGATGTGTTTTCATTTTTCCCAATGATTCTTTCGAAAGAGCCTCTTTAACGAATTCATCTGCCCTGTTAGAATCTAATTCCTTTTCAATAAGGATACGTGCCGTAGAAATTGCCAAATCAATAGCCGATGAAGAGACCATGCGTATTGCATCCGCTTCTGCCTGAGCGATTTTTTGCTCTGCCAATTTATTGCGGTTTTTTACATATTCTTCTGCTTTTGTACGAGCCTCAGCAATAACAGATTCAACTTCACGCTTTGCCGCTGCAATAATTTCTTGCGCATCTTTTTCTGCTTCCGCGTGTTTGCGTTGATATTCAGCTAATATTTCTTGTGCCTCTTCACGAAGACGCAGAGCCTCATCCAACTCATCCTTGATACGCTTTGCGCGTGCATCAAGATGATGTATAATTTTCTGCGGAATTTGGAAATAGACTAAAAGAGCCAAAAAAAGAACTAACCCAACAAAAGCCCCAAAAGTATCACTCATCTTTGTCTTCCTCAATAATTCGCAGTTCTAATAACTGAACGAACAGCCTCTCTGCTGACATCAACATCAATCACTTTTTTCACGATTTCAAGGGCGACTTCTTCAGCGATAGAACCAACATTTTGCATCGCTTTATCCCGAATTTTTGTTATCTGTTTTTCAGCATCTGCAAGTCTTTTCTCTAAACGCTCTTCAATTTCCTTCCGTTCAAGCTCAGCCTTTTGTTTTAATTCTTCACCAGCTGCTTGTGCTATAGTATGAGCTTTCAAACGCGCTTCTGCTAATTCACGCTCATAAGTTTCAACAACAGTATCTGCTTCCTGCTTCATACGCATAGCCTGATCTAAATCAGATGCAATTCGATCTCGGCGCGTTTCAATAACACCACCAATACGCGGCGCAATCACACGAGAAATAAACAGATAAAAAAGTCCAAAAGAAATTGCCAACCAGAAAAAATGCGAACTAAAATGAACAAAATCAAAAGGTGGAAATACACGATTTGCATGCTCTGCCACTTTTTTAATATGTTCTATCGACGTTTCTGTGTTCTGTGCATAAGCGCTAGAAGCAAACATCTTCTTTCATCCTTCAAATAGCCTAAACCCTCTCTAACCAATGATAACTGGCAAACAATTTTTCTGGTCGAGAGCTAAAAGGGTAAATCTTTCCTCATAGCGAGAATAAACATACCCTTTTGATGATGATTAAACCCCAAAAAGAAGCAATAAAGCAATGAGCAACGAAAAAATACCCAAAGCTTCTGTCACAGCAAAACCAAAAACGAGACGTCCAAACTGACTATCTGCTGCTGATGGATTACGTAATGCACCAGAAAGATAGCTTCCAAAAATATTACCAAGCCCTAAAGCTGTTCCAGCCATACCAAAGCAAGCAAGACCAGCTCCAATATATTTTGCTGCAAGCACTATTTCCATATTATTCTCCTTTTAAGCGAAATTGCACTATTCGACGGAAAACCGCCAATTCTATTAATGTCCTGGATGAATTGCATCATTAAGATACATACATGTTAAAACTGTAAAGACGTAAGCCTGAAGAAATGCAACCAAAAACTCAAGAGCCGTAATCGCCACAGTCATAATGAGGGGCAAAACCGAACCACCAACGCCTACGATTCCTACCCCAATCATCGAAACAACAAATCCAGCAAACACTTTGAGCGTAATATGACCAGCAAGCATATTCGCAAAAAGACGAAGTGAAAGACTGATGGGGCGGGAGAGAAAAGAAATAATCTCAATCATTGTCACTAGAGGCAAAACTACGACAGGAACCCCACTGGGAACGAACAGTTTCAAAAAACTGATTCCATGCTTATAAAAGCCATAACCAATCACTGTCAAAATAACCACCATTGCCAATGAAAACGTAATCATAATCTGAGAGGTCACCGTATAAAAATAAGGAAAAAGACCAATAAAGTTAGCAACCAAAATAAAAGTAAACAGGGAAAAAACTAAAGGGAAAAACTGCATTCCCTGAACACCAGATGATTCTCGTAGAGTCGACGCGACAAACTCGTAGGCCATTTCTGAAAGAGATTGCATCCGCGTTGGAACCAATCCACGACTTGATGATGAAATAAAGAGAAAAACAGAAGTTATAACAACCGTAACGACTGTAAACAATGATACATTTGTAAATGATAAATCCATATTTCCTACGGAAATCTTAATCAGCCGTGAAACCTCAAACTGATGAATAGGATCTGGAGCGTGCGCTGTCACTTCAACCTCATTTATCGGACCTCTCATTGGCCCCTTTATTTTGTTCATCTTGGCGCAATACGCCTTTTTGCCCTAATTGACTGGAGGAAATATACCCCACAGACCGAAGAATACTCAATACACCAGCAGCAAATCCAAGAAAGAGAAAAAACACTAATCCCCAAGGCCATGAACCTGCTAACTTATCAAACCCCACCCCCAAAACAGCACCAACGATAACACTTGCCAGAAATTCACTGGAAAGCTTAACTGCATCCGCCATCCTTCCTTGTGACTTTTTCCGCCTATCCTTATGCTCACGTTCCCTTAATGCCTGCTTACGCACTAAAGCTACGCTTAAGTTCTTACTACGACATTCCAAATCCTCTGAATGAAAACACTCTCTTTGCTTTTTCTCTTTAGCCCCCTTGCGGCTTGTAACGGGTTTTTCGCCCATCGCCATCATTGGCTCCTTCATCAAAAAGCAAAGTAAAAATGTATCCTATAAAACCGTGTGCATCATATTGTTCCCGAATTTATTCGTCAAGACACTAAAAGAAATCTATCACAAATTATCGTATAAATTTTATCGCATAAATAACGTATTTTTCAATTTACATGCTTTAAAAAAAATATTTCTTAAAGTCCCTAAACTGATTTCACAACCTCACCCCCAAATACATAAAAATTTCCGTAAAAATATAAAACTCACAGGTCCACCATCTTTATGCATATGAAGAGACAAGCCAGCATCATTATACACTTTGTTAACTCCAATATTGCAACAGTCCTCATCTTGAAAAAAGCGTAAAAAGCATTTCTTTTCTTTAATCGTTTTTACTCACACATCACACCTGCTACGAACCTCTTGCCCTTCACAAGTCAGTTCAACATTGTCACTCCAATCTGTTTCTGTGCTATCAACCAGTATGCGACGGGTGAAGATCTTTTTGCCCGAGGCAGCGATAAAACTATCAATATCTTCTTTTTTAATTATGTGAGAAGCGTCATAGCATTTACATTGAATAGCCGCATAGCCTCCTTCATCACGGATTGTAGCGACCAGATCAATGCCAATATCCGTTCCATCTTCATTACGCTCTTGCGCCCACTCACAATAGGTTTGAACCTTTTCGTATTCTTGCTTTTGAAGCGGGTCCCACGTCAAATAGGCAATGACAAGGTTTTCAAACAATGTTCCTAATTCACGGGGTGATTTCGCTTTTTGACGATAATATTCTAAGAGAGAA
>NZ_HE997975.1:33798-38645 GCF_000312585.1 Bartonella queenslandensis AUST/NH15
CCAAATGTGCATATCATTCTATCCCCTCTCCTCAGATAGCATTTATTTTTGCATTTAGATACACTCTTAAAAGGATTGTGTGCTCTTTCTTAAATACTCCCTATTAAATTCTTCTCATAACATACGAATAAAGAATCTTTATCAAGAGAAATTAAAATGAGAAAGCTCTATAGCACTCGTGATAAATGATTATTGATAAATCAAGATGTTAGAAAATAAAGATCTTTTTCTTGTATGAAAAAGAAGAATATTGTCTGTTGAAGTTATCATTTCATTTCCGATATTTAGAACGCTATAAATCATGAAGAGATTTATTTTTAAAGTTCTGTAGATTTCATTCACTTTAAAATAAAGAGGTATCATTTCTTTTTAGAACGTGTCGCAAAAGGATTATCAGAAGCCCTTAATGATAGGCGCACTGGTATACCAGACATATCAAATGCTTCACGTAATCCATTGACAAGATAACGCAAATACGACTGGGGCATGACTTTGGGACGCGAGCAAGAAATCATAAATCCAGGGGGACGTGTTTTCACCTGTGTGATATATTTAACCTTAAGTCGGCGCCCCGAAATTGCAGGTGGTGGATGATGTGCCACAACAGTTTCAAGCCATTGGTTCAATTTAGCCGTAGAAATGCGACGATTCCATACACGATGCATCATCATGATATTTTCCATGAGTTTATCAATCCCTTGACTATATTGTCCCGATAAAGGAATAGCCCTCAAACCACGAACTTGAGGAAGAAATCGCGCACATTTTTCATGCAAATCAATCAATGTAGCCTGACTATTTTCAATAAGGTCCCACTTATTGAAAGCAATAACTGGAACACGCCCCTCACGAATCACAAGATCAGCAATTTGTAAATCCTGTTTTTCAAAAGGCATCGTTACATCAAAAACAATGACCACTACTTCTGCAAATCGAATAGCACGCAAAGTATCTGCAACAGATAACTTTTCTAATTTTTCTTGAACTTTCGATTTTCGACGTAAACCTGCCGTATCAAAGAGTTTAATATGACGACCACGCCATTCCCAATCAACAGAAATAGAATCGCGTGTTAACCCTGCTTCTGGCCCTGTTAACAACCGATCTTGCTTCAACATGCTATTGATAAGAGTGGATTTCCCTGTATTGGGACGCCCCGCAATAGCAATCCGAATAGGCTTGCTTTCATCGTAAATAAGCCCCTCTTCTTCCAAATTATTTACATCATCACCAACGGATGCGGGCTGTATCGTCATATCTTCTTCTTTGTTGTTGCCAAAAGCGCGCTCTGATCCAACAGCGTCTATAATGGCATCACGAAGATCACTAAGTCCTAAACCATGTTCAGCCGATATTGGGCAAGGCTCTCCCAAACCTAATGACCAGGCCTCATACTCTCCCCCTGTTGCCACTTTTGACTCAGACTTATTAGCAACGAGTACAATCGGTTTTCCTGATTTGCGAACCAGTGAAGCAAAATTTAAATCACTCGGTGTTATTCCGCTCTTTGCATCAAATATGAATAAAATAAGATCTGCTTCATCAATCGCAGCTTTTGTCTGAGAACGCATACGCCCCTCAAGGGTATGATCTCCTGCTTCTTCCAGCCCAGCCGTATCAATCACATCAAAACGTAAATCCTGAAGTTTTGCCGCATGAACACGTCGATCACGTGTCACACCTGGCTTATCATCAACCAAAGCCAATTTTTGCCCAACCAAACGATTAAAAAGTGTTGATTTCCCTACATTGGGACGACCAATGATAGCAATGGTAAGGCTCATCGATTTATTCCTTATTTGCCTTGCCTTCAGCTTGCATAAGCTCAAGCATCATTCGAGCCCGATCTGTTACTTTTGATCTCAGCGCACCTTCTTCAGAAATTTTCTTAAAATAGTCAACGGCCTCATCAATCCTCCCTGCTTTATAGGCAGCTAATCCTAAAGCCTCTCGTGCGGACATACGCATAGGATCAATATCACTTGCCATATCTTTGACGCGCTTTTTGACATCATCCAAGGTTCCTGCATCAACTAAAAGATAGGCTGCTCGAATTTTCGCAACTTTCCGCAAAATCTGCGGTGCTTTCTCATCCGCCGCAACAGAATCAAAGATCTCTACCGATTTAATAAAATCGCCCTGCTTCATAAGTAAAGAAGCCTCCCGCAAACGAGCAAGAAAAGGGTATCCTCCAAAATCAGAGTCTTTAACATTCTCCAATTGCTTTATCGCCTTATCAAAATGACGTGTATCCGCAAGTTCAAGACTCTTTACAAATGTATCACCAACATAGCTAGCTTTCTTTATTTGCGCATGATGATAAATTTGATAAATAATTATCATCAGAATGAAAAGAAGAGCGGCTCCAATAATTGAAAAACCATAACGCCTCCAAAAAGCAAGCGCCTTTTCCTGACGAAATTCCGCATTAACCTCAGCAATAAAACTATCATACGACATATAACATACCTTGTAAAAAAATTTACTTTCTACCTTTTATGCATAAATGGACAAAGAGGATACCCTCATTCACGAAAAATCTTTAAGTCTCTCCGTTTATTCATTTCAAAGCAACATGTATCCTAATCGATTAGGCTTTTGCAACTATATCAATTAAATTTACTTTACATAATAATTTTTATATAATTTGAACTTATAAAAAAAATCACGATCTTAATCGTCTAGCATGCTTGTCGATAATATGAGCCGTTCTTTCTTCATTAATGTATGCCAAAGACAATCTTTTAAAGCCCTCAAAAACGACTGGTTCCTTATCTTCTGTTGTAAGAATTGCATTAAAAATGCAAATTCTTTACAAAACACGATTGCTAAACATCTCTTCCTAAAAACCAATAAACAAATTTTCACCTAGAAGAAAAAATACTGAAACGTTATTACAAATTATGCTCCCCTAAGTTTCAAGTAAAATTTTTTATACAAAGTATATCCCTTCAACTTATCTTCATACGATTAACAACTTTTTTGTAATCGATCCTTAAAGCTTCTAAAAATACCCTATTGTAAGGGCCAAACCCACATAAGCATGGGAACAGCAACAATAACGATCAACACCGCTAATGGAGCCCCCAAACGTGGATAATCACTAAAACGATATCCTCCTGGCGTCATCACGAGCATATTGCTTTGATGTCCAATAGGTGTAAGAAATTCACAACCAGCACCAATTGCAACAGCCATTAAAAAAGCTTCAGGCTTATAATGGAGAGAATGAGCAAAACTTGACGCAATGGGTGCGACCATCATAACCGTTGCTGCATTATTCAAAAATGGCGTGACCAACATGGCTGTCACCAACATCAGTGCTAAAGCACCAGATGGTGGGAAGAATATTGCCAATTGGCTTAACCATTGACCAATAAGATCCGTACATCCTGTTTTTTCTAATGCTTCACTTACTGGAATAAGAGCCGCTAATAGGACTAATATTGGGCCATCTAATGCCTGATACAGATCACGCGCGGGCAAAACGCGAAAGATAACCATTGCAGTGGCAGCAAAAAAGAAAGAAAAAGCAACTGGAACAATATGAAAAGCCGTAAAAATAATTGCTATAAATAAAATGGCTAAAGATATAAAACCATGTCGTAAATTTCCAAACACAATATTTCGTTTTGCTAGGGGCAAACATTTCAATTCCCTTAATAAATTGGGAATAACCGAATCTTGTCCTTTTAAAACAATCACATCTCCAAGATGGAAAATAATATCATCAAGTCTTCCTCGAACCCTTTCATGTTGACGACTTAACGCAAGTAAATTGACATTATAGCGATCAAATAGGGAAAACTCTTTCGCACTAATGCCAATAAGAGGCGAGTTATGAGTGATGACCGCTTCAATAATATCAATGTCACTGTCTTTATCCCCTGTAGAAAGAGTTCGCTCCTTAGAAAACTCTAAACGAGCAGAATTCATCACACTATCTATTCCTGTATGCGATCCTTCCAGCAAAACAATATCGTTTTCAGACAAAACAAAATCCGGTAGTGGTGAAATAGATACTTTGTTCCTGATGATTTGAATCACCATAACATCACCACTTGATGGCTTAACTAAATCAACGATACTTTTTCCTACAATCGGTGAATTTATTGTAATATGCACTTCTGCGACATAATTACGAATATCAATGGCATGATCAAACGATCCACCTGAACGCACACGCACAGGCAAAAGCCAATAAAAAAAGACCAAATATAAAACACCAACGGTCGCAATAACCGCACCAACTGGTGTAAAATCAAACATAGTAAAAGGTGTTCCTGCTAAACGTTCTTGCATCGCTGAAATAACAACATTGGGAGATGTTCCTATTTGTGTCATAAGCCCCCCCAACAAAGAACCAAAGGCCATGGGCATCAAAAAGACAGAAGGAGAAATCTGAGAACGACGAGAAAACTGAAAAGCGATCGGAAGCATAATAGCCAAAGCACCAATATTTTTAACAAACATTGATAACACAACAACAGAAAGAACCAAAAAAGCTAATTGAAGACGCACTGATTTCACATCTGGCCATATCCGTTGAATAATAAATTCCATTATACCAGAGCGCGATACAGCCGTACTGACAACAAACACACTTCCAACGATAATAACAATATCATTACTAAAACCGCTAAAAGCTTCCTTTGGACTGACAAGTCCAAGAGCACAAGCGATTAATAATGTACAAATAGCAACAAGATCATAACGAAATCGATCCCAAATAAAAACAACCATCATGAGACCAATGATCAAAAAGGCCATTATTTGATTTTCTGTCATAATACTCACCTCTCCCCATTAAATTATAATGAACAAAAACATAATCTTTATATGTTTTA
>NZ_HE997975.1:38907-42989 GCF_000312585.1 Bartonella queenslandensis AUST/NH15
TTCCTATAAACAGCAGCAAGATAAAAGCAGACATAAGAATATTTGAAGATAATTTAAAGTGGATAAAATATGATGCGCATAAACTTACCTTCCTTCATTATGCGTACTTTTCTATAACGTGCTGTATCCAAAGAAAATCGATAAAAATTGATAAAGCGATATTGCAAAAAAGATGAGAATAACTCTAATATAGAGGGCAGATGGCTGTTGAAACTGGTACACGCTATATTTTAACCTTTGTCGTTGCTTAAAAGAGTTTATCTTCACTCTCAATTCAAAGAGTGACAAAAATGAAAGAAGAAAGAATGGTCAATCTTAATAGTGGGTATCAAAGTAACCTAAGATATTGGCTCACTTGCATTATTGGATTTGTTGCTATTTTGGCAATGATAATTGTTGGTGGGTTTTATATCGCAAAACCTTATCTTGACAGTTTTGTAAAACAAGAGATAGCCCGTCGTGCTATAAAAGCAGAAACAGCTGAAGTCAGTATTCTAGGTAAAGTCAATTTGAAGAATGTTACACTCCCCGTTCCAACCGGTACATCACTTAAAATTGGTGCCATTTCTGCTCGTCCTCCTTTTTCTTTTATTCCTGGAACTTTTACATTTTATAATGTTGATTTAAAGCATAATAATATTCATGTAAAAATTCCCCAAATTTCTCTTAAAAGTGTATCTTTAAAAGACAAAGATAGAACAATCACATCACATCTTTTACAATCACTGATGCGTATTGAGCTTGCCTCAATGAGCGCTCCCAATATACAATTTTCTATAGAAAATAAAAATAAACGAGTAGAAACGGTTGAAGTCAAAAATTTTCAGCTTTTTGATTTTAAAAAAGGCCATATTCGTTCCGTTAGTATCAAAAATATGGATCTTAAAACAGTCGCAGTCAATGGTGATAAACAGATGCAGCTGATGGCTAAAAGTGATACAATAAAAGCCCAAGATATCGACATCAATTATGCCTATTCTATCATTTTCGGAAAAAATAACGCTCTCAATAAAGGAAAAACCGTTACTGGTCCTATTTTTCTGAACAATATAAGTGTCGATATTTTTGAAGAAGCAGAAAAAAATAGCTCTTTCTCCCTCGCCCAATTTAAAACATCTGGTCTAAAGATGAAACCGCTTGAGCAAACTCCTGAAAAATTGGTCAAAGCTTATCTTAATGCAAGAAAAGAGAATAATAAAGTCGCGGAAAAAATAGCACAAAATGATCTCCTTCTGAACATACTGCTCGCCATTACTTCAGCAGATGCCAAAGCTGATAATATCACCGTTGATATTCCACCCTTGAAAGCAACTCTCGAATCATTTCAATTTAAACCAAGCTTGTGGAAACATCCTGTCCCCCAAAAGCTTTTTCTTTCTCTCAATAACCTTTCCCTTTTACCTAAAAAAATGAATGAAAAAGACTTAGAACTCTTTAAGAAGATGGGGTTTGAACAAATTGATTTTTCAGGAAAACTTGATATTTCTTACGATGAAAAAAACATATGTTCTTTCTTAATACAATGTCTTTCGATATGAAAGACGTTGGATCTGGAAACATATCAGCTAAGGTTATTGATGTTGATGAAAAGCTTTTTTCTGGTCAACCAAATGTCATGATTGCTGCTTCTCAAAACCTTGGTATCAATGAAATTGATATACAATATAGAGATGCAGGTTTCATTGATAAGCTTTTTTCTTATCTTGCGAAAAATCTTAATGACAGCCAACATGATCTTAAAAAGGAACTCTATGACGATTTCTATTTAATGATGATGCAGACCCCCAAAATGCTGCTAAAAAATCATGACGAAGCAGAAAAAATTTCAAAATCCTTAGGTGAATTTGCTAAAAATCCAAAAACATTGATCATTAAAATTAAAGCAAAAGATAATAAAGGGCTCACAATGGTTGATCTCGAATCCGCTCTACAAAATGATCTATCCAAAGCTTTAAACAAAGTAGATCTCGCAATTAGAAATGAAGCATCGCCTTAAAACATATTGTGCTTTAAACATGATGATTTTGTCTATAAATTGAGAACTTTATTCCTCTTTTTGCTTTTATATGATACAGGAAGCATCATAATAGTGTTATTTACGCAGAGAATATAGAATCATAAAATTGTCGATAGTTGGAGTTGTTTATGTCTGATTTATCTTCAAATCGCTTGCCTAATCGCGCTTCTCGTGTCACCAATCAAGCGCTTTCTGCTATCGAGCGTTTTCTCCATATTGAAGCTCTTAGTGGCATTATCCTTTTATTAGCTGCTGCTTCTGCACTTATTTTTGCCAATTCTAAATATGCTGCTCTCTATGAATCTTTTTGGCATACACCTCTTGGTTTTAATTTGGGTCATTTCACTCTTTCATGGGATTTACATTTCTGGGTTAATGATGCTCTTATGACTATTTTCTTTCTCGTCGCAGGAATGGAAATTCGACGCGAAATTCATGAAGGTGCTCTTGCCGATTTTAAACAAGCAATTTTACCGATTGTTGCAGCAATAGGAGGCGTTTGTGCCCCTGCAATTATTTATTTCATCTTTAACTTTAACGAGGGACATATCTACGGTTGGGCTGTGCCAACAGCAACAGATATTGCCTTTGCTCTTGGTATTCTGGCTCTTCTTGGGAAAAAAATTCCTTCTAATCTTCATGTCATTCTTCTATCATTAGCGATTATTGATGATATTATCGCTGTTCTTATTATTGCTTTTTTCTACTCAACAAACATTGACCCTAGTGGTTTATTGATTGCAGGAACAGGTATTGCTTTGGTACTCTTTTTTCAATGGATCGGACTTGCATCAGCATGGCTTTACATTTTACCTGGTGCAATCATCTGGTGGGGATTAATGGCAACAGGCGTTCATCCATCACTTGCTGGGGTCATCTTAGGTATGATGACTCCCGTTTTTCCTACACGCACTCTTGTAGCCCCACTCACCATGCTCAGCAACGCTATGCAAATTCTCCAAGAAAAAAACACAAAAAAAGATCTCCATCATATTTCAACTGCATTGAAAAAAATGCGTAAAGGACAACAGGCAATGATTGCTCCAGTAACACGTGTTCAAAAAGCATTGCATCCATGGGTTGCATACGGTATCATGCCGGTTTTTGCCTTTGCAAATGCAGGAGTAAGTTTTGCAAACTTTGATCTTTCTTCTGACAAATCATTCTTAATTGTTCTTGGTGTTGTCATTGGTCTTTTCGTTGGTAAGCCCCTTGGCATTATCACTGCCAGTTATCTAGCTGTAAAATCAGGACTATGCCGTCTCCCTCCTCATATGACATGGACAGGTATTTTACTCATTGGGTTCTTAGCAGGAATTGGCTTTACAATGTCTATCTTTGTTTCAATGCTCGCCTTTAAAGATATTATCTTGCTTGATGCTGCAAAAATTGGAGTCCTTTGCGGCTCTGGTTTATCTGCTCTTATCGGTCTTGGATATGGATTCATTTATATTAAGCGCAATAAAAACGTTTCTCATAGTTCCGAATAAACCAAGCAATCATCTACTTTATTGAACTGATCTTTCAGCATAGCCAAGATTTTATCTACAGTCCTTGAAACAAGTGTATTTGCTTACTAAGATGTTTTTATCTTATGTTCATTTCGGTTAAATGAACGATTTGAAAATCTCCATAAAAACGTTAAGAATTGCCTGTTGTTGTTTCATTTATTAGAGGCAAAAAAATATTAAACCTCAAAAAGAGTTGCTGTTATTATCGCCTTCACCCTTAGCTTATTCTCTGCACTCAAATATATTTTGTGTATGTCTCTACCGGTCGTTCTTATATCGCCATATGAGTATCTCAAGAAAATGAAAAGATTATTATCATAGCAAGAACTTGATCACTTTTTTGAATAACTGCCCTTTTCCAAACTTTTAAAAAAATGCATTGCCGTTTAATGATTACCGGTCATCTCATTAAAATATTAAGATATAGAATATTTTTCCAAAACTCTTCACTTATCGCGGACTGACCTTTAAAACTCTAGATGTAAAATCAATGAGGTCACAAAGGAGAATAGAGCACAGATAAATTTTTAAATAATATTCATATTAAATGAGTA
>NZ_HE997975.1:43441-49814 GCF_000312585.1 Bartonella queenslandensis AUST/NH15
TCATAGTCAAAACAAGCTTTATCTATATGGTATCGTATTTGATTATGAATTGAAGAAACAGAAGCCGTTCCATCAATGATGATAAATTATTCGTCTATTTCTGATAACTAGTTGATATACTTGATAAGCTTTTTCAATAAATAAGAGTTTTTCTTCATATTTTAAGGCTAAACTATCCCTTTTTTGTAATCGCTCGATAATAGCAGCAAGCAGCAAATGAAGATAAAATGTGATACAAAGTCTTGAAATAGATTGATTTAACTTAATCACACTTTCAATGGAAAGCCCCCGAGCGTAAAGATAAGCAAGACTAGAATAAACATACCGATCACTGATTAATAAATTTTGCGATGAAGTTAAAGAAGGTTCGATAATTTCAAGTGTATGTTTTCGTCTATCTGTTGTGGCTTAGAGTGCTAAAAGCAGTGGATCAATTTATTTTCCACTCTCTCAATAATCTCTAACCTCTTCATTATTGCTATACCAATGACTGGGTTGAAAAGCTTGTATTATATGTCTTTCTTGTGCCAAATAGCGAAAAATCTCTTGTGTTTGAGTGGTCTTCCCACTCCTATCAAATCCGCATAGAGCAACAAAAGAACCAGAATATTGTTTCAAAGATCACATGGAATTATAAATATCTTTATGAAGATACATTTTTTTTCCATCTATATAATTTACGTCATTTCACATCTTAAATCCTCTTACTTAGAAAGAAGGCATTTTATTTCTTGATATCAGAGACATGATATCAAAAGCACTCTCTTCTTTAGCGTGAGAGGTTGAGATTTTTATAAACTATTTACTACTAGGATAATATTTTTAATTTTTAGCCGACTAAAAGGCAAATTCTGCAAGCTCTATGATATTGTTTCTGAATTCCCATTTTCATAACATATACATAGTGCATTCTTCTTCTCTTAAAAAACACCTATTGTAAAACAATTCTCCTTTCCCTTTATCTTATAACTAAACGATTTATAATAAGTATTTTTTATATTGTCTCTTAAATAGTTTTTATTCCTACGCCAATCGTGTTTGTGATGCGCAAGCAAACAGTTTTTTGCTTCATTATAAGGAAATCTTCAATGAAAAAATCTCACCGTATAAATTATGCTTATAAAGAAAATCATTCATACATATTAAAACTTTATGTTCTTGAAATTGAGAGTTTAAAAATACTTAACTCTTATCCAGTCCATAAACAGCATGTAATGTTCTAACTGCAAGTTCAGTGTAAGCACTATCAATCAAAACAGAAATCTTAATCTCGGAAGTCGTGATTGCTTGAATATTAATACCCTTTTCAGCCAAAGCCTTAAAAGCTGTAGCTGCAACGCCTGCATGACTACGCATCCCAATACCAATCACAGATATTTTGGCAAGATCGCTTTCAAACTGGAGAACATCAAATCCAATTTCTTTGCGATTTTTCTCAAGAAGCGCAACGGCTTTTTCTACATCTGCTGATGGTACAGTAAAAGTCATATCCGTTTTTGAGCCATCTTCAGAAATATTTTGCACAATCATATCAACATTAATGCACTCTTCAGCCAAAGGACCAAAAATTGCTGCCGAAATCCCTGGACGATCAGCAAGTCGACGCAGCGAAATTTGTGCTTCATCCTTAGCAAAAGCAATACCAGTAACATTTTGTTGTTCCACAATTTCATCCTCATCGCAAATAAGTGTTCCAGAAGAGTTCATTGGATCACCCATGCCTAATGCATCGGGATCCTCAAAACTTGAACGTACAAAGGTACGAACCTTATGAACCATTGCCAATTCAACAGAACGGACCTGTAGAACTTTTGCCCCAAGAGAAGCCATCTCTAGCATTTCTTCAAAAGCTACTTTTGGTAAACAGCGCGCTTTTGGTTCTATACGTGGATCCGTTGTATAAACACCATCCACATCCGTATAAATATCACAGCGATCAGCTTGCACAGCTGCTGCTATAGCAACAGCACTTGTATCTGATCCCCCACGCCCTAAAGTAGAAATCCGATTATCCGGAGCTAACCCCTGAAAACCAGCAATAACGGCAACCTGACCTTCCTGAAAACATTTTATTAAAAAAGACCCATCAATATCCGTAATGCGCGCACGACCATGCGCATTGTCTGTATGAATAGGGATCTGCCAGCCAAGCCATGAACGTGCATTGATCCCCATTGTTTGAAGTGTCAAAGCCAACAAACCTGAAGTAACCTGTTCACCAGAAGCAACCACAACATCATATTCACGAGCATCTCTATGGATGGGCGAAGCATCACACGTCCACTGAACAAGCTCATTGGTTTTACCCGCCATCGCAGAGACAACAACAGCAACCTCATTGCCTGCCTCAACCTCTCTTTTGACATGCCGTGCAACATTATGAATACATTCAATGTTTGCTACAGACGTTCCACCAAATTTCATGACAATGCGCGCCATTAATAACACTCTTACCTTTACATCTCTTATCTCAAGCGATAATGAGAATAAGATGCTCTATCAACTAACTATTTTCTCGACATAGCGAATATCTATCATTTGTGCAAGTTTCATTAATGATTATATTAATTTCTCTTAACTTTGTATAAAATCTCCTAGACTTGATCATTTAAAATAAAAGGAAGGCAATATGATAGATGAAACACGAACAACTGTTGATCAAAGTGAAATTGATCACTTTTCACGTATCGCTACAGAATGGTGGAATCCTCAAGGGAAATTTCGACCTCTTCACCAATTTAATCCAACACGTCTTGCTTACATTAGAGAAAAAATCTGCTTAGAATTTAATCGTGACCCTGTTTCACTGAAGCCCTTTGACAATTTGAAAATTCTTGATATTGGCTGTGGGGGAGGCTTGTTATGTGAACCAATGGCACGTCTTGGCGCTATAGTTGTGGGGGTTGATGCTGCACAAACAAATATTGAAGTTGCAAAAATCCATGCTGCCCAAAGTAACCTTTCAATTGATTATCGCGCGACGACAGCAGAAGCACTTGCCAATGAAGGGGAAAAATTTGATATCATTCTTAATATGGAAGTTGTTGAACATGTCGCTGACGTTAATCTCTTCATAAAAGCGACAGCAAAAATGCTGAAACCACGAGGGTTGATGTTTGTTGCAACAATCAACCGCACGTGGAAAGCATGGGGGCTTGCTATTGTAGGCGCCGAATATATCCTTCGTTGGTTACCAAAAGGAACCCATGATTATAAAAAATTCTTAAAACCTCGAGAACTTAAAAATTTCTTATCAAAAAACGCTCTAACTGTCATTGATGAGATAGGTATTACTTATAATCCATTAAAAGACAGCTGGAATCACTCAAAAGACATGGATGTTAACTATCTCCTTCTCGCAAAACGGTCTTAAGGGGATATCATTTACAACAATTATAGATCTTGCAATAAAGAATTGAGTTTTCCCTCAGCTTCTAAAGCATAAAGATCGTCACAACCACCGACGTGATAATCACCTATAAAAATTTGTGGAAATGTATTCCGTCCATTCGCACGTTGTACCATTTCTTGACGAAGGGATGTGGAAGCGTCAATATCTGTATATTGTACACCCTTTTTGTCCAGCAAATCACGTGCTTTTGTACAATAAGGACAACCTGGGCGTGTGTAAATGATTATCTTTTTCATAAGTATTATCCTCCAAGTATTTTTTTTAATAATATCCACTTTAAGTTCCCCTTAAGAAGAAGGAAAAATAGAATCTTCTTTAAGGACACGCGAAAATGTTAGCACATCAACTTGTCGTGCACCTGCATATTTTAATGCAGATGCTGCTGCCGTAACTGTTGCACCTGTTGTAAATACATCATCAATCAGTAAAACAGAACATCCTTTGAGATATTTTTTAACCTTATGCGAAACCTTAAAAGCATTTTTTACGTTAAGTTTTCTCTCTCTCGAAGAAAGACTAACCTGCGGACGCGTATGCCGACAACGAACAAGCCAACCCGGTTTTAAAAGCTTTTTTTGTGATGCTGCAATATAACGCGCAAGCTCAGCAGATTGATTATAACGCCTCTCCCAAAAACGACGAAAATGCAATGGAATGGGAATAATAACATCACACTCATCAATAACTTCACGTCCAGCAAACATCATCCAATTGGCCATAAAAGATGCCAATTCTATATGATCACCGTATTTTAAGCGAGTTACCAAAGTGCGTGCAAGTCCTTTATGCACAATGGCTGAACGAACACGTGAAAAAGGGTAAGAACTACGCAGTGCTTCACCACTGAGAAAACCATCCCCCATATCACAAACAAAAGGCGTCCCCATAACAGGACAATAAGGTTTTGTGATAAATTGAAGATCTTTCCAACACTCAGAGCAAATCGTGCCATAAGTAGAAACATTTTGCTTACATCCAGGACACATTGGTGGATAAAGCATTGTTTTAAAGCGTTCAACGAATTGACTGAGTATATCCCCGCTATTTAAAGCCGCTTCTCGAAAATAAAACATTATAAATTTAGGCTGTTACAAATTCCCCGTTTCCCCGTAGAACAAAAGTTCCTTTGTATGTCCTCAATTTATAAATTTAATTTCTTTAAAAACTCTTAACCTCCTATAATCTTATTTTCTTTCACATTATAAACTTGACAGAGCTTGCACAAACATGAACCTTTTCAAAATATATTCTTTCATAGAGCGAAAGTATTCTCCAATATGTCTCATCCTTTAATTTTTGATCATAACCGTATTGAACAATTCCGCAAACGCGCTTTCCAAAAAGCAAAAAAAGGGTATGACTTTTTACTCTCTCTCATGGCAGAGGATCTCTATAAACGTCTGAGTACTGTTGATCGCCTCTTTACATTAGCTCTCGATTTACACAGCCATACTGATCTTGCCACGAAAGCTCTCATGAAATCTGGAAAGGTTTGTTCTATAGAACGTATTGAAACCGATATACTTTATCAAAGCCATGATCAAAAATTTCATTTACGTCATCGAGAATTTCTTGATTTGCCTCCAAATTACTGCGATCTTGTTGTTTCACTTCTTTCGTTACAATTGACGAATGATACCCCTGGTGTTCTAAGCCAGATAAAAAACACCCTTAAACCAGATGGCTTATTTCTGGCTGTTATGGCGGGAGCTGGTACACTCAAAGAATTACGTGAATGTCTCCTACAAGCTGAAATTGAAATTTATGGTGGAGCAAGTCCTAGGATCTACCCTTTTGCCGACATTCGTGATGCAGGCGCTCTTTTACAACGTATTGGCTTTGCTCTACCTGTAGCAGATGTTGAAGAGATTACAATACGCTATAATACAATGTTTGACCTTATGCACGATCTTAAAGCAATGGGAATGCAAAATGCCCTCATTAAGCGCTCACGACGCCCTGTCTCCAAACGATTTTTTTTCCGTGCTGCTGAAATCTATGCACAAAAATTTAGCGACCCTGATGGACGTATTCGTGCACATTTTTCTTTCATCTGGCTCTCTGGCTGGGCGCCTCACCCCAATCAACAAAAACCTCTACAACCTGGTTCTGCACAAATATCTTTGACAGATGTTTTCCCCCCCAAAAAACATAACCCAAAATCATTTTTTTAAAATACTTTTATCCGTTGTCCGTAACATTTGACTGGTGATCGTTCCAGCTATCATTGAATCACTCACGTTTAGAGCGGTACGCCCCATATCAATCAGTGGCTCAATAGAGATAAATACAGCAACCAAAGTAACGGGAAGCCCCATAATTGGTAACACAATCAATGCAGCAAAAATAGCCCCTCCCCCCACACCCGCAACACCAATAGAACTCAACGTTACAATCCCAACAAGCGTAGCAATCCAAGTAGGATCAAGAGGATTAATCCCTACAGATGGTGCAATCATGGTTGCAAGCATCGCTGGATAAAGACCAGCACACCCATTTTGTCCAATTGTAGCCCCAAAAGAAGCTGCAAAACTCGCAATGGATTGCGGTACACCTATCCACTGTGTTTGCGCTTCAATATTCAAAGGAATACTTGCAGCACTTGAACGGCTGCTAAAAGCAAATGTTAAAACTGGTAAAACTTTTTTGAAAAAATGAAAAGGATTAACCCCAGAAATGCCCAGCAATACACCATGAATTCCAAAAATTAAAATAATGCCAACATAAGAGGCAATGATAAAAACGAGTAAATTTAAAATATCTGCAATATGCGAAGTTGCTCCTACTTTCGTCATAAGAGCAAAAATACCATAAGGCGTCAAAGCAATCACAAGACGAACTAACCGCATAATCCAAGCTTGTGCCACTTGAATAAATAAAAGCGCTTTTTCTCCTTTTTCTGGCTCATCTTTCTTTAAAAGAAGAACCGATGTCCCTAAAAATGATGCAAAAATAACAACA
>NZ_HE997975.1:50644-59182 GCF_000312585.1 Bartonella queenslandensis AUST/NH15
GAATGAGCCAAGTGGATAAAAAATGTTTGATCAAAAGCTAAATAGATCAAATCATCTTTAGCACAAAAGTATAACATGGAGATTATGGAAATATCGTGATCGTCATAATCTGCGGTATTCAAGGGATTTTTTTTGTACTTTATTCCTTTATGAGAAATGTTGAAAGCAAGGAGGATATTCTCTCTAAGACAAATGAGTAAATAAACCACTTCGAAGATATGCATTTTTTAAAAAAGTACAAAGTGTCTTTGCCTCAAATTTAATAGGCATATTCTAAAAATACAGGTTCAACAGACTCATCCCAAATAGAAGAGTAATGGGATAAAAGTTTTTCAGCATCTGTTTGACCCGTTGCCACAACCTCTTCTAAAGGATTAAGAAAATTTGTTTCATCAAAACCATTTGCATCATAATGTTTGCGATTTTTTAAGCCCTTGCGAGCAATAGCAATAGCTTGACGGGCCAATTCTAAAAGAATGGTTTGACGAAAAGGGGTTTTTAACCCTTCTTTGGGAACGCGTTGGCGCATATCTAAAACCTCTTCAAAACACCAATCTTTGGTCAAGGCCTCTGCCTCGTTAAGCGCTTCTCTATCATAAAGAAGCCCAACCCAAAAAGCCGACAATGCACAGATGCGCTTCCAAGAACCGCAATCAGCTCCTCTCATTTCTAAAAATCTTTTTAAGCGAACTTCAGGAAATAACGTTGATAAATGGTTAATCCAATCTCCCATGTTTGGAATTGAATTTGCAACTTGTCCTCTTAATGCTCCATGCATAAACTGACGAAACGTTATATGTGTACAATCATAATAACGACCATCACGGACAACAAAATACATGGGAACATCAAGGGCCCATTCAACGTAATCAGCAAAACCAAAACGCTCAGAAAATATAAAGGGAAGAACGCCTGTTCTCTGATTATCTGTATCACGCCAAATTTCAGAACGCCATGACAAAAAGCCATTTGGGCGTCCTTCTGTAAAAGGTGAACTGGCAAATAATGCGGTTGCAACGGACTGTAACTTCATGGATACTTGCATTTTTCGCCGCATATCGCTTTCAGATGAAAAATCAAGATTAACCTGAACTGTTGATGTGCGATACATCATATTAAGACCATTATGCCCGACTTTTGGCATATAATCAGTCATAATCTGATAACGTGATTTTGGCATTTTCGGCGTTTCAGCTAACGTCCACTTTGGACTAGCTCCTATCCCCAAAAAACCAATACCCAATGGTTCAGCAATTTTCTTGAGAAGAGCTAAATGTTCCATCAACTCGTGATACGTATCACCTACTGTTTTTAATGGTGCTCCAGATAATTCAAACTGTCCCCCAGGTTCCAAAGAAATAGCTCCCTGTTCAACTGATCCTACGAGCCCAATAATATTCCCTTTATCTAAAATAGCTTTCCATCCTAAAGCACTTTGCATCCCCTCTAATAGCGCTCGGATTCCCCTCTCACCGTCATAAGGAACAGGGCGAAAACCCTCTCTGTAAAACGGAAATTTTTCATGTTCTGTACCAATACGCCAATCATCTTCTGCTTTATACCCCCCTTGGAAATAACTCACCAAGGAATCTAAGTTATAAACTTCACTTCCATCCATTATATCAAGCGCCATAACTTATCGTATCCTATTATTGGTATTATCATCTTAAATGAATTGTTTAGAATGATTTTACAGATATCTCAATTCATTGACCAATCCCCCACGGTAGCATTAAGAAGAGCTAAAGCTGCAACAGCGGCAGTGTCAGCGCGTAAAATGCGTGGACCTAATGATATTGAAACCACAAAAGGATGCTTTTTTAAAAAGTTCCGCTCTTCTTCACTAAACCCACCTTCTGGTCCAATGAGAACACCAGGCGTTGTAACATCACACTTTTTAAAAGAACGTAATGGATTATGCGATTTATACTCTTCATCACAAAAAAATAAAGGCTGTGTCTCATCCCAACGTGCTAAAAGCTCTGCTAATGATAGAGCCGATACACATGCAGGGAGAGATAAAATGCCACATTGTTCAGAAGCTTCGATAACATTCGCTTCCATACGCGCCATATTGATACGTGTAACCTGAGTATGATGCGTTATAACAGGCTGCAAAACCGATACCCCCATTTCAACAGCTTTCTGCACCATATAATCCAACCGCGCATTTTTGAGTGGAGCAAAGCAATAAATAAGATTGGAATGTGTCGTTTGTATTCTTTCTTGATGGATAAGCTGAACCACGACAAATTTTTTCTTAACAATAAGAAGTTTGGCAAGCCACTCACCATCCTGTCCATTAAAAAGTAGAATTTCCGCTCCTTCTTTCATCCGCAAAACATGCACAAGATAAGAAGCTTGTGCCCCCTCTATCTTTATTTCTTCATTCAAAGCCAATGTCTGTCGAATAAATAATCTTTTAAGTTTATAATTTATGCGCATAAAATCTTGCCAACGCTCACTATCATCATAGAAAAATGAAGAAAAATATATAACAAAAAGAAAAAATTATATCTATAGCACTATAATATATTAAAGGATTATAGAGTTTTTTAGCTTTATGAGATAATAGTGGGAACCAATGGATCGTTAAGTGATTCTGCTTTCATAAAAGTTTAAATAATACACCATTCATCTTTGCATTCGGTTATTGATGCATCAGTGGAGGAGAGATATGTCTGCTAAAAAAGCTACCATTATTACGGTTACAACCCTCTTAGCTTTTATTTTGATTACGGTGGGAATTGGTTCTGTTGGAGCAGATGGAAAGCATACAGTTATCAAAGATGGCTATGGTATTTCTTCTCAGATTCAATAAGAACTGGCCGATATGTCCGTAAAGTTTTAATGAAACAAAATGTTCTTTAGCAATTTTCTAAGATTTGCATTCATATTATGAATCTCTTGTATTTAAAGAGATTCCATAGAGAGGTGTTTTTATTCCCCTTTTCTTCAATCGTTTATCTACATACCAACTGCACTTATGAAAGAGAGGAAGGGTTTTGGTTTCATCACAAACAGATTAAAAAAATGAGAGAATCTTAGGATATTGAAATTTCTTCTTTAAATTTAAAAAACGAATTTAGATTGCAAATAGACAAATTATTGTGACAGAATAGAATGTTATATAGATGAAAAACAATGCTCAATCTATATCAATGTCTTTTGTAATCAGAAAATTACCATGATCTTGTCCTTTAGAGCTCAGAGAAAATGTAAAAGGCCATGCAAGACTGTTAGCAAGGCATTGGACATCTTTACATAAAGTTTCTGACCTATGATTTTTGTGCAATTGTGCTTGTAATATCAATTCATTCTGCTGTCTTTGAGCAATAGCCGTTGGAACAGCCCCCTGTATGGATAAACTCAAGTCTGCTGTACGCATCAATGACTCTGTCACCTTCATCACACCTTCTGAAAAGCTTGCCTGAATATTCCAGTGTTCAAAATTTGTGGAGAGAGAATCATTACTTGTTAAAAGAAATTGTTGTTTGTTTGAAAGTTTTGTTTGTAATTCATTCAAATCATACCCTAAGAGCCAACCAGAAGACATCTTCAATGTTAATCCACCCTGCATCTTTGTAAAAACCTCCATCCAAGAACCCGCACGTGTTTGTATCGTTGCGGTAAAATTTGTTTTGCTCTGTACAAATGGAATAAATCCTAAGGTTTCTAAAGTCTCCTGCGTATCAATAGAAGACCCTGACATAGTTCCTCCAATACGTATTTTCTGTCCAGATGGCGTAACTTCAATATTACTTTGAACGGATCCACCCCAAATATTGGCATGTCCAAGATCAAAAATACCATGCCCATTTCTTATCTGTATTGCAGCAGCTAAATTTGTAAGTGAAATATTTCCTACTTTGACTTGTGGTGCAGAAAGTCGTATATCCACTCCAATACGATCCCAAAGCGCCATATCAAAGAATGAATTTTTCTTTTTAACCAAAAAAAACATTGAGTCCAAAAGATTAATGTCTAGGTTATCAAATGCTAAAGAGCCCATGACATTTGGTACATAATCTTGAAAATCAAATTCCAAAGCTCCACGTGCATTGGCTTTCCCTATCGTAAATGCAACGTTGTTCATTTGGATATGCATTGGTCGCGCTAAAAAATGAGATTCCCATACAATAGGTATTTTTAATCTATGTCCCCAAAACTGTTTTCCTCCAATCCAAGACAAAGTCTGATTCCATCCTGGAGAGCGCATTGATATTTTCCCATCAAAAATATAATATTCAGATAACCGAGCTTGTCCTGTAAAAGTTATTCCCCCACGTATAGAATTAAGACTTGCTTTAATTTGGCTTTTTCCTCCTGCCAAAAGTAACAATGCTTGAGAAGCATCAATTGATAATTTTGTAAATTCTCCGCGCCAACGAGCATCTGCACGCAACCGTACTTCTTGAGTCGATTCTGGCCAATCTAGAGTCGCATTTAATCCTGTTATTTTTTCTGCTGCTCCTGAGAGGCTATCATGATAACAAGGGTACCATTTTCAATGACAACCCGTCCAAGAGGTTGTTTTAAAAGGTGTTCTATCTCTGGATGTTCGGGATTATGCTTTAATATTTCACGCGCCTTGCATATGGCCAATCCTAAGGTACCTTGTGAGAAAGAAAAACGATCAAAAAAATCTGCCATTGTTTTAACAGGCTTTTCCATAACAAATTGAGGATGCACAATCCGCGTCTCTGAAAAAGAAACACGTCCCCCAAAAAGATCAACAACAGAAAGATCGACTTCTATTGATTCAGCTTCCATTAATGGTGCAACATCATCCATTTTTGATGATAAAATAACACCGGAAAGTAACGCTTTAGGATAAGGAAAAAGATTTAACCGCGGCGGATCACGCAATTGCACATTATAACCTGTCCATGCACTCAACTCTTGCGCTAAACGAACACGAATCATATCCGTAGAAACAAGATAAGGTAAAACGAAAATCCCCACTCCAAATAAAAAGATAATTGTAATAAAAATTCCGCTCAAAAATTTTATTATTCTGATGCGCACAATATCCGTCTATACCTATCCCCTATAAAAGATTAAAAATAAACTTAAATAATCATTAACAGGCTCTTTATAACCCTATAATTCACCATATCCATTTTGTATTTTCATTATTTTTGTTCTTTATCCAAAGTTTATTCAAACAGCAATATTGCTGCTTCTTTATAAAGCAATTATTTAAAAGTCTCCTAAAACTATAAATCCACAATATTATCAAACCATTCTTACTGTTATCATATGAATATTGCTATAAAACTCTATCGTATTATTAGAAAATGCTTTACAAAAAAACAAACAGCCTCACCGAAAGGATCTCTCCCATGAATAATATTATCGACGGAAAAAAACTTGCTGAAGAGATTATTGTAAAAGTTAAGGCTGAAACCATAAAACTCCGCAATCACTACAATATACAACCTAGTATCGCCGTTATTATCGTTGGAGATGATCCTGCAAGCCAAGTCTATGTCGCCTCAAAAAATAAAAAAGCTGAAGAATGTGGGTTTCTTTCAATCAAACATGTCGTTCCCAAAGAAATACAAGAAAAAGAACTCCTTCAACTTATTGCAACATTAAATTCTGATCCTAAAGTTCATGGTATTTTGGTACAGCTGCCTCTCCCTGCCCATATCAATACAAACCGCATAACACAAGCCGTTGCTTTCCAAAAAGATGTTGATGGTTTCCATTATATCAATGTAGGAAAACTCGCAGCAAATGCACTTGAAGATGCTATTATTCCCTGCACACCAGCGGGAGCTATGATGATGATTGAACAACACTGTGGACAAGATTTATCTGGACTTGATGCTGTCGTTGTTGGACGCTCTAATATCGTTGGAAAACCTATGGCTGCCCTTTTAACAACCGCCAATGCTACTGTGACAATTGCCCATAGTCGTACCCGTGACCTTGATGATGTATGTCGGAGCGCCGATATTCTCGTGGCAGCTGTAGGCCGCCCACAAATGATTAAAAAAGATTGGATTAAAAAGGATGCTATTGTTATTGATGTAGGCATCAATCGTATTCCAGCTCCAGAAAAAGGTATAGGAAAAACGCGTCTTGTTGGGGATGTCGATTTTGAAAACGTAAAAGAAAAAGCTGCTGCAATCACCCCAGTTCCAGGGGGCGTTGGCCCCATGACAATTGCCATGCTTATGGTTAATACACTTAAAGCCGCCGCCCGCTTACACAATCTTCCTGTACTAAAATTCTAAGAAGTGTAACAATTCATTGTACATGGTTGCATTGCATGTGGTTCATCTTGTTTCCTTTTGCATTCCTCATGTCACAAAAACAGATGCCCCCTGATCTGCACGATTAACCGATTGACGAAAAACACGAAAGAGTTCACGTCCAACACCATGTTCGTTTTTTGTAAGATCAGGAGGTGTGATTGTTCGTGCGTTAAATTTTGCTAAATCCTCTAAAAGAGTTAATTTACCCCCATAAACATCAAGGAAAACAATGTCACCATCTTGCAAACGCGCAATGGGACCCTTATCCAAAGCTTCTGGTGTCACATGAATGGCTGCTGGAATTTTTCCTGATGCTCCGGACATACGGCCATCGGTTATCAAGGCTATTCTCTGACCGCGATCTTGTAAAACGCCTAAAATGGTCGTTAATTTATGAAGCTCTGGCATACCATTGGCTTTTGGTCCTTGGTAGCGAATGACAGCGATAAAATCTTTATCGTACAACGCTCCAGATTGAAAAGATTTTTGGAGTTCTTCTTGATCATTAAAAACAAGAACTGGTGCTTTAATTTGCCAATATTCTGGTTTAACAGATGAAACCTTTATAATAGCGGTTCCCAAATCTCCCGATAAAACACGAATCCCCCCCTCAGATTGAAATGGTTTTTTCCACCCTGCTAACACCTTATGATTACCACTTTCCTTAAGAGCTGCTTCACGTACCACACAGCCATCAGCAGAAAGCTTTGCTTCAATTGCATAAGCATTGAGATCTTTATCAACAACTGTAGAAACATCTTCATGCACTAAACCAGCTTCAATAAGCTCGCGAATAATAAATCCTATCCCCCCTGCTGCATAAAAATGATTGATATCAGCCAAACCATTCGGATAAATTCGCGCTAAAAGAGGCACAACAGATGAAATTTCTGCAATATCATGCCATGTCAATTGAATACCACAAGCAGCAGCTATAGCTATCAAATGAATTGTATGATTGGTAGAGCCTCCTGTTGCATTTAATCCGACAATGGCATTCACAAAGGAACGCTCATCAATAATCATACCAAGTGGTCTATAATGATCACCAAGATCGGTCATTTCAAGTACACGCTTTGTCGCTTCTTTTGTTAAAGCATCACGCAACGGTGTATTCGCATTGACAAAAGAAGCTCCCGGCATATGCAGCCCCATCATCTCCAGTATCACCTGATTTGAGTTAGCAGTCCCATAAAATGTACATGTTCCTGGTCCATGATACGAACGGGGTTCTGATTCCAAAAGTGTCTGGCGATCTATTTTATTTTCCGCGTAAAGTTGACGTATTTTTGCTTTTTCACCATTACCTTGCCCCGTTGTCATAGGACCAGCGGGTATAAAAATTCCTGGTAAATAGCCAAATGTTAGTGCACCAATCAATAAACCTGGTACGATTTTATCACACACCCCAAGATACAATGCTGCATCAAAAATATCGTGTGATAAGCTTATCGCTGTCGCCATTGCAATCACTTCACGCGAAAAAAGGGAAAGCTCCATCCCTACATTCCCTTGCGTAACACCATCACACATCGCAGGAACACCCCCTGCTACCTGTGCAACACCACCAACCATACGGGCTGCCTCTTTAATTAAGTGAGGAAACGTTTCAAAAGGTTGATGTGCTGAAAGTATATCGTTATATGCCGTGATAATGCCAATATTCCCAACGATATTTCCCTTCAGACGCTCTTTATCTATTGCACCACAAGCAGCAAAACCATGAGCCTGATTGGCGCAGCCCAAAAAGCTCCGCTTGGGACGATGAGCCTGTGCATTCGCAATACGATCTAAATAAATTTCTCGTGTTGGTAAAGAGCGTTCATAAATCCTTCGTGTAACTGTAGCAATTACCTTGGAAAGTGCCATATTTATTTCCCCTTTTCATTGATGCTCCCCCTTATTCATGAAAGAGAGATTGCGTTTCTATTCACCTTGTCCCTCATATTTTAATTCACTTATTTCATTTTCTGCAGGCGACCAATAAACCTGCATAAGATGAGGAGAATTACGCAAAATCGCCCGAACCGGCATTTCTATTTCAGCCCCACCTTGACAAGCTTCTTCAAAACAGTCACGTTTCTGAAAACCTTCAAAATGGAGAATAATGCAACGAGATTGTATTATAACTGGCAAAGTGAGTGAGAGTCTTGGCTCAATAGCGCTCTTGGAATGAAACGGTAAAACAAGTGCTTGTGTTCGAAGGTCAAGTGCTTGCTTTAAACGATCAGCATCAGGAAAAAAGGAAGCCGTATGTCCATCAATCCCCATT
>NZ_HE997975.1:59478-66798 GCF_000312585.1 Bartonella queenslandensis AUST/NH15
AGGCAAAGTATTAACACGACTTGCTGCTGAAAAAGCAGCAAGCTCAACGGTGCGTGCCTTATGATAAAGTCCCACAAAACGTGCTTTGGCTGCAAAATTTTGTAACAAATAACGCTGTACCATATATTCATTTGAGCGTTCATCGTGTATAGGGACAAAACGTTCATCAACCAAAGTAATAATGATATTTTGCCAATCAATATCCGCTTTTGATAAATAATGAAAAAATAATTCTGGTGTTTTACCACCAGACACAGCTAGAATTGCGCGTTTGCGCTCCAGAACAGCTACACTGAGCTCTGCTGCAACACGGTCAGCCAAGGCTGAAGCAAGCGTTGTGGGTGTTTCAAAATTTAAACGGTCAATATTCATTCCATGCATACTTATTGCTCTAAACTAAGTTATTCCATATACGCCTATCACGTTCCATCAAAACTGCGGAATCAGATGGCCCCATGATCCCGCACTATATTCATAAATAGGCTGCTTTATTGCTTGCCACCCCTCAAGAATAAGATCAATCCAACGCCAAGCTGCTTCAACTTCGTCACGACGCATAAAGAGTGTTTGATCTCCACGAATAACATCCATCAATAAGCGCTCATAAGCATCAGGATTACGCTGGGAAAATGCAGATGCAAAATTCATATCCAAGGGAATATGACGAAACCGCATACCACCAGGACCTGGATCTTTAATCATCAACCACTGTTTGACTCCTTCATCAGGCTGGAGACGAATAACAAGTCGATTAGAAAAAACTTCATCCGAATCTACATTAAAAATATTATGAGGAATAGGTTTAAATACGACAACAATTTCAGACACTCGCGTGAACATACGCTTACCAGTTCGTAAATAAAAAGGCGTATTTGCCCAACGCCAATTATTAATCTTAACCTTTAATGCTACAAATGTTTCGCTCCTACTCTCCTCTTTTCCAAGATCATCAAGATAAGAACCTACAGAAATACCATTTAATATACCAGCCCCATACCGCCCACGTACAGTATGTTGTTCTACATTATGAACATCAAGAGGTGTTAAAGAATATAAAACTTTAAGTTTTTCATCACGTACAGCATTAGCACTGTTGATAAATGGTATTTCCATCGCAACCAAACAAAGCAGCTGCAGCATATGGTTTTGAACCATATCGCGTAGAGCACAAGTACTCTCATAATATTCTGTACGCCCTTCCAAACCTAAAGATTCAGCAACGGTTATCTGAACATGATCAATATAGTTGGAATTCCATAGCGGTTCATAAAGTGTATTCACAAATCGCAATGCCATTAAATTTTGAACAGTTTCCTTCCCAAGATAATGATCAATGCGAAAAATTTGATCTTCATGAAATACTTTTGCAAATATGTCATTGAGTTTAGCAGCTGTTTCCCCATCACGGCCAATAGGTTTTTCAATGATAACTCGTGTTTGTGGTGTGACTAAATTTCTTTTCCCCAACTTCATCGCAATATCAGCGAAAAGCGACGAACCAACAGCTAAATAAAAAGCTCGAATATCCGCTGAATCTTGTGACAACACTAGCGCAAGATCTTGCCAACCTTGATGTGAGGTAATATCAACAGAAACGTAAGTTAAACGTGCAAGAAAACGATGAAGTTCAATTTGGTTAAGATCTTTTGGATGAACATGTTTTTCTAACGATGCACAAACAAAATTTTGATACTCTTCATTACTCCATGCAGAACGCGCAACCCCAATAATACGCGTTGGCTCACTCAATTGCCCAACGCACTGACAATGATAAAGAGCAGGCATAAGTTTGCGTAAAGCCAGATCACCATTGCCACCAAAAACAATACAATCAAAGGGAGAGACTGGAATAATTTTACTTACCATGAACTTATTTATTTTTCTATTCGATTATTCAATCCTATATTACTTATAAAAACTTCCATCATTAAAGCAGACAGATACTAAATAAGCCATTAATTTTCTATATTTGAATCAATGTTTCTGTTAAAGACGATCCATTAAAGAAAACCAATGCATTGCTAAAAATATAAGTGGATAACGCAAAGCACTTCCCCCTGGAAAAGATGAAATTTTTAAGTCCTGAAAATGGGCAAAACGTTCATGATTTCCAGTCAACCATTCTGCGTATAATTTTCCCATAAAAGGAGCAAGCATAACGCCATGTCCTGAATAACCGCCACAATAAGTCATCCTTGAGAAAAGTTGGCGAACATAAGGCATACGTTCAACCGTAATGGCAACCGTCGCCCCCCAACGATGGCTGAGATTGATAGTGGATAATTGAGGATAAATTTCAGCAATTTGCCGTTTTATACGTGCATCTAAATTTACAGGATTCCTATTATTGTAACTTTCTACACCACCAAATAAGAGACGATTATCAATAGTTTTGCGAAAATAGCGAACCATAAAACGGGAATCATCAACCGATTCACCCCCCATGAGAATTGAACTGTTCTTAGGTAATGGTTCCGTCGCTCCAATATAAGAGCGAATAGAAACAATATTTTTTTGAACAAAACGCTGAAGCCCGAGTTGATATCCATTCGTTGCGAGTAAAACATGCTCTGCTGTTATACTCCCTTTTTCTGCGATCACTTTCCAACGAGTACCCTTGCGTTTCACGGTTTTTACTTGTGTTTTCTCATAAAGCTTAGCACCAGCATCTTTGGCTCTTTTTGCCAATCCAACAATCAATTTTAAGGGATTTATATGGCCAGTATCCGCATCATAAATACCACCACAATAAAAAGACGATCCAAGTCGCTTAGATGTTTCAGCCCTATCCATAAAAGTAAGCGCGTGATAGCCATAACGCTGCATTGCCTCAATATGCCGTTGATAAGAGAGAAGCTCACGCCTTTTATGGGTTACAGAAAGCTGTCCTACGATCAAATCACACGGATAATTAGGCATCGCGCATAAAGATAAAATATCTCTTTTAGCTTCTTCTGCTAAATCAAACAGCACTTGACTGCGCTCAAAACCATATTTTTTCTCTAATGTTTCGACCCATTGCCGTTGTCCCGTTCCCAGTTGTCCACCATTGCGCCCTGAAGCACCATCACCAAAACGTGATGCTTCAAACAAAACAACATCCACTCCAGCGTTCGCTAAATGATAAGCAGCTGAAAGTCCCGTAAATCCCCCTCCAATAATGACCACATCACACTGTCTATCTTCACAAAAAGAAGGATAAGAGGGGCGCTCTTTTAAAGTATCTTCATACCAAGAAATCCCTGGAGAAATTGGATTAGAGCCAATCATCGTGATAAACCTCAAACATTAAGCAAGAGATATTCGCGCTCCCACGGGCTAATCACTTCCATAAAGGTTTCAAACTCTTGTCGTTTGATTGCAGCATAAGTACTAACAAACACATCCCCTAGAATAGCACGTATTTCTGTATCTTGTTCAAATAAATTAACCGCTTCAATAAGACCACGCGGTAACTCAATATTATCAGCATTCACATTATTTATTGTTGGTTCATCCGGTTCAATTTTTTGCTGTAAACCAATGAGACCACACGCTAAAGAAGCGGCAAGGGCTAAATAAGGATTCGCATCTGACGAAGGAAGCCTATTCTCGACACGTCGCGCTTGAGGAACAGAACGAGGGACACGAAATGCTGTGGTACGGTTATCATATCCCCATCGCAAATTAACAGGTGCTGAAACATCGGGCATAAGACGTCGATAAGAATTGACATAAGGAGCAAGCATGACAAGTCCTCCCGCCATATGTCTTTGTAACCCACCAATAAAATGGCGAAAACAAATACTTTCTCCACCGTCTTCCTGCGTAAAAATATTCATCCCTGTCTTCTTATCAACGACTGATTGGTGAATATGCATCGCAGAACCCGGCTGCCCTTGAATGGGCTTAGCCATAAAAGTTGCATACATATTATGTTTAAGTGCTGCTTCACGAATTGTTCGCTTGAACATAAAAACTTGATCAGCCAATTCAATCGGATCGCCATGACGTAAATTGATTTCAAACTGACCTGCCCCTTCCTCGTGAATAAGCGTATCAATCTCCAATCCTTGCGCTTCCGAAAAATGATAAATATCATCAATAAACTCATCAAACTCGTTCACACCGGCAATCGAATAGCCCTGCCCTCCACCAATTGAACGTCCAGAACGACCAACGGGAGGAACTAAAGGATAATCAGGATCGGGATTTTTCTCTACTAAATAGAACTCAATTTCTGGTGAAACAACCGGCTTTAGATTCATTTGCGTATAAAAGTTGACTACTTTTCGCAAAACATTTCGTGGTGTATAATCGACGACCTGTCCATTTTGATATACAAGATCACAAATCACCTGTGCTGTAGGAGCATCTTCCCATGGTACAATACTTAACGTAGACAAATCAGGCTCAAGACGCAAATCACCATCGGTTTTGGGATATTCAAAGCCGTGACCATCTTCAGGGTAATCTCCTGAAATTGTTGCCATAAAAACCGCTGAAGGCAATGCTAATGATGTTGCCGATGTAAATTTTTTAGAAAGCATCATCTTGCCACGCGGCACGCCCGCCTGATCAGGTGTGATACACTCGATATCTTCTACATTACGAAAAGAAAGCCATTGTAAAACTTGCTGCCAGTTGTTTACACCACGTAAATTTTTAAGAAAACTGGAAACAGGCTTAGAACCCTTACTTTTTATTTGTTTACCATTTTTCACAGCCATAACACACCAACTTAAAACACAATCAATTTCCGTTATTATGGTACCATCCTATGCATAAATGTCACAAAAAAATCTTAATCAATTTAACTTTTATAGAATGCATAACATCTATTAAGCTAAAATCGTTCTTATCATCATTCTAAGCTGCTTATTGCATCAAACACGATAGGAAAATGGTCCTGCACGCGATAAATTGGTGCTAACTTTTGACCAGTATAAAAGATCGACGAATCAAATTAAATATGTTTTACAAATAAGCATGAACATTTTGCACCGCACTAGGTTTTATACAACTGCAGGATATCTCCTTTATTCGACAGCAACTATCGCAGCGCCTCTAAAACGACCACACTTTGGAATAGCCTCCTACCAAACTACCCACTCGCAACTAAAGATTCACCATAAACCAGAAAGCACTTTATGACTAGATGCGCTCTAACAAAGTACAATACTAATAAGCAAAGCGATAAACTCCATACGAATAGTCATTTTCTTCAAAAAAATAATAATTTGAGGCCACATTCGAATCCAATCGGCGCATTTATGCTATCATAGCTCCCACATGCCGACAGCATAAATTTGTCATCTAAGGATAAATCCAATGGGATAGATATATCTCTCACAAGAATATCATACTCATAACAATTTGAACCAACGACATCCGCTAAACTAAATTCACCGCTCATATTTCGAAAAGACGAAATTTGTAGCACTCTATTCCCGTGATACTGTGCAGACTGAGCACACGTCCTCAGAGCCCAAGTTGTAATTAAGTTCGTACCATTCCGTTCTTTTATAGAGCTAATATTTGAAAATAAATAACCATAACCTTCAGATATAATACGCCCAGATTCAATAATTACCGTAAGCTTATGTAAACCACAACCCAATTGTGATAATGCCTCATAAATTTTACGAGAGTATTCGTCATTGACCGTCACGGCATCGCAGAACACTGTGGAAGTTGGATATCCCCCACCTAGACTGATAAAAATTTATCTGATCCTTCAATGCGTAAATATCCTCTCCAGCCTTAGTTAAGGTGGATACTATTAACTCAGTCGAATTCAAATTAGAGCCCACATACAAATGCACCCCATTAAGCCTAATCCTATTGGATTCTAGCAAAGATAATGCGGCACGTAACTTCGCCGCAGTCATACCAAAACGCGATCTATCCCCGTTTGCCAGTACATGGCACAATCTCAATGAGATTTTAGGTAATAAGTCAAAATGGCGGGCAAGAACGATGATGTCATGTAATTCGATAATATTATCACACTGGATATTTATATGTTTTCTAATAGATAATTCTATCTCTTTTCGAAGTTTTACAGGGATATTAAAAATGTATCTCTATCTTTAAAACCATCTTTTTGCGCTAATGATACTTCATAATCAGACGCAAATTCCAAGTCCCAGCAACATAACAATGATGCCCCGCACGTCCATTAAAATACCCTGCTTTTTCTCGCTCTAGGCATTCATAGCCCGACCACGTAAAACAGGATACCAATTACAATATCAAACCATAAGACTGCAAGAGAAAGTTTTTTTATAAATAGACATTTTTTTATCTTTACCTTGCCTCTTAAAAAGGAGGATTCATTATGCTCCGTGAAAATCTTTGGTAATACACTCGGACGATTGGGTCACTAGTCGCCCGTCAATAATATATTCCGAGTTAAGAAATTGGGGGAGGTAAGCTATGCAACTCGTGGATCATCCTTTTGTGAAGTTCGATCAACTCAAGCCGATTTACAACTTTACATATCCGCTATTTCGCACTATTTCAAATGAATTTTACAATTACCTAGACTTTAATAAGCTAGCGCAGAGTAAGCAGATTCCACAAGCGCGGACTGTTTCTCTTTATTTGCATATTCCCTTTTGTGAAACCATCTATTTCTTCTGTCACTTTCAGAAAGGAGCCTACAAGCACGTTAAGCAAATCGAATCTTATATGTCAGCGCTTACCACAGAGATCAGAAACAAAGGAAACTTCATTCGCTCGCTTAGAGGTCCCATCCGCAGCATCTATATAGGGGGCGGACACCGTCGCTCTTGTCCGCAGATCATATCCGCCACACATAGGAAAAGTATTGCATGCTGAATTTGAGCTCTCTTCCTTAGCCGAGTTTACACTGGAAAGCGAACCGAAGAGCGTCACACGTGATAAACTTTATGCTGCCCGTGAGATCGGCGTTAACCGGATAAGCTTCGGTGTACAGAGTTTCATTGAGCGTTTCCGATCATTGTTTAACCTTACCTCAACACGTGAACAAATCAAAAATACCGTGGCCTAGTCACAAGAGATAATTGGACATGCCGGTTTCGACCTACTATATGGCATGCACAGCCAGCAAGCCGAAGAACTATTATACAATCTGAAGCAAGCCAGCGAGCTTCACCCTGAAACCATCAACCTCTATGCAATCAACAATCTGGCTATCACGTCGCAACTGCATAAGTCTTACGCACAAAAAGGGCTAAAACCGTCCAGCCTACAGCATCGACAGATGCTTCGATTATTTAGCGACACCGTTATGCGCAGCTGCGGATAGAAACCGAATATTACATAAAAAAACAATAAAGTCAATAGCTTGTGTGC
>NZ_HE997976.1 GCF_000312585.1 Bartonella queenslandensis AUST/NH15
CCGCAAAAACTGCCAATGATAAATGATGTTCCCCTAAAACAAAACGGTTGGATTCAAGATCATCAAGCGCATCATCCAGTTCCATAATTTGTGAACCTGCTCGATCTCCCGCATTGACCATTTGGTTTTGTTTGCGCCCCATAATCTGCTTGGCAACATTTTTGCTCTTGAAAATAAAAGATTGGGTAAAAATAAACTCAAAAGGAAGCGTTAAAAGACCATCAGCCATGCCTACTCTGGTTTTTGCTGGATATTCTTTCCAACCAAACATGCCTGCAAATCGACGTCCTGCTTCAGTGCGTATTTCTATGATCTCTTTCCCGAAAATGAGACGGTCTGAGTAAACAGTTGAAGCTATCGTCCCCCATGTGAGGGGTACCCGTTCACGACGCCCCCCACCAATTGATGGATAAACTCACTCTGCTGCGAATAAATATTGCCTTCATGTTCATAAAGACTCAATCTTCTCGCACCATAACGCTCTAAATTTTGAATAAGATCTGTCGTAATATCTTCAAGCTTACGAATGGATTCTGCATCAACTTCTGTTTTTTCTTGCTTGGCTTTTCCCAAACGTTTGAAAAATTCCGCTAATTTATCCGTTTTATCAACGTGGGGATTCCACAAAATTGAAAGATAGAGATCATTGCGATAAAGCTCCTGAGAGACCATCCGTTCGCGATATTTATCATCTAATTGCTTCGCAAATGCTGATCTAAAAGTGCCATCCGGATAAATCGTTTCACGCTTTCTGATGATGTGGCTATAAAGGGCTATCCGTTCATCCGCAATGTTCTTAAATAGATTATTCAGCTGTTCGTGAAGCACATTGAGATCAATAATATCCGCTGTCTCAAAGTTAAGCCCTTCAAGAGCAATAACGGACATGAGTGCCCGTGAATTCAGCGCAATGATATGCTTGTTAACATGGCGCACGTAATGGATAATCGCCTCTGGTTGCTTTTCACGTTTGCACTGAGCTGAATTCACTATAATTCCTCATAATTACGAATTAATCGTAATGGAGAAATACTTCCCCCACCCCATAGACTAGAATTTCTGGCAAAAAGACATGTCTTTTGCCACGTCAGAAGAATACGAAATTTGTTATGGTCATTTTTAAGAATTTCCCTGAATATGAAATGTATGGCAACACCAAAGGTGATAAGAAAAATATTGCCTGTCATAATAAACAACATCATTGTACCTATAGCATTTAATCCCATAGCTTCCACTGTCACACCTGCAATCATGGCAGGGCGTGTGCAAGCAAGAAATAACGTATCTTCTGTTAGCTTGTCGTGCTCTTTCATAGCTTTGAAAGGCTAAAGTTTAACTAGAAAGCATTGATACAATTTGCGTTGCACCAAAAACAATGCCAATGCCAACACAAACAAAGAAGGCTTTACGCATTTCAACATAACCAGCAATCCATGCAAGCCCAATACCAGCAACTGCAATGGTCGCAATTGCTTTCGCAAGCGGTCCTGTTAAAGCTGTGATTATTTTCTGAAGAGCACTTTCAATTTTTCCGAAGTCGCCTGCTGCAAAGGCTGGCTCACTGAGTACCATGAAGGCAATAAAAAGCATCAATGCTGTTGTTAACCATTTCTTTTGTGGATTGGATAAAATAGTCTTTTGTAAGGTTTGTTCACGAATGAACGAATACTTCATGTTTTTCATGAAAAA
>NZ_HE997977.1:0-8942 GCF_000312585.1 Bartonella queenslandensis AUST/NH15
AGTGAGCAATAATCTAAGCAATTTGAAAGCGAAAAAACAACTCGCTTATAATTTCGTGAACTTAAGAGACTGTTATGCAATAAATCTTGCGTTATCCCCTTCGCAATTCCTATTGTGAAATAGGATAGAGATGTTTCTTTTAAAATCAATAGAGTAGATACTATTCTTCATGAAAGATATGATCGATCTACCTCATAAACAAAAGCAACGAAGCACCGCACAAACTTTCTAACAAACACTATTTCTTTACCTTTACAATTTTATCTCTCTCAATGAGGCTCATCTACATTTCAGCCAAGACACCACCAAACAGATATTCGTAATTCTTAAACGCTCATCCAACATAAAAATGTAAAAAACACTTATGAGAAAAGAATTTATTTTTTAAGTTTTTTCAAGAAAATCTTTTAGTGCTGCAAAGGCCTCATCAGCTTTGTTCCCATCAGGACCACCAGCCTGCGCCATATCAGGACGGCCACCTCCACCTTGACCACCAAGCACGCTTGAAAGAATACGAACGAGATCAACAGCATTTAATTTATCCGTTAAATCATCCGTAACCCCAACAACGGCACTCCCCTTGCCATCTTCTGAAACGGTGATAAAAGCAACGACCCCAGACCCAATCTGTTTTTTTCCAGAATCAACAAGTGCTTTAAGATCCCTTGGTAAAATATTTTTAACAATGCGTCCCATAAAAGAAAGTCCATTGATAATAGTAATATCACCTTGACCACTTTCTGTTATTCCCCCACTCAACACCATTTTTTTGCGTACATCATTCAACTCTTTTTCAAGTTTACGACGATCATCAAGCAAAACTCTCACCCGTTCTTCTAAATCAGAAGAAGACGTTTTTAAAAGATCAGCGATTTCATGAATACGCTCATCTTGGCGACAAAGATAAAGACGCGCTGCAGCACCTGTTAAAGCTTCAATACGACGGACTCCAGCTGAAACAGAACTTTCAGAAACAATATGAATTAAACCAATATCACCTGTTCTTTCCACATGTGTCCCTCCACAAAGCTCAATGGACCAATACTTTTTTAATTCTTCCTGTTCAAGTGGCATCCCCATAGAAACAACACGAACTTCATCACCATATTTTTCCCCAAAGAGTGCCATTGCCCCCTCAGAAATTGCGTCATCGATAGCCATGAGGCGTGTTATCACTTTACTATTTCGCAAAACAATCTCATTGGCTAAATCTTCTATTTTTTTCAATTCTTCCAAAGAAACAGATTTTGGATGAGAAAAATCAAAACGCAGCCGTTCCGGCGACACAAGAGAGCCCTTTTGAGTCACGTGAGATCCCAATACTTGACGTAAAGCCTCATGTAACAAATGAGTAGCAGAATGGTTTGCACGAATTTTTTTACGACGAACAACATCAACGGTTAAGTGCACACAATCAGACCTCGCTGCCTGACCAGATTTAACTTTTCCAAGATGAATAAAAACCCCATCAGCCTTTTTCTGAGTATCATGCACTTCAAAAATAAAATTTTCACCAGAAATGATACCGTTATCACCAATTTGCCCACCAGATTCACCATAAAAAGGAGTCTGATTGAGCACAAGAATAGCTTTCTGCCCTGCAAAAACCTCATCAACAATTTTACCATCACACACAAGCGCCGTGAGGATACCTTCAGCTTGTTCTGTTTCATAACCTAAAAATTCTGTAGCGCCTACCTGATCACGAACAGAAAACCAAATTGTCTCCGTCACTGCTTCACCTGAACCAGACCAATGAGCACGCGCTTCCTCTTTCTGGCGTTCCATCGCTTTATCAAAGGCATCAACATCAACAGATATTCCACGACGCCGAAGCACATCTTGCGTCAAATCAAGTGGAAAACCATAGGTATCATAAAGCTTGAAAGCAACTTCACCATTTAAATGATCCCCTTCCTTAAGCAAAGAACTTTCTTCATTTAACAACCCCAATCCTCGTTCAAGCGTTTTACGAAACCGCATTTCTTCTAATTTCAAAGTTTCTGAAATCAAAGATTCAGCCCGCACCAATTCGGGATAAGCATGTCCCATTTCGCGGATGAGAGCAGGCAAAAGCTGCCACATTAAAGGTTCTTTAGCACCAAGAAGATGTGCATGACGCATAGCACGACGCATAATGCGACGTAAAACATATCCTCTTCCTTCATTGGAAGGAAGAACACCATCCGCAATCAAAAATGCGGATGAGCGAAGATGATCGGCAATAACACGATGGCTTGCAATAAAATCACCCTTTGCCTTAATTCCTGTAATTTCTTCTGACGCTCTAATTAATGTACGAAAAAGATCAATGTCATAATTATCATGAACACCCTGTAAAACCGCAGCAATACGCTCTAACCCCATACCGGTATCGATAGAAGGGTGAGGTAAATCAACACGCTCTTCCTTAGAAAGCTGTTCATACTGCATAAAAACAAGATTCCAAATCTCAATAAAGCGATCACCATCTTCTTCTATACTTCCAGGAGGACCACCCCAAATTTTATCACCATGATCATAAAAAATCTCCGAACAAGGACCACAAGGCCCTGTATCGCCCATCGCCCAAAAATTATCAGCTGTCGCAATACGAACGATTTTTTCATCTGGAAGACCTGAAATTTTACGCCATAATTCAGCAGCAACATCATCACTTTGATAAACGGTTACCAACAATTTATCTTTTGGTAGGGAAAATTCTTTTGTTAAAAGATCCCATGATAAAAAAATAGCCTCTTCTTTGAAATAATCACCAAAAGAAAAATTACCCAGCATTTCAAAAAATGTATGATGGCGCGCCGTATAACCAACATTATCAAGATCATTATGTTTTCCACCCGCACGAACACATTTTTGTGCCGTTGTAGCCTTTTTATAAGGAGGCTGTTCAAGTCCAGTAAAAACATTTTTAAACTGCACCATCCCTGCATTTGTAAACATAAGTGTAGGATCATTACGTGGAACAAGTGGACTAGAAGAAAGAACTTTATGCCCATTACGATCAAAATAATCCAAAAATGTTGATCGGATATTATTAACACTATTCATATATACACCTGCAGAATACCGCATAAAATCACAAAAGCCCCCTCTCATTAAATATTCTCTTTGCCACGCATGGCGTCAATTTAATCAAAGAATGGAATATTTGTTCAAAAAATTGAGAAAAATGGCTGTATGTTAAAAAATTCAAACAAATAAAAATAGAAAAAATCTTAAATAAAAAAATTATAGATGAAAAGATGCTCCATCAAATAGCTTCATCGCTTTCTATATTTTCTGATCCTGCATTTTCTAACAATTCAATCGCAATCAAACCAGCATTTTGACGCAAAGCCGTTTCAATTTCTGCAGCTATTTCTGCATGCTCGCGTAAAAACTGCTTTGCATTTTCGCGTCCCTGTCCTAAACGTTGAGAATTATAAGAAAACCACGAGCCAGATTTTTCAACAATACCAACTTTGACTCCTAAATCAATCAACTCACCTAGCTTGGAAATACCTTCTCCATAAATAATATCAAACTCAACTTGTTTGAAGGGAGGAGCCAACTTATTCTTGACCACTTTAACACGCGTTTGATTGCCAACAATCATATCCCGATCTTTAATAGACCCGATACGACGAATATCCAAACGAACAGAAGCATAAAACTTTAAAGCATTTCCCCCTGTTGTTGTTTCAGGCGAACCAAACATCACACCAATTTTCATGCGAATTTGATTAATAAAAATCACCATACAGTTAGAGCGAAAAATAGAAGCCGTGAGTTTCCGCAAAGCTTTACTCATCAATCGTGCTTGTAATCCTGGTAAAGCATCCCCCATTTCACCATCAATTTCTGCTCGTGGTGTTAAAGCAGCGACAGAATCCACAACAAGCACATCAACGGCACCAGAACGAACCAACGTCTCCGTAATTTCCAATGCCTGTTCACCAGTATCTGGCTGAGAAATGAACAAGTTCTCTAAATCAACACCAAGCTTACGCGCATAAATAGGATCAAGTGCATGCTCTGCATCAATAAAAGCACAAATCCCACCGCTTTTTTGTGCCTCAGCAATAGCGTGGAGAGCTAATGTTGTTTTTCCAGAACTTTCTGGCCCATAAATCTCAACAATACGCCCCTTTGGTAATCCACCAATCCCTAAAGCAATATCCAAGGATAATGACCCTGTTGGAACTGTTTCAATTTCAACAACTTGCTCTTTTTGCCCAAGACGCATAATCGAGCCTTTACCAAAAGAACGTTCAATTTGTGAGAGAGCAGCATCGAGAGCTTTTGTTTTATCCACGATTACATCCTTGACCGATTCACAATAATCTAACACTTAAAGTTTATACTGTACTTTTAATTTAACTAAAGCCTTGAGTTTAGATTTTCAAAGGCTATTTTCATCTCTATCCCTATGTTATCTCCGTAACATATCACGACCATCAAAATAAAGAATTGGCACTCCTTATTTTATGACACAAAATAAACTTCAAATAAAATAATATTTCTATAGGGGAGCAAGTTAACACATTCATCTCTCTCGAGAAAAGCAACAATTTAAATTTCAACACAATATTTAACCTTTCCTTCTTTCCCCTTTCGTTAAGCCCCCTAAGAAAAAACTCTTCCCTTAAATCACACACAACACATCATCAATCAAAACCATCCCCTATTACATTAAAGAACAGAATACCTTTGTATTTGTATATTCACACACCTGTTTGAAACGGACATCTTTCAACACTCATCCCCCCATATCGCGATAACGCCCGTAAATGGTATACTGTAAAATTCCTTGAGCACGCACATCTTTACGCTTAGAACAGCCCAGCATCAACATCTTTACAGCATTACACACTTTTTCATCCCCCAATAGTGCCATGATTTTCGACACTTAAAACGATTCATTAAGAGTCATTTTTAGTTTTTTCTTGGACAGTTTTATTACAGGTTAATCACCCTTGCAACATACAAGGAATGGTTTTGATTGATTAGATTGGAATAAGAAAAATACGGTATTGGGGGTCTTATTCAACATACAAAACAGTAAAGAATCACTATAAATCAATAACTTATTCAATTAAAACCACAAAAATAAAGCAACTTTAAGGGTTGCATGACAGATTTTTAAAATTTGAATCCATAAAAAAGATATGCGTTTTGAAGATATCAAAAAAATTGCTCTAACGAGCAATGCAATAAATATTTAAAATATAAACTAAATTGTTCATACCATGATATGAGGGGTAAAAAATAAATCCAAGATCAATACAGTGTGTTTTAACTCAAATTTTATTGTTGTTTTTACGCTTTTGGCGCAATTGCTTCCACCATTCAAGACGTTTCACAATTTCACGTTCAAATCCACGCTCAACAGGTTTATAATAACTCTGTCGCCCAAGTTTTTCAGGAAAATATTCTTGTCCTGAAAAAGCATCTGGTTCATCATGGTCATAACAATAACCATCTCCATACCCTTCCTCTTTCATAAATTTTGTAGGAGCATTAAGGATATGTTTAGGAGGTGGTAAAGAACCATTTTTGCGCGCACAACGCAGTGCTGCTTTATACGCGAGATATGTCGCATTTGACTTTGGTGCAGTTGCAACATAAAGACATGCCTGTGCCAAAGCCAATTCTCCTTCTGGTGATCCTAAATAATCATAAGCATCTTTTGCCGCATTACAAATGACAAGAGCTTGAGGATCCGCCAAACCAACATCTTCAACAGCCATACGAACCAATCTTCGCCCAATATAGAGAGGATCTTCACCAGCATCCAACATACGCGCGAAATAATAAAGCGCCGCATCAGGATCAGAGCCACGAACAGATTTATGCAACGCTGAAATGAGATTATAATGCCCATCTCGTCCTTTATCATAAATGGGTGCACGACGCTGAATAACTTTTTGCAAAGCAGCAGCATCAAGTATCTCTCCCGAGTGCACAACAGACCAAACTTCCTCTGCTAATGTCAATGCGACCCGTGCATCACCATCAGACATTCCTATCAAAATGTCTCTGGCACCCTCATCCAAGGGAAGAAGCTTTCCTTCAACCTCTTCAGCACGCTTCAAAAGCATACCTAAACTTTCATGATCATGAGAAAAAAATGTTAAAACCCGTGCACGCGAAAGAAGAGCAGCATTCAGTTCAAAAGAAGGGTTTTCAGTTGTTGCACCGATAAGTACTACCGTACCATTTTCCATCACAGGAAGAAAACTATCCTGTTGTGCACGATTAAACCGATGAATCTCATCAACAAAGAGAAGCGTTTTATTCCCAGACATAAAATGCCTCTGTGCAACTTCAAAAATCTTTTTAAGTTCAGAAACACCTGTAAAAATAGCAGAAACTTGTTCAAACGCAAAATTTGTTTCACGTGCTAACAAACGTGCAACGGTTGTTTTTCCCGTCCCTGGAGGTCCCCAAAAAATCATCGATCCAATTGAGCCCGCTGCCACCATCCGTGACAGTAAACCATCTTCTCCAATTAAATGCTTTTGTCCTACAACTTCATTGAGAGAACAAGGACGCATTCTTTCTGCAAGTGGCTGATTTTTATTAACTTTAGGATCAAATGACGAAGTAAAAAAATCTTTCTTCAAAAAAAAACCTCAGCGAATAAATTGACGAATATACATACCATCACGTTCATATTCCAATTGCCAAGTACGTGAATGCGTTTGCTTAAGAACCTTTTTCAACTGATGAACTGTTTGAATCTTATAGCCATTTACAACACGTAAGATATCTCCAGGCCGAAAAATTCCAGAAGCATTGCTCATTTCATCAAGATGAGTAATCACAACACCTTTTGCCGATATAGGAAAATGAAAACGTTGACTATTTTGCGGTGTTAAATCTAACACTTCAGCACCAGAAAGAGGATTGTCACCCGTAATTTTTTCAGATTTTAAAAGTGCAGTTTCCGATATTGATGCAACCGTTATTTGTGTTTTTAAAGTTTTGCCATTTCGTAAATATTCTAAAGCAAGACTATGACCAACCTCAGCCGTCATCAAACGATACCCAAGGCTATCTGGACTATCAACGCGCACCCCCTGTATACTCAAAACAACATCACCTACTTTCAAGCCGGCTTTTTCAGCAGGACTGTCTTTAATAACTTCAACAATAAGAGCCCCATAGGGATGTTCTAAACCTAAACCACCAGCGATATCGGGTGTAACATTTTGAAAGGATGCCCCAATATAAGGCGGTACAAAATATTTTCCACCGCGTTTAACAGTAGCAAGCATCACTTTTACAAGATTAACTGGAATAGCAAACCCAATCCCTACAGAACCACCGGAACGCGAATAAATAGCTGTATTAATTCCAATTAATTGACCTTTCATATCAATTAAAGCGCCACCAGAATTTCCTGGATTAATGGCAGCATCTGTTTGAATAAAAAAGTCAAAATCGGAAATCCCAACACGTGTACGCGCTTGCGCTGAAACAATACCACTTGTAACTGTTTGACCAACACCAAAAGGATTACCAATAGCCAAAACAAGATCACCAACTTCAACAGTATCAGAATCTCCTAAAGGAAGAACAGGAAACTGAGTATCTTTTGCATCAACGTCAAGAATGGCAATGTCCGTCGCTTCATCTTTGAGCACGACCTTACTCTCAAACTCTCGCCCATCAGAAAAAGCCACTTTAATTTCGCTTGCATCTTTAATGACGTGATAATTTGTAACAATCAAACCACGTGCATCAACAATCACTCCTGAGCCTAATGATGATTGCTTACGGACAGGAAAATTATTTTGCAAACGACCAAAAAATTGCTCAAAAAATGGATCCCCTTCAAAAGGTGATCGCGCTCTAATTTGTCGAGCTGCATAAATATTTACAACAGACGGAACTGTCTTTTTAACTAAAGGAGCAAATGAAAGAGTGATCTCTTTTTGTGTTTGAGGAACATGAGCATAGATATGATCAAACGATATCAGCAACATAATCGCAAAAAAAAGCTGCACCCAAGAAGAATACCTCATAATTCACTCCTTATAAAACAAGCTCATTCTGTTGAAGATACATAGAATTTTTAAAAAGCATCCCCGCAAATGAAGGATCTCCATTAATATTTCATAATAGAGAATAAAAACAACCCATTTAAACAATAAATATTATAAAAATCAAATAATTCAATATCCTATAATTTTCTCTCAACATCTATTTCTCAAGTAAAACAAACTTAAAAATACGCATAAAAAAACCGCCTAAGATAAGGCGGCCTTTAAAAATCCAATAGAATAAAAAACTTATGAGGACGTTCCCTTTTCATTCTCTGAAGATTCGATACGAGCACGATCCCCAGCCCCCTTCGCCTCAACATCCCGATCAACAAATTCTATAACAGCCATGGGCGCATTATCACCAGTACGAAAACCCGCTTTCATAATACGCAAATACCCACCGTTGCGTGATGCATAACGCGGTGCAAGTGTATCAAACAACTTTGCAACTTTCCCTGTATCACGAAGTGCTGCAATTGCTTGTCGACGCGCATGCAAACCACCACGTTTACCAAGAGTAACAAGTTTTTCAACAATAGGACGAATTTCCTTAGCCTTTGGAAGTGTTGTCACAATCTGCTCATGCTCGATCAACGAAGTTGCCATATTTGCAAACATCGCTTTACGGTGACTGGCAGTCCGATTCAACTTGCGGCCTGACTTACTATGGCGCATAAGCCCTCTCCTTAAATTTTAATACTGATCTTCATAGCGTTTAGCAAGATCATCAATGTTTTCAGGCGGCCATGCAGGAATTTCCATTCCAAGGTGCAACCCCATACATGCCAAAACTTCTTTAATCTCATTCAATGACTTACGACCAAAATTTGGTGTCCGAAGCATTTCAGATTCTGTTTTTTGAATCAGATCACCAATATAAACAATATTATCATTCTTAAGACAATTTGC
>NZ_HE997977.1:9208-22872 GCF_000312585.1 Bartonella queenslandensis AUST/NH15
TTAAAGGAAAGCTCAGAATCCGCCTCCTCAACAGGCTCCTTCTGTGGCTCTTCAAAGTTAATAAATAACGATAATTGATCCTGAAGAATACGTGCTGCAAAAGCAACAGCATCTTCTCCATTAACAGCACCATTCGTTTCAATCGTTAACGTCAATTTATCATAATCGAGAACTTGACCTTCACGCGTATTTTCTACTTTATAAGACACTTTACGAATTGGTGAATAAAGACTATCAATCGGAATAAGTCCTATACGACCATCATCAACACAATTACGATCAGATGGAACATACCCCTTCCCTGTGTTGACAATAAATTCCATACGAATTTCAGCATCTTCATCAAGGGTACAGATAACATGATCTGGGTTGAGAATTTCCATATCCCCAACGGTATTGATATCCCCCGCTCTCACGACACCAGGCCCCTCTTTGTAAACGACAAGACGTTTAGGTCCTTCTTCTTCCATACGAAGTGCAATTTCTTTTATATTCAGAATAATATCTGTAACATCTTCACGAACGCCTGGAATCGATGAAAATTCATGCAAGACGCCATCAATCTGTACAGCAGTAATAGCAGCACCACGAAGCGAAGATAATAACACACGACGAAGGGCATTTCCTAATGTTAAGCCAAATCCCCGCTCAAGGGGCTCAGCAATTACACTTGTAATATTTGGATTATCATGCGCACATGATTCAACCTTATTGGGTTTAATAAGTTCCTGCCAGTTTTTCTGGATCATATTTTTATTCCCGTTCTTTAGTTCCGTTACCATTCAATCGTAACGACCAATGTGAACATCAGAGAAATCTCCGATAACAAAAAACAACACCCAATTAAACACGCCGCCTTTTCCGAGGACGACATCCATTATGAGGGATTGGTGTAACATCGCGAATAGAAGTAATGACAAAACCAACAGATTGCAACGCACGTAGAGCAGATTCACGTCCTGCCCCAGGACCACAAACTTCAACTTCCAAAGAACGCATACCATGTTCTTGTGCTTTTCTGGCACAATCTTCCGCAGCAACTTGAGCAGCAAAAGGTGTAGATTTACGCGCCCCTTTAAATCCCTGAGCACCAGCAGATGACCACGCAATCGCATTCCCCTGAGCATCAGTAATCGTAATCATTGTATTGTTAAATGTCGAGTTGATATGCACAACACCCGATGAAATATTTTTACGTTCGCGACGACGAACACGTGTGGCTTCTTTGGCCATAACTTCCCTTTCAACGATCTCATCACTGCCGTAATATCAGCAGCTCCACCTTCTTTTTCTTGTCAAACCGACCCCAACAAGAAACAGAATATATAAAAAAACCTCTCAAAAAACCTCTCACAAAGATTCTTATTTCTTCTTACCAGCAATTGCCTTAGCAGGTCCCTTACGCGTACGCGCATTCGTATGCGTACGCTGCCCTCGGACAGGTAAAGACCGACGATGCCGCAATCCACGATAACAACCAAGGTCCATCAAACGCTTAACATTCATAGCAACTTCACGACGAAGATCACCTTCAACTTGATATCCCTGATCTATCGCCTCACGAATCTGCAGCACTTCGGCATCTGAAAGCTCATGCACACGACGCCCCATGGGAATGCCAACCTTTTCAATAATTTCTTGAGCAAATTTTGGTCCAATCCCGTGGATATATTGAAGCGCAATAATTACACGCTTATTTGTCGGGATATTGACGCCAGCAATACGAGCCACACCTACTCTCCTTAGTTATGTTGACAAATTGTTATAAAATACCTGATGTACCTTAAAGAAAAAAATAGACTCAGAACAAAACCCTTCCGAATCCACCTATTCAACTGAAATAAATTAGAGTCGTTTGTGATGGATTTTATCTTAAAAGTCAACTCTTTTCATTTCCTTCTCAAAAAAATCTTATGAAAGAAAACCTTTAATCATACATGTCACTTCAGCAATACCAATCATTCCATCAATGACCTTTAACATCCCCCTCTCTGAATAAAATTTTGACAAGGGAGCTGTTTTTTTACGATATTCTACTAATCTTTTTGTAAAAGCAACAGGGTTATCATCTAAACGAATCTCTCCACCAGCCGCCACTGTCTCCTGAACACGTTTTTTCATACGTTCAATCAACACGCCTTCATCAACACACAACTCAATAACAGCATCAAGGTGCATATTTTTTGACTCAAGTATTTGTTCTAATGCTTCTGCCTGTCCTACAGTCCTTGGATATCCATCCAAAATAAAACCGTTTATACAATCAGTTTCATCAATCCGATCTGATACGATTTGATTGACAATATCATCAGGAACCAAAGCACCAGAACTTATAATAGATTTAGCTCTTTTACCAACTTCCGTTTCTTTGGCGATAACTTCACGCAACATATCGCCCGTTGATAAATGAGGAATATTATATTCCTCAGTTAACATTTTAGCTTGCGTCCCTTTCCCTGCTCCAGGAGGACCTAAAAGAACCACCCTCATCGATTTCTTCGACCTCCACGAAGTTTTGATTTTTTTATCAACCCTTCATATTGGTGTGCAACAAGATGCCCTTGGATTTGAGCAACCGTATCAAGAGTAACAGTCACAACAATCAACAAAGACGTCCCCCCAAGATAAAAAGGAACTTTGAATGCAGATATCATAAATTCAGGCAATAAACAAACTAAGATAATATAAAGTGCGCCCACAACAGTAATACGCGTCAAAACATAATCAATATATTCCGCTGTACGCTCACCTGGACGAATTCCTGGAATAAAACCAGAATGTTTTTTCAACTGATCTGCAGTATCAGTTGGATTAAACACAATAGCCGTATAAAAAAAGCAAAAAAACGCCATTAAAAATGCGTAGATAACCATATAAAGTGGCTGACCATGACCAAGAGAATAAGAAATAGCCTGAACCCATTGCGGCATTTTATCAGAAAAATTATTAATAGTGGCGGGTAATAACAACAAAGATGAAGCAAAAATAGGTGGAATGACACCAGCAGTATTCAACTTTAAAGGAAGATGTGACATATCACCTTGAAACATTTGATTACCAACCTGACGTTTCGGATACTGAATAAGAATTCTCCGCTGCGCGCGTTCTATAAAAACAATAAGTCCGATAACCAAAACAGCAATAAGGACGATTACTATTAAAAGGAAAGTTGATAAATCAGCTTGGCTATGCGCAGTCAAAAGCTGAGCAAAAGTAGAAGGTAAGTTGGCTACGATCCCTGTAAAAATGATAAGAGAAACTCCATTACCAACACCGCGTGATGTAATTTGCTCGCCAAGCCACATGAGAAACATTGTCCCACCAACAAGTGTAATAACAGAGGAGATACGAAACATGAGACCTGGTTCTACAACAATTTGAAGACCTGTCCCTATACCGCTTTCAAGCGCAAGCGCAATACCAAAGGCTTGGAGAATTGCCAATACGACTGTTACATAACGCGTATATTGATTAATAACCTTACGACCTACCTCGCCCTCTTTTTTAAGAGTCTCCAAAGAAGGAATAATAGATGTTAACAATTGTACAATAATAGATGCCGATATATAAGGCATAATACCCAAGGCAAAAATTGCCATACGCCCAACAGCACCTCCAGCAAACATATTAAAGAGTCCTAAGACACCTGATGCATGGTGCTCAAATGTTTGCCGCAAAGCATCAATATTAATACCTGGGAGAGAAATATAAGTGCCGAAACGATAGACAAGAAGTGCCGCTAAAGTAAACCAAATGCGTTTCTTTAATTCAGTAGCCCGTGAAAAGGTACCGAAGTTTATATTGGAAGCAAATTGCTCTGCTGCTGATGCCATAAAACGTCTCCACTTCACACTCCAGTTCTTTAAATCACAAAAGTATCCTAAAATTTATCTCTTTATACACAAATAATTGCAGATAATTGCAGAACTTAAACAATTCTCCACAAAATATTCAAAAGAACAGATGTTCATCTTCCTTAAATCATAACGGATAACAAAAATTATCCAACAACTTCAGGAAAAACAACCTGACCACCCAATTTTTCAATCTTAACACGGGCTGCTTGTGAAGCACCAGAAACATGAAAGGTCATCTTAGCTTTTAAATCACCATCAGAAAGAAGACGAACCCCATCCTTTTCACGACGAATAATACCAGCCTCTTTCAAAGCAATCATATCAACAGGCTTTTCAATATTCAACTTACCAGCATCAACGGCTGACTGAATACGTCCCAGTGAAACTTCATTGTAGGTTTTAGAAAAGAAATTTTTAAATCCACGTTTTGGTAAACGACGATAGATAGGCATTTGCCCACCTTCAAAACCATTAAGGGAAACACCAGAACGGGATTTTTGCCCTTTTACACCACGACCACCAGTCTTGCCGGTACCCGAACCAATACCACGCCCCACACGCTTACAATTTTTTGTTGCGCCTTCGCAATCACGTAGTTCATTGAGTTTCATATCTAATACTCCTGCAACCCTTAATCTTCATCTATAATACGAACAAGATGCCGAACTCGAGCAATCATACCCCGTACACAAAGCGTATCTTCTAAAACACGCCGCCGACGCATTTTATCGAGTCCAAGCCCCTTCAAAGTTGCACGTTGAATCTGTGAATTCCGAATAGGGCTTCCAATTTGCTCTACCGTCACAGTTTTACTACTCTGAGATTTTTTCTGAACCATTTCTTAATTCCTTTTCTGACAATCTCAGAAACTACCCTTCCACATCGACTAAATGGCGGCGACGCGCCTGCAAAGTTGAATATTTTATACCACGCTGAGCAGCAATATCTCTCGGATGCATTTGATGTTTCAATGCATCAAATGTTGCACGAACCATGTTATAAGGATTTGATGAACCTAGCGATTTCGCAACAACATCCTGCATACCAAGAGCTTCAAAAATAGCACGCATCGGTCCCCCAGCAATAATACCAGTACCAGCAGATGCAGAACGGAGTAAAACACGCCCAGCTCCGTGACGACCTTCAAGATCATGATGCAATGTACGTCCAGACCGAAGCGGAACATAAATCATCCCACGCTTTGCAGATTCTGTTGCTTTACGAACAGCTTCAGGAACTTCACGAGCTTTACCATGTCCAAAACCCACACGCCCTTTTTGATCTCCAACGACAACAAGAGCAGCAAAACCAAAACGCCGACCACCCTTTACAACCTTAGCAACACGATTAATATGAACGAGCCTATCGACAAACTCATTATCGCGTTCTTCTCTCTCACCACGTTCTTTTTGTGCCATTCCTCATTCCTTTTTCTTTTCCGGAAGCACGATAACAAAGCTCCTCATCAAACCAGAAGAACTTAAACGAAATAATCTAAAGTATCCTTACTCATCCATAAGTTAAGAAACTTTAAAAGTTCAAACCACCCTCACGAGCAGCTTCAGCCAAAGCTTTGACTCGACCATGGTATACATAAGCTCCACGATCAAAAACCACTTCATGAACGCCAGCTTGCTTCGCACGTTCAGCAATTAACTTACCAACAGCAAAAGCGGCTTCTTTATCAGCTCCACTTTTTAATGATTTTTTCAAATCACTTTCAAGAGTAGAAGCTGAAACAAGTGTACATCCCCGTAAATCATCAATAACCTGCGCATAGATATTCTGATTTGAACGATAGACGCTAAGCCGAGGACGATCATGAGAAACCATCTTGATCCGACGACGAACACGCCTTGCACGACGCTGGATAATGTCCTTAGATGAAAGCATAATACAAAATCCTTATTTCTTTTTACCTTCTTTACGGAAGATACGTTCATCTGCATGCTTAACACCTTTACCTTTATAAGGCTCAGGTCTACGATACTCGCGAATCTCTGCTGCAACTTGTCCAACTTGCTGCTTATCAATTCCAGAAATAACAATCTCTGTAGGCTTAGGAACAGTTACAGTAACACCCGATGGAACTTTATACACCACATCATGTGAAAAGCCTAGAGAGAGTTGAATATCTTTACCCTGTAAAGCAGCACGATAACCAACCCCATTGATCTCTAACCTTTTTTCAAAACCATCTTTTACACCACAAAAAATATTCTCAATCATTGAGCGTGACATACCCCATTTAGAGCGCGCATCCTTTGACTGATCCCGTGGCATAACTGATATGACATTTTCCTCGAATTTAACTAAAACTTCATCATTAACGACGTAACTTAGTTCACCTTTTGGACCTTTTGCCTTAACCAGCTGACCTTCAACAGTAGCAGTAACCCCAGAAGGAATTGAAATGGGTTTTTTTCCAATACGAGACATTGTTCTAACCTACTTTTTCTTCCGTTTTCTTGACATACTTTAGAAAACACGACAAAGGAGTTCTCCACCAACATTCTGTTCACGTGCTTCATGATCAGCCATAACGCCTTTAGGAGTCGACAAAACCGAAATACCTAAACCATTTGCCACCTGTGGAAGTGACTTAGCAGAAACATACACACGACGACCAGGTTTTGACACACGTGAAATCTCACGAATAGCAGCCATTCCTTCAAAATACTTCAATTCGATTTCAAGCTCAGCTTTCCCATCACCTAAATCAACTTGATTATACCCGCGAATATAACCTTCCGACTGAAGAACATCAAGAACGCGCGCACGAAGCTTCGAAGCTGGAGTAACCACCTTGTCTTTTTTGCGGCCAAGTGCATTACGAATACGTGTTAACATATCACCAAGAGGATCTGACATAGACATTAAATAATCTCCTCTTACCAACTAGACTTTACGATACCAGGAATATGGCCAATAGAACCAAGTTCACGTAATGCAATTCGTGACATTTTTAACTTACGATAATAAGCCCGCGGACGACCTGAAACCTCACAGCGATTACGAATACGAACCTTCGAAGAATTACGTGGCAATTCTGCCAATTGAACAGAAGCTTTAAAACGTTCTTCAAGAGAAACCTTCTGATCCATAACAATTGCTTTCAAACGTGCACGACGTGCAGCATAACGCTTCACCATCACCTCACGACGCTTATTTTTTTCAACGGCACTTACTTTGGCCATAATCTCACCTCGCTACATTTGCCGTTACGAGCGAAAAGGAAAATTAAAAGCACGCAATAATTCACGAGCCTCATCATCCGTTTTTGCTGTCGTACAAATGATAATATCCATGCCCCAAATTTGATCAACTTTATCATAGTTAATTTCTGGAAACACAATGTGTTCTTTAATACCCATAGCAAAATTGCCACGACCATCAAAACTCTTTGGATTTAAACCACGAAAGTCACGCACCCGTGGAAGAGCAATCGTAACAAGACGATCTAAAAACTCAAACATCCGATCTTTACGCAATGTCACTTTAGCCCCAAGAGGCATTCCTTCACGAACTTTAAAGGTCGCAATAGAATTACGCGCACGGGTAACTACAGCCTTCTGACCTGTTATGAGTCCTAAATCCTCAGCAGCAAGGGAAGGTTTTTTCGAATCAGCAGTTGCTTCACCTATCCCCATATTAATTACAATTTTATCAATCCGCGGAAGCTGCATCGCATTTTTGTAATTAAACTTCTCTTGAAGAGCTTTACGAATCACTTCAAAATAGTGCGCTTTCATACGCGGTATTTGTCTTTCCTCAGCCATTAATCAACTCTCCCGAACGCTTGGCATAACGTACTTTATTACCATCTGCATTCATACGAAAGCCTACGCGTGTAGGCTTACCATCTTTAGGATCAGCAATCGCCAAATTAGACAGATGAATCGGAGCTTCTTTAGAAATAATTCCAGCTTCTTGCTTCTGCGTTTGACGTTGATGACGTTTAATCATATTAATCCCACGAACAAAAGCTTTATTCTCTTTCGGACTAACCTTAATTACTTCACCACTACATGCTTTATCCTTACCGGATAAAACAACAACCTTATCACCTTTTCGAATCTTCTGCATAATATTAACTCCTTACAGCACTTCAGGAGCGAGCGAGATGATCTTCATATGATTCCTCCCACGCAATTCACGAGGAACAGGTCCAAAGATCCGCGTACCAATCGGCTCTTTTTTGTTATCCACCAAAACCGCAGCATTACTATCAAAACGAATGACACTACCATCTGGGCGACGGACATCCTTAGCTGTACGAACCACAACAGCTTTCATAACATCACCTTTTTTAACACGGCCACGAGGAATAGCATCCTTAACCGAAACAACAATAATGTCACCGACCGAAGCATATTTACGCTTTGAACCACCTAACACCTTGATGCACATGACACGACGAGCACCAGAATTATCAGCAACGTCGAGGTTTGTTTGCATCTGAATCATGACTGGCCACCTTTTCTTAACATATATATCCGCTTGTATCTTTTATACATTCGGATTTGCCTGCCAAATAACGATAAAGTCATTGTTTCAAATTTACCAAAGAAAAACCACTGTTAAATTCTAAAACAATAAACTTAACTCATTACGCTACATTGTCTTTTACAACAATCCAACATTTATCTTTCGAAATTGGTCTCGATTCTTGAATAGAAACTTGATCCCCAATCTTGAATTGGTTGTTTTCGTCATGCGCTTTATAATTTTTAGACTGCCGAACAGTCTTCTTTAGAAGCGGATGAGAATAACGACGCTCAACTTTAACAACGACAGTCTTATCACTTTTGTCGCTAATAACAACACCCTGCAAAACGCGTTTAGGCATCTCTTATTTCCTTAAACCTTACTTTCACTTAATTTTTGATGAAGAAAAGTCTTAATACGCGCAATATCACGACGAACTTGTCTAACACGTGCAGTCTTTTCTAATTGACCTGTTGCCTTTTGAAAGCGCAAATTAAATTGCTCTTTCTTTAATTTAGCCAATTCATCTTTCATTTGGTCGAGCGTTTGCGCCCGTAATTCTCTGGCTTTCATCGCTTAACCTCTTTATTCCGCAATACGCTGAATGAAACGCGTTTTTATAGGCAGCTTTGCAGCGCCCAACCTTAGTGCTTCACGTGCAACATCTTCAGGAACCCCATCAAGCTCAAACATGACGCGCCCAGGAGCAACACGTGCAGCCCAATAATCAACACTTCCCTTCCCTTTACCCATACGAACTTCAGTTGGTTTAGATGTAACCGGAAGATCTGGAAAAATACGAATCCATACACGACCAGAACGTTTCATATAACGTGTAATTGCACGACGCGCCGCTTCAATTTGACGAGCAGTAACCCGCTCCGGCTCAACAGCCTTCAAACCGTAGGCACCGAAATTCAAACCCGTACCACCCTTCGCAACACCGTGAATACGGCCCTTGAACTGCTTACGGAACTTTGTGCGCTTTGGCTGCAACATTGTTCTCTACTCCAAATTTTAGTTTAATCTCAAAAACTAAGCATTTTCGCGGCGACGATTCGATGAAGAACCAGATTGATCAGCTTCCGTAGCACGACGTTCTGAAGCCATCGGATCATGTTCAAGAATCTCACCCTTAAAGACCCAAACTTTAATACCACAAATACCGTAAGCGGTCTTAGCTTCTGCTGTACCGTAATCGACATCAGAACGCAAGGTATGAAGTGGAACACGCCCTTCACGATACCATTCCATACGAGCAATTTCAGCACCACCAAGACGACCAGAGCAATTGATACGAATACCTTCCGCACCAAGACGCATAGCAGACTGAACAGCACGCTTCATTGCACGACGGAAAGCAACACGGCGCTCCAACTGTTGAGCAATTGATTGCGCAATAATCGTAGCATCAATCTCTGGCTTACGAATCTCCACAATATTCAATGAAGTTTCAGCATTGGTCATTTCTGAAAGCTTACGACGAAGTTTCTCGATATCAGCACCTTTTTTACCAATAATCAAACCAGGACGTGCAGAATGAATTGTAACACGACATTTTTTATGAGGACGTTCAATAACAACCTTAGAAATAGCCGCCTGCTTAAGCTCTTCAAGCACATATGAGCGAATTTTTAAGTCTTCATGAAGAAGACGTCCATATTCACCACTATCAGCATACCAACGAGAATCCCAAGTCCGATTAACACCAAGACGAAGTCCTATTGGATTGATCTTCTGACCCATTACGCGGCCTCCACTTTTTCGCTAACTTCACGAACAATAACAGTAAGATGTGAAAATGGACGCTCAATTCGACTAGCACGCCCGCGACCACGAACATGAAAACGTTTCATCACGATCGACTTACCAACATAAGCCTCTGCTACAATAAGCGAATCAATGTCAAGATCGTGGTTATTCTCTGCATTTGCAATCGCTGATTCAAGCGTTTTTTTCACAATCGCAGCAATACGTTTGCGCGAAAACGTCAAATCAGCAAGCGCCACATTAACTCTTTTACCACGAATCATTGCAGCAACTAAATTAAGCTTCTGCGGACTAACACGAATTGTTCGTGTGACAGCTTTTGCTTCATTATCTTTAAGCTGGCGCGGAACCTTAGCTTTTCCCATTCCTACTTCCTCTTCGCTTTTTTATCGGCACCATGACCATAATAAGTCCGGGTAGGAGCGAACTCACCAAACTTATGCCCAACCATCTCTTCAGAAACAGAAACAGGAATATGCTTATTGCCGTTGTAAACACCAAAAGTTAAACCAACAAACTGCGGCAAAATAGTAGAGCGACGACTCCATATTTTTATAACTTCATTGCGCCCACTTGCACGTACCTTCTCTGCTTTACCAAGAAGATAGCCGTCAACAAACGGACCTTTCCAAACTGAACGAACCACTTCAGACTACCTTTCTTACTTTTTGCGCTGATGACGCGTACGCATAATAAACTTATCAGTGGCTTTATTGGAGCGCGTACGCTTACCTTTCGTAGGCTTACCCCAAGGAGATACCGGATGCCGCCCCCCTGATGTACGACCTTCACCACCACCGTGCGGATGATCAACAGGATTCATAGCAACACCACGAACATGTGGACGCTTACCACGCCATCGTGACCGACCGGCCTTACCATCATTAATATTCCCATGATCAGGATTTGAAACAGCACCAACAGTTGCAAAACAGCTGCTAGAAACTAAACGCTGCTCACCAGAATTTAAACGAAGAATAGCCATCCCATGATCTCGTCCAACCAACTGCGCATAAGCACCGGCTGAACGTGCAATCTGCCCCCCTTTTCCCGGCTTCATTTCAACATTATGAATAATCGTACCGACAGGCATATTGCCAAGGGGCATGGCATTTCCTGGTTTAACATCAACATTTGAGCCAGCAATAATAGAATCACCCACAGCAAGACGTTGTGGCGCGAGAATATAACTTAATTGCCCATCTTCATAGCGAATTAAAGCAATAAAAGCAGTGCGATTAGGATCATACTCTAAACGCTCAACTTTCGCTGAAACATCACGTTTAAGACGCTTAAAGTCGACGAACCGATAGCTTCGTTTATGACCACCACCCTGAAAACGAGCAGTAACACGACCTCGATTATTCCGTCCACCCTTTGAAGACAGACCTTCAGTCAACATCTTTACAGGTTTTCCCTTATAAAGACAAGAACGTTCCACAATGACAAGCTGACGCTGCCCAGGTGTTGTTGGATTAAATTGCTTAAGTGCCATTATTCCTATCTCCGAGCCTCTTTAAAGACCTGTCGAAACGTCGATAGTCTGACCACTGGCCAGAGTTACGATCGCTTTTTTGACATCACTCTGCCGACCAACAATACCTCTAAAACGTTTCACTTTGCCCTTACGGACTATCGTGTTAACTGCTTTAACTTTTACGCTAAAAAGCGCCTCAACAGCAGCCTTAATTTCAGGTTTTGTCGCTTTCGGCGCGACATTAAAAGCAACTTGATTATATTCAGAAATCATAGTCGACTTTTCAGTAATAACTGGACTAATAATCACATCATAATGGCGAAGATCTGTCATTTAAAACGCTCCTCAAGAGCCTCAACAGCTGCCTTTGATAAAACAAGTTTGCTGCGACGCAAAATATCATAAACATTAATTCCCTGAATGGGCAAAACATCAATATTAGGGATATTCGATGCTGCACGAAAAAAGTTAATATCAATCTCTTTACCACCAATCAAGAGAGCATTATTAAACCCAAGCTTAGAAAAATGAGAAACAAGATTTTTCGTTTTAGCATCCTTAACAGACAACTCATCCACAACAATCAAATCTTTTGCTTTTAATTTTGCAGATAAAGCAAGACGCAACCCAAGAGCACGAATCTTTTTAGGAAGATCATGCGCATGGCTACGAAACACCGGCCCATGCGCTTTACCTCCACCTCGAAACTGTGGTGCACGTGCAGATGAATGGCGAGCACGCCCAGTTCCCTTTTGTTTAAACATCTTTGCCCCCGTTCGTGACACATCAGAACGCCCTTGTGATTGATGGGTCCCCTGTTGACGACGTGCAAGCTGCCAACGAACAACGCGCTGTAAAATATCCTCACGCGGAACAAGATCAAAGATAGATTCAGAAACCTTTAATTTACCGGCTTCATTACCATCAAGAGTTTTAATTACAAGATCCATTATTAGGCTCCCTCAACTTCAGAGGTTTCCGTCACCGGAGTAACCATTTCCGTTTTCTCCTTCACAAGACGGCGAATGCCAGCAGGCTTTGGAGCATTATCAGGAAGAGGTTTCTTCACGGCATCTCTTACCAAGATCCAAGACCCCTTAGAGCCAGAAACAGCACCACGCACTAAAATCAAACCACGCTCAATATCAGTGGAAACAACTTCAATATTTTGTGTTGTTACACGCACCTGCCCCATATGGCCAGCCATTTTTTTCCCTTTAAAAACTTTACCAGGATCTTGGCACTGCCCCGTAGAACCATGAGCACGATGTGTGATCGAATTACCATGGGAAGCGCGGTGCCCACCAAAGTTATGCCGTTTCATAACACCGGCAAATCCCTTACCAATACTGGTACCAGTCACATCAACGCGCTGTCCTGGAACAAAATGTTCCACTGTAATCTCAGTACCGATATCAAGGAGATTATCGGGGCTCACACGAAACTCTGCTATTTTGGCTTTAGGCTCAACAGAAGCCTTAGCAAAATGCCCACGAAGAGCTTGTGAAGTATTCTTAACCTTAGCAAAGCCTACACCTAATTGAACAGCAGTATAACCATTCTTTTCAACTGTACGCTGAGCAACGACTTGACAATTCTCCAAACGAAGTACTGTCACCGGCACATGCTCTCCAGCATCATTATAAATACGGGTCATGCCCAGCTTCTGTGCTATTACACCTGAACGCATCGGGTCCGTTCCTTCTGTCCTCAAACCTCAGAGCTTAATTTCCACATCCACACCAGCAGAAAGATCGAGCTTCATAAGCGCGTCCACTGTTTGCGGCGTTGGATCAACAATATCAAGAAGACGCTTATGCGTACGCATTTCAAACTGCTCACGGCTCTTCTTATCGATATGCGGTCCACGATTAACCGTAAATTTTTCAATCCGCGTCGGAAGCGGAATGGGACCACGGACATTTGCACCAGTCCGCTTAGCAGTCGATACAATCTCACGCGTCGACGTATCAAGAATTCTATGATCAAACGCTTTTAAGCGAATGCGAATATTTTGACTGTTCATGCTCTTTATTTCCCTGTCATATAAAGCGCCTTCAATAATAAAGGCG
>NZ_HE997977.1:24064-37226 GCF_000312585.1 Bartonella queenslandensis AUST/NH15
GAGCTCTCCATTTTCTGTCCAAGCCAAGGACTAAGTTAAAAATTAATTTACCAAACTGAAATTACGCGTATTTCTTTTGAATCTCCAAAGCAACAGCCGAAGGAACAGGTTCGTAGTGATCAAACTGCATTGTATACTGCGCACGCCCTTGACTCATAGAGCGAAGGGTATTCACATAACCAAACATATTCGCCAATGGAACCATCGCATTGACAACCGTTGCAATACCGCGCGCTTCAGTTCCTGAAATCTGTCCCCGACGAGAATTGAGATCGCCAATCACATCTCCAACATAATCATCTGGTGTAACAACTTCCACCTTCATGATCGGTTCAAGAAGCTGTGCACCAGCTTTCTTTGCTCCATCACGAAAAGCTGCACGAGCAGCAATTTCAAAAGCCAACACAGAAGAATCAACATCGTGATAACCACCATCAACGAGCGTTGCTTTTACACCAAGCATAGGGAATCCTGCAAGAGGCCCTGACCCCATAACACTTTCAATCCCCTTTTGGACACCTGGAATATATTCTTTAGGAACAGCACCACCAACAATCTTCGACTCAAAAATAAAATCATCACCTTCGTGAGGCTCAAAAATAATCTTTACACGAGCAAATTGACCAGCACCACCTGACTGTTTTTTATGGGTGTAATCAATTTCCGCCATCTTGGTAATTGACTCACGATAAGCAACCTGTGGCTGACCAACATTTGCCTCAACCTTAAATTCACGCCGCATACGATCAACAATAACATCAAGATGAAGCTCACCCATTCCCGCTATAATAGTCTGACCCGATTCCTCATCCGACTTAACACGAAATGAAGGATCTTCCGCTGCCAAACGATTAAGAGCAATACCCATCTTTTCCTGATCTGCTTTGTTTTTGGTTCAATTGCAATCTCAATAACAGGTTCTGGAAATTCCATGCGCTCCAAAATAACAGGCTTTAAAGGATCACAAAGCGTATCACCTGTTGTTGTCTCCTTAAGACCAGCAAGCGCTACAATATCACCAGCAAATGCTTCCTCAATATCTTCACGAGAATTTGAATGCATTTGAAGCATACGCCCTAAACGCTCCTTCTTCTTCTTCACAGTATTCTCAAGAGAAATACCTTTATGAACTTTACCAGAGTAAATACGACAGAAAGTCAACGAACCAACAAAAGGATCGTTCATAATTTTAAAAGCAAGCATAGACAGCGGAGCATCATCAGAAGATTCGCGTGTCGTCTCAGCCTCAGTCTTCACATCAATACCCTTAATTGCCGGAATATCAACCGGAGAAGGAAGATAAGAAACGACAGCATCTAAAAGCGGCTGCACCCCCTTGTTTTTAAAAGCCGTACCACAAAGAACAGGGTGAAACTGAACCTCTACGGTTCCCTTACGAATAAGAAAAACAAGCTGCTCATTGGTTGGCATAACACCTTCCAAATAAGCCTCCATAGCAGACTCATCAACTTCCACAGCCATCTCAATGAGTTTCTCGCGATACTCCTCAGCCTTTTCTTTTAAATCAGAAGGAATTTCACTTATTACCGCTGAGGCACCAATAGAACCATCCCACTTTAAAGCCTTCATCTCAACAAGATCAACAACACCTTCAAAGTCATTTTCAGCACCAATCGGCAACTGCAAAACAAGCGCTTTAGCCCCCAAACGAGAACCAACCATTTCCACACTACGATAGAAATCAGCACCTATTTTATCCATCTTATTAACAAAAACCATGCGAGGGACACGGTATTTCTCAGCCTGCCGCCAAACGGTTTCTGTCTGAGGCTCAACACCAGCATTAGCATCTAACAACGCTATCGCCCCATCAAGAACACGCAAAGAACGTTCAACCTCAATTGTAAAATCAACGTGCCCTGGTGTATCAATAATATTGAATCGACGCTTTCGACCGTCACGCCCTTCCCAAAAAGTTGTCGTTGCAGCAGATGTAATTGTAATACCGCGCTCTTGCTCCTGTTCCATCCAATCCATCGTAGAAGCACCATCATGCGTCTCACCGATTTTATGATTCTTACCCGTATAGAACAGAATACGTTCAGTCATCGTAGTCTTACCGGCATCAATATGCGCCATAATACCGAAATTACGATAATCTTCAATTTTATATTCGCGAGCCATTATATTTGCCTTAGTTTAAAACTTCTACCAGCGATAATGCGAGAATGCACGGTTAGCTTCAGCCATACGATGAACATCCTCACGCTTCTTCACGGCAGAACCGCGATTATTAGCTGCGTCCATCAATTCACCAGATAGACGCTCAATCATTGTTGTCTCATTCCGCCCACGCGCCGCCGAAATCAACCAACGAATAGCAAGAGCCTGACGACGATCGGGACGAACATCTATCGGAACTTGATAAGTAGCACCACCAACACGACGTGAACGAACCTCAATATGAGGAGCAACATTCTCTAAAGCCCGATGAAAAAGATCCACTGGATCTGTTTTCACTTTTTTCTCAACAGAATCAAGCGCACCATAAACAATACGCTCTGCAACTGACTTTTTGCCATCAAACATAATGGCATTCATAAATTTTGTAATGACCAAATCACCAAACTTAGGATCTGGATTAATTTCACGCTTTTCTGCTCTATGACGACGGGACATTGGCTTTGTCTCTCAATATTATTTTGGACGCTTTATTATTTTGGACGCTTTGCGCCATATTTCGAACGACGCTGTTTACGATTTTTGACACCTTGCGTATCAAGCAAACCACGAATAATGTGATAACGAACCCCCGGCAAATCTTTCACACGACCGCCACGGATCATCACAACAGAGTGCTCTTGAAGATTATGTCCCTCTCCAGGAATATAACCAATCACTTCAAATCCATTCGTCAAGCGAATTTTAGCAACTTTACGAAGAGCAGAATTAGGCTTCTTCGGTGTTGTTGTATAAACACGTGTACAAACACCACGCTTCTGTGGATTCGACTGCAAAGCAGGAACCTTATTACGTTTAACTGGCGCCACACGCGGCTTGCGAATCAACTGGTTTACGGTAGGCATGCAACCTTCCTCTTTTCAATCTATATTCGTCTCACCCAATCGGGCTTCTCTATTCTTATCTCATCCACTCCAATAAAACTGGTATAGATGACTGATTCTAAACGCAAAACCGGGCACACCTGCAAAAAAACAGTTCACCCGACCACAAGCAGAGAAGGCAATAGCCTTTTGCACTAGCATTTGCTTTTAATCTTTTTAACACCTGTTTGATGATCTTCTGGCATCATATCCAAAATAAACGATCACTTTCACATCGGTTATGTTCGTGTCTAATAGCGGGAACGCAGACATTCGTCAAGAACTAAACAGCAGAAAGTTTTCAAAAATCAAATAAATTAAATTTAAAAACTTTAAATTTGCTTTTATCGGGACTCTTGATAAATCAATCAACCACAGTAATATCACCCTATAAACAAAAAAAGCAACGATGAGACTACAGTAAAACATTAATGCAGCAAATTAAATTGAATATTTGATATCTAATGATGAACACCATGAAAATAGCAACGTGGAATATTGCCGGCATAAAAGCACGACATGAAACATTATGTCAATGGCTACAGCAAAGTCAGCCAGACATAGTCTGTCTACAGGAAATTAAAAGCATTGATGAAAGTTTTCCACGTGATACAATTGAAAATCTAGGTTACCATATAGAAACACACGGACAAAAAAGTTTTAATGGCGTTGCAATTCTTTCTAAAAAAACACCAGATGAAGTGATCCGTCGATTACCAGGCAACGGTAATGATGAACAAGCACGCTACATTGAAGCCGTTTATTCAACCAACAAAGGTGTTGTACGTATTGCATCTCTCTATTTGCCAAATGGAAACCCTATTGAGAGTGAAAAATATTCTTATAAGATGGAATGGATGGAAAGATTATATGCACACACAAAGTCATTGCTTGCATATGAAGAGCCTCTTATTCTAGCCGGCGATTACAATGTCATCCCTACCACGTTAGATGCAAAAAAACCTCAAGAATGGAATCAAGATGCCTTATTTCTTCAAAAAACAAGAAAAGCATTCCAACGTATTCTTTATTTAGGTCTCTACGATGCTATCCGGAATGTCACCGATACACCCTCCTTTAGTTTTTGGGATTTCCAAGCTGGAGCATGGCCTAAAAATAATGGGATTCGCATTGACCATTTACTCTTATCACCAGAAGCGGTTGATCACCTTATTTGCGCTCATAGTCAAACAGAAGTAAGGGGGTACCCAAAACCATCCGACCATGTTCCTGTTTGGATTCATCTTAATATCAATTAAGAAAGTATAGCCCTCTTTCATGAAAGAACAAAAAAAATTCCACTCAAAATAATAACTATGCTACACCATGCAAACAGTATATCTTAAGTAAATGAAATAAAAATCAATGAATGGAAGACATAAATGAAGAAATCATTGTTAATGTTTATTGCAGCAGCAGCCATTGGGCTCACAAGTGGCGCGCATGCTGAAAACGATACGCTTGAAAAAATAAGACAAACAGGGGAAATCACTTTAGGTGTCCGTGAATCATCTGGTTTGGCCTACGCTCTTGGTAATAATAAATATGTAGGTTTTCACACAGAAATGGCAGAACATATCATTGATGATATCTCAAAAAAAATTGGTAAACCGATTAAAATTCATTATCTTCCCATCACTTCTCAAAATAGAATTCCTCTCTTAAAAAACAAGACCTATGATTTTGAATGCGGCTCAACAACAAATGATATTGCCCGCAGTAAAGAAGCAGCATTTGCATATACGACATACGTTGAAGAGGTTCGAATTGCTGTAAAGAAAAATTCTAACATTAAATCTCTTGATGATTTAAATGGAAAAACAGTTGCAACAACCACCGGTACGACATCTGTTCAACTTATTCGTAAAAACAAACGTGCAAAAAATATTCACTTTAAGGTCGTCAAAGGAAAAGATCACGGAGATAGTTTCTTATTACTCGAATCTGGTCGTGCCGATGCATTTGTTATGGATGCCTCAATTCTCGCTGGACATATTGCGAAATCAAAAAATCCATCTGATTATGTCATTCTTGACACTGTACTTTCAGTAGAACCCATCGCCTGCATGCTTAGACTACATGACAAAAACTTTGAACAAACCATTAACGATAGTATCCTACGTCAAATTAAAGACGAATCACTTGAAAAGCTTTATAATAAATGGTTTATGAAACCGATTCCGCCTGCTAATACTGTTATGAACCTTCCCTTATCACAACAAACAAGATATGCTTGGGATCACCCAAACAATAAGCCGCGGGAAAGCTACACAAAAAAAGATTTATAGAATTTAAAAAGGAGAACCACACTCTTTAAAAATTGAGTGTGGTTTATATTTTAATTCACTTTTTAATAAATTCTGCCTATGTAGATACGCTTGATTCATTGTCATTCATTGTCCTATTTGTGAATGACTAATTTGAGGGAATATCAATTAATGGACTTTTCTTTCCTTTGTAGAGATGACCTTACTCAGACACTGGTAACAGGATGCTTGGGCACTCCCGGCGTAAGTCATACCTATTTAGACACACTTCTTGATGGCTTAAAAAATACGGTTATATTGTCCATCACGTCACTTATATTAGCTATATTTTGTGGTGTTATTATAGGAACAATGCGCACTTTACCCAAAACGTCCATCATCAATTGTGTATTTCGCACTCTCGGTGCTATTTGGGTAGAAACTATGCGTAACATTCCCCTCCTTGTACAGGTGTTTTTATGGTATTTTGTTGTTCCCAAGATTTACCCACCAGCGATGAACTTTTCCCCCATTCTCTTAGTAACATGTGCATTGGGATTCTTTACATCGGCACGTATCGCAGAACAGATTCGTTCAGGTATTGAAGCAATTCCTTCAGGACAACGCTATGCTGCTATGGCAATGGGCTTTACAACTTATCAAAGTTATCGATATATCATATTACCGCGTGCTATCCGTGCAATTATACCGCCACTTACTTCAGAAGCAATGGGCATTGTGAAGAATTCGTCTATAGCATTCGCCGTTTCAATAAATGAGCTTATGCAATTTCAATACCAAGCAATTGAAGAGATAAGCCATGTTTACGAAAACTATTTGCTTGTTACGATTCTTTATATTCTTATAGCCTTATTTGTGTTCATTGTGATGACAGTCATTGAACAAATGCTCAAAATTCCTAATTTTCAAACAAAGGGAAATTGAATATGATAAATTTCATAAGCTCTCAGTTTGGACTTTATTTCCCTTTCAATTTTTCTGACTTTGATTTTTCCTTTTTTACCTTTGATGTATTTCGTTCTTACATTTTATCAGGTTTGCTCTTTAGCGTTTTTCTAACGCTTTTTGCAACAGTATTGGGATTTGTTTTCGGCACGCTTTTAGCAATGATGCGCCTTTCTTCCATAAAAATTCTTTCTTGGTTCGCAATCGTTTATATAACAGCTATGCGTTCAATACCACTTGTGATGGTTATCTTATGGTTTTTTGTGCTTCTGCCTTTTTTAACGGGGACATCCATCGGAGCCAATAAATCAGCACTCATTACTTTTACCGCATTTGAAACGGCTTATTTTGCTGAAATTATGCGTGCTGGTATCAATTCAGTTTCGCAAGGACAAAAATATGCAGGGCAAGCTCTTGGGATGACGTATTGGCAAAGTATGTACATTGTCATTTTTCCTCAAGCCTTTAGAGATATGCTTCCTGTCTTTTTAACACAAGTCGTTATCCTTTTTCAGGATACAACCCTTGTTTATGCCATCAGCGGTCATAGCCTTTTGAATGGTTTTGATATTGCTGCTAATAATTTTGGTGTAAAACAAGAAGCTTATATCTTAGCAGCTATTTTCTATTTTATTATCTGTTTTACACTGTCACAAATCGTTTTATATTTACAAAAAAAAGTATCCATTATTCGCTAACAGGAAAAAAAATGTCTACTCATATGATCGAAATAAAAAATGTTTCTAATTGGTATGGCGAAATTAAAGTCCTTAAAAACTGTACAACCAGCATTAATAAAGGTGAAGTAGTTGTCATTTGCGGACCATCAGGCTCAGGAAAATCAACACTCATTAAAACTATTAATGCTCTCGTCCCTTTTCAAAAAGGTGAAATTTGGATTAATGGAACACCTGTTCATTCAAAACAAACAAATCTGCCTAAGTTGCGGAGTCAGGTGGGAATGGTATTTCAACACTTCGAGCTTTTCCCTCATTTATCCGTCACAGAAAATTTGACAATTGCACAAATCAAAGTCCTAAAACGAAGCAAAAAAGAGGCACTTGAACGTGGTTTGTTGTATCTTGAACGCGTTGGACTCATTGAACATAAAGATAAATATCCCGGTCAACTTTCTGGAGGACAACAACAGCGTGTTGCTATTGCACGTGCCTTAACCATGGATCCACTTGTTATGCTTTTTGATGAACCAACCTCTGCTCTAGATCCTGAAATGGTCGGTGAAGTGCTCGATGTCATGATCAGTTTAGCAGAAGAAGGTATGACGATGATTTGTGTAACCCATGAAATGGGATTCGCACAAAAAGTCTCGGAGCGTGTTATTTTCATAGATCAAGGAACAATTCTTGAAGACTGTTCATCTAAAGAGTTTTTTTCTCATCCGCAAGCGAGAACACCAAGAACGCAAGAATTTTTATCTAAAATCCTAAGTCATTAGCCATTATATCATCACAAAAAGCTATCTCTACTGTAAACTTGGACACAAGAAAGGAGAGTTTAATAATAGATGAGAGAATGTAAAAAAATATTACAATCAGATAATTAAAAGTTCTTATATTTTAGAATATCAGCAACCAGTGAAATTGCTGTACGTCTCTCAAATTCATTACAAATAGAAAAAGCCTGCTCTTTCAAAGGACGAATCCAATTTCTGTCTTTTACGTTAGCTTTTTCATAGGCTGCAGTGAGCATTGCCGTACCGCGAATGATTTCTCCTTCTTGAAGCAGCATATTTCCAAGCATAGCTTGAGCGGAAGGATTTCCTTTTTTTGCTGAAAGTTGAAACCATCGTGCTGCTTGTATGAGATTCTTCTCCCTTCCCTCTCCCTTTAAAAATATTTTTCCTAAATGATACTGAGCTTTAGGATTTCCATAGTTCACCGCAGCCTGCATATAAAGACGAGCTGCATAAGAAGGATTAGATTTCACAGGTGATTGAGGAATGCCTTTTTTTATATACCCAGCAAGATTAACCAATGCATCAGAAACATAACTTTCATCCTTTGAGCCAAGATCAGCACCTTTTTTAACGATATATGCGAAAAAATGATAGGCTTTATAATCATCTCTAGGGACACCATCGCCGTTTGCGTAAATAGAGCCAAGTTTCCAATTCGCACCAATATGGCCCCTTTTAGCGGCACAACGTAACGCTGAAATAGCCTGATTTATCTGTCCATTTTTATAAGCAGACATGCCACGTTTCAAAAAATAAAACGAACCATCATTCGCTTCCTGCAAGCTATTGGCATCTATTGTATAAACTGTTGAAAAAAATCCCCCGAACATCGCAACAATCGTAGCTTTTTTCCATACCTGAAATCCCTTGACCATTTCCCCCCTATCTCAATGTTAATTGCTCTATCTGTTACAAATTTCTTTGTAGATCTATAAGCTCTTTCCTTTGTAAGAAATACCAAAAATTCTAAAGTAAAATTTTAAAAAGAAAAGACAAATAAATGAAAATGACTAAAACTGTTTAATAAAATTAAGCATTCATTTTTATATACAAAAAATTGATTTTTAAATACAAATCATCATCGTATATTTTGTACACATTGCTTAACCTTATAGGATTGTGTTATTTTTTTAATTTATATGAATGAATAAAAATCGTTCAATAAAATAACCTGCGCATCAAACAAAATCTCAAGAACAGGAGAATATATAATGAATGGTAAACATTTAAGTACAAAAACAACATGAAAGGTGGATAAATATAATGATGATCGTTAACTTATCGCTTCACGACTATCTCTCCAGCTGAAAGATGATATTTCTCACTCCCATCAATCTGTAAAAAATTTAGTTTTTCAGTAGATTCTAACTGCTAGATACTTCCTATATCTAATAGATAACATATTGAATTTATAAATATGAATATTTATTTTTCATTTACCCCCAATAGAGGAGAATTCCCTCCCTCTATCATATTAAAGCAATTAAAATCATTTACGAATAAGCGATGAGCGGGGTTTTCGGGTGAGCTTAAAAGAGGATTTAAAGCGCCTCTAATAAATAGACTCAAATATAAGAGTGATCACAACATTTATAAAAGTGATCATAACATTAGAGGCTAGAAAATATAACGACCTTACCTGCTTGCAGCTTTATAAGCTCTACAAGTAAGACTTCTCCTAAATATTCACCGCAATATATAACAAAAATACCACATATGAAAATTTTATATGCCTTATTGCCCTGAATCATGGTGTTTTACAGTAATAAGTCAATGTCTTGATTTATAATAATTTTGCTCATTGAACGGGGCCCCTCAAATATCTTACCCTCCCTTATTTCAAACTTGTTCCATGTTGAATCAATCAAAACCATCCATTTGCACGTTACAAGCAGAGAGAGCTGTGTGGAACAAAGACTGTGTAAGAAAGGACAAAATACCTATTATGAACTGTCTTAAATGCCAATGTCGCACAATATTGAGCATTGATAAAGTGTGTATGGCGACGAATCGTTACTTGATAAGCGTAAAGATGAGGAGGCTGAATGGAGTTACCGTTATATTCCTCGCAGGCACCAGCGCGAAATGAGCTTGAGTGCCTTAAGAGGTGTATCCCTTTAATGATGAAGATAAAAACGCTAGCTCCTCATCGAGGTTTCATGACCGCATCCGCAAAAAACGAATAAAAGAAAAAATTTTCTCTTAAAAAATCAATATCGACCATCATGCCATGAAATCCGCCGTCTAGAAACAAGAAGTTAGAATCAACCCAACCGCTCTAAAGCAATAGATATCTTTTTTTGCGCAGCACGCAGTTCTACAACCCTATTTTGTTCACTTTCAATAATTTCCGCTTTTGCATTTGCTATAAATTTTGGGTTATTTAACTTAAGCGATATTTTTTCAATATCTTGTTCAATTTTATGGACTTCCTGCCTCAAGCGAACACGTTCAGCTTCCAAATCAATTAACTGCCCTAATGGCAAACAAAAAACAGCCTCTCCTAAAACCATTTGTGCCGATACTTCTGGAACTTTATCAGAGAAATGAATGACTTCAATACGCGCTAACTTTTTAAGAAGTGCATCATAACGCTGTACACGCTCTCGCGTTATTTCCCCTCCTTCGACAATGACAAGAGGCGCTCGTGTAGCTGCTGGAATATTCATTTCAAAACGTACAGACCGGATCCCCGTAACCACATCAATAAGCCAATTAATATCAGCAGCAGCCTCATCATCTATTAATGTTTCCTCTGGCCATTTTGTCAATGCGAGCATATCCTCACGCTTGATCCCTTGCGTTTCTGTAAGAGACCACAACTCTTCTGTCATATGAGGCATAAAGGGATGAAGAAGTTTATAAACTTCATCTAGAACCCAAGCAGTACAAGCTTGAGCCTCACTTTTAGCATCTTCATTTTCACCCTGAAAAAGTGGTTTGAGAAGTTCCAAATACCAATCACAGAATGTATTCCAAATGAAACGATAAAGTGTAGATGCAGACTCATTAAACTTATAGTGCTCAATACCTGTTGTCACTGCTGAAATCGTTTTAGAGAGCTCTGTTAAAATCCAACGATTAAGCGCCAGCTTCGCTTGTCCTGGCTCAAAAGTTGGATCATGCTTCACACCATTCATCTGTGCAAAGCGAGTGGCATTCCATAATTTCGTAGCAAAATTACGATAACCAGCAACACGGGAAGTATCAAGTTTTACATCACGACCTTGCGCTGCCATAATAGCCAAAGTAAAACGAAGGGCATCAGCGCTATACTGATCAATAAGCTCTAAGGGATCAATAATATTTCCCTTTGATTTTGACATCTTTGCGCCCTTTTGATCTCGGACAAGAGCATGCACATAAACCGTTGGGAAAGGCACTTCACCCATAAAGTGAAGTCCCATCATCATCATACGAGCAACCCAGAAAAAAATAATATCAAATCCTGTCACGGATAAAGATGTTGGATAAAAAGTAAATAATTCAGTTGTTTTATCTGGCCATCCTAATGTTGAGAAAGGCCAAAGAGCTGATGAAAACCAAGTATCTAAGACATCCGGATCACGGATTAATTCAACCACCTCACCATAATGAGCAAAAGCCGAATCTAAAGCCTCTTTTTCACTTTTTTCAACGAAAACTGTTCCGTCAGGACCATACCAAGCAGGAATCTGATGCCCCCACCATAATTGGCGAGAAATGCACCAAGGCTGAATATTTTGCATCCAATTGAAGTAAGTCTTTTTCCAGTTATCGGGAACAAACTGCGTTTTTCCTTGTTGAACAGCTTCTATCGCTGGCTTCGCTAATTCAGCAGCATGAACATACCACTGATCTGTCAAAAAAGGTTCAATAGGCACACCACTGCGATCACCATGAGGAACCATATGCGCATGATCATCAACTGAAACTAAATACCCTTGTTCTTCCATCAAAGAAATAATCTTCTGGCGCGCAACAAAACGATCAGCTTTATCGAGATTTTCTACTAACATTTTTAATTCATCTGATAAAACCAAACCATCAAAAAACGCTTCATTCTCACGGAGAAAAATCTCGGCCTTTGAGGTAAAAATATTGATTAAGCGCAAATCATTACGCTGTCCTACTTCAAAATCATTAAAGTCATGGGCTGGTGTAATTTTTACAGCTCCACTTCCAGCCTCAGGATCAGCATGCGTATCACCAACAATCAACAACCGACGACCAACAAGGGGTAAAAGAGCATTTTTACCTATCAGATGTTTATAACGTTCATCTTCAGGATTAACAGCAATTCCTGTATCACCAAGCATTGTTTCTGGTCGTGTTGTCGCCACTGTTATAAAAGTTGTTGCATCATTTGGGTCAAAAATTTTACCCTCAAGTGGATACCTAAAGTGCCACAAATGACCTTGAACTCCTTTTTGCTCAACTTCAAGATCCGAAATAGCCGTCAACAATTTAGGATCCCAATTGACGAGACGCTTATCTCTATATATTAACCCTTGTTTATAAAGCGTAACAAAGACTTCACGGACAGCCTGCGACAACCCCTCATCCATTGTAAACCGCTCGCGCGACCAATCACATGAAACGCCAAGGCGGCGCAACTGATTTGCTATAATGCCTCCCGCTTCATGACGCCATTCCCAAATACGCTCAATAAACTTTTCTCTCCCCATTTCTTGACGTGTTGGCTCTTGGCGTTCTGCAAGTTGACGCTCTACAACCATTTGTGTAGCAATCCCAGCATGATCCATACCAGGCTGCCACAACACATTTTTGCCACGCATCCGCTGAAATCTAACCATTATATCTTGAATTGTCGTATTGAGCGCATGCCCCATATGAAGTGAGCCTGTAACATTAGGAGGTGGAAGCATGACACAAAAAGGTTCCGCACCATTTTTAGAACCCGCTCCCATTTTAAAAGCCCCACGGGTCTCCCATCTCTTTGCAATCCGTTGCTCTATGGAAGCAGCATCATAGTTTTTTTCTAACATTCTATCCATCCATAACGCCGCTGGAAAACACAATAACAATATATAACCAAAACACGATCAGAATCCCGCAAACCTCACCCACTCACTTGAGAGACCGCAAACCTCAAACAAACTTCTCAAAAATGAAAAATATGAAAATAATTAAGACGATTTTTTAATCGCCTTCACAATTTCTTCACGTAAAATATCTTCCAGCAAAACAGGCAATTTAGACTGCAACCATTCTGCTATAGCTGGACGCAACACATCCTTTGCAATCTTTTCTGCGGAAGAAACACAATACGCAGACAATTCCACACGACCAGCTCCTCCAGCTTCTGACTGTGACCTCCTGCTCTCATCTTCATATTCTCTCGCTTTATACACAGAATTCCGTTCTTCAGAAGAAAACTTCATCTTTTGCACATCCACACCAACTGT
>NZ_HE997977.1:37580-47320 GCF_000312585.1 Bartonella queenslandensis AUST/NH15
TTGATTTTCAGTAGAAAGACCAATACGATCAGCTAAAGCCTTCATAGCATCATCAACCGACAGGGTTGTATCATAAACACCTTCTGATGCAGCTTCTGAGCGATCTTCTGAAGCATTTACTGTGATATCTTCATTTAAAAAGTGATCAGGTTGAACTGCATTTTCTTCGATTATTTCACGAATAGATGTCAAAATTTCATCCATACTTGGCTCACGTAACACGCTTGAACTCTGTACCATACTTTACAACCTCTCAAAGACGCAACAAAAAGAATCATATTTTCAGTGTATGCAAAAGAATCATAAGATCAACATGACTCTCATGATATTTTCAAAGATGCTTGTTATAAAGAGGGCGCTACGCACAACTTTCTGTACTTAAAAAGAACATCACTACTTTGTTCTTCAGCATATCCAACAACTGATTAACTAATTTTTAAAAAACTAAAATGACTTGAGATCAAAGAGCTATTTTTATTGCATTATCGAATATATTGAATTGTTTTTAAGCCTAGATAATTTGCCGTCAATTTACCAATAGAAGATTGAACGCTATAGCTTGCCACAACAGTATTACGCTCTGCCATTGCAAGCGCAATCTGAGCATTAATCAACTGAGTACGAGAATTTAAAACATCTAATGTTGTTGCCTGCCCTACACGATTTTCTTGAACACGACCTTTAAGAGCGATTTCAGCAGCACGCACACTTTCACGATAAGCAATAACAGACGCGCGTGCAGCTTCCAATTGAAACCAAGCAGAAGTAAGTGCTTGTCTCGTATTACTATGTGCCAAATCGAGTTGAAGTTGCGCCTGTCCAAGCTGTTCCTTCGATTGGCGAATCTGCGCAGACGTACGCCCCCCTTCAAAGAGTGGAACACTCACTGACAATCCGATTGATTTAGAAACGCCACCCTCTCCCGCACCACTATAAATTCGATTATAAGATGCTGTTGCAGAAAAATCAACTTTAGGGAGCAACGCTCCTTCTTTCGCCTTTACTTTGTAACCACTCGCATTGACTAAATATTGAGCATAAAGGATTGCTGGATGCATCACAACACTCATTTGGTAAGCCGTATCAAGGTTGACGGGAAGATCTGTAGCAATGGGTGGGCGTTTTAACTTTTCAGGATCAGAACCAATAACTTGACGATAGACTGCTTCTGCTGCTTTTACATCAGCACGAGCGAGACTCAGCTCTGAAACCGCCACGGAACGGGCAGCTTGAGCTTGAGCAAGATCGACGCGCCCTCCCTCACCCACATCAAATTTTGCTTTATTGGAACGAACTTGCTCTTCAAGAGCTGCTAAATTTTCTCTGCGAAGATCAGCAACACGACGTGCCTGATAGACATTAGCATAAGCCGTCACGGTCTCCAGAAACGTACTTTGTTCAGCATTACGAAGATACTCACGTTGCGCCTGCAGCTTAACTTGAGCTGAAGAAAATATATTTTGCGTGATAAAACCGTCAAATAATCTTTGATTTAATCTGATACCGATAGATCCAGAAGTGACATAAGGACCTGTAAAAGATTTACTCCGCCCATAACTCCCAATCCCTTCAACTTGTGGTAATAACCCTGATCGTGCAATGACAACGTCATCACTGGATATACGAACAGCCGCCCGTTCACTATTTAACTTAGCATTGTGTTGATAAGCTTTAGAAAAAGCATCCATCAATGTTTCAGCACAAACAGCCTCTGATAAGAAAAGACTCAACACCAGCAAAAAACACGCCTGAAACTTCTTGTTTATTTTAAACGCAACATACACACTAACAAACCCCAAATAAATAATAGAATTATCTTCTATTGATAAAACGAACAAGCACTAAAATACAAAATCAGCTTTTTTTAAAAAACAAGGAAGAGGCTTTACAGCGAGATTAAAAGCACGACGTGCTGAAATGATTCCATCTTCTTTGAAGTAGATTCGTGCTACAGCAGCATTTCCATGCCCTTCAACCACAATAAGGCGTCCACTATCCTTCATTTGATCAAAGATACCTTGTGGAATAAAATCAACAGATCCTTCAATAAAAATCACATCATAAGGTCCCTCAACGGCATATCCCTCTTCTAATGGACCATGAATAACAACCACATTATCACATTGATTATGCTCCAAAGCTTCAAGAGCACACTCAAAAAGAGACTTATTACTTTCCAAGGCAATCACAGACCCTGCAAGCTTTGAAAGCAAGGCAGCACAATAACCACTATTTGCACCAATATCTAAAACAACATCTGATGATTTTACAGCAGCAAGCTGTAATAATTTTGCAAGAGATGCTGGCTTCATCAAATAGCGTGCAGAAACCTCATCTTGCACTGGAGATAAAACAATATCGGTATCAAGATAGCTTAGTGCTTTCATATCTTCCGATACAAAATCTTCACGAGATATCGTTAAAAAAGCTTCAAGCACTGATAAATCCGTTACATCGACTGTACGAATTTGATTGTCAACCATTTTGCGACGAAGCTCAGCAAAATCTGCAACCATAACGACTATTTTCTCCTAACCTACAAAAAACAAACAAAACAGTAACAATGACGGACTAAGATCTCTTAAACTATGGATGTTACAAAAAAATACGACAGCCAACAACCTGATTCTAATAGTATAATCTCTCACACAAAAGTGTCTTTACAAGTGCTGGAGGGGAATAATCTCTTTTCTTATACCCCCCTAAAAGCCGTTTCGTTTAAAATCGATTGGAGGCCTCGCCCGGAATCGAACCGGGATACAAGGATTTGCAGTCCTCTGCGTAACCATTCCGCCACAAGGCCTCATCAACAAATATAAAGGTCTCAATAAGGGAAGGTAAAGCATCCGTCAAGGTGTAGAAACCTTCTCTCGCCTTTTTTCTGCTTATTACACAATTTATCATATTTTTTTTAAAAAAAGTAATTTTATCCTTTGCAAATCAGTATTGCTTTGCTATAGCCTCTTCAGCTAAATTATTGAGCACCGTTCCCCGGTAGCTCAGCGGTAGAGCAACCGGCTGTTAACCGGTTGGTCGCTGGTTCGAATCCGGCCCGGGGAGCCACTTCTTTTTTACTCCATTCAGAAAATTCTTTTTATTCGCTTTTAAACGTGAGGGATTCGTTAATAAAGGTGAGGGAATAGAATTTTGAATAAAATAGAAAATATCCTACGGGATGTTTTTTGTAATGAGCACAAAAACAATTTTTTCATTTTAAAGAGAAAACGATTGCACAAGTTTTTTTCTTACTGATTAATTTCAAAATAACTATTTTTTCAAATTACAGCGCCTCTATCAGAGAACACTGTAATTTTGGGCACGTTATAGTTTACGATTTCTTTTATGAGAGAGAATTATTCAATGCCATTAGTAATGAAAAAGCTTTCGTATAACCTTTGTTTCCCAACCCAAAAATAATTTTTACTCAATAAAACAATTAAACTCAAAAATCTGCTCTTGAAGCAATCATTTTGAAAAATGGAAAACAACAATCAAAATCAACTATATTATCGCCATACACCCCATACATCCTCCCTGAAAGCAGAAACTCCCAACCAAAAAGTTTGAAAAGTCCAGCTTCTTATCTGGCTGGTTCCTCCTACTTATCAATTCATAAACTCCACAAACAGTCCTTAGCCTTGAATATTCATCACACTTTCATAAAAACACTGAATGCGTAAAACTTTATAGGCTTTATATCATGCTCCTAAACAAAAGTGTTTTTACAGTGCAAACAGTATAACAATCTAAGTTGTGAAGAATGCTGTAAAAACCTTCAACAAATCATGGACGTTTTCTCCATCGTTTTTATCCATTGTCTTATGAATCTACGCACATATTTAGAGACGTCTCTTAAATCTCCCAAACCCATTTCACAATGGCTCCCGTAAATGGTATAAAATAAAATCCACGGATGAAGTACCATCTTTGCCCCACAATAAAAGCCATATCACCATACTATTTTCTAACACTCAGTGTTAGAAAATATTCATTTTTTTACAATAACTTACAAGAATAATTTTATTAATTTCTTAAATTTTGATCCCCACGACAATCTCGTTTGTAACATGCAAACATAGTTCTAATGAATCAATACAAACAGATTCAAAATGAGAAAATTTTACAATATAGATGGACATGTTGAATATATAAAACAATCATTTATCATTAGATAATCAAATTTTTAAATTAAAAGTTACCACTAAAGATAAAACACATCTTTTATATAAACAAAACTTATCTTTATTTATATTTGTTAAAATGGAAATAAAGCCAATAAATAATTACCTCTACGAAAAGACTCTTTTTTCAAAAGATTTTTAATCAATCCAAACAATTCAGAGGTTTTCATTTTTAAAAAATGAAAACCTCTGAAAGCCTCTCTTGTTCTGACAAGAAGGTCGTATATTTCTTTTTAATTGAGGAAAAATCGATAAAAGTAAAAAACTCCTAGGACATGACTTCTTTTCAAGATTTTATTAAGCGGCTTTCTTGACTGACTTGCGAAAACGAAAAGACTTTGCACGTTTTGCAGCTACTTTTGCTTTTTTATGCCTCTCATTTGGAGATAAAGAATTCTTCTGCTGTGACCGTGTAGCATCATCTTTTTGATCTAAAAAACATTTCTGACGTTTAGATTTTTTTAAACGGCGTTTTTTATTGTTTTCTTTTTCTCCACTTTCTAGCACAATGGGCTTTTCTGGAAATGCTGCAAATTGCTCTGGCACAGTTTCAGACACCAATTGCATACGAAGCAAACGCTCTACAGCACGCAACCGTATCCTTTCTATCGTTTCATCAAAAAGCGTAAGTGCTTCACCAGATGCACCATTGCGTCCTGTACGACCAATACGATGGATATAACTTTCAGCTTCATCTGGTAAGTCGTAATTAATAACATGGCTTATCCCTGGTATATCAATACCACGTGCAACAATATCTGTTGCAACAAGAATCTGTACCGATCTTTCACGAAAAGCTTTTAAAGCAGATTGGCGAGCACCTTGTGATTTATTCCCATGAATTGTTGCAACTAAATAGCCTATCTTTACTAAATGACGGGTGACAGCATCAGCCCCATGTTTGGTTCGAGTAAAAACAATAACCGAATCAAAAGCTGGATTTGTCAAAAGTTTACTTAAAACATTCTTTTTTTCACTGGTAGGAACACAATATAATTTCTGGGTAATCTCTACAGCTGGAGTACCTTGAGGGACAACTTCAATCTTAACCGGATCATCGAGTAAACACTTTGCGAGCGCAGCAATTTCTTTCGGCATTGTCGCAGAAAAAAGGGCTGTCTGACGCTCTTGAGGCAAAAGCTTCGCAATTTGCTTAACATCATGAATAAACCCCATATCCAACATACGGTCTGCTTCATCCAAAATTAAAAAACGAGATTGAGAAAGATCAACACACTTTTCACGAACAAGATCTCTTAAACGCCCTGGGGTCGCTATCAAAACATCCACACCTGCTTCCATACGTTTAATTTGTTTTAAACGCGATACCCCCCCAAAAATAAGACACGTCGAAAGATGTGCTCCTTTCGCCACAGTACGAATCGCTTCATCAATCTGAACAGCGAGCTCACGCGTTGGAGCTAGAATCAAGGCGCGTGCAGTTTTAGGACAGCGTTTATCACCCAAAGCCAAAATCTGACTTAAAATAGGTAAGGAAAAGGCCAAGGTTTTTCCAGAACCTGTCTGTGCAATTCCTAAAATATCGTGTCCTTTCAACATCACTGGAATAGCTTGTTCTTGTATAGGTTTAGGTTTACTCATCCCAGCAATGTGTAAATTTTTAATCAAAAGAGTAGGCAAACCTAACTTTTTAAAAACATCTTCTTTTTTTATAGGCAAAATAAAATCTTTCCTCAGCTGAAGAACTTTCACGAAGTAACCAGCTGAACTCTCCACTCAAGGATCCACGCAAGATAAATCCTTGACATCTTAAACAAAGCAACGCTTGAAAAGCGACCTGCGCAACTCATGAATACCTTGGAACAAGGCAAAGGCATATAACTCTACTTTACAAAAAGCCAAAAAACCAGCCTAATACCTTCCCTCTCATTATCCTTGGATTATGATAAAAAATCAAGAGCTTTATAAAATGCATTTATTGCGACAAAAAAATATTTAAATCGTTTATTTCTTGATAATCGTCTCCATCGGTAAATGTACCTTGATAAAATCAGGATAAATCTCGAGAAAAATTGGATTTTGTAAAGTTTTTTGCCCCCCATAAATTAAATACCATTGGGTTTTATCAAAAATGGCCAAAGTTTTATATTGAATAATGCGATCCTTAAGTTCAAGAACCGTTGGAATTAAAGCATATAAAGTACCGTTGCCCGTCTGAAGATACTCTATATTTTCTTTATCTAAATAATAAGCCCCAGAAGGCAAATTCTCAAATTGCCTATGCAACTGTTGAAGAAAATCATCACGCAAAGCATCCTCTGTTTTATTCAATCGACGTGCCATCTCTTTATAAAGCCGCTCAGGCATATAATGCGATATAAGCGAAAAATCCCCGTTTTTTATAGTATTATTAACATCAACAACTATTCTTGACAGTTCAGTTTTTTGCATTGTTGTGGGCTGAGATGCTAAACTTTGTTGATGAACAATCAAAAAGAAAAAGAGACTCAGCACAAAATAAAAAATAGATCTCATTTTTATACTTCTTGTTTTCGTAAAATTTCAATTTTTCAAATAACAAAATCAAATAACGTTTGATCATCAGTAATATCACGATAGCGCCAACCTAACGCTTGAAAGTTTTCCTCTAAAAGATGAAAATTATTGTATTTTTTCGTTTCAATTGCAACCAATACAGAACCAAAGTTTCTCGCTGATTTTTTTAAGATATTCAAAACGCACAATATCATCATCCGGTGATAATGTGGAAAGAAAATGACGCAATGCACCAGGATGTTGCGGAAAACTAAAAATAAAATATTTTCTCAAGCCTTGGAAACGTAAAGAACGCTCTTTAATCTCTGGCAAACGTTCAAAATCAAAATTACCTCCTGAAATAACGAGAAGAATTTTTTTTCCCTTTAACTCTTGGCATGGAATACTGTTAAGCGCATCAATTGATAAAGCACCAGCCGGTTCAAGAACCACCCCTTCAACATTAAGCATTTCAACCATTGTAGAACAAACACGATTCTCAGGAACTGTAATGACAGTGTCAGGAGAAAATTGCTTAAGAATTGTATAGTTTAGTGCACCAATTTCAGCCACAGCAGCTCCATCCACAAAAGTGTCAATATTTTCCAGTTTGACCCGTTTTCCGCTCTCCAAACAAGCAAGCAAGCTTGCAGCTCTTTGGGGCTCAACAAAACGCAGCTTTGTATTCCAACCATATTCACGTAAAAACTTACTTATCCCACTTGCCAAACCACCTCCCCCTACCGGCACAATCATTAAATCCGGCTCACTTTCTCCATTGAGTTTTTTCCATTGCAAAGCAGCTTCGCAGAGCACCGTTGCCTGCCCCGTAATAATGCGAATATCATCAAAAGGAGGCGCCATCACACCACCGCTCTCCACGACAAAAGATTGCGCAGCTTCATAGCATTGATCAAATGTTCCACCCACCAAACGAATATCGATAAACTCTTTACCAAAAATACGTGTCTTCTCAATTTTCTGTTGTGGCGTTGTCATGGGCATAAAAATCACACCTTTACGTTTAAAATAACGACAAACAAAAGAAACCCCTTGCGCGTGATTCCCCGCTGAAGCGCATACAAATGCAGAATCTGACTCTATACTGCCCAGCATTTCTGAAACAAAATTGAAAGCACCACGAATCTTATAAGACCGCACCGGTGTTAAATCTTCACGCTTCAAATAAATTTCTGCATCATATTTTTGGCTTAAAAAATCATTTCTTTGAAGGGGTGTTTCAGCAAACACATGATGCAATCCCACCATAGCTTTTGTAACGTCTTGAATAAATTTACTCATAACACTGATCATTTCATGCTTTATTTATATTATACAGGCTTCTTCTAGCGATAAAAAAAAATAATTGTCAGTCAAAATTTCACTAAAAAAAATGAAAATTTCTTCTTTTGTCATTAATTCTTGATTCAATAAAAGATATAGCTTATGAGAGAACTCTCATTGCGGACGTGATGAAAACGGTAAACATAGCAGACTTAAAATCTGCCGGTCGAAGACCTTGCGGGTTCAAGTCCCGCCGTCCGCACCATTATATGCATTTTTTTTGTTTTCTAATCGTTTTGGAATAAAGCAGCGATCTTTAGACAATGCTATAACGATATGATCAAATGAAACGGTAATAATGTGAAAAGTGGATCGCCCTTTCTTTGCAAACAAATATTTTAGCCATACTTTATGAATCAAAAAAATTCATTCTTAATCATTTCAGAATCTAAGCAACTCTTCCTTACCTCCTCATCATCACTCAAAGTCAAAGACTTTTTCTTCACCATAAAGTAGAATTTACAATGCATAAGATTTCAAAAGATAAAGGTCCTATCAAAATAGGACCTCTTCAAACTTAAGTTTATTTATTTCCACAAAAACTAAAATTTGTAAGCTATTCCCGCACGAAAATCATTCGTCTTATATTTAACTTCAATCTCGTCTTTAAATTTCTTTTTACCAAAATCCGAGTAACGATATTCCGCACGTACAATAAGATTATCTGTCATCGCGAAATCAACACCACCACCAAGAGTATAACCAATCATCGTTTTTGTAGCATCCGATGTCTTATTAAAAGGCTCAGATCCTGTAATGACTGTCGACAAAACATCTTGAAATTGTCCATAAGCAATACCACCAGCAATATAAGGCATCACACGATGAGCAGAAAATCCAACACGCATCCGTGTGGCACCAGTCCATTTTTGTTTAAAAGTATGATTAAAAGTCAAACTATCCTTTTCTTCTGGAGTCTCTGTATCAGAGCGAGAAAAGCTAGAACTATGCCCTCTGACAAACTGTGCCCTTTTTTGACTTTTTTTCTCTTGACCGTTTTCTTCTGTATCAGTTCCAGAACCATTCTCTTCAGGCTTAGTTCCTTGAGGATTCGAACCACCAGCACTTGATTCAGCAGAATGAAACTTTGTTTTCGTATCCTTTTTTTCCGTTAAAAGGATATCCGTATCAATCCCCACGATAAAATTATTACCGAGATCAAAATTAACACCCGCATAAAATCCACCAATGAAGCCAGAAAGTTCAGGCTTATATTGTTTCTCGACGGGTACCCATGGTTTACTTTTACTCTCCTCATCAGGATAGAGAGGAATATCAACATCACGCGTTGTTGCAGAAATTTTACTTGAAAAGCCACCAATTTGACCCCCAAAATAAAAACCTGACCAAGAAAAAGGTAAAGAAGTAACAACTTCTGAAGCAACATGTATTGGCTCTTGCGGAACCACCACATCTGCAGCTTGTAGTATAGAAGGTGAAATTAAAGAAAAAACAGATGCTGTTATAAATTTCGTATTCATAAAATTATACCCCATTGCTAAATTTAAATATAATAAAAAATCACATTTAGAAAAACAAAGTTTTATAAAATTTTATAAAGAAAAACCGCATGTACTCCTTTGTAGTTACATTTAAATATATCAGCACTAAATATATCATTACATCAAAATAGAAGTTTGGCAAACAAATTTTAATAAATTTAAAATATTATAATATGAATACTTCTATATTTTTAAAAAAATGTATATTTTTAGAAAA
>NZ_HE997977.1:47507-54739 GCF_000312585.1 Bartonella queenslandensis AUST/NH15
GAAAATCTTAAAGGTATACTGCCTTCGACAACGATGATAGACTGCATCTTTAAATCAGTATTCTTCACTGTTGCAGCAAAAGATGTTATGGCAAAAATATTCAACAGAGTAACTGTAATAAAAGCATAAATATATCTCAACATTCTAAGATTCCTTCCTCAATAAAACGCTTATATAAGACAAATCGAAGGGTATTGGTTACATGAGAAGATGCAGTAATATTAGGCACATAAATAGCTAAATTAAAGGAAAAGCTCTTACAATCAAATGCCGTAAAACTCACCTGTGGGATAGGATTTTTTAAAACGCCTTCTGTTGAAGAAGCAATCTCTAACAAAATTTCAACAACACGCTCTGGAGTAACTTTAGATGATACAGTAACTGGGATATCAATTCGTCCTATTTTATTACGTCGTGTCCAATTACTAACGTTATTATTAATAAGGCTTGAATTGGGAATAATAATCGTTTTACGTTGAATGGTCTCAAGTTCTGTTGCACGTACACTAATACGCTTAACAATCCCCCCTACTGATCCAGATTCTATATAGTCCCCTATTTTAAATGGTCTTCCAACTAAAATAATAAGTCCAGAGACAAAATTTTGAACAATATTCTGTAAACCAAAACCAATACCAAGTGAAAGTCCTCCAGCAATAAGAGCAAAATTTCTAAGATCCAAACCTGCCATTGATAATCCTATCAAAGCAGACACAACAACGCCCCCATAACCTACTACTGTTTTGATAGAATTACGGATACCAGAATCAAATTCTCCATGAGCAAACACCACATGATCTAACCAACCAATAAATCGGCGAATAAGGAACCAACAGACACCAAAAGAAATAATTCCTGTTACAAGAGAAATCAAAGAAAGAGTCATATTTCCGATCTGAAAACCAGTCACCGATTGCCACAAAACTGCTTTTAAATCAGAATAGGAAAATCCAAACTGTACAGCAATTGGCATTGCACAAAATACGACAACAAACAAATTGAGAAAAACACTCACAACAATTCCCAATTGATTCATCGTTTTTTCTTCTAAATGAAATCTCTGCATCAAAAGATGACCAACTGTTGTTTTCATAAATTGGCCTTTAGTTCCAAGTGCTTGAGCGCTTTGTATTCCTAAATACATGAGAAGCAAAAATGCTCCACCAATCATAATCTGCTGCATAATAAAACGTGCGAGACCAACATAGCCTAAAAAATTCAACACAAGCAGCAATAATCCCAAACCAATAAGAGGAATGCGTATATAAAATGGCCCAAAATACGGTTCTTTTTTTTCTCCTTGCAAATTCCTACGTCTAAACCGCAAAGGTACAAATGATATTATAAATAGCAATATTGCGACAAGAAAAACAGCAATAAAGCTTTTAGCAATTGTCAAAGATAAAGGCGCTGAAATGATTTGATAAATACTATCAAGAACAGCATCAAAAGCCAAAATTCCCCCTAAAGAAGTGAGTAAAAATACCAATTGAGAAGCAGACGAGGCTGCAATATTGAGAAGACGCACATGAGGCCTATTCGATGATAAAAGAACAACCGCTAACCGATTGATTAAAAAAACTAAAATAATTTGACACCCAATCATATCAAAAACTGTTGTAAGCTTACCTGGATCTAAGTGAAAACTACGAAATAAAAACAACACAAGATAAACGCAAAGAATACAGATAAGCGAAGGTAAAAGAACTGAAACAAAGGCGATCAATAAGCGTTGTAAATACGATATTTCCTCATTAGACTTCGTAAAGTGGCAATACACATGCACAAGAATTTTATGAGCAAAATACGAAAGCCCCAAAGTAATAAAAAGTGGAATCAAAAAAGAAAGAAAAAGCTGTAATAATTTGAAATAAAAGATAAAATTGTACCAAGAGCTCAACAACAAAAGAAAATCTGATGAAGCCTCTTTTGTTTTCTGGACAAGATGTTTAATCATCGGGATTGAAAACTCAAGCCTATCGGTCAGTTTGCGTTTAAAAAGTTCACGAGATTGAGAAATAGAAAGTTCAGCTATTCTGTTTGTCACCAAAAAAACTTCTTCAAACTGAAGCATTATACTATTAATTTTAGCTTTTTGCTCTATCAAATAAGAGTATTTCTTCTCTGAATTTTTCAGTTTTTTTACGTCATGTTGGAGCTCGGTTAATTGATCAAGAAGTGTATTAATTTCATTAAGAGGAGAACGCAAAGCAAATGCTGCCTCCATAGTACGCTCACTGATATTTTGTGCACGTAAGCGCAGTTCTTCCAAAGCACGCTCATCTTCTAATTTTTTATCAAAATCTCTTTTTAAAGCTGCAGTACTTTCTTCAAGATCCTTAATAATAAACTGTTGTTGTTGAATAATTTCATCAATTGAATAAGAAGCTATTGTTTGTTCGACAATTGTATTTTGTGTCTCCCCACTTCCCCAAGCACCAGAATTAAAAACAAAGATAACCCCCCAAAGAAGGAAAAGTTTGTGGATATTTTTTCTACAAAATGAACACATATCTACCTTATACGCACAAAAAGGATTTTATCCCCCCTTTTTTAAAATATGGTATAAGATAGATATTTTCAACTTTTATAGAATAATCTTATAAAAGCTTTCCCTTATTCTATAATACTGATAATAAGAGAAAAAGAAATAGTAAGCTAAACTCAAAGATTAAAGAAGGCACTCTGGCATGTTTTTTTTGCACTTCTATTGCAAAAAAGAAAATTTTCTCCCTTTGACGACTTGGATTTTTCTATCCAGTCTGGGCATGTTTTTAACGGGCAATCTAGGAATGCGTGCTTATTTAATCAAACAATCACACATCAGTCATATCACTAAAACGAATAAACTTTATTTACAAAACAAGTATGACCAGTTGAATGTTACCACGACTGAAAACAAAAAACTTGTAACATTCCATACAGAATCTATTTTTATGGAGATCTTTCAAAAAATCCTAATATTGAATCTCTTTTTAATAAAGATTCCAGCTATTGATACACGACTTCGTCATTTTCAAATGCAATATTTTTCAAATAAACGTGCTCCTCCTAATGAACTCACCTAATCCTCTTCCTTGAATTATAACAATGATCATCTTATTTTACTTGTGCTTTCAACTTTGAATAACTGTTAGATTGCCTATTAGCGGAATACATCATGCGTACATCTGGTTGGTTAACTACCCTTTATTGCTTTATCCTATTAAGCAGCATTTACATTGCTTTACCCAATTTATTTTCACACGAACAGGTTAAAAATTCAAGCTTCTTACCTGACACCCGTGTAGCCCTTGGTCTTGATCTTCAAGGAGGCTCTTCTCTTTTGCTCGAAGTTGATAGCAAAACATTAAAACGCGATCAATTACACATCATCTTAAGCAACGTGCATAATACATTGCGTGAAAAACAAATCCGGACCTCAAGTGTTCGTATCATTGAAGATAGCGTTGTTGCCCTTATTTCTGATGCATCACAAACTGAAAAAGCACTCTCTGCTTTAAAAACATTAATAACCCCCATACACAGTAGCTTTGGTACAACAGAACATAACATCACAATGAGTGCTCAAAATGAAACACTCCGTATCACACTAACGGAAGCGGGCATAAAAGATCGTGTAAGCAACGCTATTGAACAGAGCTTAGAAATTATCCGTCGCCGTATCGATCAAGTTGGTGTTTCAGAACCAGCGATCCAAAAAGTTGGAAATGATCGTATTATGGTCCAATTGCCTGGCTTACAAGATCCAAAACAACTGCGAGATCTTTTAGGCACAACCGCTAAGATGAGTTTTCATCTTGTTCCTTCTAATGTAGATCCCAATAATCCCCCTATAGGTGTTTCTATTCTTCCTGGATATACAGATGAAACACAACGTTATGCAATTTATGATCAAATTGCCTTAGACGGAAATGTCCTTAAAGAAGCCCGCGCTGGTTTCGACCCGCAAATGCCAGGACGTTCTATTATTTCATTTACGCTAGATTCCGTTGGTGCGAAAATATTTGCTGATATAACACGACAAAATATTAACCGTCCTTTTGCCATTGTTCTGGATAATAAGGTTTTAACGGCTCCTACCATCAATAGTGTCATTCCCAATGGACAAGGTCAAATTACCGGAAACTTTGACCCCAAAGAAGCCTCAACTCTGGCTGCTCTGCTCCGTGCTGGTTCCCTTCCCGCCCCGCTCACCGTCATTGAAGAGAGAACGGTAGGCCCAAATCTTGGTGCTGATGCCATTCAAATGGGACTCTACACTGGCATAATTGGTTTTATGCTTGTTGCAATTTTCATTTTTCTTCTCTACCGAATTTGGGGGCTCATTGCCAATATAGCACTAGCGCTCCACACGATTTTAACATTTGCTGCCCTCAGTCTTCTCGGTGCTACGCTGACCTTGCCTGGTATTGCTGGTATTATCTTAGGCATCGGTATTGCTGTTGATGCGAATATTCTCATCAATGAACGTATCCGTGAAGAAAGTCGAAAAGGTGTAAGTGCTTTTGCGGCTCTAGATCGTGGTTTTAAACAGGCTTTTGCAACCATTGTTGATGCGAATGTTACGGCCATTATAGCGACTGTTTTATTATTTTGGTTTGGCACCGGTCCCGTTCGTGGTTTTGCCGTAACAATGTTGCTTGGTATTATCATCTCCATGTTCACAAATATCACTATTGTACGCATCATCATGATTTGGATTGTTCGTAAATGGAAAATTAAAAAATTGCATATTCACTCTGCTTTTAACATTATCCCCCAAAATACCACTTTCCACTTTATGAAAGCGCGATTCATTGGTATTGGCATCTCAATTATTTTATCAATTGCTTCAGTTGTTCTCTTTTTTAAGCCTGGCTTGAATTTTGGAATTGATTTTATTGGCGGCAGCCAAATGAGTATTACCACGAAAGCTCCAGCAGACCTAGCAACTCTGCGTTCCAAGCTTTCTACTCTTAATATTGGTGAAGTAACCCTACAAAATATTGATAATGAAAACACCGTCTTAATTCGCATGCAAAAACAAAGTGGGAGTGAAGCACAACAAACTATCGCCATTGATAAGGTCAAAACAGCTGTACAAAAAATCTATCCTGATACGACATTTGATCAAATAGAAGTTGTTGGTCCCAAAATTTCAGGCGAACTTGCTACCGCTGCGTTTACGGCTGTTATTCTTGCGGCTATTGCTATGACTCTCTATATATGGTTACGCTTCGAGTGGTTCTTTGCCATTGGAGCCATTGTCACGCTCATTTTAGACACCACAAAAATGATTGGTTTTTTTGCTTTATTTCAGTTTGATTTTAATTTAACCGCCATCGCTGCACTCTTAACAATTGTTGGATATTCAATAAATGATAAGGTTGTTGTCTATGATAGGATGCGCGAAAATATGCGCCTTTATAAAAAAATGCCGTTGCGCGAACTGATTGATCTGTCAATTAATCAGGTTCTTGTCCGTTGTTTTTTTACATCAGCCACAACAATTCTTGCCATGCTCCCCATGGCGATATGGGGTGGAAGTGCTGTTCATAATTTTGCATTGCCTATGGTCTTTGGGATTATTATTGCAACATCATCCTCTATCTTTATCGCTGCGCCTATTTTACTCCTACTCGGAAACTGGTGGCGTCAACGAAATAATCGTGCAAATACTAAAGTAAAGTGAAATGAAAGTGCCCTTTAATGTATATGATACCTTTTCATAAAAATATCGTCATTTTCATTTCTTCACTCTTTAATTAAGAATAGTAAATAATCCATGCTCCATGACACCCCCCTAATTACAACGATTGTTGCCGGTTTATGTTTAGCATTTCTTTTAGGAATGATTGCTAGCCGTTTACGTATTTCACCCCTTGTAGGCTATTTGTTAGCTGGTGTTATTGTGGGTCCCAATACAGGCGGATTTAAAATAGATTCCGTTATTATTAATCAACTTGCTGAAATTGGTATTATTTTGCTCATGTTTGGGGTTGGGTTACACTTTTCATTAAAAGACCTTTTATTAGTCAAAGCGATTGCTATCCCCGCTGCTATTGCACAAATGGCATTTTCTACTTTTCTAGGCTTGTGCCTTGGTCTGATTATGGGATGGGGCTTCAGCGGGAGTTTGATCTTCGGTCTTGCTTTATCTATAGCAAGTACTGTTATCCTGCTCCGTGCTTTGCAAGAGCGCCATCTTATTGAAACAGAAAAAGGGCGCATTGCCGTTGGATGGTTGATTATTGAGGATTTAGCAATGGTCCTTATACTTGTCCTCATACCTTCCTTGGCAAATGCCCTCAGCAATACCAAAAAGGAAGCATTGGATCCTCTTGTTCAATGGTTGGATTTAAGTATTTGGGGTATTTTTGGTCTTACCATCCTGAAAGTAATTATATTTATCGCACTGATGCTCATCATTGGGCGACGCGTTATCCCATGGCTTCTAAAAATGAGTGCACAATCGGGATCACGTGAATTATTCCGTCTTAGCGTCTTTGCTATTGCCTTAGGCGTAGCTTTCGGAGCCGCTCATTTATTTGGTGTTTCTCTTTCTCTTGGCGCCTTTTTTGCCGGTATGGTCATGAGCGAATCAGAATTAAGTCACCGTGCAGCTGAAGAATCCTTACCCCTGCGTGATGCCTTTTCTGTTCTCTTTTTTGTTTCTGTGGGCATGTTATTTGACCCAGAAAAACTCTTGACTCATTTTTTTCCTCTCTTAGCGACCTTATTGATTATCGTAATCGGCAAATCTGCTGTTGCTTTTTTCATCGTTAAAGCTTTTCGCTATTCTAATGCAACAGCTTTGACGATTGCTGCAAGTCTTGCCCAAATCGGAGAATTTTCCTTTATCCTTGCTGGTTTAAGTCTAAGCTTAGGCCTTTTAAACAATGACGCTCATGATTTAATTCTTGGAGGAGCAATTTTTTCTATTTTGCTTAATCCTCTTGTTTTCATTGCCTGTAATAAAATAAAAAAACGTCTAGAAAAATTTTCTGCTTCTTCACAAAATACCCAAACAATTATTGATATTGATCCACAAGATCCAGACCAAGATTTTTTACCAATGACCTTAAAAAACAACCATATCGTCATTATTGGCTATGGCCGTATTGGTAAGTGTATTGCATTATCTTTAATAAATAGAGATAAACCTATCGTAATTGTAGAAGAATCAAAACGCCTTTCTGATAAAGCAATTTCAGATGGGTTTGAAGCTATTTGCGGTAATATCATTCAAC
>NZ_HE997977.1:55034-61397 GCF_000312585.1 Bartonella queenslandensis AUST/NH15
ATCATTCAACAAGAAATAATGAACGCAGCCAATATAAATAATGCACATAAAATTGTTATTACAATGCGAAGTACCATTGAAGTAGGAGAATGCATCGTGAATATACGTGATATGAAGAAGGATATCCAGATAATCACACATGCATTATCCGATACAGAAACATCTTATCTCATTGATTTAGGTGCTGATGTTGTAGTAACGGATGATGAAGAAATTGCCAATGGCATCATAAAACATATAACAGAACAAAAGTCTGTAAAGAATATGCATAATCATAAAAATTTACAGAAAATATAAAATGGATAAAGAAGCGTGAAAATAAAGCAATTTATATGGCCCTTAATTGGTATCTTAGCAATGCTGATATCTATTCGGATTCTTTATATAAAGCTCTCTGCCATTTCGTTCGGAGACGTATTGGAACGTTTGAGCGATTTAAATGCACAGCACTGGTTATTAGCCTGTTTATGTTCTCTCCTTGCTTATGCTGCTCTTGCTGGATATGATCGAATTGCCTTACAACATCTAGGCCATAAAATTTCTTGGATTTTTATCGCTATATGTTCATTTACAACTTATGCTCTTTCGCACAATATCGGCGCTTCCGTTTTTTCTGGTGCCGTTGTGCGTTATCGCGCTTATAGAATGAAAGGATTAAATGGAACAGAAATCGCCATATTAGTAGGTTTTTGCTCTTTTACTTTTGTAATCGGTACAGTCTTACTGTTGGGGATCGTTTTGGTTCTGCAACCCGAGATTATTAACCTCATTCATGAAGAGCTTCCTGAATGGCTAGGAACGATAGTCGGAGCAATTTTACTCAGTTGCGTAGCACTTTATACATTTGGGAGCTGGCTTCAATTGAAACCCCTACGCTTGGGCAAGAAAATTCAGCTTTCCTATCCACGACTAAAAATTGTTATTCAACAGCTCCTCATTAGCCCTCTAGAGCTTTTAGGAGCAGCAGGAATTATATATGCTGTTCTCCCCTACAATGCCGATATTCATTTTATTTCTGTTCTTGGTGTTTTCCTAGCATCTTTTACGCTAACTCTTCTCTCCAATGCTCCAGCAGGAGGAGTAGGCGTTCTTGAAGCGCTCTTCATAACAGGCATGCCTAATATAAATCCAACCGATGTTATCGCAGCACTTATTGTCTTTAGAATACTTTATTTGATCATACCACTCATCATTTCATTATTTGTGGTCGCCATTTTTGAAGCGCAACAATATTGGAAAAGAGCCCCCAAAACACCACCTAAATAAATAAAAGGTTATCAACGGCTTCTTTTTTGTGTGCCTATAAATAATATCATCATGCAGAAATTTAGGTGCATATGTAAATAATACAATCGTTATTTTTATTTATCTTTTCTACCTTCAAACTTGAAAGGCTCTCTTTATAAGAAGCTTACCCTGAGAAAAACATAGAAATATTTGTCTATTTTCCTGCAAAAAGACTCCCATAAACTTAAAAATATCTATCCGTGTAGAAAATAATCGTTTCTATAACATACAGTGTATTGGTTTATAAAGATAATTTATCGTTATTCAACTTGAATGAGAACCTTGAACCCCATAAGATTCTCTCATTTCAAATCTCTCTATGTTAAATCCAATAAAAACCCTTCGCTTGCACGTTATAAGCAGGCAGAGCCGCCGTATGGAATAAAACTGTGCAAGAAATGACTAAAAATGCCTTTTCTGAAGAGTCTCAAACACCAAGAGCTGCCGATCTAACACCCACGAACTGGCAGAGTGTGTGGTGTGTTGGGTGGCGTGTTAGCTTGCTCCTACTCTCCAATTTTCCTTAGCCTCTTATATCTTAAAAATTTTTATACAATCAATAAATTATTTATAGTACACAATAAATGGTGGGTGATGAGGGGATCGAACCCACGACCCGCTGATTAAGAGTCAGCTGCTCTACCGACTGAGCTAATCACCCATACGCTTCCCAAAAGATGAGAATAAGCGCTTCTATAACGCTCCTAAGGGGGGATGTCTAGATATTTTGTTGTTTTTTAATAGCCTCATCGTCTGTAGGATTTAAAATATGATATTCACCACTTGATCTTATATAAAAATAGACCCATTATAAGAAGCTCTATAAATAAATGTTCTGATTGTTATACAGAATCTATAGTTGGAGGATTATCGAGCATAATGCCCGAGCAAAATTTAGAGGAATCTTCTTATCGTTGTCAACAGAATGGCGCAGCGTTTTATTTTGTCAATAATCATATGCGTTTAAACGATATTTTTCTGTTTTTTTCTTTGAATGTAGTTTTTTTTACATTCAAAGTTCATGATCCTATGCACGAATTAAAGCCCATGAGTTTTTTTTGTCAATCGCGTGCTTTTAAGCTTTTAAAAGGTGAGAAATGATGGAATGGATCACTGATCCCCATGCGTGGTTTGGTTTGGTCACGTTGGTCTTTCTCGAAATTGTTTTAGGAATAGATAACCTTATCTTTATTGCAATTTTAGCTGAAAAATTGCCAGTGCATTTGCGTGACCGTGCACGCTTGATAGGTCTTACTTTAGCATTAATCATGCGGCTTTTCCTTCTTACCGTTATTGGGTGGGTTATGAGACTCGATACGGTCATTCTTTCACTTTCATCTTTTGCCTTTAGCTGGCATAGCTTTATTTTAATTGGTGGTGGCGCCTTTTTGCTAGCGAAAGGAACATTAGAATTGCATGAAAGGTTAGAAGGAGTATCGCATGAAAGAAAAACAGGCGTTGCTTATGCTGTTTTTTGGCAAGTGATTGTTCAAGTCGTGGTGCTGGATGCCGTTTTTTCACTCGATAGTATTATTACCGCAACAGGCATGATTGCAAAAGAGCAAGCAGCCGTTATGTATATCGCAGTCATTGCTGCTATGGGAGTGATGATGTGTGGCTCTGGCTCTCTCATGCGTTTTATTAATCGTCATCCCACTATTGTCATCCTTTGTCTTGGATTTTTGATGATGATTGGTTTTACGCTTATTGTTGAAGGGTTTGGTTTTCACATTCCAAAAGGGTATTTGTATGCTGCTATTGGTTTTTCTGTTCTCATCGAAGCTTTTAATCAAATTGGACGTCGTAACCGTGAAAAGATGATTACAACGAATGATCTACGCAGTAAAACAGCTGATGCTGTTTTAAGGCTCTTGGGAGGGGGAAGTAAAGATAGTCATCTTGCTGAAACTGTAGATGTCATTGCTGAACAGGCCGCAGCTTCTGAATTGTTTAGACCAGAAGAAAAGGAGATGATTCGTGGTGTTCTCGATTTAGCTGATCGTCCTGTTCGCTCTATCATGTCGCCGCGGAATGAAATTGAGTGGTTAGATTTAAATGCTGATGAAAATGAAATGCGTGAAGAATTACAAAAAGTTAAACATAGCCGCTTAATTCTTGCGCGTGAAAAAGTGGATGAATTTGTTGGCGTTGCGTTGACAAAAGATCTTCTTTTGAATTTGGCTGAGGGGAAAAAAATTAATTGGAAAAAGGCTATGCGAGAGCCCCTTGTTGTTCATGAAAACACCAGTGTTTTACGATTAATGGAGCAATTACGTCATTCTTCGATTCAGCTTGCAATCATCGTTGATGAGCACGGATCTTTTGAAGGGATTGCAACACCAACCGATATTCTTGAAGCTATTGCAGGAGACTTTCCTGATGATGATGAAGAACTCATGATCGCAGAACAACTTGAAAATGGCGGCCTTCTTGTAGAGGGATATGCTGATATCCGCCGTTTAAGTGGTTATCTTGGGCGTAATCTTGTTGATGAAGCAGATCGTTATACGACTCTAGCGGGTTTTATGCTTTGGCAGTTTGGTCACTTGCCAAATGAGGGAGAAAGTTTTGAAACGGATGGTTTACGCTTTAAAGTTATCGAAATGGAACGCCGAAACATATCTAAAATCCTTATTTCTCCACTTGTGTTACCAGAAAAAGCTAATTCTTTTGATACGTAAAGTGAATAAAGGATTCTCTTTATAGTTAGAAAGTGAAAAGAATAGGAAGTCGATAACTTAATTGTATATTCATATTTTTGCATTTTTAAAGCATGAAATAATGAATATACAAAAATTAAGTTATCAACGCATTTTCACTACAAAAAAGTTTTCACTGATGATTGGAAAAGAATACGAAAAGAGAAGATGTACAACATTATTTATCATTTTTTTATTAAAAGACTCCGTCACTTTCGCATCAAGAAAGCTTCTTTCAAACATCACAGGCCACTGTATTAAATTGCCATCATTAATGTAACTCACTTAACTGATAAAGACAGCTTTGAACTATACTCTAAGTTCGTTTGAAAGGAAACTTAGAGAGTGTACTGCTCGATGAATTGGGAATGTACCATTCAGCATTTGTAATTTCATCAATAAATGATGAAAAAGGCTTTAGAGTTTTAATGGTTATCGATTTAGAGAAAAACTACGATGAAAATCGCTATAACTGATAGAATAACTAAAATGAGTACGTTTAAAAAACTCCAGATGATTTGAGCATTCAATTTTATTTCTTCAACTCTTTAAATGAAGATAACTTTCCTGATAAATTCTGGAAAAAATTTATGTCTTATTGATCTGGCATACAAAAATAACAGAGAAAACAGCCAAGAAATTGCGTCAATGTAAAATAGCAAGATGATTTGCTATCGGTTATGAGTAAGTAGATTACGAAGAGCTAAAAAAACGGTATTGAATTTGCTCACAACCCTGCTTATTGTATAGATGAAGGTGAATGTCTTACGAAACCTCTCAACTTCAAACTTTTAAAAGATATGAATGCACGTCTAGGATAATATGGTGTCACTACACTGACTTTTTAGCAACAAAACATATGAAAATGACTCATTCAAAACGCCTCAAAAAAATTAGAAAAAACTATCTTTATGAACACAGCAAAGAATAAAATCCTCAGCGATTTTAATTACTTAGAAAAGCATCCAAGCAAAAATCTTGAGTGTTCCACGCATTCCTTGACGTTCTCCCCGTAGAAACACAATAGCCAACCTCTCATTAAAGCGTAAAGAGACAATGCTAACTGCTTATCATAAAAATTGGTCATTAACTCACATAATGCATATTTTTTTTACAAATCTCACATATCGATATAAGAAAAAATATTGTTTCCATAGGGATATCTTTTCTATATAAAAGGAAAAAAACTTGGTGGTTTCCTATGATTAATAATATTTACTGCGTTGGGCTCAATTATGTGGAACATGCTCATGAACTTGGCAATGTTGTTGAAGATGAACCCGTTATATTTAGTAAGCCGAACAGTTCACTTGTATTAGGAAACCAAATTAATCTTCCTGATTTTTCCAAAGAAATACATTTTGAAACTGAAATTGTGCTCAGAATCTCAAAGGACACTTTTATAGTCAATGAGAGGGAAGCTGAAGAATGTTATGATGCTGTAGCAATAGGTCTTGATCTAACCGCGAGAGATTTGCAAACAAAATTAAAAGAAAAAAAGCTTCCTTGGCTTTTGTCTAAGGGATTTAAAGGAGCCGCATACGTCTCTGACTTCATAGCCAAAGAAAAAATAAACGATCCAATAACTTTTGAAATGAAGTTGAATGGTGAAATGAGGCAAGTTGGCAATACGAAAAATATGATCTTTAGCTTTGAAAAAATAATCTCATTTTTAAGTCACTACATTCAGCTAAGGCATGGTGATATCATATATACAGGCACTCCACAGGGCGTAGGTAAACTCTCTAAACTTGACAAAATAGAGTTATATCTTGAAGCTCAATTAATCTCAGAAATAACGGTCAAATGAATCATCAAATACTGACCTTTTTCACTGTTTCATTTTTTTAGTTATATTCTCTAATTCAAACATAGCTCTTATCATCGATAATGCTATGAGGCTGGGAAAAAAGAAGGCATTTCCAATGTCTTAGGGTTGTGTACAACAATATATGCACACAAAGCATTTTCCATACTAGGATGTATCAGCGATTGTTCTCAATAATAAAACGCTCTTTTTTATTAAAGCTCATAGGTGGCTGCTATTTATTATATATAGGCGTTAAATCGATTAAATCTGAAATACACGCCTTAAAATCAAAAGAAATAAGACCCAAACACGAAAAGAATGCTGAAGGTAAATAAAGCTTTTAACTAGCTACATAGATGGGTTTATGACACAAAAACTCAATTCTAAAGTATCCATGTTCTACAGGGCATCCTCCCCCAAATTCTTGCCTTCCAGCAAGTAGCATCAAAAAAGGATTTGAACCTATAACAATATGTTTCTTCAACATATTTACATGATTCACTTCAATGACCATTTTTATACCATTTGCGAGCATCACCTAAAAAATAAAAAAAATTAAAACTCTCT
>NZ_HE997977.1:61583-63550 GCF_000312585.1 Bartonella queenslandensis AUST/NH15
ACCATCATAAAAAATGTTTTTTTCCTTTACACCTCATTTATATCATGCTTCGATACGAAATAATGCCTTTTTTAGTGTCATTTAATCTCAAAATAATTAAAGGGAACCCCTAAAAAATGAACGGTAAACAAAATTTAAAAGATGATCCTCAGAAGAAACTACAACGTGGTCTAGATAACCGTCACGTACAACTTATAGCCCTCGGTGGAGCTATTGGAACAGGACTCTTCATGGGATCAGGAAAAACAATTAGTGTAGCCGGCCCTTCCATTATACTCGTTTATGCTATTATTGGAGGTGCTCTCTATTTTGTCATGCGTGCTATGGGAGAATTATTGCTTTCTAATTCACAATATCGATCTCTTATTGATTTCTCAACCGATATGCTAGGACCGGGAATCGCTTTTTTTGTTGGCTGGAACTATTGGTTAAGCTGGGTTGTGACTGGAGCTGCAGATATTATTGCTATCATTAACTATATGCATTTCTGGTGGCCAACACTTAATCCATGGATTGTTGTTTTTGCTTGCATTGGTTTCTTTTTAATCCTTAATCTCCTTGCCGTAAAATTTTTCGGTGAACTTGAATTCTGGTTTGGTCTTATCAAAGTCGTAGCGATTTTAGCATTAGTTATTGTTGGATTTTATATGATCACTACAGGCTTTACCCCTCCAAATGGGACTGTCGCTTCTCTCAGTCACGTATGGAATGGTGGAGATATATTTCCCCGAGGAATTACAGGTTTTTTTGCCGGATTTCAAATTGCCATTTTTTCTTTTGTGGGGATAGAAATTGCTGGAACAACAGCTGCTGAAGTCAAAGAACCGAAAAAAGTTCTCCCTAAAGCAATTAATGCAATACCGGTGCGTATTGTCCTCTTTTACATCTTTTCTCTTGCAGTGATTATGTCAGTGACACCTTGGGATCAAATTGTTCCAGATAAAAGCCCCTTTGTCTCCATGTTTGGGCTTGCTGGCATTCCAATTGCTGCTGGTTTGGTTAATTTTGTTGTTCTCACTTCCGCAGCCTCTTCAGCAAACAGTGGTATTTTTTCCACCAGCCGTATGATATACGGTCTTGCAACACAAAAAGGCGCTCCTCCAATTTTAGGGAAGCTTTCCAGATACCATGTGCCAGCTAATGCTTTGTTTTTTTCCTGCCTATGTATTTTAGTAGGATATACGATTGCATCATCATCTCCAAGTATCATAAGTGCTTTTACAATTGTGACAAGTATTTCAGCTATTGCATTTCTATTCGTATGGTCCGTCATTTTGATTAGCTATATTGTGTATCGTCGCAATCACCCTCATCTACATGCTGAATCCGTCTACAAAATGCCGGGAGGTACCATTATGTGCGGGATTGTGTTAGTATTCTTTGCTTTCATGCTCTATTTGTTGACGTTAGAACATGATACCCTAATAGCTTTAAAATACAGTATAGTCTGGTTTATCTTCTTAGGCATAATGTATTTTATGTTTATAAGAAAAAAAATTGCTCCAAAGAACAAATAAAATCTATACGAAATTTCTCAAAAAAGGGTAGCTAAAGTTACCCTTTTTCTCCTTAACCTCCTCCTTATACCTCAAAAAGAAGGGGATTCCTCCCAGCGCCGGTTTGTAAACAGTCTGGCTTGTTAAAGGAGATGCTGCTAACCACTGATATGGTTCACCTACATAAAGCTCTATAGACAAACCCTGCTCTGAATACGCACTCCCACCACTCATTCTAAAAATACCACATATGTAAATTTTATATGCCTTATCACTGCTCACAACAGTGTTTGTACGGCATAACAGGATAAGACACGAGCTATTCTGTAAAGAATTTTCTATAAAATTCGCTTACATTGTTTACGAATAAAATATTTAGATTTTACCTAAAATCCCCCCCAATTTTTTATGCAACTTTCTTTCAAGATTAAAAATACATTTCTAGATGGAAGTATCCTAACAGCCATCTAC
>NZ_HE997977.1:64134-67290 GCF_000312585.1 Bartonella queenslandensis AUST/NH15
TTTTCTTTATTTATACAAAATAATAGAAAAAAATTCCTTTACTCATCAAACATATCATGTTCCGATAGAAATGATTACCTTTTTTAGGGTAATTTTTATCTTAAAATAACTAAAGGGAACTTCCCAAAAATGAACAAACAAAATTTAGAAAAAAAATCTAAGAAGAAATTGCAACGTGGACTACATAATCGCCATATACAACTTATAGCCCTTGGTGGAGCAATTGGAACAGGTCTCTTTATGGGATCAGGAAAAACAATCAGTGTAGCAGGCCCCTCAATCCTCCTCGTTTATGCGATTATTGGTTGTGCTCTATACTTTGTCATGCGTGCTATGGGAGAATTATTGCTTTCTAATACACAATACCGATCTTTTATTGACTTCTCGACTGATCTTCTAGGACCATGTGCTGGTTTCTTTATCGGCTGGACATATTGGTTATGTTGGATCGTCACTGGAACTGCTGAAATTATTGCTATTGTCACTTATGCACACTTTTGGTGGCCAGAACTCAATCCATGGATTCCTGTTATCATTAGTCTTATGTCCTTTTTAGTCCTTAACCTCGTCGCCGTAAAACCTTTTGGTGAACTTGAATTCTGGTTTGGTTTTATCAAAATTGTAGCAATTTTAGTCTTAATTGTTGTGGGATTTTATATGATCTTCACCGGTTTTGTCTTTCCAAACGGGTCGGTTGCTTCCCTTAGCAATATATGGAATGGTGGAAATCTTTTTCCACGAGGGATTACAGGCTTTTTTGCTGGATTTCAAATTGTTATTTTTGCTTTTGTTGGCATTGAGCTGGCAGGAACAGCGGCGGCTGAAGTAAAAGAGCCCTCAAAAAGCCCTGCCACAAGCTGTTAATTCAATACCAATCCGCATTGTATTTTTTTATATTTTCTCTCTTCTTGTAATCATGTCTGTAACGCCTTGGGATCAAATCAGTCCAGAAAAAAGCCCTTTTGTAACAATGTATGCACTTATTGGTATTCCAATTACCGCTGGTTTAATGAACTTTGTTGTCCTCACAGCAGCCGCCTCTTCAGCAAATAGTGGAATTTTTTCTACCAGTCGTATGGTCTATGGGTTAGCAACCCAAAAAGGAGCTCCTAAATTTTTAGGAAAACTTTCTCGTAATCACGTTCCAGCCAACGCATTATTCTTTTCATGTTTATGCATCTTATTAGGCTATGCGGTTGTATCGTTATCTCAAACCCTCATAGCTGCTTTTACAATTGTCACGACAATTGCCGCAACGTTATTTATATTTGTATGGTCGATTATTTTGATCAGCTATATCGTCTATCGCCGCAGTCGTCCTCTCCAGCATAGTGTCTCTCCTTATAAAATGCCAGGAGGTGTTATTATGTGCTGGACGCTTCTCGTTTTTTTTGCATTCATTATTTATTTATTTATTATCATTAGAAGCAGATACTGCCGTAGCTTTAAAATACACACCAGTATGGTTTATATTTTTAGGTATTGTATATTTTCTTTTTGGAAGAAAGAATTACGCAAAAACTTAAAAAATACTCCCCTAAAAAAATACTCCCCTAAAAAATAAAGCCCCTAAGAAATAAATCCTATGTGCAAAAAAAACATATAAAAAGGGTAACTCAAGTTACCCTTTTTTGATAACTGTCTATTACAATTATAAACGTGACAAAATATCTCTGTAGAGATTTCAATTACGTTCTTTATCAACCAAAGCGTTCGATTTTATCCAAGGCATCATAGAACGAAGTTTTTTACCCACCTCTTCAATAGGATGATTATCGTTTAAACGCCGCATACTTTTAAAATGAGCCGCACCAGCCTTATATTCTTGAATCCAATTCGATGTAAATTTACCCGTTTGAATATCTTTCAATATACGCTTCATTTCTGCTCTGGTTTCATCCGTAATCACACGTGGACCAGACATATATTCGCCCCATTCAGCTGTATTAGAAATCGAATAATTCATATTTGCAATGCCCCCTTCATACATGAGATCAACGATCAGTTTAACCTCATGTAAACATTCAAAATAAGCCATTTCTGGTGCATAGCCTGCTTGTGTTAGTGTTTCATAACCTGCTCGAATGAGTTCAACAAGACCACCACACAGAACCGCTTGTTCACCAAAAAGATCAGTTTCACACTCTTCTTTAAATGTTGTTTCAATCACCCCAGCACGTCCACCACCAAGTCCACATGCATAAGATAATGCTACACTATGAGCATGCCCTGAAGCATCTTGTGCCACCGCTATTAAGCAAGGAACACCACAACCACGTTGGTATTCATGACGAACTGTATGCCCTGGACCTTTAGGAGCAATCATCACAATATCAACGGTTTTTTTAGGTTCAATCAAGCCAAAATGAATGCTCAAACCATGGGCAAAAGCAATCGCCGCCCCATCACGTAAATGGTCATGAATATGCTCTTTATAAATATCAGCTTGCAATTCATCTGGTGTTGCCATCATGATGAGATCTGCCCATTTTGCTGCTTCAGCAACGCTCACCACTTCAAAACCATCAGCTGTAGCCTTTTTAACTGTTTCCGACCCTGAGCGCAAAACAATTTGCACATTTTGGACACCAGAATCTTTCAAATTTAAAGCATGCGCACGCCCTTGAGAACCATAACCAACAATGGCCACTTTTTTCCCTTTAATGAGATTCATATCCGCATCACGATCATAATAAACACGCATAAAAACACTTCCTTCTTTTTCTATTTAAACTAGATCTCAGATAATTTTATCAAATAAGAAACATTATCTTCAGTGCATCACATACTCATAAAGACAAAAAAACGCCGCTTATAAAAACACAGAAATTGAATAATTTTTAAAGTTTACATATTGTATAGAAAAACCTGTGGTCCCCAGAAATTCCCAAAACACATACGGATCCCCAAATAAATTTCAACCGCTGTCCTACAAAAATGGTACTTACAAAAAAACAATATTTCTAAAGAAAATATATCTGCTAAGATTCTATTTTTCCATCGCACAACAAAACATTATATCCTAAAAATTAAGATACAACATACAATTTATACGATCTTTAACATGAACCAAATCAATATGGATAGCAAGAAAAATTAAAAAATAACAAGTATTATTTTAATATAACCTTCAAAAGCCTATACAACAATATCTTT
>NZ_HE997977.1:67577-74459 GCF_000312585.1 Bartonella queenslandensis AUST/NH15
ATCCACGCCTCTCACGAGAAACAGAATGCCCCATACCGCCATTGTGTTATTTATTTACAGGAGACTCTTATAAAAAACCTTTAATGCGCTCGAGCCTTTTTCAAGAAGCCCCTATAATAGCCTAAAACTTTAATAGTCTAAGATTTCTTGCGCACATCCCTCTTTACTTCATAAAGCGATAAGACGATATCATCGTTTTATTTTTTTGTTCTCAATGTCCAACAGCTCTTATTGCATTAAGTCTATTCATAAAAAGAAGATTTTAAAACTTCCTCATAATGGATGGCATGAATAAAAAACATCTCATACACTCAAAAACAAAAGATAGAAAGTAACCAATAAACAGAACAACAATAGAATATTTATAATGTACGCTAATAATGCTATTTATCTAAACATATATTATGTTTTAAGATAAATTGGCAAAGCTTTATAAAAATTTTTCTTCCAATTCTTATAGAGAGAAAAAGGTTACGATAATAACCGGGTAAAACGCTGAACAGTCCCATGCATTCCATACTCCAACGCATCAGCAATAAGCCCATGGCCAATAGAAACTTCATCAAGCCAAGGAATATTTTTGATCAGAGCAGGAAGATTCATAATCGTCAGATCATGCCCTGCATTCATACCTAACTGCAACTCTTTCGCTCTCTTTGCAGCTAAAACAAGTTTATTGAGCTCTTGATCTTGTGTTGTTTTGTCCTGAAATGCAGCACCATAAGGTCCAGTGTAAAATTCCACACGATCAGCTCCTATTGCTTTAGCAATGTCAAGACCATCAATAGTAGGATTAGCAAAAAGTGATACACGAATTTTTCTTTTTTTTAAATGCTGAATAATAGGCGCTAAAAATTCTGCATCATGAGCAAAATCCCAACCATGATCAGACGTTGACTGATCTGGATCATCAGGAACAAGAGTAATCTGATCGGCATAGTTTTTAGCAATATCCAAAAATTGATCACTTGGATAACCTTCAATATTAAACTCAGCAGGAGGAAAAGTGTTCTTTATTAAACCGTATATATCCGGCAAATCCGCAAAACGAATATGCCTTTCATCAGGGCGTGGATGAACCGTCAAACCCGCTGCTCCAGCGGCAAGCGCTATATGCCCCATATTCTTGATACTTGGCCACGGAAGGTTACGTCGATTGCGCAAAATAGCAACAGCATTAAGATTAACCGAAAGTTTTACTGCCATGCCCATTTCCATTTTTCTACAGTGTATAACAAGATAGAAAAAAGGCATTTTCCATCTGAAACTCAGATAATACACATATTTTCTCTATCGAACAATCGTTAAATGCTCTGCTGCGCGGGTAATTCCTGTATAAAGCCAGCGTGCATACATATCACGAAATGCAAAACTTTCGTCAAACAAAACGACGTTATTCCATTGAGAACCTTGCGCTTTATGAACCGTCAATGCATACCCATAATCAAAATCATCATAGCGCTTTTTTAATTGCCATGAAATTTCCTGATCAGGGTTTTCAAAGGCTGCTTTTAAAAGTTTAATCTTTGCTACCCCACGCTCACTTTCTTCTGGTTTCACAAGAAGATTAATGCTTGGTTTAACTGTCTCCTTCTGTGAAGTCATCACCTTCCATAAAGAGCCATTTAACAAACCTTTAGGAGGATCATTTCGCAAACACACAAGCTTATCTCCCGCTTGCGGATAATCTGCTGTAAATCCCTTTAATATACGTAAACGTTGATTATAAAGGTGGCGTGTACGATTAATCCCTACCAAGACCTGATCAGCATCCAAAACCAATTGTTGATTGACCTCTTTACGTGTAACAACGCGCGCTTCTCCATAGTCACCATAAGCAATATCGCGTCCTTCACGTACATCCATAGCAAGCCGTATAATCGGATTATCTCGTGCTTGCCGATGAATTTCTGAGAGAAGAAAATCTGGTTCCCCATTCGAAAAAAAACCTCCACCTGATATAGGAGGCAATTGACCAGGATCACCAAGAACAAGAATTGGCGTCCGAAAGCTCATTAAATCACGTGCCAATTGTTCATCAACCATCGAACATTCATCAACAATAATGAGTTTAGCTTGTGCCGCAGCACTTCTTCGATTTAATGTAAATGTTGGAGCAAGAGACTTTTTTCCCGTAATTTCATCAGAAACTTCCTCTTCTCCACGCGGACAATAAATCAATGAATGAATCGTACAAGCATTGCTTGCACCTTTAGAACGTAAAACCTGTGCAGCCTTCCCTGTAAAAGCAGCAAATTGAACAGAACCATCAACTGTTTCTGCAAAATAGCGCGCAAGCGTCGTCTTACCTGTCCCCGCATAGCCAAAAAGGCGAAAAAGAGGAGAACGCCCTTCTTTCAACCACGCGGCAACAGCCTTTAATGCATTATCCTGTTCCGACGAAAATTGCATGATTTATCAAAATAAGATTCGCATAAAAAGAGCAAGCATTAAAAACACGATCAAAAAAACTGTCGTTAAGAACTTTTCATACATAGGCTATCTCACGACTTTCGTAGCACAATTATCAATTATTTACCCATTGCTTTTCAATATATTGGAACAATCTCAATTGATCTATCCATCGATCTTCTTGGTAATACCTTATACTTATCAACTAAAATATCATTTTTTACAACAGTAATACCAACAATGGAATATACATAACTTAAATTTAAAATAACACCTCTATATGCTTTTCCTAACCAAAATTTAGAATGAGAAAAAGAGCACTGCAATTGCAAAACCATCGCTAGAAAGAATGTCCTTAACAGAGGATAAGAATAATGTAATTTTATGAATACTATTTTACACAATCAATCAGCTTTCTTGCATATAAAAAATAAGTACATCAACTCATAGCGAAATAATAATTAAATATATCAAAAAACTTTTGGCAGAAATAGAAATAGTTCTCAACAAAAAGACTTAATCCTATGATGATACACCTATAAAGTTCCTATCTCCCTCTTATCATGATGTTAATAAATTTACTCTTCATGCTACAAATAAGTTATATTTCAACGAATAAAGAGAGAGATCACGCTTATATGAAGCACACTTTGTCTCGCACAAATATGTCGCTTTTTCTGTTTCGACAATAAAATCTGGTTCGCAAATATGGTCTTCTTGGTAGCCTATTATAAGAAAACTGGGACATGATTTCAGTCCAGCGTAGCACTTCAGATTCGTCCTCCAAAATATGAGAAAAGCGCAATTCTCCATCGACTAAGTCAAATTTTTTCTTTTTGTCACAATGTGTTAAAGTTTATAAAAACAAACTGATTAATACTATTCTTATTGCTAGAAATAACAATGAAATCAAGGGGTATAGTTTGTTAATAAACTTGGCGTTATGTCAAAATATCAGCGATGAGATTGCTTTTTTGTTATTTTAGAAATGAAATAATGAACTCAAATATTGATGAATGAAACGGGCGGTTTCAATTGAAAATATTAATTCCAGATGACTATCAAAAAGCCACCCTAACATTACAATCTATTATAAAATTAATGAAGTGCTGGTTATCAATAATTTAGCTAAAGAATGTAATTTAGAAGATAAGCTCAAAGAGATCGATATTCTTATCTTAATCAGAGAGCGGATGATAGTTGATAGAAATCTTCTCCTGAAACTGCCAAATTTAAAATTAATCTGCCAAACAGTCCCTATAGGTTCACATATTGATATAGAAGCTTGTAGAGACTTAAGGATTGAAATATTAGACGGTGGTGAAATCCAACTTCTGCTGCTGAATTTGCGTGGCTCTTAATGATGTCTGCGCGTAGAAAACTCTGTAAATCTGTATCTGATATGAAAAAAGGGCGATGGCAAACAACATTTGGCAACCAAATGAAAGGAGTGACTTTTGGAATATTCGGGTTTGGGCGTATTGGTAAAATGGTTGCTCAATATGCCCAAACTTTTGGCATGTCCATTTTGGTTGATGGGAGCGAGCGTTCAACGCAAGAAGCAAAAAAATTAGGTTATCATTTTACGCATTCAAAAGATGCATTTTTTACACGTCCTGACGTTATATCCGTCCATTTACGTTTAAGCGATAAAACCAGAGAAATCATACGACGATTAGATGATCTATTGCGCATGAAACCTCATGCTATTTTTGTTAACACTGCGCGTTCAGCTTTGGTTGAAAAAGGGGCGATAGAAAAAATACTAAGTTTGGAAAATTCAATTTACTTTGCACTGGATGTTTATGACAGCAAGCCCATATATGAAAGCAAATTATTGCAATTAGATAGAGTTCTTTGCACACCGCATCTGGGCTATGCGACTAGAGAAAGCTTTGAAAATTATATTGAAAAAGCTTGCCAAAATATAGCGTATTTTATGAGGAGCGCTTAATGCCGGCTGAGCTAATGTTTGTAAAATTTATCTTATATCGCCAGCATATCAAATTTGCACGACACATAATAGCTTATTTTCTTAAATTAGGCATATGCCTTAGTTTTCATATTCGTAATAATCGTATTGACAGATTTTTATGTCATCAGCATAAAATGCCTAATTTATTGTTGTAATCATTATTAAAAAAGGCTACTTTGTTAGAACGCACTTTAATTGGAGGGGGGCAGAAGTGAGCAATAATAAATTTGTAGAAAAAAATTATTATAGATGGATTATATTGCTTGTTGCCACTATCGCTCAAGCATCGGCCTGTTTCTTTGTTCAAGGGATTGGTCCTTTAGCTGAATTTTTTAAGAAGGATTTCTTGCTTAGTGACTCTCAGATAGGTTTGCTGTCTTCAGCAGCGCAATTCCTACCTATTATTGGGTTACTTGTAGCGGGCGAATTACTAGATAAGTTTAACGAGCGTTATATTGTTGGTATTGGCGCGGTTGGCGTTTCTGTCACTCTTTTGTTGGGTGCAATCGCAGATAACTATATTTCCCTTTTGGTTTGTTTGCTCATTGTAGGGGGATTTTACAGTTCTGCTCAACCCGGTGGCGCTAAATCTGTTTCTTCATGGTTTCCACAATCGCAACGTGGATTTGCAATGGGAATAAGGCAAGCGGGATTACCATTAGGTGGGGCATTAGCTGGGATAGTTCTTCCTGCTAGTGCGCTTGTCTATGGCATACAAGGTGCGTTTTTGGTCGGTGCCATAGTTTCTTTTTTAGGTGGATGTATATTTATTATTTTTTATCACTCACCAGCAAAAATCGTAGCTAGCATTCCAGCAAGCAAGGCAAGAGTTTCGTTCTATGCAAATGTAAGATCTCGTCTTGCAATGTTGGCTGCACCGCATATGAAGAATATTATTTTTTCAGGCGTTTCACTTGTGATCGTTCAATATGTTTTAACCATTTTTATAACGATTTATTTTTATAAAGTCTATCACCTGTCTTTAGATAAAAGTGCTTATTTATTTTTTGTTTCACAGGCTTCTGGAGCCTTAGGAAGAATTATTTTAGCAGCGTGGAGTGATCATTGTAGAAAAGGACGATTTTTTCCTGTCTTGTTTTGCATGATTGCAGTCGTTTTTGGATTTTTAATATTAATTTTGGGCATTAGTGGATCCATAATTTATTTAACTATTTTATCTGCTTGGTTAGGTTTTTTTGGATTGGGATGGTATGGTCCTTGGGTTGCTTATATTGTAGAATCTTCGCCGAAAGAAAGCGTGGGCTTTTCTCTGGGTTTAGCAATGTCTGTAAATCAAATCGCAATTATTACTGCACCACCATTATTTGGATTCATCCAAGATTTTACAGACACTTATTTACTCACATGGCTGATTTTAATTTTAATTATTGTTTTTTCACTTTTCTTAATGAAAAAGTAGGGAAATATAAATGGGGAGAAAATTATAATGATCAATGAAAATACTTTTGAGTTGAGCAATGTCGAAAGAGACAAACTTTGGGAAGCTTTAGACCATGTTAATTATGATCCATACGGTGGTATTGAATATTCGATTGAGTTAAAAAAAATAGCATTTTCGCTGCTACCGTACAGAATATTGACAATTCTTATGAATCAAAAGATGTCTATTGCCCCGAGACCATATTTAATCTTTGAAAACCTTCCAATTGATAGACAAATTAATACGTCACCTAATCCTTATAATTTAGATGCGTCTTGTAAAAGTGGCTATATTAGCGAAAATTTAATTATGATGTTTTCTTTATTGATCGGAGAGCCTTACTCAATTAAGTTTGAAGGCGAACATATAGTAAATAACCTAGTTCCTTTAGAGGATAATAAAAAAGATTATACAGGATTAGGATCTGAAGTTGAGTTAGATTTTCATATAGAAAATGCTGCACTAAAATTTATAACGGGTTTAAATTTATCTCCTAAAGGAATACTTTTATCGGGTGTTCGCAATGATGTTGATGGTCCGTTAACGAGAATATCTGATGCACGTCTAGCATTAAAACTTTTAAGTGAGGAGGATTTGAGGAGCTTAAGGGATAATTTATATATAATTAATGTTCCCTATAGATGGAGAAAAAATGGGGTAACTTCTACAAGTAAAGTGCCCCTCGTTCAAGGGGACGGTGAATTCCCAGATATCAGCGCTGTTTTTTATCCGGGCATGTTAGAGCCACAATCAAAAAAAGCTAAGGAAGCTTTAGATCATTTTTATGAAGCTATTAAGGCTGTATCTTTTGGAATTGATGTACAACCAGGAAGATTATTATACATCGATAACAGAATAGCTCTACACTCTAGAGATAAATTTTTTGGATCATTTGATCGTTATAAAAATCCAATGCGGTGGATTCAAAGAGTGTTTGTGTCCGCAGATTTATGGAATCATAGATATGTAGAACAAATAAAAGAAAGGGTATTTGATTTTCAATGTTAATGTCCAGATAATGATATGATGTTGAGTATTATTCTGGTTTATATCT
>NZ_HE997977.1:74787-78555 GCF_000312585.1 Bartonella queenslandensis AUST/NH15
GTTTATATCTATTGACTACACATCGCATATGTATCGATTTCTCCTGCATAATCCGGTGAGATTACGACCTGATTACAGGCTATGGCGGCCAATTGATTTTCTATGGCTGCATTTGATCTTTGTTATTTTTGCCCTTCCTTGCAAGCTGCTAGGGGGATTCCCCTATCAAGCCCTTAAAAGAGCGATTTGGAGTCATTTCATAATGCGACGCCAAAACATAGTGACAAACTTTTCTATTGTTTTCATAAGCGCGACGGTTTGCATGGTTGCACCCTTTCAAGCACGGTGGCTTTTTTTGCACGATGGAATCTTTCACATATGAGACAACATAATTAAATTTATAATAGATAGTTCAATGGATTATCTAAAAAATGCAACGAAATAACTTAATATGAATATAAGAATTAAAAAAACAAACATCACGTATAAATAAATTCAAACATAATTAGGCACATGACTTATAACATTTTTTAGATGAACAAATAGTAATACACCCCATGTCTTTAAACAAAGAATGAAAATTATAAAATGAGAATGAAAATTATAAAATGAGCTCTAAAGATAATAGGAACTCTCTACAAAGAAGAGACAGAGATGAAGACTCTAAAGACTTCATCATCACCATCCTTTACCATTTTTCTAATACATTCATTTTATACAAGAATCTTTCCCTCAGAAGAAACAGCATTTGCAATAGCTTCTTCGTTTGCCTCATCGGGTAATAGCATTTCATTATGAGCACATCCCGATGGAATCATAGGAAAACAGTTTTCCAAATGATAAACACGACAATCAAAAAGAACAGGCGTATCACAGTCAATCATCTGCTGAATTTTATCATCAAGTTCATCGGACTTTGAACAATGAATTCCCACGGCTCCATAAGCTTGTGCCAATTTTACAAAGTCAGGCATAGATTCCGTATAAGAATGAGAAAGGCGATTACCATGCAGCAATTGCTGCCACTGGCGAACCATCCCCATATATTGATTATTTAAAATAAAAATTTTTACAGGCGTGTCATGCTGAATAGCTGTTGCAAGTTCTTGAATATTCATCTGAATGGAGGCATCACCAGAAATACATACAACCAGCGCATCAGGATGCGCTATTTGAACACCTATAGCCGCCGGAAGACCATACCCCATCGTTCCAAGACCACCAGAAGTCATCCAATGTTTTGGTTCATCAAAGTGATAATACTGTGCTGCCCACATCTGATGCTGTCCAACATCCGTTGTGATATAAGCACGCGCATCTTTGGTCAGTGTATAAAGCCGTTCAAGAGCATATTGTGGCATGATAACATCTTTTTTTTCCATATAGGCCAAAGAATTGCGTGATCTCCAGCGACTAATTTGTGTCCACCACGTTTTACGACTTTCCTTATCAAACTTTGATTGAAGCTTATGAAAATGTTGCATTATATCTGCCAAAACATGCGCCACATCACCAATAATTGGAACTTCTGCTTTTACAATTTTATTGATGGAAGAAGGATCAATATCAATATGAATAATACGCGCATGAGGCGCAAAGGCATCAAGGCGCCCCGTAATACGATCATCAAATCGTGCTCCAACAGCTAACATGACATCACAATCATGCATAGCCATATTAGCCTCATAGGTTCCATGCATTCCAAGCATTCCAAGCCAATTTTTACCAGAAGCAGGATAAGCACCAAGTCCCATAAGTGTTGAGGTAATGGGAAAATCTCCCAACTGAACCAAATTCCGTAAAAGCTGTATAGCTTCCATTCCCGATGAAATGACGCCACCACCAGAATAAATAATAGGACGTTTTGCCTCAACTAAAAGAGAAACGGCAGATTCAATAGCCTTAGTATTCCCTTTCAACGATGGAAAAGAATGTAAAGACTCCTGAACTTGGGGTGCTCTATAAAATCCTGACGAAAATTGAACATCCTTAGGAATATCAATCAAAACCGGTCCTGGACGCCCTGATTGAGCAAGAGAAAAAGCTTCATGAATAATTTCTGCAAGATCATTAACATCTTTAACCAGCCAATTACCCTTCGTACAAGGCTTTGTAATTCCAACTGTATCAGCTTCTTGAAAAGCATTTGTTCCAATTACCGTTGTTGACACCTGCCCAGAAAAACAAACAAGAGGTATGGAATCCATGAGAGCATCTTGCAAAGGTGTTACAGCATTCGTTGCCCCTGGACCAGAAGTCACGAGCATAACCCCTACCTTCCCTGTGCTGCGTGCATAGCCTTCAGCCGCATGCCCAGCGGCTTGTTCATGGCGCACCAAAATATGCCGGAGTGTATTTTGATGATAAAGAACATCAAAAATAGGCAAAACAGCCCCACCAGGATAACCAAAAATATGTTCAACGCCTTGATCTATAAGAGCCTGAACCACTATTTCAGCTCCCGACATTATTTTTCCATCTAAACTCTCTTGCTGTTTTGGATCATTTCTCATTTTTCCCACTCACCTATTTTGATAGGACAATAAAAAAGCCCCTAAAGGAGCCCATAAAAAAAGACCCCTAAGGAGTCTATTACACAACACATATTGTATGATCACCCCCCATTATTCCAACGCATAAAATATATAAAAAAATTCCTTATAGAAGGATTTTTAATTCCATTGATACCATTCGTCAATAAAAAATTTATTCTTCACAAATTATCTTTTGCAAATTCTTCTATAAAGCTCTAGCTTTTTCATCAAGAAGTAAGAATTCATTCTTCATCAAATTGATGACGAAACCAAGTCATTTGTCTTTTTGCATATCTCCTCGTTTGAGTTTTTACCGCTTCAAGAGCATTTTCAAAGCTTCTATATCCATCCAAATAAGCCATAAATTCAGGTATACCAATCGCTTTCATCGCTGGCAAAGAAGGAGAAAGCATAAGTTTCTTCATAGCCACCACCTCTTCTAAAGCACCTCTTTCAATCATAGAGTCCAAGCGTTTATGAATGCGTTCATAAAGCAAAGCACGGGGTTGCATGAGAAGAATTTTTTCAGCACAACTGGGCACAATGAGAGGCGTTGTTTTTTGCTTTTGCCACCAACTAAGCTTCTCACCGGTTGCATCATAAACTTCCAAAGCACGGACAATACGCTGTCCATCTTGCGAAGAAATTTTTTCAGCAACAACAGCATCAATCTGTAACAACTGGCGATAAAGACTTTCAGCCCCCTCTTTATCAAGCAGCAAACGCCATTTCTGCCGTACAACATCTGGAATATGAGGAATTTTCGAAATTCCCTCCAAAAGAGCACGAAAATAAAGTCCTGTTCCACCAACAAAAATAACTGATTTCGACGTAAAAGTAACCAACAGCTTCTCAACATCACACAACCATTGTCCTACTGAATAATTCAAAGTAGGACTCACATGACCATAAAGATAATGGGGAACAATCGTGGTATCAGCCTCTCTCGGCCGCGCCGTTAAAATATTTAAAACATCATAAACCTGCATTGAATCAGCATTAATAATAAGAGCACTTTTTTCTTGGGCCATTTGCAAAGCAAGCTCTGACTTCCCACTTGCCGTGGGTCCTGCTATCAATGTAATTGTTCTCTGTGTCATGAATAGCAATTCCTACCAATCAGCAACCTATTGCAACAGGCATGACTGCCCGCAACGCCCCCTTATGAAAGTTACAAAAAAGAAACTTCATAAAAATATCAAAGAAATTTCAAAACATTTTTCGCTATCATAATTCAATAACAAATCACAGCCATAATAATTCTGTCTGTTAACGCATAAAAAACATACTCAAC
>NZ_HE997977.1:78717-86118 GCF_000312585.1 Bartonella queenslandensis AUST/NH15
ATAAAATAGTTTTATTTTTTCCTATAAAAACAGCATGGAATTCTGATTGATAACAAGAATCTCAGTTTTTTTTCACGCGCTCTTTTTATCACTATTTTTTTTATCCATTACAAAGAACGATCTCGATATACTGATAACTGTTTGATTATAGTGTAATTTTTCTCCAAGAGTTTTTTTCAAACTGAACAGAAAAACGTCCTCTACAGCACATAAAATATAAATCACAAAGCGCTAAAAATCTCACTCACATAGAGCATTATTTATAATAATAATTGAAAGCTTGATTTATAATCGTTGAGCATTTTGCAATGTACATGTGCACCCCCACGATCATAAGATTTACCCGTTTCATCTCCTCTCCCATAAGGCATCATATTAATAGCATTCACCTGTGCAATTCAAAGATATCACAACCGCCTTAAGAAAAACGACAAATATCTCTCATATAACATTAACATTTCAAAGCAAAAACTGTTACAATATTGAAAAACTGGCAAGTGCTATTCCCAACTTGTCCTTTTATTCAGCGCAAAAATGGAGCCATCCAATGGATTTTATGTTATATAATCCATATTCTTCACCGTGAAATGGGCTTTTAAAATACGAGATGTTACATGACTGAGCTCTTTAAATACTCATATACTAAAGCGAATAATAAAAAACAAAAAACGAATTCTCTAAATATCAATCCATTAGGCATCAATCCATAGGGATCGTTACAAACCGTAATTCTCCATCTGGGCGCGCTACGATAAACAGAGCATTTTTACGTCCAGTTTCACGTAATTTATGAAGACGTTTTTTAGCTTCATCAATTGTTGTAATAGCACTCTGATTGATATCAACAATCACTTCACCAATGCGAATACGCTTTTTATCCGCTGCGCTATTTTGTGCGACAGATGTCACAACGAGTCCTTGAAGTTTATCTGAAATTGAATAACGATGACGCAAATCCTCTGTCAGTTCAGATAATGTCATGCCCATCAATTGCATTGTCACACTTTTCGGCAGATCACTATTTTTTTGATCATCAACTTCTTCTTCTGTCTCTTCATTGGCATCGGTTTCAATCAAACGTCCAAGCTTAACTTTTACTGTTTTTTCTTGCCCATTCCGTAAAATAGTAACATCCACAACTCTTCCTTCTGAACTCTCCGCAACTAAACGCGGCAAATCACGTGCATGCTTAATTTTGGAATTCCCAAAGGAAAGAATAACATCTCCAGTTTGCAACTGGCTATTATCGACATTATTTCCTTCCGTCTGTTCTATTTTACCAGCCACCAATGCTCCTACAGCACTGCCTAGTTTTAAACTTTTTGCAATATCCTCTGTTACCGGCTGAATACGAATAGCCAACCAACCACGTCTTATTTCTCCAAAATCACGCAATTGATTAATAACAGAAAGTGCCATATCCGATGGAATAGCAAACCCTATACCGATAGACCCTCCAGAAGGGGAAACAATTGCTGTATTAATGCCAATGACTTCACCATTTCTATCAAACAAAGGACCACCAGAATTGCCTCGATTAATCGCTGCATCTGTTTGAATAAAATTATCATAAGGACCAGCATTAAGATCACGGTTACGTGCAGAAATGATACCAACCGTCACACTCCCACCAAAACCATAAGGGTTACCAATAGCCATAACCCAGTCACCAATACGTGCTTTTTCTGAATCACCAAAACGCACAGCTTTTAATTTTTTATTGCCCGCATCCACTTGCAGCAACGCTAAATCCGTTTTGCTATCCTTTCCAAGGAGCTTTGCCTTTAGTTTTGTACCATCCGTAAAATTAACTTCAATATCATCAGCATCAACAATAACATGATAGTTTGTAACAATAATGCCTTTTTGTGCATCAATCACAAAACCAGACCCCAAAGAACGCACCTTTTGAAACTGACTATCTTTTTGACCATCTTTGGGGGTAAAAAAATCACTAAAATATTCCTCCAACAATGAATCTTTTGGAATAACAGGTACCGAAGTATTTTCATCCTGTTCAGTTCCTTCAACAGTCTGAGCTGTAGAAATATTGACAACCGTCTCCAAAAGCTCAGCAGCTAAATCAGGAATAGAAAGTAGCCCCTTGCTTGTCTCTGCACCCCAAGACAAACCCGTTGATCCTGATAGAAATAAAACCACACAAAAAATAACTCTTGTAATAAAAGATTTCAAAAACTCACTTTTACTCACGACACTACTATCCATGACATGCCTTTAACCAAAGCCGTAAAGAGCTTTACTCAATTTATTCTGCAAAATCCGTATGGCTTAGCACTCTCTTACATTCATCATAAAAACAAGCAGCTATAGAACATACTTCTTATACGAAATAGTATCCTCAATACATTCGTTTTATCTATTCTCCACCGGACTTTGAATCCGCTTTGCTCAAACTAGGACTCATTGTTGATGAAGGTTTTTTCTTTGCTTGCGGAGAATTTCGAAAATAAAAAAAGAAATCCTCATTTGGCGAAATGACCATCGGCGTTTTCTCTAAATTCTTATACTGTTCCATCGCTAACCAAAAATCATAAAAAGATGGATTAGCTTCCCGAGCATTTAACAAAATGCGAATACTTTCAGCCTGTCCTTCACCGCGCGTAATTTCAGCATCACGCTTTGCAGCTGCTACGATTTCTTCATATTCACGGTTTGCCTCTGCCACAATACGATCTCTCTCTTGTTGACCACGGGCCCGAATATTTTCAGCAGCAGCTTCCCGTTCAGCAGCCATTTGCCGATAAACGTCTTCTGAAACAGCATCGGTTAAATCGGTTTTTCTAATACGCACATCAATAATAGTAATACCCAGCGAACCTGCATCTATAGAAAATTGCCGTTGTACCTCAGCCATCATCGCGCCTCGCTCATCTGATAAGGCTGCTTTAAATTCTCGCTTACCATAAACAGCACGCAAAGCGTCAATAAACCGTGGTGCAAGATTTTCACGTGCAGCAATCTGTGGACGCCCAGAAGCAATACGCTGTAAAAACAATTTTGGATCCGTAATACGATAAATAAAGAACGCATCTACTTCATAATAAGCACCACCACGGACTTGCACCGATTGCGTAGGAACATCGTAACGCAACAACCGATTATCCACCACAATCATCTTATCCACAAAAGGCATTTTAAAATAAATTCCAGGATTAGATTCGACCTTAACGATTTGTCCAAAACGCTTAATGGCGACTTGTTGACGAGGATAAACGATAAAAAATGACATCCATAAAATGATAAAAAAAATCATTATGGTACTAAAAACAAACAAAAAACGAGACTGCTGCATTATTTACGTCCTCCAGAAATATGAGAATCCAAGAGCGATACAGAACGTGCTGACGATGTCTTTGTTTTTTCTGATAAATTGTTACGCAGCAATTCGTTTAGAGGAAGATAAGGCACCGCTGGAGAATTAATTTGATCGAGAAGCAATTTATTGGGTGAAGAGAAGAGACGCCCCATCGTCTCCATATAAAGACGATAACGTGCAGCCTCTGGTGAAATTGCTGCCTCACGGGCTATGGCCTGAAAACGTTCAGCACGACCTGTTGCCTCTTCAACCATTTGAGCTTTTTCACCTTTCGCGATTTCCCGTGTCCGTGAAGCTTCACCATTTGCTAAACCAATCTTCGTAAAACGTACACGATTTCCTTCTTCAATCATTCGTCCCCGTTCTTGCTCTGCCTGCTGAACAGAATTAAACGCCGCAGCAACTTTGGTAGGAGGAGCAGCTTCACTAATCGATACACGGCTTATTTCGACCCCGAGTTGATATTTATCTACAGTCAACTGGGTAATCTTTCTCACATCGTTAGCAACTTCCTCTTTTTTATCGCGTAAAACATCATCAACGGGTCTTGAACCAATAACCTCTCGCATTGCACTTTCAGCAACCTGACGAACAGTTCCTTCTTGATCATTCACATTGAATAAAAATTGTCCTGGATGTGAAATACGATAATAAACAGAAAAATTAACATTCACAATATTTTGATCACTCGACAGCATCAAACCTTCACTTTGTTGTCTCTGTCCAGTCTGTCCACCAATTGCAATTGTTTTTTCTGTTAAAGGCACTTTCATATAAGTCTCAATTGGCCAGAAATGAAAATGCAAACCATCACCAATAATGCCTTCCTTAGGCACACCGAAACGCAATTCTACTGCTTGCTCATTTTGTTGAACAATATAAAGTGACTGATAGAGCAAAAAACACACAGCAAGAAGAAGGAATAAAACAAAAAAACCGCCTCGACTAAATTGTTTAAACTGATCCTGCCCTTTACGCAAAATATCATCAAGATTAGGACCATTATTGCCACCATTACTGCCACCAGAACCAAAAAAATTCTTAGCTGATGTTTTTTTTTCACCGCTGTTCTTGTTTTTATCGCCACTCCACGGGCCACCACCATTTTGATTTGTCCAGGGCATTATCACCTCTTTAACTGACTACCATTCATTCAAATACAACCATTCACTTAAAGCTTACAGGGTTCCTCTTATCTCAATTACGCAACTGATAACCCCTTTCCACTTCATATTACAAAAAATTATTTCCGCTCATAAACAACAAAACGTGTCGGATGACTATCTTTATCCCCTTTGGGAATATCTTGTGTTTGCACAATAGTCCACTTTTCTTTATCAAAAATAGGAAAAAAACAATCACCTTCTATAGAAGCTAAAACTTCTGTAAGGAATATTTTATCAGCAAGACTAAATCCTTGTTGAAAAATTTCACCCCCACCAATAATAAAAATTTCCTCTACATCATTTTGAGAAGCAACGCTTTTTGCAAGAGAACAAGCCTGCGATAAAGAGTGCGCAACAACAGCCCCTTCAGCGCTGAAGGTACAATCACGCGTAATGACAATATTTGTACGCCCTGGTAAAGGTCTCCCGATAGAATCCCAAGTTTTTCGCCCCATAATAATGGGCTTACCCAACGTCAACGCTTTAAAGCGTTGCAAATCTGTCGATAAATGCCAAGGCATTGCACCTTCACGACCGATAACACCATTCTCTGCAACAGCAACAATTAAACAAATGGAAATCATCATATTGCTACCGGCGCTTTAATATGAGGATGTGCTTCATAATTAAGCAATTCAAAATCCTCAAATTTAAAAGAAAAAAGATCTGTTATCGTTGGATTTATGCGCATACATGGCAAAGCATTCGGGATACGAGACAATTGATATTTTGCCTGTTCAAAATGATTAGAATAAAGATGAGCATCTCCCAGCGTATGAATAAAATCACCAACTTCAAGGCCACTGACTTGTGCAATCATCATCGTTAACAATGCATAGGATGCAATATTAAATGGAACGCCTAAGAAAACATCTGCCGAACGCTGGTAAAGCTGACAAGATAATTTACCCTCAGCAATGTAAAATTGAAAAAGACAATGACACGGAGGCAGAGCCATTTCCTCTATTAATGCGGGATTCCAAGCTGATACAATCAAACGACGAGAATCTGGCGTTTCCTTAATCATCGTTAAAAGATTGTCAATTTGATCAATATGGTGTCCATCAGGGGCAGGCCAAGAACGCCACTGATACCCATAAACAGGACCAAGATCTCCCCTTTCATCAGCCCATTCGTCCCAAATAGATACACCATGCTCTTTCAACCATGCGATATTTGTATCGCCTTTAAGAAACCACAAAAGCTCATAAATAATTGAACGTAAGTGTAATTTCTTCGTCGTTAACAATGGAAATCCCGCTTGTAAATCAAAGCGCATTTGATAGCCAAAAATAGATCGCGTTCCAACGCCCGTTCGATCTGTTCGATCAATCCCCTGATTTAAAACATGAGATAAAAGAGCAAGATATGATTTCATAGGGCTATTATGTCCGATTCTTTTCATTATAGAAAACAAAAACTGTAAAATCCGAACAAAGATCATTCAAATCTTTTTCCGAAAACATCTTACACAAGAAAATTATCATGATCTGACTAAATTTTTCATGCAAAAGATAAAATACTATAGACAGCTTCTAAGAAAATAACATAGAGGGATAATAAACAAAGATGGATGAACATGAGATAAAGGGATCAACTATGGAAAAACAAGAAGCCTTAGCACCACATGACACAAGAAAACGTGTTCTTTCGATCATATCGAGCGCATCAGGTAATCTGGTGGAATGGTATGATTTTTATGTTTATTCTTTTACATCTATTTATTTTGCCTCACAGTTTTTTCCTTCTGATGGTGATGTTGTTACCGAGCTTTTAAAATCTTCCATTGTCTTTTTTATCGGCTTTCTTATGCGTCCGATTGGTGGTTGGCTCTTTGGTTTTATTGCCGACCGTTACGGTCGGAAACGCTCTTTACTTATTTCTGTTTTTATGATGTGTGGCGGTTCTTTCCTTATTGCCCTCCTTCCTACCTATGAAACAATTGGAACGACAGCAGCTGTTTTACTCGTTTTACTTCGTATGATCCAAGGACTTTCCGTTGGCGGTGAATATGGCACAACAGCAACTTATATGAGCGAAGTTGCTCTTAAAAAACGTCGTGGTTTCTTTAGCTCTTTCCAATATGCCACGCTTATTGGCGGTCAACTTCTTGCAAGCCTGGTTATGTTTATTCTCGCCCTCTATCTCACGGAAGATCAGTTAAAAGCATGGGGCTGGCGTATTCCTTTTGTGATTGGTGGATGTGGCGCAATTGTTGCAATTTATCTGCGTCGTTCTCTTCATGAAACAACCACAAAAGAAAATCGTTCTCAAAAACATACAGGTAGTCTTAAAGAGCTTCTACGTAATCACGGAAAAGCGTTTCTTTTAGTAATTGGTTTTACAGCTGGTGGATCGCTCATATTTTATACCAGCACAACTTATATGCAAAAATATCTAATCACGACGAGCGGATTTGATAAACACACTGCTAATACAATAATGACAGCCGCACTATTCGTATTTATGTTACTCCAACCCATTTTTGGTTCTCTAGCGGACAAAATTGGTACAAAAGCTTCACTGCTTATTTGGAGTACCCTTTCCATTATCTTCATCGTTCCAGGTCTTAGAATCATAGGGAGCACCCATGACACTTGGATTGCACTCTTAATCGTTATAGGAATGCTGTGTATTTTGAGTTTTTATACATCCGTCTCTGGTATCGTAAAAGCAGAAATGTTTCCTGCTTCAGTGCGCGCCATGGGAGTTGGACTCTCTTATGCTATTGCCAATGCGCTCTTCGGTGGTTCTGCTGAAGCTGTAGCTCTCGAATTTAAAAAGCATGGATATGAATCATACTTCCATTTTTACATAGCCGGCATGATGATCATTGCCTTCATCGCAATTTTCTTAATGCCAGATGCTCGCAAAAAGGGATATTTACAAGGAGACGAT
>NZ_HE997977.1:86576-88241 GCF_000312585.1 Bartonella queenslandensis AUST/NH15
ACAAAGCCCTCATGAAAAATAGAAAATACCATTATGTTATGATTTCCTCATTTTTTAAGAAATTTTTCTCAAATGTACCTAAGTCCATTTCACGATAGCATCTGTGAGTGGCATAACAGGAAAGCTCTCCGTAAAGTATAAATATTGCACAATATATTGATTTATAATGATATATTTAGCGTCATTCAACTTGAATTAAAATCCTGCATAACGTAGGATTCTATCATTTCAAGTTTGTTTTATGTTGAATCAATCAAAACCTCTTGCTTACACATTACAAGTGGGGCAAAAGCCATGCGGATAAAACTGCACAAAGAAAGACTAAAAATATCTCTTAATAAACCGCCTCAAAACTCAAAGGCTACGCAACATTGTGTATCATCATCTTTACGCTTAATAAAAATGCAAGCCGCTATCATTATACTCTTTGTTAGCGCTATACTATTCCCTAGCCCTTAATATTACACGCTCTCTTGATTAAAATGGTTCATAAAGAAATTTTTACGCACACACCAACCTTGTTATGTAATAGCTAATAGCACCATTTTACGACACAACATCAGGCTTATAAACCAAAGAGTATCATATCCTCACAAACACTCTCGTATGAAAATGATTTACCATGAAACAAAAAACAATATTTCCGTAAAAGATCGCTCAAAGCGCACGATTTACGCAATAGACCATAAGCCCAAAGCAGCATTGATCGCTCTAGAAAAAATCTTACAGTGAAAGCTCTGAACTTTAAGTGTGGAAGCCTATTCTTTTACCATTTCAAGTTTTTAGCCTCTACAAAAGAATATAATCATAAAATAAAAAACTATTTAGTAATTATAAAAAGTATAAATTAAGTTATACTTCTTAACGAAATTCAATTAAAATTTACTTTATTTATTGATAATATAAATACAATATATATTAATATTATTTATTCTTTTTAACCTCCAAAAAATAAACCTTAAAAAATAGAAGTATAACAAGTGATCTTAAAGTGTTCTCCTAAGAAATTATCATGATACAATCGTGTTTTTATGATATACATCGTCAATAGCTTTCACAAACAGAAAAGTTATTAATATAAAAGGGGAATAGTTCATGAATAATCAAACAACTTTAGATCCACATGATACAAGGAAACGTATTTTTGCTATCATATCCAGTGCATCAGGAAATCTCGTAGAATGGTATGATTTTTATGCTTACTCCTTTGCATCGGTTTATTTTGCATCACAATTTTTTCCTGAAGATGAAGATATTGTTACACAACTGTTAAAAACTGCAGGAATCTTTTTTATTGGCTTTCTTATGCGTCCAATTGGAGCATGGCTCTTTGGCTTCATTGCTGACCGCTATGGACGTAAACGCTCAATGCTTATTTCTGTTTTTATGATGTGTGGAGGTTCTTTTCTTATTGCCATACTTCCCACTTACAAAACCTTGGGAATAACAGCAGCATTTCTTCTCCTTTTAGTCCGTATGTTTCAAGGACTTTCCGTTGGCGGTGAATATGGTACAGCAGCCACTTATATGAGTGAAGTTGCGCCCAAAAATCGTCGTGGGCTCTTTGCTTCTTTTCAATATGCAACAACAATCTCAGGTCAACTTCTCGCGAGTTTTATAATATTTATTTTAGCCATTTACCTTAACGAGGCAACATATTATCAT
>NZ_HE997978.1 GCF_000312585.1 Bartonella queenslandensis AUST/NH15
ATCTTGCGTCAGGTAGGAGATGATGTTTTCATTTTCTCCTTCTCTTTCTGGTGGCGTAATTGTTAAACCGCTTGCTTTTAAAAATTTAGAAAAACGGCCCGCTTTATCGATCAATTCTTGAAAGTTTCCTTTTTCAATTAAATAACCATGTTCCAGAAAGAGTACCACATCAGCATTACGGACTGTTGAGAGGCGATGTGCTATAATGAAAGTGGTGCGGTTATGGCTTATGCAATCAAGAGCATCTTTGACACGTGCTTCTGTTTCAACATCAAGAGCACTTGTCGCTTCATCTAGAATGAGAATGGGAGCATTTTTTAAAATTGCGCGTGCAATTGCTAACCGTTGTTTTTCCCCACCGGATAATTGAGATCCCCGTTCGCCCACCATTGTGTTATAATTATCAGCTTTTTTTAAAATAAAATCGTGAGCTTCTGCTATTTTTGCTGCTTTATAAAGCTCTTCGTTTGTTGCATTTTCTTTTCCTATCGAAATATTGTCATGAATAGTTCGGTTAAAAAGACCTGCATCTTGAAATACTGTTGCGAGAGATTGGCGTAAGGATTCGCGATTGATTGAGCTTATATTTATTCCATCAATGGAGATATACCCAAAGGTAGGGTCGTATACGCGCTGTAACAGATTGATTAATGTTGTCTTTCCAGCCCCTGTTGGTCCTACAATTGCAACAGTTTGTCCTGCTTTCACTTCAAAGGAAATGTCAAAAACACCTTGAGAAGAATTTGGAAATTTATAGGTAACGTGATGGAATTGGATGGCACCCTTAACATTTTGGAGGGAAGGGAGATTTTGCGGTTCGTTGAAATGAAAGGTTGAATCTTCCATTTCAAAAAATTCTTGCAGTTTTGCTTGTGAGTATATTGCACAATGAATAAAATTGCTCATTTGGTCTAGGCGGCTAATCATGAGTTGTGCAAACCCAACAAAAGCAACGACTTCGCCTACCCGTAATTGATCTTTTGCAACAAAAAAAGCCCCAAGGAGTAGAACACAAACGATTGAAACTGTTGAAGCCATTCGATTTAATCCACTGGCGAGCGCCCACCAATTGAGAACAGGATTTTGTGCTTTAAGCAGAGCATTTGTATGTTGATGCAATATGGAAGTTTCTTCTTTTATTCGACTATAACTTTGTACAATAGAAACATTAGAGATTGAATCACTGACATGTTTAAAAAGATTGTGATGATAGCATTCTACAGCAGCTTGTCCTTCTTTTGTTTTTCGCATCACTAAACGTGCAATTAAGACATAGATAATGGCAAGTACAACCAAAACTATTGAAAGGCGCCAATTCATATGAAAGGCTATAGGGATAAGAACCAATAAGGCGACAAGTGTTGAGAGATGTTGGCGCATAAAATCAAGCCATATGGTTGACATGGAGTCTATCGCGCGCAAAAGTGTATGGAGTGCGTTGGACGTTCCGCGTTGTTGATGCCAAATTAAAGGCATGGCAATGATACGTTCAAAAGATTCTGTTAAAACTGTTAAGCGACGTCTATGGGTTAAGCGGTCTGCGCCACGAGCAACAAGGACATAAGCGATAATATGGGAAAGACCAAAACAAACCCAAATGGCAAGAGTAGGGATTAGGGATGATCTCTGATTTTTCTGAAATGGAGTCAATAACGTGTCCAAATAAAATAGGTTCTGCAATGGCGATAACAGCCAACATAATATTAGCGGTACAGATTAAAAGAGATGCATTTTTTTCTCTGTTTAGGTAAGTAAGAACACGTGCATAGGTTTTGAATAAGGACACTGTTAATTATCTCCATTCGCTGTTACGCATAAAGGTTTTTGATTTTTATAAGGCTGAATTTTTAGCTAATAAAATTTGAACGCTAAGAAAAGGCAATTTTGCATACTCATTGTAATGTGGTGTGATGAAGCTAACGAGAATAGGAATTTTTGTGTTTATTAAAGAGCAAAGATAGATCAATAAAATTATTAGGAAAAAAATATTGAGCGGGGAAAATTATCAGGTAAGGGAACTTTTATGGCAGGCGTGGAAATAAAAAAGGTTGAAACAGATGAAAATAGAATGCGTTTAGATCGTTGGTTTAAAGTGCATTATCCAGGACTTGGATTTGGAGCTTTGCAAAAATTGTTGCGTTCTGGTCAGATACGGGTTGATGGTGGACGTGTTAAAGCCGATACGCGCCTTTGTATAGGGCAGTCTGTTCGTATTCCACCTCTTCCTTTTAATGATACGATAAGTCTTCCAATAACGGATAAAACACTTCGTGGGCAGGATGATGAAACCGTTTTGAAAAAAATGCTGCTTTATGAAGATCCAAAGGTCTTTGTTTTTAACAAACCAGCAGGTCTCGCTGTACAAGGAGGTTCTGGTTTAACACGTCATATGGATAGTATGCTTGAGGTGTGGCGCAATAAAAAAGGTGAAAAGCCGCGTTTGGTTCATCGTCTTGATCGTGAGACGTCGGGTGTGCTTGTTGTTGCGCGATCAAGAGGTGCTGCTCAAGCCTTAACAGCTGCTTTTAGAGTGCGGGAAACAAAAAAGATTTATTGGGCGTTGGTTCGGGGGGTTCCTAAAAAAAAGCAGGATAAAATTTCAACGTGGATGGTTAAGGAAATAACTGCACAAGGTGACAAAATGCGTGTTTGTGAACATGGAGTGCTAGATTCACATCATGCGGTTTCCTACTATCGCATTTTAGATACGCGAGGGCGAGCTCTTTCGTGGCTTGAAATGGAACCTTATACGGGGAGAACACATCAGCTCCGTGTGCACGCTGCCCATATGGATCATCCTATCATTGGCGATACAAAGTATTTTTTTTCTGATAGCAATTGGACATTACCAGGAGGAATGCAAAACCGTCTTCACCTTCATGCACGTCGTATTCGTATTCCTCACCCTTCAGGAGGAATATTGGATATTGTTGCACCTTTACCACCTCATATGGTTCAAAGTTTTAATCTTTTATCTTTTAATGAGAGTGATGCTGACACAGAGTAAAAAAACTTTATTTATTTTTTATTGGTGCAAATTTTGTCTATAAATTTGATAAGATGAATAGGACACCATTTGAAGAGAGCTTTTGATCGTTAATTGCTATGAGAAGTTTGTGTTTTTGAGTGATGAATTTTCACATATCATAAGTTTTCTTCTACAGTTTTTTATTCATGTTGATTGCATTGTTATTTTTGGATATGGTGCATCTTTAGTACTCTAAGCTTATGAAGATATTCCTTTGAATTATCTGCGGGATTCCATAGTGGGGAGGTGTGTCTATTGAGAAAGATGAATGAGATGAGATTTGAAGAGTATTTACTGAAAGTGTAAAGGCAATTTTTAATTTTTCATGGGAAAAATAAGTGAGGCATTTTATAAGAGTGTTCAGAAAGCGTAGCTTCTCAACAAATTCTTGTTTCCAAGGAAGTTTGTTCTGTTATCAGTATGGGTTGGTCTACTTATTATAAATTTATGTTTTTACCTTGTTTTAAACCATGGGAATTTATTCGCAAAGCGCTCCTTTCAATTACAAGTTATGTTTCTGCTTATTTAGTTTATCTGAATTTATTCGAGAGATTATTTTTCACAAAAGAAGAAATAAGTTTTGAGTATCTTAATGCTTCATTGAAGTAAACTCATCACATTGAAGAAATATGCTGTACTAAAAATTGGGAATTAAAGCCTCAAGTGAGTTTTATTGCTCTAAGGATGGCTTGAATATTTTTGTTTTTTTACCAGTGACAAAAACAGATATTTAGAGATTGTTGGATCGTTCCAAGAGGGGCTAAGTTGAAATGAGGAGCGACTGATGGGATCATTATTGATTGATCTTAACAATGTATCAAAAATATATCGTAACATAGACAGAGGAACTTCTTTCAAAAACAGAGTGCGTTCTTTTTTAAAGCCAGTGTATACGAATGATTATGTGCTGAAAGATATCAGTTTTACCCTATTTTCAGGACAATCTCTTGCTATTCTTGGCGCTAATGGAGCAGGTAAATCAACATTGATTAAAATACTTTCTGGTATACAATTCGTTGATAAGGGGAGTGTTAAAGTACTAGGATTTAATCCCTATAAAACCAAGAAAGATCTGTTTAGACAGTTGGGGGTGGTCTTTGGTCATAAGAGTTGTTTATGGTGGGATTTACCATTACGTTACAGTTTGGATATGGTTCAACCGTTATATGATCTTGAACGGGATTCTTTTATTCGCGACCTTAAAGAGATGATGGAATTGCTGGGTCTTGAGCCTATTATGGATAAGCCAGTGCGGATGCTGAGTTTGGGAGAAAGAGTCAAAAGTGAATTGGCTTTTAATTTATCGTTTAGACCTAAATTATTGTTCCTCGATGAGCCAACTATTGGTCTTGATATAACTTCTAAGCATGAAATCAGAGAGTTGCTGATAAAACTCAAAAAAGAGCGAGGTATGGGATACATCATCACAAGTCATGATATGGGGGATATTGATGGTTACGCTGATGATATTCTTCTCTTGCATAAAGGAAATAAACAATTTTACGGTGATCTTAATGCATTTAAAAATACGCTTCCTTCTTTGGTGCGCGTGACACTTTTTTGTGAACACTTGCAAGCGCTTTCTGCTGTTGTAAAGAGAATGGATGAACTTTCGTTAAAATTGTCCGCTTCTTTAAAAGATAAAAAACTTAATAATGAAGAATGCTCACTGGAGATTTCATTGTCTCGTGGAGATTATCCGCGTTTCATACGGGAAATGACAACTGAATTCAACTGTACATTCTCTGTGTCCACTCCCTCACTTGAAGAGATGCTCCGTGTTAAATTTAAAGAATTTATTTAATTATTGCTTTGGCATGTTTTTTTATGCCAGGAATGGATTACTCACTGTTCTAAGTGATAGAGCCATGTTTTTTACTGATATTGTCATTGGGACACTCTCACCATTTGTTATTCAACTTCTGTTATGGAATGCACTTTTCTCTGATACGGCTAATACCATCAATGGCTTTAGCTTTCATGATATAATGTATTATTATGCTTTTGCTTTAGTTTTGGGACGCTTAAATAATGGTTATAATGTGATTAAGTTTTTTTCTCATCATGTTAAGGAAGGTCAATTAGAAGTCTATCTCACAAAACCATCCAAATATATGATACAAATGCTTTTTACTTTTTTGGGTGAGAGTGTATTATATAGCATCCCGTTATTGGCTCTTTTTGTTGTAAAGCTTGTTTTATCCTATTAAAATATTCTGGGCTTGGTCATTGCTTTTCTGTTCTTTTTTCTCATTGTTATTACATCGCAATTGCTTTGTTTCCTACTCTCTTTTGGGATTGCCTTATTAAGTTTTTGGGTTATTGAGTACAATATATTAGTTTCATTCAGTATTCTCAGTTCTGCACTTCTTGGAGGCGTCCTTTTACCACCATCTTTTTGGCCGGTTTGGCTTATTCCGCTTATGCAATTTAATCCTTATCGTTTCATGATATCAGCTCCTGCTGAATTTTTTTCAACGCAAAATTTAGTGTTATTTCAGCAGTTTATTTTTGGAAGCCTTGCTTATATTTTATGTCTTTTATTCTTGATACATATTGCTTGGAATAAAGGAATGAAGGTATATCATGGAGCAGGTGGTTGAGATGAAAGTAATTTTTTCATTTTATCAGCTTGAATATCCATCGGCAGATTGTTTATGGTAAGAATTTGACAGGGGAGTTTATTCTTTCTTTATGTTATTATTTTATTCAATTCATAT
>NZ_HE997979.1:0-27519 GCF_000312585.1 Bartonella queenslandensis AUST/NH15
TTCTGCTATCATAATCATAAATTATATAAAATATAAGGAGTTAAAGAGAGCATAGTGCTTTTAAAGAAAGGATAGCGCCCTGCTGCAATGCATAAAAACGAGGAAATGCATATAAAAGGGTGAAACACGATAACGCTTTTTTACGTTACTTTAACATTGATTCAAGGAGATTTTTCTGCACCGCTATGTTTTATAAAGACATTGTTGTATGAAGAGAATGCGTATTATCTGTAATCTATGACAAAGAATCAAATTCTTGTAGAAACAGGCTAAGCTATGCTAGCTTTCTCTGATTTAATTCTGATTTAATATTGAAAAGTACTCTTAAGAATCTATGTGGGATAACGAACAACAAAAAAACGATCCCGGACAGGACCCTGCTCTTGTCGTCAAACGCTTGCGGCCCGCACGCCGACAGGTCTCGGTTCGTTGGCTTACAGGAACAGTGCTAACAGGAATCACTTCCTGCATCCTTATGGGGATTGCTCTTTTTACAGCTCTTGATGAACAACAGCGATTGGTAACACCACCACAATGGTTTACGCAAGAAAACCTATTAGAATCGCAAGATCTTGAAGCCAATGGCTATAAAGGTGATCGTATTTCTCCCACCCATGCACGACAAAGCTTCGACAGTAAACGCCAATTTGAATTATCAATTCTGCAAAAAAAAGGCGATAAAAAAGTCATTCAAACACAACATTTTGAATGGATTCGTATGGCTTTAGCCGAAAAGCGCCCCAAGAAATACAGCTATCCAAAGTTTGATTCTTTAAGCATGATGGCCAGTGATTCGACAAATCAAAGCGTTAAACTGCAAGATTCGGGACAGATTTATGGTGCAAAGGTTGAAACAAAAATCACCTTACGCAGCTATGATTTTAAAATAGATCAATTTGATTTTGATGATAGCGATACATTGACCGATGAAGAAGCACAACAAGAAGTACAAAAAGCTGGATTTACTTTAGAAAAAAGCACCGAACTCCTTTCGGTTCTCACACTCCTCGATCCTTTAAAATTAGAAGATGTATCCTCCTCTTCCCAAGAAATAGAGTCCCCTGAAGTCCGAATCGTGCAAGAAAATGTAACCATTTCTCCTCAAAGTCACCGTATCGATCTGACGAAAAACTATGTTGAAGATATTATCCCTATTCGTAAAAAACAAACGATAGCCGATGCTTTCAAAAAAACCAGTTACACAAAGAATCAAGTTGAACAGGTTATAAAAACGCTAGAAAAAATGAGCCTTTCCGATACCCTTAAAGAGGGAAGTCTTTTACGCATTGGGATCGTGACACAAGCTGGCGAAGAAGATCATCTCGTACGCGCAAGCATTTATCAAGGGATGTATCATGTTCTCACCATTGCCCTGAATGATAAAGGTCAATTCATTGAAAGCACAGAGCCTAAAATGTCTAAAGCACTTAAAACGGCTTTTCAAAATGGTATTCCGCATTCTTATATCAATAGCGCGCAATTACCAACGGCTTATGATGCACTCTATAGTGCATTGCTCAGCCATAATATATCACAATCTCTCTCTTATCGTCTTATTCGTCTGCTGGCGACCAATATTGATATGAAAAGTCCGATAACACCCAATGATCAAATCGAAATATTTTATGCTTTACCGCAAAGCGATAAAGAAAGCAAAAACGGCAAAAAGAATTTAAAAGCAAAAGAACCATTCAAGAATGCTGATCCAGAAATTCGTTATATTAGTGCAACTTTTGGGAATGCGACTTATAAATATTACCGTTATCAATTAAAAGACGGAAGCGTTGATTATTATGATTCTGAAGGTAAGAGTTCAAAACCTTTCTTACTCCGCAAACCCATACCCAATGGCGTTTTTGGCTCACCCTTTGGTCCACGCAAACATCCTATTTTAGGTTATGTTCGCATGCATACGGGTGTTGATTGGGTAGCACCTAAAGGATCTCCCATTATTGCTATAGGAGATGGTATTGTGACAAAAGTGGGCGTAACAGGCGGCTATGGAAACCATACGGAAATTCAACATGCCAATGGGTATATCAGCAGTTATTCACACCAAAGCCGTTATGCACCAGACATCAAACCAGGTGTAAAAGTACGACAAGGACAAATCATTGGATATGTCGGATCAACAGGAATGGCAACCGGTCCCCATTGTCATTTTGAAATCATTGTCAATGGCGTCAAAGTTGATCCCATGCGCATCCGTATACCAAATAGCAAAGCCTTAACGAATCAAGATCTACAAACATTCCTACAAGAAAAAAACAATATTGATTCCTTGATAAATAGCCCAATACCCCCCTCTGACGATACTTAAAGCATGAAAACACCGTGCAAGTATCTTCCTTACAAAAGCTTATGAACATTTGAGATCTTTCAAAAAAGATCCTAGAAATTACACGACCTCAAAGGCATTTCCGCGCTTAAAGATATTTTATAGTCTATGAATACGCAAAAAATAGAGCGATGTTCAAAAATAATCATAGCCCCCTTATCAAGGCGTACAATGGAAATCTAAAAAAATGGTAACTCTTCTCTTAATATATTTATCAAGACACTGAAAATCGCATAATTCCCTCTATCTTAAAAGATCATGATGAATAAAAAAGTTTAAATTTTTCTACAAGCAACAAGTAAATAATATAAAACTTGCCTTCTTAATTTTAAGAGACTTTATTTAGCTTAAATTTTAAATTGAAATTTTCATAAATGTAAAATATGTAAGACACAAATTGATAAAATCATTTTATATTTTATAACATAAAGATAATAAATAATTAAAAAGGTTTGAGTTTATGAAAACTCCAATAATAAACATAATTATTATTATAGCTTTGATTCCTTTTTTTCTTGTCTCTGAAAAAGCGACAGCGCTACCCTATCACGCACAAAATGGCGTAGCAGCCTCAAAAATGCAATCAGAAAGATTGTAAAATTATTCAGCACATAAGAAAAGCATCAATGGAGCCAAAAATCTAATAAATTCTGTTATTTCAATTAAGATTGAGGAAAAGGAAAATGCACAACGAAAAAAGAAATCTTTAACAATAAAGAAATTGGATAAAGCAAAAAATAAAAAGCTCAAATCAAGAATTTTTCTTATCAACTTGCAAAAGTAAATGAGAGAAAGAGCAAACATTGAGAGAGGCAGAGCTCTTTCCAATGTTCAACAACCTGAGCAATTAAAACTTTTTTCAAGCAACAATGATAACCCTTTAAAAACACAACAGCCTCAAGTAAACAAAAGCTATACCTCTATCATTATGGCCAATTTACAACCATGACGCTTGGACTATGGTGATCTTCATTCGATAAAAAACAGAGATAAATGGGCAGGAAAAATAAAAAAGTTGCACAAGCATTAAAATCATACAAAGCACTTTTCTCGCCCCTATTTTGGAGATAAAGATTTGCATTTTCTTCATCCTAAAAATGCTCAAACACTTGCTGCATTTAAATCCATCATTACAAGCCATAATGTAAAAGCAATTTTTGTAGGACCCGAACATCAACGATTCTATTGCCATGCGCAAGATGATAAAGTCTTCGGAAATATTCCAGTCTATACAGCAGGAGCACTCTTCAAAGGAGACGACGGCCTCATCACTGTGCGAGGATAAAATATTTATGTCAAAGCCTATAATGGAAAAACAGGAAAACCAAATTTGGTCAGAGATCTTGATCTCATAGAAAGTGATACAGAATTCTCTGAGAGTTGTAGTGATTTATAAAGGTACCTTTTCCTTTCAACCTCAACAAACAAAAAGGGATCTTAAAGTAACCTTGACAAGGAAAACGTTATTTTTTTGCTCCAACTTAGTATAAAGAGGGTAAAAGAAACAACGATCTTTATGCCCCTCAAAGCCATAGCTTCAAAAAGGGGCTTTTCACCAAACTAGCGCTGTTCAAAAATCAAATAATCAAAACTTAGCTTCTCATACTCACACCATCATCTTTTACAATGAATAACAATATCCATTTGGGAATAACAATATCCATTTGGCTGAGAGCCGAATGATAAATTCTTCGACAATATTTTTACATCGAAGGCAAAAGCATTTTACAAAAGAGATGACTATCTTATCAAAGCGCAGAGGAAGACTCTCCATATTAAAGCTTATAGCGTTCTCTTAAAGCCTTAGTTATTAATGATGCACTCTACCATTGATTATCACTTAATTTATACCACAAAAAAAACATAAAGCTTTGTTTTTAGGATTTTGAGCATGTAGTTCGATGGAAAAGAATAAAGATAGCAATTGTAAAAAGAAACAAGCATAAATCGAGCAAGATTTGTAAGTTGATCTTATTGTTTTCAGTATGAGTTTTATTTCAAACAAATCATATCATCTGAAAGATAGTGAGCAAAACACAATGCATAAAAAATTAAATTTAAAGTTCCTGATTAATATTACACCTATCAGATATCTTCTAAGGTTGTTTTAGTTTTTGGTGATAACGTCATGAAGTACAAAATAATAGTTACTATGATTTTTTTTATTACCTTTGTTTGTATGAAACCTTCTTGCCTTCACGCGCAAAATGTTTGTGTAAAAAACGAAACAAGGCGGGATTTTATTAACAAGTTACCTATACCAAAACGAATTGCATATGATGATCGTTCTACAGATGTATACATCGTTAATGAACTAACCAATCCGCCTACTTCTATGGTATTAATTGATAAAGGTATAGAGCGTGGAGAATGGAAAACAGATGCATATTGGAAAAATGAAGTGCCTTCGAATATAATTGCATCTGGTTGTGTGGGAAAAGCAGCAACAACTTCCAATGCTTGGCTTTTTGGATCCGGAGGATGGGTTAAATATAAAGTACAAGATGATAACACTATTTTAAAATTCCGATGGTATAATCCTTATCGTGGTGCCAATGAATATTCTGCTACCGCGAGTAGCAAAGATTATTATTTTGAGCGCGTGGAGGGGGTTGGTGATAACGCGCGAACAATTTGGTATATAAAAAGGAAGGCACCTATTAAAAATTATAAGGTTGTCATAGCAGCTGATCCGCAACCATGGCGTTTGGATACCGGCGATCCTAACGCAAACAGCAACAGACAACCATGGATAAAGGAAAATAAGAAAGTCGCCCGTGCTATAGAGTCACATGCTGCTTCATTTTATATTATCAATGGCGACTTAACTGAGTTTGGTCGCCCCCAAACCTATCAAGACTATGCAGATGTCTACAAAAGCATTGCCTATCCTATCTATGAAGGACTAGGGAACCATGATTATTACAATAATATTAACGATTGTATGATACCGATATCAAATCTTTCAAAGGATGCATGTGCGGTAAGTGCTGTGAAAAGAATGCTGCAAGAACTAAACAAATATAAAGATTCTGTACCGGAGTTCAATAAACATGTAACTTCTCGTCAACTTTTTCATCATGAAACGTCCCGTCAATTCATAACGGGAAGTCTAAGCTACTCATGGGATTATGGAGATATTCACTATGTACAGCTTCAAAATTACCCAACTTACACTGCTAATTTATCTGACGGTAGCACTAAAGTAAGAATAACAAGCGCTCTTAAGTGGCTCAAAAAAGATTTAGCGGCTGCTGATGCAAGAGGGAAAGTTACAATTCTCAATTTTCATGATGCACGCCCCTATTTTGGAGATCAAGATTCGCATTTTCTCCATCCTAAAAATGCTCGACAACTCGCTGCATTTAAATCCATCATTACAAATCACAATGTAAAAGCAATTTTTGTAGGCCACGAACATCAACGATTCTATTGCCGTGCACAGGATGATAAAGTCTTTGGAAATATTCCGGTCTATACAGCAGGAGCACTCTTCAAAGGAGACTACTACCTCGTCAATGTGCGAGGAAAAAATATTTACGTCGAAGCCTATAATGGAAAAACAGGAAAACCAGTTTTGGTCGAAAATTTAGGACAAAATGGAACCAACACCTCCCTCTGGGAGAATTGTAGTAATTTATAAGGACATTCTTTTACTTTCCACTTTCACACGCAAAGGGAGCACCTTCAAATGACCTAGGTTGCCTCCTTTGCGCCACCTGTATTAAGTTTTGGTAAAGGAATGACGATCTTTGTGCCCCCTAAAGCAGAAGTTTCAAAAAGAGGTTTTTCACCAAATTGCATACAAAGCTGTTCCACAACCACACGACCAAGTCCCGTTTTTTGTTCTAAAGTTTGGCTTTTCATCCCCACGCCATCATCTTCAACAATAAGCATCAATTGTCCATTTTTCTCAGGACCAAAGGAGATATAAATATGTCCCTCTCGTTGATCAGGAAAGGCATGTTTTAAGGAATTAGTCAACAATTCACCAAGGATAATTCCAAGGGTTGTTGCATCTCTTGAAGACAGTCGACAATCTTTAAAGTTTGTGTGAATGGTAATGTTTTCACGCAATTCAAAAGGGACTGCCAATTCAACATCATGCACAACAGAACTGAGAAACTCTGCCAATAGCGTTGTTTCCATATCATCACTCAAGCGCAAACGACGATGTGCTGTGGAAATTGTCTGAATACGATCACGTGCAGCCCCAAGTACAGAACGGACTTCTTCATTTTTACTCCGACTTAATTGAAGCCCCAGCAAAGAAGAAACCGTTCCAAGAGAGTTGCCAATGCGATGACTTGCATCCTGCAACAATATTTCAACACGTTGGCGCTCTTTCTCAGCGTGATTGCGTGCTCTTTCTAATTCTTGTGTTCGTTCTTTCACGCGAGCTTCTAAAGCAATATTTTCGCTATGAAGCAGCAATTGATACAATTTTAAAGAACGCACATCACGATGAAAACGATTAATAACAAAATAAGCAGAAATAAAAGTACTCACAACAGAAACAATAGCCGCCAATGTTAAAGCAGCCCGCATCAATGCGATGCCCTCACGCTGTTTTTGTCGTACCACATCATCGCCATTAATAAAACTTGTCATCAATTGAGCTAAACGTGCCACCGGAATCCTAGAAATATCTGCGGGAACAACAGCTTGAGAAGATTGATCAGGCAGCCCATCAAGGGCGCGCATATGGGCATGCATAAAAGCCTTGCGTGCTTCGACTTCCTTTTTAAAAGCCGTAAACCACTCATACCATTGGGGATGTGCATAAACAATAAGCTCTGTATAATCGAGAATATCCTCGAGCTCTCGTGCCGCATTTTCAAAATGTGCTTTATCTTCTGGCTTTCGGGTTTTTGCGTAGCTACGATCAGCGATAGCCATATCGATTAAGCTAATGAGCACCAAATCAGCCTGTTCGCGCAATTCTGAACTGGTATTCAACTGTGCAACTTCTCGATCAACGGCATTTGAAAGCAACATAATAAAAACCGATGCTAAAAGAGCCATAACAAGAGAAACAACAATCGCGGCCCATCGCCAGCGTGATATCATTGCATCAGAAGAAGGCATTTGAGGCAGCAAATTTGTCTTTGTTGTCATAGAATTTCCATTGGCGAACTTGAAAGTCGTCATTTTTCAGTACAAAGGAAGGCAACCTTAAGAAACATAAACCAAAAGCCCATAAGAGCGTTTCATACAGGCTTTTCTTGTATTCCTAAGGATACACGCCAAACATTCTGAATTTCCTCAGATACTAACTTTACTGTAATAGCTATAACGGGAATAAAAAAAACAAGGCTATCCATCATAATTATTATGCTTTTTTAGCCGTTAAATGAACACAATGTACTCCCAGCTGAATAAGAATCGGGGCCATAATCGGATTCACCATCGACCTTAAGAAGTTCCTGTAATCGATGACGGGCCCTGCTCACACGGCTTTTAATGGTTCCAACAGCACAGCCACAAATAGCTGCCGCATCTTCATAAGAAAACCCTGATGCCCCAATGAGAATAATGGCTTCTCTTTGATCGGCAGAAAGCAGATTTAAGGCTTTTTTAAAGTCCTGCAAATCAAGCGTTCCATATTGAGCAGGATGAACCGCAACATTTTGGGTAAATACGCCATCGGTATCTTGAACTTCCCGCCCCTTTTTGCGCATTTGGCTATAAAATTCATTACGCAAAATCGTAAAAAGCCAAGCTTTAAGATTGGTTCCCATCTCAAAAGTGTCTTGTTTGGCCCATGCTTTCATGACCGTATCTTGGACCAAATCTTCGGCTTTATCGTGCTTGCCACTTAAAGAAACAGCAAAAGCGCGTAAAGCCGGCAACACCAAAAGGAGTTCTTGTTTAAAGTTTTTTGCGCACTTTGACATAAAGGATTCAAACCTTTTCCACATTGTTTAAGCCAAATTGCTCTGCACGCTCCAACTTCTCTAAAAGCTCGAGCAAACGCCGTGGCAGCGCTTCTTCTTGAATTTCCATGTAAAATTGACGTAATCTCCGCGCTATTTCGCTGTTAGCACCGAGAAGATCATCTCCAACTTTAAATTGTGTGGTGAGATTTTTTTCATCACGGTCGTTCATTTTTTTTCCCCCTAATCCATATAATATCAGTAACACCGCGAAGAATTTTTTCGCCTTATGGTTGTAAATATAACTCTCGGTAAAAAGTTCCACACAAATCGGAACTTTTTTATCTGTTGAGAATTTCAACCAACAAAATGCTTGAAAGGTCAAAGGAGTTATAAATTATGTCATTATCAACGCGCATTGCCCCGCATCTTCCCTATCTTCGGCGTTTTGCCCGCTCTGTCACTGGAAGCCAATCCTCTGGCGATGCTTATGTATCAGCGATGTTAGAAGCGCTCATTGCCGACATTTCCATTTTTCCCAAAGCATCCAGTGATCGCATAGGTACCTATTGGCTTTTTTGCCATCTTTTTGACCAGACCACCCCGAATATCCCTGAACCCCTGCCACAATTTGGAGTTGAACAAAAAACCAGTGCCAAATTATCGTATCTCACGCCCCGTGCACGCCAAGCCTTTTTGCTCATTGCCGTTGAAGGATTTAATGAACAAGAAGCGAGCGAAATCATGGATTTAGATACGAAGGAGTTTCGCAAGCTTCTCAATCAAGCATCCATTGATATTTCTCAACAAATTGCCACACAAGTGATGATTATTGAAGATGAGCCTCTTATTGCGCTCGATATTGAACAAATGGTAGAAAGCCTAGGCCATCACGTTGTCGGAATAGCGCGAACACGTGATGAAGCTGTCATCATGTATCATAAGGAAAAACCACGGCTGATTTTGGCTGATATTCAATTAGCCGATAACAGCTCCGGCATTGATGCCGTCAACGAGATTTTGAAAAATGACCATATACCGGTGATTTTCATCACGGCTTTTCCCGAAAGGCTACTGACCGGCGAGCGACCAGAACCGACTTTTTTAGTGACCAAACCTTTTAACCCTGATATGGTGAAAGCGCTTATTTCCCAAGCTTTATTTTTTCAAGAGAATGCTTCTAAAGCGGCTTAGAACAAAGTAAACCTTTTCAATTATGATCGTTACACCTCTTTCAAAGCCTCCTATGGATAGATCTCACATGAGCGCGCTCATGCAAGCGATTCGTGGTGCTGATATTTGTGTTCTTTATCAGGCAACCAATCTGGTTTATTTATGGGCTGAAAACTTGCCACACCATTTGCATCATAAATGGCGGGTTGGGTGCCGTGACACCGACTTTTTTTCGCTTGACCTTGCAGACAATATGGAAACCATCAAACTGCAAGTTTTAGCCAGTGGCAAAATGCAAACTATTGAAGCACGTTTTGAAGATACAAGCAAACAAGAGATTTGGTACAAATTTTCTATTGATTGCCACCGCAATGATAACGGGGACATTATCGGTATTATCACCACCGGTGTTAATATTTCCGGCTTACGCCGCCGCGAACAAGTGCTTAAAATCCTTCTTCGAGAAGTAAGCCACCGTTCCAAAAATCTTTTAGCGATCATTCAAAGTATTGCGAGTCAAACCGCCCGCTATACGGAATCCCTTCAGGTTTTCTTACGCAAGTTTCAAGGCCGTCTTCATTCTCTTTCTCATTCTCAAGATCTGATTACCGATTCCGATTGGCGTGGCGCCCAATTTCGTGAATTGGTCCAAACGCAAGCTTTAGGCTATTTAATGAAAGAAACAGAACGTTTTTCGCTTGAGGGCGTCGATCCTTATCTTTTTCCCAATGCCGCTTTGCATATTGGTTTGGCTTTTCATGAATTGATTATCAATTCTCTTTCTTTTGGAGCTCTTTCCCAAGAAAAGGGCCGCGTCTGTGTACACTGTGAAATCGAAACAAAACTGAATGGCAAAACGTACCTACTCATCACTTGGAATGAATATTTTGAATCAGGCCGTCCTCCCACAAACAATAAAAAAGCCTGTTTTGGTAGTGCCGTTCTCGAAAAAATTGTTCCCATTTCTGTCAATGGTTCAGCTTCTTTAAAATTGACAAAAGAAGGAATTGTTTATTGCCTTTCTGTTCCTGATACTTATTTTGATATTTTTTCTTAAAAGAATCTTTCAAACCATAAATGCCTCTTTTCAGCAAAATCTCTAATTTATTCAGCACTATTTTTGTTCAGTACAAAGATATTTTCCAACCTCTCTCGCCCCTTAACAAGGAAAATGGCGTAATAAAGTCCTTCCCGCTGACAATCAACGTCCATCGCTCCTATAACGCCTATTCTAAGACAAAAAACCCCAACGATGAAGAACAAGCCGTCTTAAACCTTTTATATGCCCAATCAAAGCAAACCATTCCCTCTCTCTTTTTGTATCATTCTCGCAAATGCACCTACATTTTCATAATGCGCATATATTTTCATTTTAGAAGAAGATGAAATTTCAAGCGTTAAAGCCAAGGCCTATCGTCACTTTTCAATTTTAAAGCTCAAAGCATCCATGACAATTAACGCATGAAAAATACACATTTTATGCTTTTATTTTATTTATCGCGTTCTGGGTCATCTCACGCAAAAGAGAACATCCAAAACAAAAGATCCTTTTTCCTGCGCATAGTTTTTAATATTTCACAGGACCTCCAAGCTCATTTCAAAACAGTACCTGTAACGAAGCTTTCTCCCCGTAAAATGAACCATTAAGCACGCCCCTCTTTACCTTCATAGCACCCTCTCTTTACGCCCTAAAAATACCCGTTGCGCATCATTATCCCTCTCCTACACCAAAGCTATTATATTTCCCCATACAACAAACCTTTGACATCAAAGAGCATTCATAAGAGATATTTTTAGTGTTTTTTTCAAATATTTTTACCCCCCAGCAGTTTTTCCCAAAAACTTGGCTTTTATGACGTGCGGGCCAATGGTTTTGATTAATTCGATATAGAGAAAGCGCTTACCTTGGAACTCCTTGGAACTCCTTGGAACTCCTTGGAACTCCTTGGAACTAAAAAACTTTTAAAACGTTTAACAATGAAGAAGCCCCTAGGCTGACAAATTAGCGTTCACTCTGTCAACCACTCATTTGGAAAATATTTTATGAATCCTCTTGTTTTTATTCTCTTATTGGTTTCATGTACGGATGATTTTAACAGTTGCTACTCGAATAACACAATGGCTAAAATCTACCCAACGGCTCAAGCATGTGAACAAGCCATGGTGCCATCCATAAAAAAATCTGCATTTTATGGACAACAAATTTTTGCCCAATGCATAAACGTACACCCCGATACACATCAGCAAACAGTAAAATTGATCTGGTCTGTAACAAACCACGGAAATTTCCTGCTTAAAAGCCAAAATGCTCATGACAAGATATCGACAGTCCACAAAGAAGACATTTTACCAACATCGCTTCCTCTTCTGCATTCTTCTTCCACAAACCTCTTGCACAAAAAACGTTAAAAGCATAAATCCATCAGATCTCAAAAAATAATCAATGGAAGACATGATGGATAATAAGCCAATGCAACCTTCAAAAGACCATCACACAGAGCAAAATCCTCTGTCCCAAGATCTCCCCTTAGACCCTGCTGTAGAACGCGTGAGAAAAAAACTGATGGGTTTAATGATGATTTCCGTTTTAATAACGCTCTTCCTCATTCTAACTGTACTGTTCTTAATCGTTTACAAAGTTACAACGGGATCAGCACCAAAACAAACAGAGCTCTCTTCCTCCCATAGCCCCCCCCCCCACGTTATCCACCATACACTCTCCCTACCGAAAAAAACACAGATTTTGTCGCAAAGCCTCACAGAAAACAATATTGTCCTGAAAATTTTAACCCCTGATGAACAAACAAAATTTATGATTTATAATTATCATACCGGTGCACTCATTGCCGTTCTTTCTATTGAAACAACAGAAGAAATATCAGCGACTATGCCTCATTAACAAGCCAACATCACTCACCTACACAGCATTTATTGAGGTTTCAATTTTTCCTTGGTTTAAAGGATGAGCCTGTTTGGGTGACGGCATTTTTTTCTCTATCTCCCTTCACCTCATCAAGATAAAGAGGCAACCTTTCAGTCAATGCATTCCCATTCTTAGCATTCCCATTCTTAAAAAACGGATATTATCCATAAAAGCTCAAAGCATGAAAACTCAAATGAAAGCGCAAGAAATACACCCTCTTGAGGACGAAAATTCAACCTATTGATTTATAATGATCATTTATTTTTACATGCTAAATGAACGTTTCAAATACCGTAAGATTCTCCCATTTCAACGCTATTTATGATGAAGTTCATCAAAATCATTTCCTCAAGCATCACAGCAAAGAAGCATATGCGTAAAAAAACTCTTTATGAACTGATTTCAAAAATCATAAGGAAGAACTGTTACAACATTGATGAATGAGAGCAATAATGGCCAAACGTGCATCTTTTATTATGCAAAGACGATCAATGGCTTTTACAGTATAGCAAGTCCCAGTATAACAGTCCCTAGTGAAATGGGCTAAAGTGACATTGAGAAGTATTCAGGTGCGAATAAACCAAGCAATTGGTTCTTCCTAAAAGAATGACCTCTTAAATACACGAACGTGGATTTTCTTTCTATCCCCTCAAGGTCAACTCCAAGCCAAAAGATAATCCTTTTCTATCGCCCGCTATTTGCGATAGAGCCTATAAAAACTCAAAGAATGAAAATTACAGAAAACGCAAGAAACTGCGCATCGATTACATTATACCACCAATAGAACCACAAGCACTTATACAGTATGCTTAAGGTGTTTAAACATTTTCCTCGGCTTCAAGATTGACCACACGGCGGCGACGCGTTTTTCTCTGTATGCCCTCACTTAATCCAGGCAAAGGAGAAATCTCTTCTGTTGATGTTGATGCATCCCCATTTTTAGAACTTTCTTCTGTTATCAGTGAAAGCTCAAGAGACGCTTTGTCTTGAGTCCGTACCGTACGCCGACGCGGAGAACGACGTGTTTTCTTGACAGGCTCCATATTTTCCTCAGAGCGAGAGTTTTCCTGACCCATTTTCTCATCCGATAGAGCCTCGACAGCATTTTCACGCGCATCGCCATTTTGGGCTTTAGCATATGAATCATGACCATTTTTTTGCGACTGCATTTGTAATACATCTGTATCACACTCGACAGCATCTGTTTTTTGACTTTCAGGATTTATTTCACCGCATTCTTGTCCGTTGTTTTCATCACCACGATTTTCATCACGTCGAGCCGATTGGGCCATTTGCCCAGCGGCTGCCAAAATAATACGCAAATAATGCTCGGCATGTTGCAAATAATTCTCCGACATCACGCGATCACCGGCACCTTGTGCATCACGCGCAAGGCTGATGTATTTATCAGCAATCTGCTGAGCATTCCCACGAATTTTGACATCCGGACCGCTACTTTCATAATTGCGTGACAACGGATTAGGACCGCGACGATTATTATTGTTATTACCATTATTGTTATTGTTGCGACCGCGTACCCGTCTATTTTGTTGTGGCCTCATTTGTATCCCTTTTTGGAGTGTGTGTCTTTATTGACTCTTCTTCATTGCATCACTTTTTGATAATGCTGATCATGTTTAACATACGGTTATCAAGCTATCCGCGTTTTATTTCACTTAAACGAACCCTACTGATGTTGATAAAAGCATATTTTTTTTTGAAAATCACAAAACAGCAGGGAAATCGTCAATCAAAAATTCCCTATTTCTCTGTTACCCAGCAGAAACCTAGTGATATTCACATAAAATGCCAAGTGTTTTTTTAAATAAACCATATTTCACTAAAAAAAATAATTATCTTGTGGAAAACAAAAAAGGAGAACACACGTACAATATTCTGACAAACAAAAAAACATTGCCAGAGAACACGAGAATCTTCTCTTTTTCTTCTGTCCTAAAACCACCTTTATATTCTAAAACCACCGCTCCTAAAAAACGCTGATATTCTCTTCCCCCCCTCGTGCCATGAATTCATAAGCACTTCCACCCTAACGAGTCGCTTGTGCGAACCTCTTTAATTTTATGAATATAGCCTCTCTTCTCCGCTAAAGCAACCCCTTGCGAGCGATAATCTACAATCGCTTCACAAAATCTCTTAGTCCCTATAGATAGATTAATATGAAGTATTATTCAAGCCCTATAATTACCAAAAGACCACTCTTCTTTCTCGAACATGCCAACGATCATCTCAATTTCTATTTTAACCTATAGATTTTTAAGTTAATTACACTTCTTTGTTGAGAACAAATTGAGCCTAAAAGGTCAAATGGTTAAATACAAAAAATATCACATTATAAAAAAAACGACCAACATATTGCGCTTTCTCAAAAATCGGATTCTTCTTAAAAAATGCTCCCTCAAAGTCTATCACTAAGGATAGCATAACGCCTTTCCTCTCTTATCCCTTTCTTCTCTTATCCTCGTCTTATAAAGAAAACTGGAGGGTATAAAATAAACCCTTTTGCAAATCCAATAGAGCGTTTTACACATGAAGCAATCTTGAAGTTTATAATTTTCTCGAATAAAAAATATTTTTTTACTTAGTTTTGTTGTGTCTATTAACTTTATCATGCCTATTGACTGAAGACATCCTCAAAGAACGAGAATTCGTTATCCACACGGATCTGCCAACAATCCGAACTTTTGTCAAATTCGTACAACAAATTGATTTACAAAGACCATTCATCTTTTTGTGTGTTGCGTAAAAAAACCTTCATACCCTAGGATTTTTTCATCCTCAATCTGATTTCTATCGGATTAATCAAAATTATTAACGTGCACGTTACACGCAAAGAGAGCCTGCGCAAAAATAAAAACGGATAAAGAAAAGACTTAAAAACGCCTCGTATAGGTCGTTTCAAAAGCCAAGCAAAGCCTACCCATAACATTGAAACCCTCAACGTATGAGAACGCCGGCTTGCACTTTTATGAAACATAAATAAAGGGAATGTTTTATAAATTTTATACATTTCATGGGCGCCTTCCCATTCACGAAGCACCATCGCGGAATACCCTCCCCCACCTGTTATTTGCCTTAAACGAAAAGTGTAACAAGTTCTCCTAAAACTTCACTATAGCCCCTAAAACACTTCAAAGAAACACCCATGGCTTTACACAACCACAGCTTAAATGACAAGATTCGTACAAAATAAAGACATTCAATAAGTATAGCATCAGAGAGCAATGAAGCGTTTTAGCTTTTTATCAAAATTCGCATCCTCTTAAACTTGCTGTGTAACATCTTAAAAGTGATTACGTGTTTTACCTTTTTCACGTTCTTGTTCATTGAGAAAACAATCCCGTAAGAGAAAATAATTTCCATCCCCCGGTCGTACCATCGTCAAACATTGTTTTTTTGCAGTATCAGAAAGCTTATCCCACATTTCACGAATAGCAAAATAGGCTTCACTTTCCAAATTAAGACAATGCTGATAAACTTCTCTTTTCATATCAGGCATCACGGAAGCAGAAATTTCCTTGCAATACACGCGCATATCAAAGACAGGAATAGCCAATTCAACAGGTGCTTGTTGTGTTATTTTTTTATCAGAAGAAAAATAACTGACCGCCTTTACAATAACAAAACCCAAAATCACGATACAAAAGAGTATCATACAAACAATAGCAATCTTGCGATATAATTTTTTGAAATAAGCCTTTTGTCTTGCGCGGATTCTATTTTCCATAAAGACTATACCCTTTAAACATCCCAAGAGAAACTTTTTACAGCAAATAACAATAGAAGTATCTTTTTATACAATACAGAGTATAACAGCAAACGATCAATAGTCTCAAAGGCGCTTTTTTCTCTGTATTCTTAATATTTTTACTGTTTTTTATCGTATAAAATTCTTAAAAAAAACCTTCCATCTTTATGCAAAACAGAGATTATAATTTTCTCCCCCCAGCTTAAAAGATAAAGATTCTTCATCCATCCCAAGAACAGAGATATAGTGCTCCACCTGTTCTACAATAAAAAAAAGCCGCACCATTAAATGGTGCGGCTTATGAATAGAGATATAATAAAATAATATACAAAAGAAATCAATAACAAATACTTATACACAAAATGTATATATTTGCAAGATGTTTCATTGTATTTATAAAACTTATCCAAAGATAAGTATAAAAAATGAGCGATGAAAGCACTGTTTATGAGATCATTCATTTAAATGAAAAAAGCTTTTTATCTCCATTATGGATTTAACTATATGAAAAATAATAATTTTTTATATAAAGAGTGTTGTTTGTAGGAAAGCATATTTTAAAACCAAAATGTATCTAATAAATAAAACGCTTTATTGATTTTTCTTAAGATCATCCACAAGTAAACGTACTGTTTAAGCACAAAGATAAAAAAGCAATCTTATTGATCAATTATTCTACCGGATTTCCTTTGGCTTTCCCACATGTGATTCACTTAAGGCTCAACAAACCAGTCCTGCTTTTAATATTCAGTAAGGTCTTTAAAAAACACTTCTTTTATAAGAAAGGCTCCTACAAGAAAACAAGACACTTCTTACATATCACACCTCAAAAGGCGGTGTTTTTACGATATAAACAGGATTAAGACAAATAAACAACCACTTAAACCTATTTTTACATCCTTTCCTCCTTGTAGAGCAGCCCCATTGTAGAGCATTGTTTGCTAGGAAAATAAGTTCCCCCCAATTCTGCTCCAACCGCACACTCTTTTTTATTGGTATTTTTCTCTTTGAAAAGAAGATAAAAACGGAAAATTTTTTATAGATTTAAAATCATAGCGTGTTCTATTCACAAGATTTTTCAAATTGTTGCAAGAACTTTTCTCTTTATGCAAGCTTCTTTTTCCATGCATTTCTGCTTGAGTAAAGCTTCTTTCTCTGTGAACGCCAAAACCTTGCTATATACTTAGTGTGCCCTCATCATTCGCTCTCATCTTTTTTAAAAGATCATGATAAACTTTCCTGCAATAATGCTTCTCTTTTTCAAGATGCCTTTCGTTTGATCATTTTTTTAGATTTTTAAAAACATCTCAAATGCATAGCAATTCCACACTCCACCGAAGCTTATAAATAAGATTTATTTCATCTATAGCTTCAACACATGCATATTGTTATGATTCCTTTTTTCTATTTTTATTTTTAAACAAAAAAGAAAGTCCTCCAGAAGACTCAATCTTAATGTTTTGATGAGCACTACTGTATATTTCTGGCGTCTTCACTGGTGTAAGTTCTGTAACAAAACTGCTTTTATCGACAGATGCTTCTATATTCATTTCTGATGCATTCATCTAAGCGTTCGGTAAGGTTATCCCACCGTGCGCAATATTGTCCATATTGCTTTGATCATCTTTTTTCGCATTTTGTTTCTGTTTGACATTGTCAAGATCAAGCGTATTTAATTTTTTTTCTAAAGCATCCATCCGCTTTGAAATTTTTGTTATATCTTCATATGCTTTCTTCAGTAATGCATTCAAAGGAGCATGTCCCATTCTTCCGCTGGCATAAAGAACCACACGAATACATTCCGGATCATCAATATCAGCAATAGAAAATGGAAAAAGTGCCATTATATCCCCCTTTTTGGACAGCCCCATGGAGCATTTGCGTATCGTTTCCCTTGTGCGCGATTTTTTCATTTCGCAGACAACCGCAGACAACCGCAGACAACCGCAGACAACCGCAGACAACCGCAGACAACCGCAGACAACCGCAGACAACCGCAGACAACCGCAGACAACCGCATTCAAGACTTTTGAAAAAAATTCCTCATTGAAAATTTTTTACAAGATATTTTTTTAAATTATATTCTGTTTTTCACCTAAAATAGTGATTTCCTCCCCCCTGAAACCTTAAAAAATGCACAATGACATTGCAGCTTTGTCGGCTTCTCCCAACAAGACAAAGGAAACCCCACCGATCTTTAAACCATGCCCATTGATAAACAATAGTCTGCAAACAATTAGGCTTCTTGGTCTAGGGAATTCCAATTAGGATCTCCTCCTTCAAATGTTCAACATCGTCACAGCGCAAAGAAGGAGATTTCATGAGGATTTACAAGCAAACCTATTCACCCCACACATTAAAAAACATCTCAGGCAGAAAATTTTAACCACCCCTCAAACAATAATCTTTTACGACACAACGGGATAAACGATTATCTTACAAATTTTCTTGTCTCACGCTCATCCTTTTTCAAGGAATTGCCAAACAAATACAAAATGCCATTTGCCAAAGAATAGGGGCTCACCGCGCATTACAATACATGATCAATCTGCTCTGACAAAGGGAGCTATCATTGTAAAAAAAGAGAGACAGACCTGTTCCCCACCATTTCAACTGTTTAAAAATATTAAACATAATCGTTGACCACTGCCTAACATCTCAAAGGACAAAGATTTTAACCCCCACAACAGTTTGTAAATAATCCAACGACTCTGAAGGGATTTTATCGACTGATCATTGATGTGCTTTGCTTGCCATAAAACTCTATGAGCTCTAAGCTTTGCGAAACAAATCCTAGCTTGAAGATTTGCATATGTATTCAAGATTTAAATGGATCAACAAGCTATCTGATGAGATATTATTCACCTTCAATGATCGTCTTTTACGGCATATACGGCATAATAGGATCAAATGATCCATGGGCTTTGATCATCGCCTATCAGAGCTCTCAACCAATCCGCTCTTAACAAGGTATCACGACACAAAAAAAGAGAAAGAAACGCGAAAGAGAGATTGGATAAAATCTTTGATTTCTCAGCAACAAATTCTGGGAATAAAGGGAGATTTTCTTCTTTCTTTTATTCCCCTCTTCGCAGTGATCACTGTCTCAATTGTCTCAAGAGCAATAGGCAAACGTAACCTTTAAAGGTGCGCAAAAAGTAAAGTCATCAAGAGGATTCATTTTTTTCAGGAATGCCTCTAGGCTTTCTGCATGATATATTCAATAAGACTTTTTTCATAACAAACATTTTGCAAGCATTTTTATCTTTCTCTCACACAGCTTTCATTCTCAAGTTTTGACAGCATAAACCACCGCCATATTGACGGGGCGTGTTTCATCCCCCCCTGTTTTTTGCAACAAGACCTTATGTTCATGCTCCCCCGCAGGCTCTGTCAAACAATTTGTCCTATACACTACAGCTACATACGCTGAATGATTTTCGCGTTGGAACTTTAGAATCTCATTTTCAATCGTTGACAAACTATGCTGGTGTTTACCTGTCGAATCTGTTTTTCCTTCATGGGTATGCGATTTAAAAGACTCTTCTTGTCGACTTCCCAAGAGGCGTCCTTTATCAATTTCTTTTCCACTATCGAGCCCCCGTAAAAACATTCCCCGTAAATCGGGAACATTGAATGTTGTTTGCCCATCTCCTTTTCCCCATGTTTCCCCCAGAACAGCAAAGAGATTGGCATAATTCTTTCGTGAATATTCTTTACCATCACAGAGCAACCACCCAGAGGGTATTTTTTCCGTAGCAAAAGTCCCAATAAATCCGGAAGAAAAAGATTCCGGCAAAGGAGGCAAGGGCGGAATTTCAGGAAGTTTTATGGTAGGATTGGTTAGAAACCAGCCATCAGCATTTTTTCCAGCAATATCATGCGTATAGACGAGTTCATAAAGCCCCCCCTTTTGTATTTCTCCCCCTTTTAAAGGCACAATCCCCTCTGGAGTTGCCATATAAGTTGGTTTTGGGGGCAACTGATTTAAAGAAACATTTGTTATTCCGCTATTGACGCCTTGTGCTTTAAAGCGCACAACAATGCCATCCATATAAGTCTCAAAAAAAGACTTTGTTGCCAAACGAAGGGATGTCCTCTTGTTCTCCCGATCAACCGTAAACTGTGTTTCAATCCCACCTCCATTATCCAACAAATATTCTTTGATACGTTGCATCATAACGCGAGCACTATCATTAACTGAACTTGGTGGTTGCCCTTCAGCCCAGTTTATACTCTCATCGACATAAGCATTTTCTGATGCGATGATTGACCAATCATAAATCGAACTCATAGAAGACACTCTTTTTGCAAAAAGGAAAAACGCGCAAAGAAGGAAGAAAAGAAAGCAGCAATTTTATTTTTAGAATCCGGAATTTTCTTCATTTTCAGACCTATTTTGTCATAATCAACATGCAGTAATTTTGTTTTTGCATTGACAAAAACAGCTTCAGGCTTCACACGCAACACGTCTTGTGCCAGAACACCTCGATAACGTTGTGGGTTTCCTTTATAATTAAAGGTATAAAGAGGATATCCTTTTTTCTTTCCCACAGGGATAATATTTTCTTTTGCTCTCACATCACAAAGTCCTAGAATTCCTCCGACCAATCCCAGCACTTGCTGCGCATCACGCAACGGATCTTTTGGTACAGAAGGTATTATTGTGGATTTTCCTGACGTTGTTCCGTAATTTCCCGCCGCCTGTGTTCCGACCTGTAACAAACGTCCCAATCGGTTCCAATCTTGATTATCTTTTTCGGACCATTTTTGGCGTTCAGCATCTAAGATATTCTGACGGTTTATATCTTGAATCATCCCCCCTTTCAGAGCATTTCCTTGCACATTGCTCTGTCCTTGATAATATGCATTTGCCGCATTAACCTGATCATATTGAGAGCGATCAATCATCTGATTTGCGTTCATCATATTATTGATATCTTGATTATATTGCTGTGCTGCAGCATTTGTTGCCAAGGCGCCTAACTCATCAGCCAACACACCAGTATGAGCCCCCGAACCATAGCGTCCTGCCCCAGACATCGATTGATTAATCGCATCGGAAGTTTTATTCAAAGCATTTTGCAATGCCGTATTAAATTTACTATTGCTTCCAATCCAGTTTCCCTTCGCCATACTGGAAAGATTTGCAGCACTGTTGGTTGGTGCATTTAACCACTGAGTTACCACAGGATTATTATAAAGCCCTGCGGCTTGTTGTAGACCGGTCAGCGCATTTTTTGTCATATCACCAAGACCAGCAACGCGCTCTCCCTGATAAACGTTTCCGCCAATTCCTTTATTATAAAGCCCAAGCGCGTCAGCACTGGCTTGTTTAAGAATATCCGCCGCCCAAGCAGGAGGAGCATTTGTTTGTGTTGTTGTCTGTACTTGAGGTGTTTTTTTTCTACTCATGGACCCAGAACCTTTCTATATTGAATAAGATTACGAGAATAACCGTGATGAGCGAGCTTTTTCGCCCATCCAATTCTTCCAAACATGTGTATTTCTTCAGCTTTGATTTTTCGCGCCCATTTTTCGACTTCATCAATCAATTTGACCAATTTCAGCCCTCCCTCTCCCGCAAGATCTGAAAGAACGACGCATTTTTTCCCCGTATGGGCACTTTCAACTTTGGTCATTGCAAAAGCACTAAATTGGATTTTATTTTTTAAGACCAGCCACAATTGTGCTTGTCCTGTCACGATTTCTTCAGCAATTTTTTCCAGACAAACATCATCAGGAAAGCGCTGTGCATATTTTTTAAATGCCCCATTGAGTGCCTCTTGATAGGGCGCTATTTTTTCCCATGACCATTGCTCTGTCAGATGAGCAGAATACAAATCGTGATGATTTTGCATCATGATTTTAGCTCTCTGAACTTTGTCACGCACATCCTACCCCCTAACAGACTTCACATATTTCATGTTTACCGCACACTTTTCAAAAGAGGACACCGAGAAGCCCCCATTATCTCCCCATTATCTCTCCCTAGACATCCCCTTGTAACAAGAAAAGAGAGCCGCTTTTTTTATAAAAAACCGTAGTGCAGACTATTCTCCCCTATCATAAGAAAGCATCAACCCCGCCTTATGCCTTTGAGGATAAAGACATCGTTTATTGCAATGTATTCTTCGATTATCATGGCTTGGCTTATCGCATCGCTCTTTTATTATAAGAGCCTAACTATCGCATGGATCTTTTATTATAAAGGCATGCTTATCGCATATATCCTTTTATTATAAAGGCATGCTTATCGCATGCCGGCCGGCATCAATTCCACATCAAATCCCGTAACATGAGACCAATTCATCCCCTCAGGAATACGTAATTTAAAGCGATAAAACCGCGCCCTTGCGCGACAATGAATTTGTCCGGTATTATGAGAAGGCTGTTTTTCTGGCAACCAAACGATTTCCTCTTCAAGAGATTGTCGAAAGCGCATTCCCACAGACAAATAAAACTTTCCACTATTCACTTGAGGCATAATATTTTTCACCCGTGTTATCATGCCATTTGTCTGCCCCATTTCTTGTGAAGTGACCACACAAGCCATAGGAGAACCAGAAAATGAACCAAGTCTTCCCTGTTGATCAAATGCTCCTAAAATAGGTGATTCATTTTTCCAAGCTTTACTATCGAGAGAAAAGGACAAATCATCAATATTTTTAGCCACAAAATCAAGACCTTCTAGAGTTGTTCCGGTCAAGAAAATGGGTAAGATCATTTTGATATCCACGAGTGCTTTTGTCCATTTTTGCAATCCCCAATCATAAATGAGCAAGATCCGTTTATGAAGACTTTCATCCGTATCCACCATCCAATAAACACGATTATACACACCATCGATAGCAGCAGACATCGTATACAGATTACTCTGTCTTGATTTAGCAGTCATCGTTCGATCGACTTTTTCAAAGCCAATGGGTATAATCTGTCCGTCATTTGTTATTTGATAAAAACCGCCCTCATCGGCAAAAAATGCCAAATCTCCGCGACAAACAATCGATTCAGCATTTTTTGCGCCTCGTTTATCGTGGATTTTTTGGAAACTAAAAATAATTTTAGAGCCAGGGATAAAAGAACCGGCATAGATCGCAGAACGCATAAAGATAATTGGATTTGTTGTTTCGGTCGCTCCTTGCACGAAACCGCCATCAGGAAAATCTTGATAATCACAGCTTTTTTTCCCTACGGTCCAAAATTCTGCATCATTCAATCCAGACCAATGAACCCGTCTTGGATGCTCGGTTAATTTCATCAAACAAACGAAATCTCCCCAGATACGAACAATCCCCGCTTGTGGTGGATTTCCCCCTAAATTTCTAAATGTTTTATCACGAATAATATCGATCACTTGGGGTTTATCATTGGCATTTACCGCAATGATAAAATCACCAAACAAAGCAAAAGACCACGGCGCATCGACATTAGCCAGATAAGTTTTTCCTTTTTGGCTAATATCTTTCCATTTCATGGTTGTATTATCAAGTAAGAAGATTTTGTCGTTTGTCCCAACAATAATAGAAACCCCATTTTTTGTTTTAACCGCAAGAGCGCCTAAAATGGGCTCAGGACATGGCTTTGACAAAGGCTCAAAACTTGGCATAGGGATGTAAGAGCCATCAGCTGGAAGCACATTGACAAGTTCATCGGTAAAAATTCCATTGATATCGGCCACATCGGGTCGATAATCAGCGATTGGGAAAAAAGCCATCAAGACCCCCATAAAATGTTTGAAGAGCCCAGTGCTAAAACATCAAGGAGTGCTAAAACATCAAGGCTTGCTCATTAAAACCACAAAAGCCCTTAGAATGAAACTCTAAGAGCACAAAATTCTATAAATAGACAACCTAAGATTGACATACGCATCGAGAAAAATGATATCACACATCATGGGCGAGCCCACAGCCCCTACCAGCGCTCAACCAAAATTAACTCACCAACACGCTTTCATGCCAGCATCAACCCAAACTATTGAGAAAAAAGCCTTAAAACTCTTCATAAAATCTTTGAAGAGCCCAGCAAAATCAAAATACCAAGACTTGCTCATTGAAACCACAAAAGCCCTTAGAATGAAACTCTAAGAGCATAAAATTCTATAAATAGACAACCCAAAGTTGATTTATTCAAAAAAATCAACGCCCACCACCCCCAGCAGCGGCTCCCCTCAAGTCCCACCCCTCAATGCGAATTTAGTCCTCAGTACCAATCCAGACACCAGCACGAATTCCCTCACCAAAGCGAATCCAAGCATAAGCATGACTTTCGTCTTTAATATCAATCTTCACCCATAAATAATGGGAAAAAAGTTTTTAAAAATTCATTGGACGAATTTTTGAGGAATTCTTTCGGCGTGATGTTTCGATGCGCAAAACTTGAAGCTGTTCTTGAAAATCTCTGAAAGAAACGGCGGCATATTCAGGATCCTTGAGGATATTTTTATACAGTTCATATTTTGCCCGTGCTTTAATGAGATCAAAAGCATAAAGCAACCAAGGATTATTGTCCTCTTTCAGTTTTTCATCGGTAACATAAACAGGAGCATAAGAAAGCTGTACGTCTTCGACATTTTCTGGTGTTGGAAAGAGTCCTATTTTTTGGTCAAAGCACGTATAAAAGACTGGCGTTCCTAACTCAGGATGCATACCATATTGTTGATGCAACACTTCAACGGGCTTAAAGAACAACTTTATAAGTGTTTTGTCCTTTGTTGCTAAAAAGACGTCTTCTAGAATTTTTTCTGATTCAATAAAAACGCCTTCTTCTTGTCCATACCATGTTTTCTCACTTTGTGTTTTGAAGGTACTTTTTCTTCTTTCATTAAAGAAAAAGGGTTCGCGTTCACACAAACGCAAAGCCGTCACAATTGAATCTTGAATTTGCTGGGAATATTCAGCTGTTGTATCATCAATTTCATCTTGAATAAGCGTGACCATAGAAGCAAAATTTTGCGCGCGGTCTGACTGTGTAAGATCGCGGTTGTTAGGATCACTCGATAAAGCGGTCATAAGCCTGTCCTTTTTCTGGAAGCATTTTAAATTTTTCCCCCAACAGAGGATTCTGTTGGGGAAAGTGAGCCAACATTCGCTTTAAGCAGGTTCTCCATAAGTTGGGATGACAATTGTTCCAAAATCCTGAGCCCCTTGCGTACTTCCAGGCAAGGTAAAGCAGGTTTTTTTCATTCCAATAATGGTTTTTGCCGCAACGCCGAATTCTCTTTCATAATCGAAGAGTTCTTCCACCAATTTATAGCGTGTTGCCCCTCGATCTTTCCCAAAAGCAATCACAGCACTTTGCGCACCAAGGAGAACAGCACGACGCACATTGGGGACAGCTTTATTTGCCGTTCCAGATTCGACCCCTTCGGTAATATGTTCAGCTTCGCGTAACACAACACCATTATACATGCCCAAAGAACCATCATAGAGCGGATTTTTGATACGGCTTCCACTATAGATAGCCTTTGTAATGTCGAGCCATTGTCCAGCATCTGTATTGGTTCGCAATTGCGTCACTTGGGTTGGATGAAGATAAAGGACATAGACATTTTCGCCATCGATCCGCACGGGTCTAATTTTAGGATTTGCCAATTTAGCCCGTTCAACCGCTTTATCGATCAGTTTGAGATTAAACACATCGTTTTCTTTTAAATCTTCATCTTTTGTTTTATCATTAGGGCGCACAATGCGTTTATTGGTTGGTGCGGTTGGTGCATTAAACCCATAATGAACAGGTTTAAGGGTAATTGTGCGTCCTTCAAAGTTAATTGTTTTTGCGGTATATCCGCAAACTTGAATGAAGAACATCATACTCAAACGATCCGCATACCAATCAACCAAACCATTTTTTGCCTCGGTACGCAAGTCGTGGAGAATACGTTGCTGATCAATGGTACCCTCATTTTTGACACGCACCGCATGAACAAGTTCATTAATAGCCAAGCGATCATTGAGAAATTGTAAGGCTTCTTCATTGCCTTCCAACGTTTGCCCTTCGCTCACCCCATCGCCGAGCAACTGCACACGCAAATTAAAGCTAATGGCATCCCCACTTGCTTTTGTGGTTTCATCCTTTAATTGTACGATACTGTTTGAATCATTTCCAATTAACGGTGCAATCGGAATTGCTTTTGAGACTTCTTGGTTTAAGAGTTTAGACCATGTGCGCACTGCCATTGGGTCATTGAGTCCGATATAAGTTACAGTCATTTTATCCTCGAAAAGTTTATTGACATAAAAAAACCAGCAAAGCGCTGGGCACTCAAAACACCACATTTCATTTCAGATGGTGAATAGGTTGTTCGTGTGTTTTGTTTCTGTTAGCGTCTACCTCCCACTCTCCCCCTTATAAGAGCTCTCCTCACCACATCTGTACTTTGAGAAATCCTTCCCCCTCCCCCACGCTCTCTTACGTTTCCGCAAAAAACTCCCCCGCATTTCATGCATCAAAAGCCCCTCGCGCTCTCCCATAAAAATCTTCCCCGCACTCACGCGACCAAAAACCTCTCACGCTCCCGCAAAAACACTTGTCACATTCTTGTTTTTAAAATTCTCTTCCCCCCATTAAACGATTAAAAGCCGCTTTATTTTTAGGATCAGCAACCCAAGTGCTAAATTCAGCTTCTGACATTTTATCAAGCATATCCAAGGAAATTGGTCCATTTGGCGTCAAACCATTATAAGCAGCCAGTGTACGGGCAGAATTGTGTCTTTCCTGTAAATTTTCCCCCATGATATTGGGAACATTTGTATAGCCAATTTTTTGTGCAATAGAATAAATCACTTCCGCTGGATTTTGATTTTTTTGCGCACAATCACGCAAGATCTGCTTCAACTCCTCACCAATCCTTGCATCAATATTTTGGGGATCTGCCATTTCGGGATAAAGCGAAGCACAAGCTGCCAACTGTTTAGCGCGTGTTTCATAAATAAAATCCGCCGCTTGATCAAAATCATGATGTTTTTGTTTAACACTTGCAACAGACTGCTGATAGAATGCATGCAACTGTTCTGCTTCAGCAACAGCCGGTTTAGGTTGTTGTTTTTCATGTAAAAGCCCTTGTTTTTGGAGTGTTTTTCCCAACCATTGCATATAGCCCATAAAGTCTTTTTGCGGATCTGGCGGACCATTCTCTCCCCCTTGCTCCCCTTTTTCTTCTTGCTGCGAAGATAGCTGGTATTGAGACATTTGCCCTTGGAAATTTTCTTCCAAAGTTTTTTCTTTTTCTCCTCTTCCAATTTCGCTGTCTTCTCCCTCTTGTGTTGAGGCAAGAAAATCCTGTTTCAATTGGTTTTGTTCTGCCGGCGTTAAGTGTTCTTGATCCATGACATTAGCTTTCTCTTTTTTTGAACAATAAAATTAACTTTTTCAGATACAACAGCCTGAAAGCATTTATTCCCAATGCTCTCCTATCACTTGGGCTTCACCATTCCCCCATTTT
>NZ_HE997979.1:28142-31621 GCF_000312585.1 Bartonella queenslandensis AUST/NH15
CCCCTACCATGATATCAAAACGCCATCTCTCCCCTGTTTTTTCTCAACAGCACATAAAGGCCGTTCTTCTGAGAAAGGGAGCAGCTATGAAAAGAAATAAGCCCATTCTAGTAGATGAAATTGATCAAAGATCACACACCATAAAGCACCTTATTGTTGAGCCGTTAGGATCTGCAACATCTGCATAATCTGTTCTTCTTTCACCTTATTCTCCATCTGCGCTACAGCATTTTTCTCTTCTTGGAGAGCGTTTTGCGTCTTAATCGCAATTTTATGAATCAGTGAGGCCGGTAAAGGTGAATAGCGTAAGAGATCGAGCATAATCTCTGGCGTTGCAAAATTTTGCATCAAAGGAAGCAATTGCATGATCAATGCGAAAGTACGCTCTTTTTCATTGAGACTTGTTGGTGCATCATCCACGACAATATCATATTCCAAACTCGTCACCATTTCGCGTGTGAGGGGAACATACTGTGCATTTTCATCACCGGCAATACGGACGAGGCGCCCATCGGACAGATAATTTTGAATAAGATAGAGAATAATTTTTCCCTGTCGTTGCCGATATCGACGCAAACCATCAAAAAAGGAAGCCAACAGATTAAGGGATGATTGTCGTCGTTGTTGTTCCAGAATACCAGGCTGATTAACAGCGCGCGTCCCAATAAATTCAGAAGACAATCCCGTCACCTGCTCGAGAGCGCTCTTTGCTTCATTAAACAGTTGGAAAAACCCTTGTGGAAATTGTGCCACGGGTTTAGGCTGGATTCTTCCGCCAGATACAGCCCCACTTTTCAACCAAGTAATGCTATCAGCTCTAGCCCAACTCTCGACAGCTTGTCGATCATCATCAAAAGCATCACGTTCTGCCATAATTCCGCCTTTTGATTGGCTATTGAGCAAATGCATCACTTGACTAAAATATTTGTTTGCCCACCGTTGCGGATCTTTTGTTGGCTTGACCAGTCCGTAAAATTGCCGGCTTAACTTATCAAAAGTACCGGTAATACATTCCCATCCCAATTGACCTGTGGGAACTAAGGGTTTATCGGGTGTTTCGAGCAACTTTCTGCCTAAAAATGCCCGTTTGACAATTTTTCTCATCAATCTTGTTGCTTGAACATTGGGAAAATTTTTGCTTAAATTTTGGAAATCCTGTTCTGAATAATCGATCAACTTTCCGCTTTGCGGTTCGAGCACTTTATACACCACCTCACGTTCAAACCAGCGACATTCTGCCAAAGTCACCATTTTAGGGCGTTGATAGCTTGTTTCCTCTTCCCTCTCTTCCAGATAATTTTGTGTCATTCCATTGCTTGTTGACTGTAAAAAACTCTGATGTTTCACCCAATCTGCATGAAGATCACTCCAATGAACATTGGGAAACATTTGCTGAGCGACAGCCAGAGGTTTTTCATCAATATACCATAGACGTTGTGCATCAATGAGATTAGGTTTCACAGCACTCGCATCCCAGACCATTTTCATAGGGTCAAGCCGCGCAATGATTGGTTTTCCTTGCGGATTTTCTTCATAATCAAGGCGTGTATCTGTCCAGCCCATTCCGCAAATAATTGCATCTTGAAAAGCATCAGAATCTTCGTATTCCCCATCAGCTTCATCGCGAAACCATTCGGCTGCTCCTGTCAAAATCTGGTTTGCAAAGGCGGCTCCTTCTTGTCGAGGAATAAATTGGACTTGTCTTTTATTATTGCGCTCCACCCCAATGACGGCATTAATCAAAGGGGCAATACGGTTAAAAGTCATGACTGGTCTGTTTTGTTCGTTCAAGACAGCCAAGTCTTGCTCATTCCATTGCCGCCCATTATAAAAATCGTAATCTTCTTGAGCATTTTTTCGCCATTTTTCGACATGAGGAATATCATCCTGATACCACCCCACGAGTTTTTTAAAGAGCGCTTGATTTTCAAGCGTTTCAATTTGATTAAAAGAAGAATCTGTAGACATATTCATTAAAAAGCCATCCATGAAGTTTGAGAATGGTGAAAAGAGCGATAGGTATTTTTTTTAGGTCGGGCATGTGGCTGTTCATAAGCCACACACATGAGTCCGAAGGCATCGGCCCCATGGCTTGCCCAATCATGTTCAGCGCCCAGCCCGATATTGCGCTGTTCATCACGCTTTTCATGATACCAAGCCAGGGCTTTTCTCCCCGCAGCTGTTGTTTCACGATTAAACCATAGAGCAGGAAACAAACGCCTTACGGCTTCGATACGCATTTTCACAGCACCTGTTCCTTGATTAGGAATGATTTTGGTTTGAAAACCGGCTTGTTGAAGCGCACTTTCAAAACTGACATTATAGACACGATCTTTTGTCGCGCCATCATGAGGCAAGACCATCAGCGCCTTTTCATATCCCCTTTGAAAGACCCAGCCCACATGCTCTGAAAGGGGTTGTCCTTGGGCTTCATAATAATCGAGCACGCGAATTTCCCGTCCAATAAATTGTGCGACCCATAAGGCGGTAGCATCAGCCTTTGCCCCTGTTCCTCCGATATCCCAAAAGATCTTTGTTTGGATCAAAGGATCACGTGGAACGGTTGTAATGCGCCCTTCCATTTCGGCTTCGAGCAAACATTTCTGATAATAAGCACCTTGGACAGCTTGGAGATATTCGCCTTCCCAAATATGGTTATACTGTTCTGGTCTTTGCTGTAAATCGTTTTTTCGATCGCGATTGAGTTTTTCGGGAAATTTTGGATTATCGCGCCAATTAATTTCCGTTCCTTTGATATACGGATTATCGACATTTCGGAAACGTTTTTCTACGGGTGCATTTTCATGGCACGGGTTCCATGTGACCCATAATTCAGCATTCCAATCTTTTCCTTCTTCGCGCAAAGTTGGAATAAGCGTTTGCCAAGCGGTTTCGGTCACTGGTTCTGCCTCATCGACCCAGCAGAGGAAAACGCGCCCCATTGATTTAATACTAGCGATATTTCGATCCAGTCCAGCAAAGACATAGACAATCCGTCCATCTTTTGATTTAATATATTTATCGCCGATTTCGTAATAGTCTTGTAAAAAAGGATAAGACTCGATAGCGCGTTTAATTTCTTCCAAAGAGCTGTCATTGAGAGAATTTTGAAACTGTCGCGCACAAAGGATAATACCGCGTTCTCCGGCCATTCCATGGCGATATCCCACCACGGCGGACATGAGCGCAAAAGAACGTGTTTTTCCAGATCCGCGTCCCCCCCAAGCGGCGCGCACATCAGCTTTTCCGGTAAAGACAGGAATAAGCTTTGGAATAAGAGCCACTTGAGCTGTTTTTTTCTCTATTTTTTGAGAAATTTTCTGAACCGTTTTCATTTATAAATTTTCATTACTGATAAATAATTGAGCTTCACACTTCGGCTGATCAAAGCAATTTAAAGAAAAACGCTCTTCTCAAAAGCACGGCTTTATCTGCTCTTCATTTGGATACTCAATGCACTCTCCTTTTTTGCATGAGAT
>NZ_HE997979.1:31948-34220 GCF_000312585.1 Bartonella queenslandensis AUST/NH15
CCCCCGTGACCAATCCCCTTGACCCCACCTACACACCCCAAGCCCCCAAGGCACAAAAGCCCCGCCCCTCAAACACCGCACCCCTGTCCCCCACAAAAGCACGGTATCCGCCCCCATTTCACCATTCTCCCCCAAAGCCCCTAAAGGCACAATATCTTGCGCTATCTTGCGCTATCATGCCACTCACGCATCTTCGCGCCTCACACTTGTTTATCTCTCAACAACACCCCCCAAGATACCTCTGTCCCCCCAGCATAAGATCTCAAGTTTCACCCCCCTTATCCATAAAACCATGCCCCCACGTAACCATCGCAGAATTTTTGAAAGCATCATTCCCTTTGATACACGCCCTGACATATCATTCACCAAAGTAGCGCCCTTCCAAGATGCATCTCCCATCATCCACTTCCGCTCAATATTTTCTAATATTACAAGCTTCAATTGTCGAAGGATCACGCTTCCGGATAACACTTCTCTGGTTCAGTATTTTTTGACTTCACTGGTACGTTCTCGATCCGTGAAACTGTTTTGACATCTCCGCCCCTTCAATAACGAGAAAAAATAAAACCTTCACACGAAATCCAAAACGGCAGAGTGCATCAAGCGCTCTCCCCCGCGCCTTTTAGGCATCACAGCCATGCCCCCACGTAACCATCGCAGAATTTTTGAAAGCTTTATCCCCTTCGATACACGCCCTGACATATCATTCATCAAAGTAACACCCTTCCAAGATGCATCTCCCATCATCCACTTCCGCCTAACATTTTTTGATATCACAAGCTTCAATTGCCGAAGGATCACACTTCCGGATAACACTTCTCTGGTTCGGTATTTTTTGACTTCACCGGTACAATCTCGATCCGTGAAACTGTTTTGACATCTCCCCCAGCTTCCCCCGTCACCTGAAGAGGCAAAACTTTTGCCAACAGTGAAAAAAAAGGCACGGGATTATTCAAAGCATGATATTGAAGATAAGACACCAATCCATCCTCACCATACTGAGAGCCAGCCTGCTCAGCGGCGGTCAGAAGAGCTTCATTAAATCGCTTTGTTGTTTTATTTAAAGACTCTTTTTTCCGTCCTCTTCGACGTAAGGGAAGACAACGTTCCTCAGCCATCATCATATTCCTTCCAATAAAGAACAACCAATCCCATGCCATGAAAAAATGACATGAAAATCAGCAACAAAACCTCAAAAACAATTAACACTTAAAAAAATGAGACCACCCCCTAAAAGACAAAAGCTCATATAAAGCCTAAATTCTCCGCTTCATTTTTACAGATTCACGCTTTTACGATTTTACATCTTTACAGAAGGCAACTAAAAGAAATTTCCAAACCACCCCACCATTCGATAAACAAGAGTCTGTAAACAATCCAACTTTTTATCACATATATTGCACTTGAGCAAACACCTCTCACCACCCCTCAAAGGATGATGTTTCATGGAAACTTAAGCGCAAGAACTGTTCTCTCCACTTCTTGCCTTTTTACGCTCTCCATCCGCTATTTCTCTCACCCCATTTATACCACTATACCACGCCCAAAACCTCTGCTTTGTTTTACAGATTCACGCTTTTACGATTTTACATCTTTACAGAAGGCAACCAAACGAAATTTCCAAACCACCCCACCATTCGATAAACAAGAGTCTGTAAACAATCCAACTTTTTATCGCATACATTGCACTTGAGAAAACACCTCTCACCACCCCTCAAAGGATGATGTTTTATCAGACGCAACAGATAAGCCCAACTCCCAAATATTCACCACACTTTTAAAAAAGCACCTTATAAACTTACCTGCTTGAAGATCTCTCGACGGCATATCCTTGCCTCTAATGCCCCCTTCTTACTTCCCTCCTCAAACACCCCTATTTTACGGCATAAGGCATAAGAAAATCATTAGATAATTTTTAAGATACAAAAAATGCTCTCACTTTCTAAATCTTTTAATTTTCCTTGCCAATCTCTTGCCAATCTTCTGAAATTACTTTATCACTCAAAAGGTGCTTTGGTCGTCTACGCAACGATCAATAGGGAGTTGAAGCCCGAAAACTCAAACGTTAATTTACCCCACTTTGTGGGTATCCCGGAGTTCCGGGAGTTTTTGCTATGTCCAAGTGCGATAAGCACTAAAAGCAAAAAGCTGATTTGAGTTCAGTGCTTTCAACCTCCCGGAATACTCATGCGAGGGCGCTCGCAACCGGAGGGGGCTTGAAGTGCAAACTAAAAATCCACGTTTTCCAACTAAAAATCCACATTTTAACGAC
>NZ_HE997979.1:34863-35937 GCF_000312585.1 Bartonella queenslandensis AUST/NH15
GTCCAACCACATCAATCAACTGAGGCAAAAGAGCACTCACTACCCCTCGCCCGATACCTTCCTGCACGCTCCAAGCTTTCGATATCGAATATCACCATCCCCCAAACACAACAGACAAGCTCACCCCTAAAATATTCAATACACTTTTTCACAAAAAGCACCTTATAAACTTACATGCTTGAAGATCTCTCGACGATATACCATTGCCTCTAATGATCCCTTCTTACTTCCCCCTCAAACACCCCTATTTTACGGCATAAGACATAGAAAAATCATTAGATAATTTTTAAGATACAAAAAATGCTCTCATTTTCCAAATCTTTTAATTGTTCTTGCCAATCCTTTGAAATTACTTTATCACTCAAAAGGTGCTTTGATCGTCTACGCAACGATCAAGAGGGAGTTGAAGCCCGAAAACTCAAACGTTAATTTACCCCACCTTATGGGTATCCCGGAGTTCTGGGAGTTTTTGCTATGTCCAAGTGCGATAAGCACTAAAAGCAAAAGGCTGATTAGGCTCAGTACTTTCAACCTCCCGGAATACTCATGCGAGGGCGCTCGCAACCGGAGGGGACTTGAAGTGCAAACTAAAAATCCACGTTTTAACGACATTTCTAACAGATAAGCCTAGCTCCCAAATATTCAACACACTTTTTCACAAAAAGCACCTTATAAACTTACATACTTGAAAATCTCTCGACGATATATCCTTGCTCTAGCGAACCATTATTACCACACCTCAAACGATAATGTTTTACAGTATAACCACGTAGCAAATCTTTTAATTTTCCTTGCTAATCTTCTGAAATTACTTTATCACTCAAAATATGCTTTGGTCGTCTACGCAGCGATCAATAAGGGATTTGAAAGTCCGAAAGCTCAGTACAAAAAATCGATACCACTTTACTGGTATCTCCCGGATTCCGGGAGCTTTTGCTATGTCCAGGTGCGCTCTAGCACTAAAAGCAAAAGGCTGACTGAGCTCAGTGCTTTCAAACTCCCGGATACCAACGCGAGGGCGCTCGCAACCGGAGGGGGCTTGAAGTGCAAACTAAAAATCCACGTTTTAACGAT
>NZ_HE997979.1:37103-44560 GCF_000312585.1 Bartonella queenslandensis AUST/NH15
GGCAAAAGTGCAGTAATCAAAATTATTCACCCATAGAGCCCCAATACCTCTCAGTAAAATCCACGCTCCCCCTCAAAAGAAGAAGTTTCACCAGACACGACAGACAAACCCACCCCTAAAATATTCCACACACTCTCACAAAAGGTAGCTTATAATTTATAAAGGTAGCTTATAATTTATACGCTTAAAGGTTGCTCAACGGTATACCCTTGCTCTAATTAGCCCCTTTTCACCAATCCCCAAACACGGGTGTTTTATGATACAAGCCTTATGATACAATGAGGTACCACCCCACTTCAAACAACAAGACCTTACGGGCCCCTAGAGCAAGAAACATCAAAACGCTGGAAAAACACTTTATTATTTCATTATTTATTATTTTCACCCCATCGTCTTCCCAATGGGTCTCATTTAAAGATACAATTCCGATTGTGCCATTATGATATCTTTTTACATTGACCTTGTCAAGTTTTTATATTTTACTTTTGATCTTTTTATATCATTCTTTCTTGTGACCATCTCCCTCATGCAACCATAACGCCCAAAATATAAAGCACAAAATAAAACATCATTGTGCTGCGCATTCACACGTTTTTGAAAAAAATATTTCTTACTGCTTTTCCCATTGCACAACAGCACGCTGCAAGGATAATGCTCAATGCCCTATGATCACCACTCCCTCTTTCACATTTTCCCTCTTTTAGCAACATATTGATTCATAATGGTTTTTATCGTTTCTTCCCTTGAATCACAACCCTGAATATTGTAAGATTCTCTCACCTCAAACCACTTTATGTTGAATCAATTTTATTCACTTAGGCTTTACACCCATAAGCGCGGGATTGGCATGTGGAATAAAAATTATAAAAGAAAGGACTAAAAATAGCTCTTATGAACGCTCTCAAGTGCCAAGAGGTGGTCCACAACATTGGGGGCTAGCCAAGTGTGTGATGATGCCAGCTTGGAGCAACAACACCCCTTCCAAGCCATTCACATCCATTTCAACACTCTCTCCTCCATTCCATCTCCTCTCGTCACCGCACCAACACGATCCCCCTTTTCACCCCAACTTTTCTTGCATTCACAAACTCTTCCCCCGCCATTTCTTATCCCCCCTTCACCACATTCCACCCCATAACAAAAGCCTAACACACTCCCAGAGCCGCATAACACATAAATTTTCCACTTCCTTAACTTCCTCTTTCTTTTTTACAGATCCACATTTTTACGCTTTTGCGTCTTTACAGAATGCAGCCCAATGAAAGATCCACCCAGCATCGCACATTGCTCTGCCAAGCATCCAACATCTTGGTAGCAGATTTCTCCTACCAACCACTCATTATGCAGATGAGCACACCTCAGTATATCAACGCGCCACAAACAACGGTGCTTTATGGTGTTAAGAGGATGATCTCCACCCTCTATAGCATAAATTTTTCCAACCTATGTTTCAGGTAAAAATGCTAATTGATCACCTTGCTTTTCAATTGTTACAGCCATTTTGCAAACAATGCGCTGTAAAGAAGCTCCTCCTGCCAACCAATCATGCAGATCAACACGCCATCTCTCTCAAATGCGGTTGCTTCATCAATTTCAATAAGCAAGCCTTTTCTGAATATTCTTATACGTGTCCCCACCAACTCAAAGAGTAAAAACTCCTACAAAGACTCGTCAACTCCACTTCTTGAAGCAAAGAACACCACCCAAAGAATAAAGCTTCCCACCCCCGCCAAAAAGCTTACAAGCAAGCCCATCCTCTTCACTCCACATCTTACCTTTCACACTCTCCGTCCCCTAATCCTCAGACCACATTCCACGCCATAACAAAAGCCTAACACACTCCCAGAGCTGCATAACACATAAATTTTCCACCTCCTTAACTTGCTCTTTCTTTTTTACAGATCCACATTTTTACGCTTTTGCATCTTGACAGAATATAGCCCAATGAAAGATCCACCCAGCATCGCACGTTGCTCTGCCAAGCATCCAACATCTTGGTAGCAGATTTCTCCTACCAACCACTCATTATGCAGATGAGCACACCCCAATATATCAATGCGCCACAAACAACGGTGCTTTATGGTATTAAGAAGATGATCACCACCCTCTATAGCGTAAATTTTCCCAACCTATGTTTCAGGTAAAAATGCTAATCGATCACCTTGTTTTTCAATTGTTACCACTGTCTCGTCTTGTATTTCTCCAAACAAGATTTTTTCTGCGAGAGGATCTTGAATTTCCTTTTGGATAATACGTTTAAGCGGGCGTGCCCCATAAAGGGGATCATAACCTTTATCAGCGAGGAATTGTCGTACTTCTGGTTTGATATGCAAAGTTATGTTGCGTTCATTGAGCAAATTTTGCAAATGTTGTATCTGAATATCAACGATAGCCTCCATATCTTTACGTTGCAGCCGTTGAAAGAGAATAATCTCATCGATACGGTTTAAAAATTCAGGACGAAAAGCGGCTTTTACCACATTCATGACATCGTCTTTTGCTTGATCAACCGTTTGTCCTTCAGGCAAAGCGGTTAAGAACTCAGCACCAAGATTTGAGGTCATAATCAACAAAGTATTACGAAAATCGACCGTTCTTCCCTGACTATCCGTCAAGCGCCCTTCATCCAACACTTGCAACAACAGATTAAAGATATCAGGATGAGCCTTTTCAATTTCGTCGAATAAAATGACCTGATAAGGTCTTCTTCGCACGGCTTCGGTAAGCACGCCTCCTTCTTCATATCCGACATATCCGGGCGGCGCACCAATCAAACGGGCGCCTGCGTGTTTTTCCATATATTCCGACATATCAATACGCAACATGGCATTGGGATCTTGAAAAAGAAAAGCGGCCAGAGCTTTGGTTAATTCGGTTTTTCCCACACCGGTAGGTCCTAAGAACATAAAAGACCCAAGTGGACGATTGGGGTCCTGCAAACCGGCGCGCGCACGCCGTACGGCACGCGCCACAGCTTGAACGGCTTCTCCTTGTCCCACGACACGGGTTGCAATTTCATCTTCCATGCGCAAGAGAGCCTCACGTTCTGCTTCCAGCATACGTTCCATAGGAATTCCAGTCCAGCGCGACACAATCCGTGCAACATGTTCAGCAGTTACGGTTTCTTCGACGAGATGGTTTTGTTGGTCATCATTTTCCGCTAAAGTCAATTGTTTTTCGAGTTCAGGAATGACGCTATAAGCCAGTTCTCCAGCTTTTTGGAATTGTCCATTACGCTGCGCGATAGCCAAAGCATTTCGTGCTTCTTCGAGTTGTTTTTTCAAATCAGCGGCATGCCCTAATTTTTGTTTTTCGGCTTGCCACGCCGTTGTCATTTCAGCAGACTGTTGTTCCAATGTCTCCAGTTCGGTTTGCACATTTTTCAAACGTTCTTTTGCTGTTGGCTCAACATCTGTCTTCAAAGCTTCCCGTTCGATTTTCAACTGTAAAATTCGCCGATCAAGGGCGTCGAGTTCTTCTGGTTTTGAATCGACTTGCATACGCAAGCGTGCTGCTGCTTCATCGATCAGATCAATCGCTTTATCCGGCAAGAAACGATCCGTAATATAACGGGAAGAGAGTTTTGCGGCTGCGACCAAAGCACTATCTGCCAAACGCACTTTGTGGTGTTGTTCGTATTTTTCTTTAATACCGCGCAAGATAGAGATAGTATCTTCCAAAGAGGGCTCTGGAACAAAGACAGGTTGAAAGCGGCGAGCCAGAGCAGCGTCTTTTTCGACATATTTTCGATATTCATCAAGGGTTGTCGCGCCCACACAATGGAGTTCTCCACGTGCCAGAGCAGGTTTTAGCAAGTTCGAAGCATCCATAGGACCATCAGATTTTCCTGCTCCCACGAGATTGTGCAATTCATCAATAAAGAGGATAATTTGTCCATTTTCGGCTTGCACTTCAGCCAACACCGCTTTGAGCCGTTCTTCGAATTCACCGCGATATTTTGCCCCCGCGATAAGCGCCCCCATATCGAGCGCATAGAGTTGTTTATCGCGCAAAGTTTCCGGCACATCACCATTGACAATACGCAGCGCCAACCCTTCCACAATGGCGGTTTTTCCCACCCCAGGCTCCCCAATCAGCACAGGATTATTTTTTGTCCGCCGCGAGAGTACTTGAATGGTCCGTCGAATTTCTTCTTCCCGCCCGATCACAGGGTCGAGTTTTCCCTCCCGTGCATCTTTTGTGAGATCACGGGCATATTTTTGCAAGGCCTCATATTGTCCTTCGGCATGGGGGCTTGAGGCTGTTTTTCCTTTCCGCAGCGCATTAATTGCCTGATTAAGGGCTTGCGGGGTCAACCCAGCCTTTGTGAGAATATCGGCTGTTTTTGCGGATTTTTCCATAAGAAGCGCTTGCAATATGCGCTCCACAGTCACAAATTGATCCCCTGCTTTTTGCGCGAGTTCTTCAGCAAGTGCGAAGACTTTTGCCACCGGCTGCGAGAGATAGAGTTGTCCATTTCCCCCCTGCACTTTTGGCAAAGCCTCGAGAGCTTCTTTGAGCATCTTTTGAATAAGCTTAAGATCCCCGCCTGCCTTTTGAATAAGCGATGCCGCCAATCCTTGGGAATCGTCTAACAACACTTTGAGGAAATGCTCTGGCATAAATTGCTGATGATCAGAAGCAAGAGCGTTATTTTGCGCGGATTGTAAAAAACCTTGCACGCGTTCGCTATATTTTTCTAGGTTCATTTTTTTCCTTTCTTGTGCACCTTCTTGGTGCACCTTTTATCCCCACCACAGCCCTTTTTTCTTCCTCAATAGGTGTTTTTCACCTCATTATGACCCAAAGCTTATCTCCCCGATAAATTATCTCCCCTATAAAATAGCGAAAATGATAATGATGAAGGAACCATCGTGTTAAAATGAATATGGGTTCTACTCCCAACGAGTGCAAGAGCAAAAACATCAAAGAAAAAACAAGAACAAGAAACGGGTGCAAACAGCATAATAGAACCAGAAGATAAAGCACTAAAATTTCGAAAAAAGGTCTCCCCAAATGACCTCATTCCTTGTGACAAATCACAATTTCCCATTCTCTGTAACATTCAGGAGAGTGCATTAAAGAAAAGCCATAGAGGATTGATGTTCATTCAGCCCTAAACGCCCCTCTTTTTTGAACGTCTCCCCATATAAAATCTCCTTCAAGCAAAAACTTTCCAAGAAAATGAGGCTTTTATCTTTATACGCCCTGCCATACTCTCAAGCCACCGATCAACGAATTTTTTTTGCAGAAACCAACTTTTATAAAAGGAACAAGCCAGCCTCAACCTATTGCCAAGGTTACAGTCCTTGGTTCATAAAGAGTTTTCTAATCTCCCCACGCCTTCAAAAAATTCCCAACCAACAGCAATCAATTCTCTTTCAAAAAGCAGCATTATCCTAAAAGATAAAACTTCCCACACCACTCTGTAAACAAAGATCTATAAACGACAACCTAACTTCTTGCCTCACCCTTCATACTATGCCCTCACACCAACTCTTTTAGCCTCTCTCGCACACCCTTTTTGTTGCCTCTTCACACTTAAATACAAAAAACAATCCGACCATCCGCATATTGCCAACATGACGCATTCTTACAAAGTAAAAATTTTCTAATCTCCCCTACCTCAAACGACAGCATTTCATAGAAGTTTACGAACAAATCCCTTTACCCTCAGGCACCCATCTCCCTCCCATCAACACACTCTCGTCTCCCCTCTGCATCCTCCATTCCCTCTCCTCTAGCCAACAACACCACCTCTTCCTCTCAACGTATCTCTCCATTCACAAACTCTTCTCCCCAATCCTCTTACCCCATCCCACACCATGACAAAACACTCTCGAGGCATAAATCCCCCACCTCATTTTACGGATACACAGTTTTACGCTTTTACATTTTTACAGAATGAAGCCCAATGGAATTTCCAAACCTCCACCGAACAATTCCTTCTTAAAAAAAAATCCCTCTCACCGCTTCCTAACATTCAGTTTTTCCACCCAAACGCGCGCTCCTCCCAAGTTTTCTTTCAGCCTCATGCCTTTTTCACCAATCCTTTCCCCTCAACTCAAATATCCAGAGCTTTCCTGACTTCCCCCAACTTCTCTTAAAAAGCCCAGAATTCTTGAGATTCCTGCAACGCCTTCCTCTCAAGCCTTCCCTCAATATGCAAACGCTTCTCCCCTCTCTCTTCCCTTTTCATTCCCCATTCCCTCTCCTCTAGCCAACAACACCACCTCTTCCTCTCAACGTATCTCTCCATTCACAAACTCTTCTCCCCAATCCTCTCACCCCATCCCACACCATGACAAAACACACTCGAGGCATAAATCCCCCACCTCATTTTACGGATACACAGTTTTACGCTTTTACATTTTTACAGAACAAAGCCCAATGGAATTTCCAAATCACCACCGAACAATCTCCTTCTTAAAAAAAAATCCCTCTCACCGCTTCCTAACATTCAGTTTTCCACCCAAACGCGCGCTCCTCCCAAGTTTTCTTTCAGCCTCATGCCTTTTTCACCAATCCTTTCCCCTCCACTCAAATATCCAGAGCTTTCCTGACTTCTCCCAACTTCTCTTAAAAAGCCCAGCATCCTTGAGATTCCTGCAACGCCTTCCTCTCAAGCCTTCCCTCAATATGCAAACGCTTCTCCCCTCTCTCTTCCCTTTTCATTCCCCATTCCCTCTCCTCTAGTCAACAACACCACCTCTTCCTCTCACTTTCCCCCTCGATGCACAGACTCTTCTCCCCAATCCTCTCACCCTATCCCACGCCATGACAGAGAACACACACGAGGCATAAATCCCCCACCTCATTTTACGGATACACAGTTTTACGCTTTTACATTTTTACAGAACAAAGCCCAATGAAATTCCCACCCCATGCTGCTCCGTAAACAGACTCTACACCCCAGCTTCTTACCCTCCCCCCCTACAGAACAAAGCCTCCTTCTACGGATTTCAACTCATCTCAAACGAAACTGTTTCATCATTTCATCAAATGCAACAAGAAAAGATAGCCTCAATATTCATCACCCACTTTTACAAAAAAGCGCTTAAATTGATATGCTTGAAGTTTCCTCAACGACATATCCCTGCTCTCATACCCCCTTCTCACCCCCTATTTACGGCACAACAAAATAAAAACGTTTTGATTTTTCTTGCCAATCTTCTGAAATTACTTTATTTATAGGTCCGTGTTTTTGATCGTCCACGCAACGGTCAAATAGGGAGCTAAAAGCCCGAAAGCTTAATACATAAATTTATCCCGCTTTGCGGGTATCCCGGAATTCCGGGAGGTTTTGCTATGTCCAGGTGCTTTAAGCACTAAAAGCAAAAAGCTGATTAAGCTCAGTACTTTTAGACTCCCGGAATACCAACGCGAGGGCGCTCGCAACCGGAGGGGGGCTTAAAGTGCAAACCAAAAATCTACATTTTGTTGATATTTCAATAGGC
>NZ_HE997979.1:45411-64886 GCF_000312585.1 Bartonella queenslandensis AUST/NH15
CGAAAAAGAATTTTTGCTTTTAAAAAACTTTAGAGAACTCCAGCCGAAAAAACAAAAGGCAATTTTGTGGTTGCTTTCTGATTAAACAAAAGCGCTCTCAAAGGTTCTATTTGTCAATATTCCAGCCTAAAATTTCCAATGCTTAAGATATCACCCCCCAAACAATGATATTTTACGGCATAGCAGGACATCGCAAAACCTCAAACGACAATGTTTTACAGCCTCATAGAGGAACAAACATCAAAGTCTTGGGAAAAATACTTCCCCATTCCCACCGGCGTTTTATCTCGCTTAATGGGGCTATAGTTTCACTTCTTAAGCAGATTTTTTTTCCAAAACGTCTTTATTATCTATTCCTTTTAGATAAACCACCACAGGATTTTATCTATTATAAGTACGTATATAATAACGTGTTGCTCCAGCCTCATCATAAGAGACAGTCGACAAAATACCTATATCTATTAGCGTTATTTGATAAGTCAACTTAACACCATTTGACTGTTTATTGGGTTGATCTGTATAGATCACGCAATATCCATTGCGTTGCAATAGATCGATAAATAAAGGCGCAAAATTATCTTCTACTTTACTTTTTTTCACAATAAATGTTGTTTTAGCTGGCGGGAAAGAGTATTTAAGATTGCGAACAAAATCATGAGCTATTAATTCTATATCAGCCTGTGTAATATGTCGATCAACATAACTTGATGAATAATTCACAGATACGCAACCCGCCACCAACATAAGCGGTAACGGTAATAAATATTTCAACATCTTCCCCCCTATCTAATTGTATTTTTTTCCTGAAAAGCGCCTACATCAAAAATAAGAGCAACCTTGCTAAGAGAAGGCTATTAACAATATATCGGCTTACAATCAAGTGGTCATAAATCAATTTTTCACGTTTAAAAAACAATCACCAGCTCTGATAACACCCAAAACTGGATGCTTAACATACAAAATACATATGTTAAAAAAGCATGGTAAGCATAGAGTATGACATATTCTATATGGCACTTATTGTCTTGATATTCTGACTGAATATAAGATTTAAGATGGACCTATCCGTAAGGATAATTCATTCTATTGGATGATTTTCCAAGCAAATAAAATGATATCTTTTATCCCCATAATATTGAAATGATCACTTGGGGAGGAATCGTCATGATTGTTTGAATATTTAGATTTTTAGAGGCCATTTGAATTGCGATTTTTCCTCACGATTTACCAATTTCTACTGCGAGCATTTCTTTTATGAGGGCTCATTTACGTTCATCATAAGCTGTCTTATGTGTTTTTTGAGACAATTTGTGTTTTTTTGCGACAACTGCAAAGCTCCTGAAAGAATAGCAAATGAAACCTCCACCGAACAATCTCCTTCTTTAAAAAAATCCCTCTAACCGCTTCCTAACATTCAGTTTTTCCACCCCAAACGCGCTCCCCCCAAATTCTCTTTCAAGCTCATGCCTTTTTCACCAATCCTTTCCCCTCAACTCAAACATCCAGAGCTTTCCTGACTTCCCCCCAACTTCCCTTAAAAAAAACCAGCATCCTTGAGATTACTGCAACGCCTTCCTCTCAAACCTTCCCTCAATATGCAAAGCTCACGCAGCATTCCCTCAACCGCTTCCGAACACAACCAAAACCTATACAATGCAGAAATTATCCACATCCTTAACTTCTCCTTCCTTTTTTACAGATACACATTTTTACGCTTTTACATCTTTGAAGAAAGAAGCCCAATGGAACTTCCAAATCACCACCAACACCCATCTCTACACGGTTGCCAGAAACCACAGCCCCCGCTAGTGTGGTGTTTTTCCCACTGTTGGTATGAATCGTGTTCGTACCCACAATATGGCTGTTCTTGTGTTGCACTTCCTCACGGGAACCCTTTCCTTTTCCAAAAGCAGCATTGCCCATCCACCCTGAACCACCAGAACTAAAGTTGTAACCAACATTGACAGAAATATTTTGCGTATGGTTTTGCGTTGTTAAGGTTTGCATTCTGGTTTATTTTTATATTTTTGACAATAAGCGCTCTTTAAACGTCTCTCAACACTTCGCTTAGGAATAACAGCACTAGGAACACATATAGGAAGATCTTCGGCATTATAATTACGACACCAGTTTCTCAAGCCAACATCAAATATTGTCATATTAAATCCCGCTTTCACAAGACACATATTAATCGCAGCATTGGCATTCATGCTTAAGCCTTTTTTGCCCACAGCATCGTTGTAAGGGCTTGGCATACCACATTCTAAAAGTGCTTTCTTGACCTCAAGCTGATCTGCTCCTGGCTTTGTCCACATATCCAAAGCCAATTGCTCATCAAAAGCATGACATCCCGCCATAATAAGCGGAGCTATACAGCTCAATAGTTTTAAAGTTTTCTTCATTTTTCCCCTCTTTCAATGGATTGATTGACGATGAGAATACTCTAAAGCCTGTTGATATTTTATCTCCGTTTTTCAAGACAGTTCTGAACAGTATTGAGATAATTGTTTGAGAAAACACTCCCGCCATCCCAAACGAAAAAAGCATGGGGGAGTGTGGATGATCAACTGCAATATTTAAGGTTTGCATTCAGGTGCATTTTTATATTTTTTACAATAAGAGCTGTTTAAGCGCTTTTTGACACTTCTCTGGGGGATGACAGCGCCTGGACGACAAATGGGCAGATTTTCGGCTTTATGATTTCCACACCAAGTTCCTCCCCCCACTTTATCACGAAAACCAGCTTGAACCATACAGGCATCAATAGTTGCCCATGCATTGTAGCTGAGTTTTCTGTTTTCTGGATCGGCATCAATAAGGCTTGGCATACCACATTCTAACAAGGCTTTTCCTACCTCAGTAAAACCTGCTCCTGGCTTATCCCACGTAGCCACCTCTCCTGGAGGAGGTTTGTTAAATTGACATCCAGTTATGATTAACAAAGTTACAGTGCTTAATAGTTTTAAAATTTGTTTCATTTTTTACTCCGTGATTTACTTTAAGGAATTTGTTCTAGATGAGATGTGCCATAACGCTTTTGGCATTTTGGCCCCGCATCTCCAAGACAAGTGTGCGGACTTATGGGATCTGAAAACATATTCCACCATTCTTTCCACCTGTTGCTGCCAGTTGGCACTGTCTTGTAAGTATAGCCATTGCCGCCAATCACTCTGCTCACAAAGTCATATCTATGACCATCAAAACCAACCGTGGTTTGTTTGCCATCACTCACATAACCTAACAGACCTGCCGTAGATAAAGCATTAGCCGCTGGTCCATAGAGATTGATCTTTGTATTATCGGCTATACCGTGCACACCTTCTTGTTTGAAAGAATACAGCGTATTATACAATGTCATGCCACCGCGACTATGCCCGTAAAGTTCTAACCCCGTATTCCCATAGCCATACATCAGATCTTTTACTCCTTGTGTTGAATTGGTCAGCCCCCAAAAGTTATTTTCCAAAAACTTCTGATATCCTGCTACCAGAAGTTCTGAAACGGCAGAATCCGCTTGAGGAAACACAACAAAATAAAGCGGTTCATTTTTATCCTTCGCTTGTTGAACCTGCATAAACAGCAGCTTCATCGGGCGATGTAAAAATGCTGTTAAGGGAACAATCCCGTCACGCAAGGAAAAGAATGAGGGATTGTTGATTATCAGCAGAAACAAAACTTAAGGTTGACATTTACGACTGTTTTTATATTTTTTACAAAACGGGCTGTTTAAGCGCTTCTTGACACTTCGCTTCGGAATAACAGCACCAGGACGACAAATGGGAAGATCTTTATAATTATAGCACCAATATGGACCACCATATCTGTCACGGAATCCTGCTTGAATCATACAGGCATCAATGGATGCCATTTGATTTAAACTCAGCTTTTTATTTTCTGGATCAACATCATAAAGCGTTGGCATACCACATTCTAACAGGGCTTTTCCTACCTCTGTAAAATCTGCTCCTAGCTTGATCCACCCATATACTTCCCCTGGAGGAGGTTTATCAATATTACATCCAGTTACACTAACCAAAACTATTCCACTTAATAACTTTAAAATGTGTTTCATTTTTTACTCCCTAATTTAATTGAATCAACGTATATACGATGAGGTAAACCGTAAGCATCTTGACACTTTTTCCCCGCACTTCCATAACAAGCGTGAACATTGGGATAGCTCAAAAACATTTTCCATGCTTCTTTCCATGCATTGCTACCAGGGGGTCTTTTATAAAAAGTAGCAGGATTTCCACCAATCAAACTACCAACAAAGTCATCTGCATGGTTTTCCAAGCCAACACTGATTTGTTTGCCATCACTCACATAATCTAATAAATTTGCTGCCCTCGCAGCATTAAAGGCTGGTCCTTGGAAATTGATCTCTGTATTGTCGGCTATACCGTGCACACCTTCTTGTTTGAAGGAATTCAGCGTATTCCCTAATGTCATGGTACCGCGACTGTGACCATAAAGTTCTAACCCCGTATTCCCATAGCCATACATCAGATCTTTTGCTTCTTGTGTTGAATTGGTCAGACCCCAAAAGTTATTTTCCAAAAACTTCTGATATCCTGCTACCAGAAGTTCTGAAACGGCAGAATCCGCTTGAGGGAATACAACAAAATAAAGCGGTTCATTTTTATCCTTCGCATGTTGCTCTGCATAAACAGCTGCCTCATATGGTGGTGTAAAGATGCCATTAAAGGACACATGCACCTTACCATCAGAACCTTCTTGTAAATGCTTCTTTTCTTCATCCGTTAAATAATGAAACTGAGGTATTGGTTGTCCACGAGCATCTTCTATAGGCTCCCCATTTTCATCTTTGAGATAGATTATATTTCCGTCTTTATCACGGTCAACCACAGCGAGAGGATGTTCTTTGATAAACATGGTTTTATAGGATTCATCGCTGTATTTAAAGCCTTCTTCCAACAATTGTGTTGCCATTTCACGATTTTCATGGACGATTTGTTCCAACTTGGCGACATCGAGCTGTTGTACACCCTGATGGGCGGTGGCAGTATCACGGTTAAGGGAGGCTATGGTTTGTTCCACGCCTTCGCCCGTCAACGCCATTTGCCCCGCTTCATTTGTCAACACAATGGTGCTATCACTGATGGCGGATTTGCTATAGCCTTCCGCTGTATCTTTGGCTTTTGCATGATCTAAGATATTTTTGGTAATGTTTTTTGCAACGCCATATTTGCCTCGGGTCACGGGACCTCCCGCAGAAAGGCTAATCCCATGGCTGCTGGCTTGAGCATGCGCACTGTTGGTGATATCACTCGTCGTAATGGTTCCTGTGGTCAGTTTATTTTTGTCCGCTAATGCGGTGCTAGCAATAAGACCTCCAGTCATGGTTGTCGCACCCGCCACTGTAATATCAAGGCCGCCATCACCGGTTTTAACCCCTGATTGTTCCACAACACTGTGATAATCGCTGGAGGTTTTATCCTTGTTCAAGGAAATATTGGTTGTGGCTGCATCATCCTTTTTCGCACCATTAAATCCAATGGAAATAGAGTCTTGCTTGCTGGAACTTTGTCCCCTATCACTGAGGCTGGTAATGGTAAGATCACCACCAACACCCATCTCTACATGGTTTCCAGAAACCACGGCCCCCGCTAGTGTGGTGTTTCCCCCACTGGTGGTATGAACAGTACCCGTGCCAACAATATGGCTGTTCTTGTGTTGCACCTGTTCACTGGAACCCTTTCCTTTCCCAAAAGAAGCATTGCCCATCCACCCTGAACCACCAGAACTAAAGTTGTAACCAACATTGACAGAAATATTTTGCGAATGATTTTGTGTGCTTTGCGTGTTTCGCGCACTTTCAAAGCTGACATCTTGCCCTGCGCTCAAATTAATATTTCCGCTCTGTTCATCATTGCTCAGAAGGTTTGTCCCAGCGATCATATCGGCTCCAACACCATGAATATTCCCATTGTGGGCATGCATGGTGACAGAACGCCCTGCTTCTATTGTCCCTGTCACCGCCGTGGAGGCTTGAGAAGAAGCTACTGCCTTTTCAGCCTTAAAGCCCACTGTCACACTGGCAGAAGCATCCGCCATATTAAGAAGATCACGTTTGGTTGCTCCACCCTTCATTCCGTTATAAAGACCTTTGCCTTTGTTATAGAGATCATAGCCTTTTAAACCGACAATCAAACCATTGCCGATTTTGTGTTTTGTATCCCCGTGACCAAAACGTTTGCCAGCATCTCTTATATCTTGTAGCGTACCAAGAATGCCAACATTGACAGAACCTGTCACACCAGCAAAGAATTTTTCGTGTGTTTCTTTGCCGTTCAAGATATCATGGCTTTCTGACAGTGTGATATTGTTGCCGGCTTCAACCTGCACATCACGCCCTGCCAAAACATTGGCTGCTTGCATGTTCACATCATTATCAGCTGTGATCTGCACATCTTTATTGCCCACAATATGCGATTGAACGGAGGTGGTGCTCTTTTGCGCGTCTTTGTCTTTTGCGCTCGCCACACCAATACCCAAAGAAGCACCGCTATGGTTCTTTTCAAACTGAAAGCCAAAACCTGAGCGCTCTTCCTTAGCGCTTGAAAAAGAGCTATTTTGACCAACACGCACATTAACATCACGCGCGGCACTCAGGCGAACATTTTCCCCCGAAATATCAGAGCCCACAACCGTTATATCTTTTTTCTTGGCGGTAATGTTGATATTGCCCTTGGCACTTAATGAAGAGGTTTGATGTTTAAAATTCTCTTCATTTTGCGCTTTTCCTTCACTGCCGTATATCGACACAAAACCACCTCCTGAACCCACACCAAAACCAGATTTATGTTCTTCTGCATGGCTGCTATGGTGGTCTGTCATGCCATCCATTGTTACATTTTCTGCTGTCACACTCATGTCTTGCCCTGAAAGCAGATGCGACGCTGTTATTGTGGCGTTTTTGTTTGCCTCCATGACAATGTTGCCTGTCGCCCCAAGAACAGAAGAAACTGTTGTTGTGTGTAATTCAAAGCCATTGGAAGATTTTTCATGCAAAAATCCACTTTTTGAGGATTGATGTTGCTGATCATAGTGTTCTTGAGCGCCTTTTATGACAATATTTCCACCGGCATGAAGAGAAATATCCGCCTTTGCTTGATCTGGCGTTTCCTCTTCTTTTCCAGCCATCACGATCGACCCCGTGATTTTGGTATCATTGCCCGATTCAAGGGTAACACCGTTCCCCCCAGTGAGGCTTGAAGCTGAAACTTGTCCCGCCTCCATCTTGTCATGCATGGACTGACTGCTACTGAACACCCCACCATCTTTATGATATGACATCTCATAATGGAGGCTATTTTCCGCATTGTTGATGAGGATATCGTTGCTGGCTTTCAGCCCCACCTTGCCCTCAGCCGTAACAGAACTGCCCGTGATGGTGAGATCATGGGAGTTGCCATCCTGTCCTGCTTGTACCGTAACATCACCCCCAGCATTGATCGAAGAGCCAACGGCTCGCGAGCCTTGCATATCCACTTTCGTGTTTTGGGTGCGAAGATGATATTCCATCTCATCGGATTTCGTATCGATTGTGACATTCCCTTGGGCACCAAGAGCAACATTGCCCGCTGCATCTATAGCAGAAGCAGAGACATGGATATCCTTTCCAGATAGAACCGTGGTATCTTTTCCAGAACTTAAATGAGAACCATTGTGCACAGCAACATGGGATGTTTGATCTCCCCAGTGGCTATTGGCACTGTTTCGTGTGGCATCAATCGAAACATTTTCTTTTGCCTGTAAAAAAAGATTATCATGTGCTTGAACTTCAGAGCCTAAAATATTCAAATCTTTTCCAGAAAGAAGCGTTGTTGAGCCTCCAGAATTAACTTCCGATTGATGATGCATCGATGCATCACCCTGCGCATCATGATACTCGGTTTTGACAGTACCGATTGTCAAATTGCCCTGCTCTGTAGACATGGCAAGATCACCCCCTGTGGTGATCTTTACTCCAGAGGCTGTAATATCTTGTCTAGCAAGAACTGTCGCATTGTCCCCTGCAGAAAGCGCATTGGTGTTTAAAATAGTCTCCACACCGTCAACCGTTGTGCGCCCTGCATCCAAACGAATATTGTTTTCTGCAAGGATAATAGCATTACTCCCAGCAGCAAAATTCCCCCCTTGACTAAAGATATCCCCGCCATGCACATGCAACTGGTGATTTGCCCCAATCCGCCCTGAATTAATAATCGTTGAAGTGCTGGTATTTTGGCTGGTGATATTCACATCATCGCCCATGATCAAAGCCCCAGCAGAAACAAAGGAGGCTCTATCTTTTTCAGGGATATAAAGCACCGGTGCATAAACATCCATGCCTTTGACCTGTTGGCAAACATAAATCACCATCGGCGCTTCTAAACTTGCCAATTGTTCTTCTGTCAAAGGCTCACCAAAGACAAGATTGTGTGCTTTGGCATATTCCGCCCCGACATCAAGCAAGCTTTTGACTTGTTCAATGGCATCATTTCCTGGGATAAAAGAGCCTTTGCCTAAACCTTGCCCCACAAGATCACGCATTTGTTTTTCAATCAATTGCTTTTCGAAATAAGCATCCCCTAAGAAAAAAATCTCTCTATCTGGCTTATAACCAATTCTGTTTAAATAATAGGCTGAGCCATAAAACTTGCCAACATCAAGGAAATCTGCTCTCGTTTCATAAATGAAATTTTGTTGGGGCAGCGTGCCCCCAACACCACCTGATTGGGGCTTTGGCAAAGGCAAAGTGCTGCCCTCAGCAAGTTCTTCGGTACCATTGAGATCCACTTTGGGGGTAAAGAGAGCCCCAGCCCCAGTCAAACCACTCAATGCCTCTAGCGGATGACCTCCAGCCGCTTTCGCCTCAAAATGCGCATCTCCTGTAATGGAACCTTCGGCTGCCGTGTTGTTGAGGGTATTGACCACCAAATTCAAAGTGCCGCCCGCTTGCACAAGACCTGGAACAGTATCGAGAACTTCTGAACCAGTCTGACGAGAAGCACCATTGGCTATGTCGAGACTACCATTGCGGCTGCCATCGGCATTATAGGCATAACAATAAGCATCCGTATTGGCGTTACAATGCATAAAGGTATTTTTATAGGCTGTTGCCCCTACATTGGTCAGCGTCTTGGCATGGATATCCCCATTGCCCCCCGCTTTTATAATGCTATAGTTATTTTCAATATTATCAGCATTAATGATAAGATTACCCGTAGACTCTATCATCCCCTGAATGGTGGGTTTGTGTGAAAAAACTTGTGTGACAGTCTCCTCGGTCATATGGGAAAAATAATTCCATTGATACTGTTCTATGGTTTTTCTTGTATCATTATATTCCCAAGTAAATGCCTTATAGACTGTTCCATCTTTTAAAGTCGCCGTACCATACGTTCCTTCTTTGCTCGCCCAAATCTTCTGTTCAAATATATAGTTCTTCTTGTCACTAAGTGCTGGCCACTTAGAAAGTTTTCCTTTACCCCAATGATCCAATCTCGTATCGTGATATAAATCTCTGCCATCGAGAAAATTATATTTGTCTGGTTTTTGGAATGAAATATCGCTATATTCCTTTTTTTCCTCCATTTCAGGTTTGCTATCGGCTTCGTTTTGCAACGTTTTTGTTTGGATGTTTAAGTTTCCCCCTACTTGAATCAAGCCTGCTTTATTGACAAGGGAAAGGCTTTTTCCTGTGCCTGCCGCATTGGTAAAAGATAAATCACCCTCTGCCATAAGAGCCCCAGCATCATTCAACAAAATCCCATCAACTTTGAGAGCACCATTGCCCTTCACATAGATTAAACCCGTTTTGCTATTGGTCGCATTCCCTGTTACGCTGAAGGCTAAATTCTGACCCGCTGCCAATTGACCACTATTCTGCAACGCCCCTGTTTTGATGGTAAAATCTCGTGCTGCTAAAACCGACGTTGTCTCATCAACCATAACACCTGGAGTGACAAAAAGAATATCTCCAGTGCCCCCCTGATCTGTCACAGCTTGGAGCCGGGCATGATGAATATCAAGGGCATGGGTGCTGGTAAAATCTAAACCGCCATAAGTCAATTCGCTCCCCGAAACATCAATATGATCCCCCTTTAAATACAGCGTTTGCGGCGTATAAATATGAGAACGATTATTGCTTAAATCGAGACTGTTTGCTGTCAACCTCACATCCCCCAGGGCAGACAGCACATTCTCAACACTAATCCCGCCTGATACCGATGTCAGTGTTGCGCTGCCATATCCGATAACCTGATCATAATAAATGTCTTTGCCAGCAAAAAGGTCAATATTTTCACCACTAATAATATGTCCAACCTTTATCCCCCTTTGTACTGTGATAGAAAGGGAACCTTTATCATAAAAAACAAGAGCACCTGTAGGATTCGAAGGGCTCACCTGAGAGCCAACAAAATCTAACCCTGTCATCAGTATGCCTGCATCAAGGCTGCCACCCTTTAAAACAGCATCGCCACCCGCCATCAGCGAAGAAAAATCAACCGCTCCACCATCAATATCGACCTTTCCATAAGCCATCAGTTGTCCAAAATGAACCCCAGCATCAGGTTGGGTATGAAGGACAACATTATCATGAGATAAGATTGTTTGAGAAACCGAAATTCCGTTATGAGAAACCAGTGTGATATCTCCCGCTCCATAAAGGCTTTCCGCGGCTATCACACCTCCTGCACTTTGAAGATCAACGCCCCCTTGGTTGCCCAAAACTAGGCTGCCTGCTGCCCCCGTTGCTGCCATATCAACCCCACCGGCTAAAAGATCCGCCCTGATATCACCACCGGCATGTGCTTTTAAATTGCCCCCAGACAAAACAGTGCCACCAATGGTCAGATCACCCCCTGTTTCAAACGCCATATCAGCCCCCGATCCGAGCCCTGAAACTTTAATGGCATGGCGTGAAGACAGTTTCATATTGCCTCCAGAGGTTGCTTGCCCTGCAATGGTTAAAAGCCCTTCTTGTGCCTCTGCTGTAACATGACCATCAGCCCCAACGGTTTCTAACGTCACATCTTTTTTTGCAGCAATATCAACATGCCTTTTGGAAGTGATGTGTTTTGCCAAGATGCTCTGGCTTTTCGATTTAAGGGAAACATCCCCATGACCAAATGCATTCTGTAGTGAGATTTTTCCATCCGCAGAAAGATGTAACTGTCCCGCATTAGCCGCCATATCGTGGCGCATACGAACCCCAACACCTTTTTCTGTCGCCACAAGTTTAATTTGATCCGCCTGGAGCGCTCCCAAAGCAGAACCATCTATCGCATATTCTGGTTTACCAGTGATATCGGTGAGCTCTTTCATCTCACGAGAAGTATAATCATAACGACCCGTTCCAGCAAAAACCCCAATATCCTTTCCCGCAACAGGACCTTCAAAATGCACTGTGCGAGAAACAATATCAACGATATCAACCGCCCCTTGGTTAGAGAAAAAATTCGCTCCCTTTGTTCCAAAAGTGATATCCCCACCTCTGACCACAAAACCTTTCAGAAAACCAGAAGCATCAATTTCAGGAACCCCTGTGGTTAATGTCGCATGGGGCGTATTGATAAACCCACAACCATCACAACTGATCCCATTGGGATTGGCGATAATCACATCGGCTGGGCGCCCAAAAACCTCTCCTGGACCATTCAATGCACTGCGCTTGCTGCTGGTCACTTCATTTAAAATAACCTTCGCTGAACCCGTAAAACGCAAATGGGGATTGTCCGGCATAATACCCCCCAATTGCGATTGCCCTACTTCTTGCGCGTGATTGTTCCAAATCACACCGACATTGCCAATATTAAAATCATCATATTGATTGTGCGATAAACCACTGCTGTTGGGGGTAACAATATCAATGGAAGGAACCCCATTGGGCGCTGACACAATATCAGGGCGATGGGCGGAATTTGCGTTCGCATCAACAGAAATTTGTGCCTGTAACGCTGTAGATGCGCATAAACAAGTAAAACCAAATCCCCCAAATAAAACCTTCTTGAGCATCGTACTCGAAACTAAAACGCTTAATAACCTTGCTCTTTCTGTTTTCTTCTTATGTCCCATGCTTTAACTCCCCAATAAATATACTTAAAGATCCATTGCTAATGTCATAAAAAATGTGCCTGACTTCTTGTGCGCAGTAGTGCTCCAGAAAATACTGGAATAATGCGCATCAAGAGAAACCATGCCCCCAGAAAGCTTGATGCCTGCTGTCCAGCCAGCAAGTTGTTCATTCGTCAATCCATACAAAGGTTGTGAAAAAACACGACCATAGTCCAAACCAACAAAGGGGCGAAGTTCACCAAAAACCTTTTTAAACGTTGCGTGGTTGTTCCAAGGAATGGTGCGCAGCAACAAGTCGTTACGGATAAAAAAACCGTTATTGCCAAAAATTAAACCCTCGCGCGTTCCACGCACATTGGAAGCGCCACCCAGAGAAATCTGCTCCGCACCCAATAAATTATGCGGGGAATATTGACCACTCAAAAGAGTGCTCAACAAAAAATTCCACTCTCCAACCTTAAAGAGCGTCATAACACTGAGGGTGCCAGTAAATTTTGCAAATTGAGGCTCTGCATCCCCCGCTCCGGGAGTATGTTTCTTTACAGAATGAAAAAAGGGAAGTCCTTGCAAATAACTCACATCAAAGGTCCAAGTCCCCCCGAGCATCTGACGTGAATGTGAAATGCCAAAATTGGCGACACTATACTGACGACTTCCAACCTCTATCTTATTGCCAAGAAGGTAGTTGTTGGTTCTTTTATAGGAAAGCCCCACATTCAAAGTTGTCAGGGAAACACTATCACGGTGGACAACCCTGCTGGTACTGGCATGGAACTCACTGGAATCCCCTGTCGTCTCAATATCTGTAAAATTGCCATGGATAATGCTTTGGTAATTATAAACAGTGCCATTTAAATCAAAAGTCCAATAACCATAGGGAATGCTCACGCTCGCTGAAATATTATTGCTATGTCCTTCTTGTTCGCTCCCACCCCAATAATCTGATTGACTGCGTTGATAGCTAAAATCCCACGCATCATTGAGACCTAAAATATTTTCTAGCTTTAAGCCTGCACTATAACGCGCATAACCCGTGGAAGATTGTCCTAAATTATCATGGGAAACATGAACTTTGAAAGCTTTACCAGGCTGATTGTTAATATTCACAATGGTGCTTCCCTCTTCACGTCCCGGGAGAAGTTCGCTTTGAGCATGCCCTGAAAAAAGCCTGTTGATTTGATCAAGCCCCTGCTCAATATCACGCATATTCAGAATGTGCCCTTCCAAACCTGGAAAAGCACTCCACACAACATTATTATGAGAAGAAGCCGGTAAACCATTGTAATAAATATCCGAAAGCTTGCCCTCAACAACAACAAATTTGAGCACTTTGCTGTTTTTGATGTCTTGATCGGGTATATAAAAACGCGCTGTGACATAACCCTTATCTAAATAGACCTTGGTTAACTGCTTGATTAAAAGCTGGATATCAGAAAGACCGATACATCTTCCAACATAAGGATCTGTTATCGCTGCTATAGAGCGCTTTTTGATATGATAAACCCCATCAACAATAATAGCATGAATTGGAAAGCAGTACCCTCTCCCTAAAAGGGCTCCTTGGTTTCCTTCAGAGGACCTTGTCATGCCTTGAGGTGTTAAAGCGCGTAAACTCTCAATTCTTTCTAATTGCTGCTTTTCTGAATACCTGCGAGAAAAATTATCTGTTGGGGGATGAAAAACAGCTGTGGACCGTGCATAAACAGGTATGCCACTCAACAGGCCAAACAACACTAAAATGGCAAGAAAAAACCTTAAAAAACTCTTCCAATGTAAAAAGATAAATAACATACAGATTGCCCCCGCTTTTATCATTCATGAAACGTTATATTGCTTCATCAACCCTTGATAAGACAAACCAAAAACAGCCACTACCCTATGCGCTTTTAACAAAAGCACCTATCTTTGTTACCAAAGATAACAAGTGACAAAACACCTTGATGATAACTGTGTGAAGATCTTTCCCCCCATACTTATACTTTTAGAGCTTTAACCAAAGTTGTACGGAAAGTCAATGTGTAAGCCTTAACATCTACATCAATAATAAAGAATAAATTTGTTTCTCAGCCCCTGATACAGCCAGAAATACACTAAACATGAAACACTAAATAGACAATATATCATGCTATTAAGCATATCCTTTTGTAACAAATCATCATAGCAAACAATTAAGAAGTCTCTTCTGAAAATCTTCCAAAACAATCAGGCAAAGCTCTCTGTACAGCGCTTAAGCAACCGTTCTCCAAAGATAATGATTTGATCAGAAGAGTTTTGTCCAGTGTGTTTGTTTTTTTTGACCCTATATTATTTTTATAGCACTTTTACTCTTTTAAAGTGTTTTCCTCTGCTTCTTTTTGTAACTTCATTCTATTAAAGTCTTTGTGCATTTCTATTGTTTTGTTAATCTGATCCTCAATCCCTGCTTTAAAGACAATCATTGTTTCAAACGGACTAAATGATGAGGATTGCCTAATATGAAAAAAGATTTTCATCCTCAAATTTTCTGGATCAAAAGCGCTCTGCTCTGTTCTTTCTAGATCATAGATAGATATCGCTTTTTTTGACATAGCAAGACCAATAACATTGTTATTTTTTTCACCAAAACCTTTTACTGTTAAAAGGCTCTTTTTAGGGTCATAAACTGTCGACATATTCATGATTTCATCAAGAGCTTCAGCCTTTTTGTCAAAAATGAATATAAGATCACGTAAAGAACAAACTTTTTCAAAAGAATAAGCATTGTACAAACGTGAGTGAACTTCAAGAAATCTGACCTTTCTTTGAATGATTTTTATAGCGAGCTCATATGATTTTTTATCTAAAAGAAGATCACGAATATCTGGAATGTAGATTTCTTGTGTTTTTTTGCAACGGTGCAACTTCACTGTTTAATACACAATCAATGATTTTTTCTAACCAATCATAACTCTTAGTATCATCAATCTCTATGAATCTCAATCTAATCTTATCTAAAAGATTGTACAGCCCATAATTTTCTTTAAAAGCATGCTCTCTTTGTTCACGCGTTATTATAACTTCATAGATATCTTTTCGTTCATCCAATATATATGATGCTTCAATTTCTGGATCATTCACTTTAAATGGCTCACCGCTCTCTCCACTTTTAACAGGTATCCAATGCCCACCCTTAAGGGTATCAAAAGCTCTCGCTCCTTGCTCCCCCCTAAAAGGAATACCTTGTTGAAAAACATATTTAATGGATTGGAAGCATCCGGTGTTAACGGCATCGCCCATCTTCGTATTAAAGCCGCCAAAATTTTCTGTTGAAGATTACCATCGCTCATTAACGAATCTTTCATATGCTTATAGAAATTCTTCGTATCTTCTGGAAGGTGCCAATTGAAAATCTTAGCTTCCTTTGCAAACAAGCTGTTAATTATTTCCTCATTTGTGGCTAATTTCATTCGATGATATCCCCCGCTAAAATTCCAAATGATCCTTTTTTTCAGTAAACTCTCATGCAGCTTTTATTACAATTCTTGAAAAAATTCATTATCTATTTGTTTAAATTAATAAGAAATAAACTAAATTAAGACATCAATGATAGTTTATTTTTAATATACATACCCACTTAAACTTGCCTTTGCAACGCAAGAGCAAAAATTTTAACCCAAAACATGTTAAGGGTCTTTTTTTTAAGTCTTTATCTTGATTAAAAAACTGAATGTAGCAAACCTGATCGTGGAGATCATCATGCTCCACCATTGATTACCCATCAACAAGAGTGCAATCAATACGAACAGTTTTCAAAAAATCTTTTAGCAAAATTTTAATGCAGAAAAAACACATACCATCGAAAAAATAATAAAGCAGTGCGTGTTGCGCATTCTTCACCTTTTTCTTGAACAACAAAGGAACGCCCAATCAGTGATCAAAAGACTCCCCCTACCTTAAAGTTTTTCATGCCTAATATCCCCACAGCTCAAAGAGCAGTGTTGCCTATATAGGATAACATACGTGTTTCATTGATGAACTAATCATGCAGAAGAAACAATTGACAAAGAACTGTTCACCAACCTCCTGATCCCCAATAAAGAGCATAATCCAACCACGCCAGAAAGAAGGAATAATTTACTCGAAGAAGTGTGATCTAAAACAAACGCTCCCATAAATGGTGCCCCAACATTGCTCAATTTTGTATAGACTGCCCCCATCCAAAAGCGCCCCCAATTTGTTCCCCCCAATTTCCAATTTGTTCCCCCCAATTTGTTCATTGAAATTGGTTACCAGATAAATGTTAGAAGATATGGAAAAGCGTACACTGACCATTCCAATGAGGAAAAAAACAGAGCAACACAATAACCAGACTTGATTAAAGCCTCATTTCCTCAGCAGCCCCCATTTCCCAACACTCAATCTTTCTCCAATCCTAAACCACAAGACTCAGACATTTCTTTAGCCTCATCACCATTTGCTAAAACGCAAGCTTCTTTTTAAATCTAGCAGGCAAAGTATCCTCACTCAACTTTCCCGCTAGAACACGACCTGCCTCCCTTCAGCGTCCATACAAAAAAGCTCTCTCAGCATTTTCTCCTCAAGAGACATGCCCCTTTATTTTTCCTCATCGCTTCCCTGTGAAGGGGGAGGAAGGATATAAACGCCCGAAAGCCAGCGATTAAGATCAATGGCGCGGCATCGTGTGGAACAAAAAGGATAAGAAGATTTTTGTGACATTTGACCACAAATAGGACAAGGATGCGGTGGACGTTCCTCTTTTGGCAAATTGGATTCTTTTTGCTCAGAGAGCTTCCTTTGACTTTGAAACGTCTGTGTTTTTTCCTCTTTCATTAAATTTTCTTCTGTTTCTCTTTTTTCATTTTGCCTTGTTTCATTTATGCTTTGCTCTTTTTGGTGTACTTTTTTGATGCTTTTCACCTTACATGGATTTTGCCTTAAAATTTCTCTACGGCGTTTCTTCCCCCCAATGGGAATAAAGTGGATAGTGATAAGCGGTCAACAGATCAACTGTTTCAGCCAAAGGCAATCCCACAACATTAGAATAAGAGCCCGCGATATAGACCACAAAAGCCCCTGCTTTTCCTTGGATAGCGTAGCCACCTGCTTTCCCTTCCCATTCTCCTGAAGCAAGATAAGCTTTCATCATGGAAGAGGTTAAGCGTCTAAAGCGGACACGACTTTCAACCAATTTTACGGTTATTTTTCCCTGTTCATTCAAAGCACAAACGGCGCCATAAACCTTGTGTGCTCGTCCAGAAAGGAAGCGTAAACATTCATAAGCCTCCTCCTCGCCTTCTGGTTTAGGAAGAATGGTACGCCCAACAGCCACGACCGTATCAGCCGCTAAGATAATCATTTTCTGCGCAGACAGCCCTTCTTGACCATTTTGCGATTCTTCTTGGGACTTCTGAGTATACCAGAGCAAAGTCTCTTGCGCTTTCAGTGCCTTTTCCTTTGCCAAACGTTTGGCAAGGTTTGCAGGATGTTCTTTTAATTTTGGTGTTTCATCAATACCGCTTGCATAAACCTGCTGAGGATCAATGCCTATTTGTGCCAGAAGCGCTAAACGCCGTGGTGAAGCGGAGGCAAGCACCAAATGAATTTCTTCCCCAAGAGTTTCCGCCACATGTTTTTTCCCCCACTCTTTTATATTTTTCATTTCCACCCCTTGCAAAATCGGCTTTTCTCGTACCCTATTTTAAGCGCCCCTTTTTAAACGCTCCCTTGTCAAGCGCTATTGATCTCCTTATTCTTTTTCGGCACTGGTTTTACACCCTTTCAAGGTCACCTTAAACATTGCATTTTGTCTCACACATCGATAAGCGCCCTAAAGGTCTGTTCAAAAGAACAGAAAGAATATTGTGAATTTGACAAAAAGCACAAATTCCCCATGAGGCTATTTATAGCGGTATGTAATGCGTCCTTTTGTCAAATCATAAGGAGTCATTTCAACCATAATTTTATCACCCGCCAATACCCGAATACGATTTTTTCGCATTCTTCCAGCGGTATGAGCAATAATTTCATGATCATTTTCCAGTTTCACACGAAACATCGCATTAGGTAAGAGTTCAGTAACGATACCAGAAAATTCTAAAACTTCTTCTTTTGACATAAACAATCATTTCCTTTATAGTGCACATATTTCGTTAATCTGTGCGTTATTTTTAGCGTTCATATCCTATTTTCTCAAATTTGTGAATAAAAATTCAACAAAAAGGGAAAGGTTTTTCAAGTTTTCTCTCTTCTGTTCTCAAAAAAACTCACTCTCCATTTTGGGAGTGACAACTTTATCCACTCAAATTTGACCTGCCCATCTCCTGCAATTTTTATGATGATGTTGATTTCAGAGTGATCAAAATGATGCTCAATCTCCTAAACTTCTTCTTCCACACCTGCCGACATCCTACCTTTCCATCCCCCATCAACACACCCCTACACACTTAAACATCGCTCTTCATCCCAACCTATCCCTTCATTTACAGGCTCTTCTCCTCTCTCTCCACCTTTCATTCCCTATCCCTCCTCTCCAGCCAACCACACCGCTTTTTCCTCCCACTTCCCCTTCATTGACAAAACTTGTCCCTCAAAATCTTTCTCCCCCCATTCCACGCCTTGCCACAAACCCAACACACCCCTCAAGCCCCCACAACGCATAAAGCCTCCAGATCCTAAACTTCTTCTTTTTTACAGATCAACGTTTTTACGCTTTTACATTTCTACAGAAAACAGCAAACGAAAAGCCCCCCGCACCACTGGATAAACAGCCGCTCTGTAAACGACAATCCAACGTATTATCCAGCAAATTGTACTTGAACAACCACCCCTCACCCCACCTCAAAGGACCGTGCGTCAAAAGGCTCACCCCCCCCTAAAATATTCCACACACTCTCACAAAAAGCACCTTTATTTATATGCTTGTAGGTCCCTCAACGGCATACCCCTTGCTCTCATAGACCATTTTCACCCCACTTCGCCCCCCTATTTACGGTATAACCAAATAAAAATATTTTCATTTTTCTTGCCAATCTTCTGAAATTCCTTTATTGATAGGTCCGTGTTTTTGATCGTCCACGCAACGGTCAAATAGGGATAGTAAACCCGAAAACTCGTACATGAATTTGCCCCGCTTTGCGGGTATCCCGGAATTCCGGGAGTTTTTGCTATGTCCAAGTGCGCTCTAGCGCTAAAAGCAAAAAAGCTGATTCGAGTTCAGTACTTTACTACTCCCGGAATACCAATGCGAGGGCGCTCGCAACCGGAGGGGGCACAAAGTGAAAACCAAAAATCCACATTTCATTGATATTTCGATAGGCAAAAGAATGCGTCTATGACGCATTTCAATGGGGCTTTCTCAAAAAGAATTAGGAAACTATTTAGGGGTGAGCTTCCAACAAATCCAAAAATAC
>NZ_HE997979.1:66178-70858 GCF_000312585.1 Bartonella queenslandensis AUST/NH15
GGTAAAAGCGCACCTTTACAATCTTTTAAAGAATCCTGCCCTCCATGCCGTGTTTTTATAACGGACAAAAATCTGAATTTATAACAGGCAAAAATCTATTGAATGGATTCAACTTTAAGAAAGTTGGCCATGTGCGTTTTTTTGATTTTCTCCTTCAACACCGACGACGATAAATTGTTCTTGTATATCAATGTGTTTTCATAGGAAGCATCATCATCAAACGCGCATCCTTTTCTAAAAAAAAGCTTCACACTGAAAGGAAACATCTTACGATAAAAAAAAGGCTTGTTCCTTATAAACAAGCCTCTACAGAAAATTATTGAGATAATTTTCAAAATTTTAAACAACTTCCTCTAAAAGCATTTAAGGTACTTCAGAAGCGCCAAAATGAATACAAAGGATTATCTAGCACAAAGTTAAAAAAAATCAAGAACAAAAAATTTTTACAGTTAATGCGCCCTTAAAAACGAAGCTTCTTCCCCTCCCCGCTGCGCAACAATCCAACGACTCGACAACACATTTGGACGAATCGTCTCGCTGAAATAACGTGGGCTCCAAAAACACGACAAGCCACGCCTTTCTTTAAAAAAAGATCAATCGCACTTTAAAAAAGATCAATCGCAAACACGCATAAAAGCCCCCCTATTGATAACAGATCGCTTTACATGATCAAAAATCTTGACAAACCATCGACTCAATAAAAAAGAAGCGGACTTCTTAACATGTCCGCTTCTTTAACAGTAAAATTATAACGAGGAATAATTAAAAAATTCAAGACTCTGAAGAGAACCAACTCGATAACAATTCATAGCGTACAGGATCATCAGCGCATTGTCCGCCACCGCATTCCAGTATGGTAGAAAGCAAATTTGCTGCAATTAAAAATACAAATAAGAAACTTGCCGTTTTACTCAAAATTGGAAAAGGAGAAAATTCTTTAAATTTGTGAGCCAATTCGCCTAAGATCATGACGAACGCAACAGCAAAGATACAAAGAACAGAAATAATGAAAGCCCAAGTATAAAAATGCAATCCAAAGAACGTTGAACCATATCCCAGATCATCAGGTGTGATATGCAAAAACACCTGCCGCGCAGCAACAGCACTGGTTACCATACAGCCGATAATAACCATACCATAATGGGTACTTTTCACCTTATGGTGAATATTGAGCAAGAACCCTAAACCTGCTAGCATCAATCCAACGCGTTGCAACAAACAAAGGGGACAAGGTAACTCAAATTTTACCAATTGATAATAAAAAGCAACCACCAAGACAATGGACAACCCAATCAGTCCTAGCGTATTCATAAATATAACGAAATGAGGATTTTTTTGTTCAACATTTTCCATGGCTATTCTCTCAAAAAGATAAATTTAAAGTAGAAGTTGCGTGATGATTAAACGTCAGAAGAATAACAACAAATAAAATAGCCCACAAAATATAACTTATATTTCTTTTGCCATACACCGTTGTTATTGCAGTGCCTAAAGCGATTAAAAATGGAAAAAACATGACCTTCAAATCTCCTTTCTTAAATATTCCGGTGTTTAACTGTTATTTCTGAGTTATGAGAATTCACCATATTAAAAAATTAGGCAAAAAAGAGACAAATGAATTTATTATGCACAATCCATCCTTCACTTGAATATTGTCGTTATCTTTATGGTATTGCCATTACATTTATATGAAGAAATGATGCAAAACCTCATCGCCTAAAAACGCCTCTCAGCAAAAGCACTAAAGCGTTGATTATTTGTGTTCTTTATCTCAGCAATCATTAAAGAATCTATTTCCCCCATATCTGACAGCAAAATAAGCAGCCTTTGATGAAATGAAAGATATCCCTCTGTTATTTTTTCTCAAAAACACCCTTATTTGCAACGCACTTTTGCCACAAAATCTCTTTTTTACCATAAACAGTGTTTCAAATTGCACCATATTTTACCATATATGGTAACAGTATTTATTTTAGCAATAAAAAATGAGACATTTTCTGAAAACCTTATACTTAAAAATTTTTCCAGAATATATTTCCAGCATGTATTTTTTTGCTTCAAAGGAAACAACACGTTGGCTGTTTAACATTCTCACCACTCAATATTTTAATACGACGACATTTTAATACGACAACTCAAATTAATACGACAATTCAAAGGACAGTGCTCCATGCGTTTCAAGAGCGTATTTTTCACTTTCTGTCTTGCCCCTTAAATTTAGCCCTTTCCATCCCATTTTAAAGAAACTATTTTTCTGCCAAAGATTGGCTTTGCAAAGAGATTATAAAACTCTTAAAAAAAAATGATTATAAAGAATCGCCTTGAATCTTTGAAAAGGATTGAGAATGACAAAAAAATCATGTGATGTTGCGATTTTAATGGGGAGCCAATCGGATTGGCAAACGATGTGCCATAGTGCCGATATTTTAACGAATCTTAGCATTTCTCATAGTTCGCATATTGTCTCAGCCCACCGAACCCCTGAACGCCTTTACCAATTTGCAAAAGAAGCAAAGGAAGCAGGTTTTAAAATTTTAATTGCCGGCGCTGGGGGTGCTGCGCATCTTCCTGGTATGCTTGCAGCGCTTACGCCTCTTCCTGTTTTTGGCGTTCCCGTGCATTCACACGCTCTTTCTGGTCAAGACTCTTTGCTTTCAATCGTGCAAATGCCAGCAGGAATACCGGTTGGCACATTAGCCATTGGCAAAGCAGGCGCCATTAATGCCGCCCTTTTAGCAGCAGCGGTTATGGCAGTTTACGATCATGATCTCGCCCAACGATTAGAAGATTGGCGTCAGCAACAAACAACCAATGTCGCCCTCACGCCTATAACGGAGGTTTAAAATGACACCGTTTTCCAACACGCCCCTGCCATCCAATACGTCTCCGTTATCCACCACCTCACCATCCAACGACATCACTCCATTTCACATGCTTCCTCTAGGCAGCGTCATTGGTTTAATTGGTGGTGGGCAATTGGCACGCATGCTCGCCATAGCAGCGGCAGAATTAGGATTTCGAACAGTTATTTTTTGCCCTGAATCTGATTGCCCAGCCGCTCAAACAGCCAGCAACCATATCATTGCCTCCTATGATGATCCATCAGCCTTAGATGATTTTATTGCTCAGAGCGATGTTGTCAGCTATGAATTTGAAAATCTTTTGCTTGAAACAGTTCAATATGTAGAGCAGAGCAAACCTGTTTATCCTTCTTCGCACGCATTAAAGATCGCGCAAGATCGACTTTTTGAAAAGCAATTTTTACGTGATCAAGGAATCGATACTGCCTCATGGCATGCTGTTGACGATTCTTCTTCTCTTCTTTCCGCTCTTGAAACCTTAGGGGGACGTGGTCTTTTAAAGACGCGTCGTTTTGGTTATGACGGAAAAAACCAGATCAAGCTTGATCATCCTGATGAACAAACCCTTAAAGAAGCCTTAGATGTTTTTCACAAACAGCCTTGTATTTTGGAAGAAGTTGTTCCTTTTTTAGCGGAAATTTCTGTTCTCTCGGCCCGCACAAAACAAGGAGAGCATATTTTTTATGATTGTCCTGAAAACCAACATAAAAACGGGATTCTTCATAAATCTTTTGTTCCCTCCCATCTTCCCCTTGAAGTGCAAAAAGCCGCGCAAGATATCAGCGCCACAGTCATGAATGCTCTCAATTATGTTGGTGTTCTTTGCATTGAATTTTTTGTCTTAATGGATGGTCGTCTTTTAGTGAATGAATTAGCCCCGCGTGTGCATAATTCTGGTCATTGGACGCAAAAGGCATGCATCACTTCACAGTTTGAACAGCATATCCGTGCTATTTGTGGTCTTCCCTTAGGCAGCCCCTATCGCCATAGTGATTGTCAAATGACAAATCTTCTTGGAAACAATTTGAATACGTTAAAATATTTTCTCATGCAAGAGAACACTTCAATCCACTTATATGGCAAAAGAACTATTCACCCCCAGCGCAAAATGGGCCATGTCATTCAATTAACAGGCCCAGCCAGCAAATCTTAACCCCCCACAAATACTTTTTCATACTTCTCCCCAATGAACTGAAAAAATAACTTCTCTCCCCCACCTCTTTACCCCCCGCGCCTGACAAGGCTTCACACCCCCTACAAACCCTGTCCTTTTAAGCATTAAGAACATCACCTCTCCTCACCTTCAAAAACAAAGCTCCACCCCACACCAATATCCATGCGGCTCCACAACGCCCCTAAACCTTTCAACCCGCCCCACTACTTCCCCCTCCAAACCCTCCTCTTTATAAAAACATTTCTTCCCTCTCAAAAGATAAAAACCCACACCACTCCATAATCCAACGGCTTCCCCCTCTTTCTCCCACTTCAAGCATTTCAGCCGGCGCCCACGCCTGACAAAAGCTTCATGACCCCCACAAACAAGCCCTGCGTTTTAAGGAGATCCCCGCACCCTTAACGACAAAATTCCATCCCAATCCACAATTCAACGGCTCGCCCCCCACTCCTAACCTTTCAACCCGCCCCACTGCTTCTCCCTCCAAGCCCTCCTCTTTATAAAAACATTTCTTCATAGCTAAAAAATTCACCAGCCCACTCACCTCCACCTTCCACCGCATCATTCCTCCCCATACGATAAGGTCGTTCCCTTTACTTCCCTTTTAATTCCAACCTCATAGGTGAAGACTTGCCTCTTGCACGC
>NZ_HE997979.1:70878-75450 GCF_000312585.1 Bartonella queenslandensis AUST/NH15
TTATAGAGAACACTCTAACAATGCATTCTTATTGCTCTCCCTTCTTGTGTTCATTCTTTCACAAAAGTGTCAAACACTCCGCACCACCCCAGCGCTCTACGTCAAAGATATAATTACAGTACTAAGCTTATCCATCATAGAAACATTCTCTCTCCCCTCACAAGGCGCTATGACCTGTATTGTATTTTCTAGGGCTTAAAGCGTCTCTCTTTGTTTCATTTCGCGATAAAGCTTAAAATAGCAGATGTAAATACACAACACACTGAAAGAAAACTGTAAATTTAGCTTACGCTCTAAAACAACAGCCGTTTAAAATATCACTCACTTTAATATTTTTAATCTTTAATATCTGTAATATTTGTCACCTTCGTTATGTCTATCGCCTTCGATCTTTCCCCTATAAAGTTACGTTATTCAAATTTGAGCGCCTAACAGCACTCAGAGACGAAAATCCCATGCCAATCTGTCAACAATCAAGCTTCTCTTAAGTAAATTCAGCCCACATGGCACTTCATATTAAATGCCTCTTTTCTTACAGTTTAGTCATAAAATATAATTGTACTGACAAAACGAATCGTTTATACAGCGATACGAAGAATTGTACATGCCTCGTAATAATAAAAGGAAGATGTGCTACAGATCTAGCGTATTTTTCGTATTATAATTATAGCAAGTACATAAATCTTCTTTTCATCTTATAAAAATAGTCTGAAAAACCGAGTTATTCGCTTTATCAAAAGACAAAACATCCAAGAAACAAACGAATATCAACATGACGACAGCAAACCTATCAGATGCATTATCAAAAGAATATAATGATACATATTCTCAATGGAATTTAGTCATCGATATCCAAAAAGAAGTTAAAGAAACGATAAAATTTGGTATTGTTTCACTGAAAGAATTTATATTCATAATTTTTATAAGCGTTTTTTTATACATTCTGCTCTCAATCACAGGCAATGCGGATAGATCTCAGATGGATGCCACAACGATAATCGGGTTGATATGCGGATTAATTCTGTACGGTTCGATACCAATCTCTTTGGTGCTCCGCATCATAGTAAAGAAGAAACTGAAAAAAGTAATGAAACAACTAGACGAAGCGGTTTCTCATCACAATACAATAAGGAGAGAAAAATGACTGAAGCGATAATATTAGGACGCATTCTAGGGATCATTATCGGTTGTGCAATAATAACATTATCCGTTTGGCTTGTTTATTCTACCATTAAATATCGAAAACTATACCGTAAAGCGCTTACAGGACTGAACTTAGCGATTCAAGAATGTAATAAAAGAGTTAATAAATAGAAAGAAGTCATGAAAAACGTGGATTTTAAAATACCATAATTCTTATTTTCATATTTCTAAACGCATTTAATGTGATTATAATCCTAATTATTTAGGGTCAGCTATTTAGAATATGAGACTTTTCTTAAGGGAGCATTTGAAACTATAGGTAGGCTATTATGTGTGTATGCCAAATACAAGAAACAATTCCAGCGGCTTCCCCCCCCCTCTTTTTCCCACTTTAAGCATTTCAGCCGACGCCCACGCTTGACAGAAATTCACGAAAGCCCACAAACAAGCCCTGCGTTTTAAGGAGATCCCCGCACCCTTAACGACAAAATTCCATCCCAATCAACAATGCAACGGCGAGCCGTTGCTCCTAACCTTTCAGCCCTCCCCACTGCTTCTCCCTCCAAGCCCTCCTCTTTTAAAAACATCCCTTCCCTCTCAAAAGATAAAAAACCACACCGCTCCATAATCCAAAGGCTTAACCGCCCCCTACAAAACTCTCCAATCCCTTGCGATTACCCCCTTGACAGAGCTTATTTAAAGCTGAAAATCCTTTAGCTTGTTTTCGCTTTTTATACTTCTTCTGCTCAATATTATTTTTACTTTATTATTTTTATTTTCAAAGCAGCCTTTAACACATCATAGGGAATTTGTAAGGGATATACACCCTTGACAAGAATAAGACTTCTTGTTAGGTTTCCTCTAGTTTTTTGCAATTTTCACTTATTCGTTGTGCTAATGAAGTGTGTTAATGCGTGCCTTAAGGGTGCGTTTTTCTTTTTGTGATCACAGTGAAAAAGTGTATTGTATAATATTATGATGCAAGTGTGATGTCATAATACGATGTTCATAGGGTGAACAGTGTATTGGGGTTATGATTCATATTTCGGTTGTCATATTGTTTTATAGTTATTGTGATATTGTATTAAGTAAACTGTTTAAACGGTGAATATGATGAAAATTAAAAATTCGCTTAAAGCACTAAAAGAGCGCCACCGTAACAATCGTTTGGTGCGTCGTAAGGGTCGTATTTATATCCTCAATAAAACGAACCCGCGTTTTAGAGCACGTCAAGGTTAATTCTTTAAAGTTGATGTTTTTATGCCTGCTTTGTTGTAGGCTTAAAAATTTTTTTAAGTTTTTTTTGGGGGTGATAATTTCGTTGGTTACGAGTCCATTTATTTGATAGTATTTGCTGGTTTATCTTTTGGGGGCTTGTTTTTATGGATTTTTCTATTTTTTTTAAAGCTTTTGGATTTTTTCAGTTACGTTTTTTTTCTATTTTCCAGCGAATTTTTTTTCTCTCGTGCGTTGGCATTTTTTGTTTCATTTCTTCAGGATATGGGCAAGCGCCTCCTTCGCTTCCTGAAGATAGACCTTCTCCCCAATCGCTTTTACCGTTAGATGACCTCATCCCCAATTCTCCTACCCCTCCCTCAACGTTCTCTGATTCTGACTCGTCTGCAATTATTCTTGAAGATTCTGATTCAGAGCAACTTTCCCATGTTGATAGAATGAAGCAACGTAAAGAAGCAGAAATTTTACGTTTACTCAAAGAATTGAAATATTGTGCTGATGTTGCAAAGGCCAAAAAGATCAGTCAACAACTTCAACATTTATGGTCCCAGTCGGGAAGTGAGACGATTGATCTTTTAATGTCATGGGCTGAAAATGCGATCAACAGTGACGACTATGGACTTGCACTTGATTATATTGATAATGCTCTTGCACTTTTACCGACTCACGCTGAAGCTTGGATAAGACGCGCTTGGATTCACATTCAACTGAATGATTTCAAACTTGCCATGCTTGATCTCAACCATGCTCTTGAACTTGAACCACGCAATTATATAGCGTATTTTGAACTTGGCGTTATCATGGAAGCGACAGAGCGTCCAGAACTCGGCTTTAAAGCTTATGAAAAGGCATTAGACTACTATCCACAAATGCAAAAGTTTCAAAAGCGCATTGAGGCTCTGTTGGACGAAAAATCACCGCAAGCTCTTTGAACGCATCATCCATGAATGAAGCACACCTGAGCCCCATCTTCAAGCTTGAGAATAAAATGCGCTTGGCTTCACATCCCACGGAATAATTGCGAACTTGCCATGCTGAAAACCATACCATCAATCGCCCCCACACAATTATATAGTCTTTTTTGAACTTGGGTCTTTTGTGTATTTAAGGCAATGTCTAAATACTTTGCCCTTCACATTCCTCTACAGAATTTCTCCTCATAATATCAAATAGACAAATTCATTCACGCCACCTCACGGCGTTTCTTCTTTTTACATCTTCCATCTTGGATAAAAAAATTTGTAAAATACCACCCTCAAAAATATTTTCTAAAACAAGCTGAAAACATCGCTTAGCACCTCTAATAAACTGTCATTGTCTTTTCTTATTTTGATCAATTTCAACCATAAAGCCCATAATATATCGATGTTTTTCCTCAAAACTAATAAAGCAGCTCTAAAATGTGACTCCACAAAGCAAAAATTTCAAAACTGCACCATCCGTTAAACAAACAGCCTTAAATAAGAAATATCTCCCGTCATACCCACATACTTAAACATCGCTCTTCATTCCAACCTGCCCCTCATTCACAGGACTCATCTCCTCCATAACCTTTCTCTCACCACATTCCACGCCATGATAAAAATCCAACACACCCCAAAGCATAGACAACACATAAAGCCTCCACGTCCTTAATTTCCTCTTCCTTTTTTACAGATCTGCATTTTTACGCTTTACCATTTTTACAGAAAACAGTAAACAAAACGCCCCTCCAGCTCTGCTCTGCAAACAATGCTCTACCTCCCAGCCTCTTATCCACTCCCCTAGTGACTTCAGCTCTTCCTCAACGAAGCCGCTTTATCAAACACGACAGATAAATCCATCCCTAAAATATTCCACACACTCTCTTACAAAAAGCACTTTATTTGTATGCTTGAAGGTTTCTCAACAGCATATATCCTTGCCTCTCATAGACCATTTTCACCCCACCTCAAACGCCTTTATTTTATGGCATAACCGAATAAAAATATTTTAAATTTTCTTGCTAATCCCCTGAAATTCCTTTATTGATAAATACGTGTTTTTGATCGTCCACGCAACGGTCAATAAGGAGTTGGATTCCTTAAAACTTAACGCATAAACAATTATGGCTATCCCGGAAATTCCGGGGGCTTTTGTTATGTCCAAGTGCGATAAGCACTAAAAACAAGAGACTGTTTAAGTTCAGTGAATCCAACCTCCCGGAATACCAAT
>NZ_HE997979.1:75810-85413 GCF_000312585.1 Bartonella queenslandensis AUST/NH15
TGAACTCAGTACTTTCAGACTCCCGGAATACCAACGCGAGGGCGCTCGCAACCGGAGGGGGGCTTGAAGTACAAACCAAAAATCCACATTTTCCAACTAAAAATCCACATTTTATTGATATTTCAATAGGTAAAAGAATGCGTCATAGACGCATTTCAATGGGGCTTTCTCAAAAAGAATTAGGAAACTATTTAGGTGTCAGTTTCCAACAAATCCAAAAATACGAAAAAGGTTTAAACCGTGTAAGCGCAGGGTGTTTGCTAGAAATCGCTAAAAAACTAGAAATTTCTACAAACTTTTTTTATGAAGATCTTTTAACAGCGGATATTTCCACAAAGGAAAATATCCTACACCATGATCAAGTCACCGCCAGTGAAAAAGAACAATCCCTTTTGAAAAACTTTAGGGAACTCAAACAAAAAAAAACAGAAAGCGATTTTGTGTTTGATTTCTGATTAAGCGGAAGCACGCTCATCAACATCATTCATTAATCTCCCTAACATATAAGATTCAGATCACAGCACCTTAAGGGCAGTGTTCCATCAAACTCGACAAATTAAATGCCACTCTAAAATATTTTTGACCTCCCCTAAAAGTTCTCAACCAGCACTGGTCTACAAAACACCAGACAATCCCCCCTTCAAAAAGCCGCTTCCCCCTTACAAGATAAAGCTTCCACCCCGCACCACTCTGTAAACAAAGGTCTGTAAATAATAACCAAACTTCTTGCAGAGCCAAATTGCACTTGAACAATCACTTATCAGCGCCCGTCCAACAATTCCTGCTTTATTCAGACTCAACAGACAAGCCTCATCTTCTCACGTCATCCTTCACACATCTCTTCGCACCACCGACTCTTGTACACACCATCTTAACCTGTCCATACTCACTCCTTCCCCACTCTCCATTCCTCCATCAATACACCCACATACTTAACACGCCTCTTCATCCCATCTTGCACTCCATTCACCAGACTCATCCCCCCACTAACCTTCTCACCACATTCTATGCCATGATAAAAGCCCTACACGCCCCAAAACCTACACAACGCATAAAACCTACACAACGCATCAAGCCTCCATATCCTTAATTTTCTCTTCCTTTTTTACGGATAAACGTTTTTACGCTTTTAAATTTTTACAGAAAACAGAAAACACTCTCAGCTTTTCTCTGCAAACCACGCGGTCTGTAAACAATGCTCTCCCCCTTAGCCTTGCCCTCACAATTGATACAACAGCCCTAAAATGTGACCCCACAAAGCAAAAATTTCAAAACCACAACATCAATTAAACCAACATCCTTGAATAAGAAATATTCCCTTTCCAACTTCTCCCAAACATTCCAGTAAAATATCAAACTCAAACATTTCCCTGAAAGATCAAATCAAGCATTGCCAATGAAAAAAGTTGCTTCACTCACCCTCCCCCCCTATGTTTTTTACTTTGAATAAGCCGTCTATCCATCATATCGGCATTGCCAGCAATCTTCAGCAAGGGTGCCCTCCTGTAAAACTTTATGAAAAATAAGAGATTGAGGTTATTTTATCTCTAGCAGAAGTTGTGAAATTGTTTTATATTAAGGATGGTGTTCTGCGCTTCTCGACAGGAAATAACGTATTCCTGAGACCTTAGTGATCTCCAAGGGAGCTGTCCCTGATTAAGCCCGTGGGCTTTTTCATATGGCGCCCACCTATTTGTATAGGTTCCCGGGGTCAACTTTTTCCATCGGCTGTTGTGGATCACCTTTTTTTGTGTCATTTTTTGCCCCCATAAAATTTTTCCCCAATTGATCATGCCTTTTTGCATGCATCTCCCTTTCTATGCCCCCTTGTTCTATGAGGCAAAGAGCAATAGGTTCTTTTCAAGAAATCAAAATGACAATAGGCTTTAACGCACAAGATTTGCGAACAGCTTACAAAAATAATACACGCTGTCTCCTTCATCCCTTCGCGCACAGCAGTGCAAAAGTGGTTTATCGCATCAAGATGCTCTTTCAAAAGAAGAGCGCATACTCTTTTCACGAGCACAGCTTTTTCTCAAAAGCGGTTTACACAATACCAGCAATAGATAAAATACCAAAGCTTATAAAGTAACAGCTTAATAATTTGGCGAGAAAATGACTCAAAATACACCTTTGTCTTCTGCATCCCTTCGCGCACAGCAGCGCAAAAGCGGTTTATCGCGTCGTGATGCTCTTTCAAAAGAAGAGCGCGCAGTTTTTTCACAACGTGCTTGTTGGCATTTTATTGAAACCCTTGAAAAAAAGGGAACCGATTTTTCACGCCTCATTTTGGCGGGCTATTGGCCCATCAAATCGGAAATTGACCCGCGCCCTCTCCTTGAGACAGTCGTGTCCCGTGGTGCACGTTTAGCCTTACCAGCCGTACTTGATTCCACCACCATGATTTTTCGTTCATTTTCGCTGGGCACGACTCTCAAGCCCATGCGCTTTGGCACTTTGGGTCCAGGAGAAGACAATGCGGTTGTTGTTCCCAATAATATTATTGTTCCGCTTTCTGCGTTTGACTGTCAATGTCACCGTCTTGGCTATGGAGGAGGCTATTATGATCGTGCTATTAACGCACTTGAAAAACAAGGACATAAAATAACATTATGGGGCATAGGATTTTCGTGTCAGGAAGTTTCTGCTATTCCGGCAGCTGAACATGACTTACAGGTACAAGGAATTTTTACAGAAAAAGGTTTCTTAAAGTGTTAAAATGTGATTAAAGCATCTATGCGTTTTTTATTTTTGGGTGACATTGTTGGGGAGACAGGCTGTAACGTCGTTTTTGAGCATCTTCCTCAACTAATTGAGAGATGGCGGCTTGATTTTGTTGTCGTGAATGGTGAAAATGCCTCTGGTGGTTTTGGTCTCAAGCAAGAGACGTATCAAGATCTTTTAATGGCGGGTGCTGATGTTGTCACCACCGGCAACCATGCTTTTTCCGACAAAGAAGCCTTACAGTATGCGCATGCGAGTGATCGTTTTTTACGTCCTGCCAATTTCTCGAAAGAGACTCCAGGAAGAGGTGTTGGTGTTTTTACAGCCAAGAATGGTGCCCGTGTTCTTGTTGCCAATCTGTTAGGCAGTGTTTTTATGCCATACAAAGTCGCCGATCCATTTGAAACAGCGGAAAATATTCTGCTTGCCTGTTCTTTGATGGAACAAGCGGATGCGATTATTTTTGACTTTCACGGGGAGACGACGAGCGAGAAGCAATGTTTGGGTCATTTTCTTGATGGTCGTGTGAGTGTTATCGTTGGCACCCATACGCATATTCCCACTGCTGATGCACAGATTTTAGAAGGTGGAAGCGGTTATTTAACAGATGCCGGCATGTGTGGAGATTACAACTCATCCCTTGGAATGGATAAAGAAGAACCGTTACACCGTTTTCTTTACAAAACAAAGCAAGGTCGTTTTGAACCGGCGTGTGGTCCGGCCACTCTTTGTGGTTTAGCGGTTGAGATTTCAGATCGCACCGGTTTAGCAGAAAAGGTTTCAGCAGTACGGATTGGTCCTCATTTAAAGCCTGAAGTTCCAGATTTTTGGTAGGCTTCTTCTAAGCCCCCTTTTATGGCAGCTCTTCTGAACCCCCTTTTGATGATCTTCTCTTCTGAGCCCCTTTTGATGATCGGCTCTCCACCGTACGCTTCTAGAGGCTCTTTTGGCAAAATAACTTTTCACGCCCCTTCCTAACATCCCCCAATTCTCAATAGATCCATTTTCACGAATGGACATTCATGAAAATAAGTGAACAAAAAGCGATGATGATAAAAGCCAATAACGTATAAAACAGATCTCTTTTCCTGTGGATAACTATCAAAGATTATATAATGTAACTATACTTATAAATATAAATCATATTTATTTTAGAAATTAAGTTTGAAAAGTATTTATTTGTGTACAATAAGCCTTCTTTATTATTTATAATATCTATTGTCTGTTTATCAGTAGGTGGTTTGATTTCTACGGATATTTTTTTGCCAGCTCTTGAAGATATGCGCCAATATTATCAAGTGACTGAGTCTGATATTCAGAGTGCGGTAGCTGTTTTTTTACTCGCATTAGCACTTGGACAACTGATTTATGGACCGCTCAGCGATAATTTGGGACGTAAAAAGACGCTTTTATTTGGCTTATTTTTGTGGTTGTTTACCACATTGGGTATAGTTTACACAGTCAACATCCAAGCTTTTTTCATACTCCGCTTTTTACAAGGTCTTGGAGCCTGCTCAGGGATCGTTTTAAGTCGCGCTATGATTAATGATTTGATGGATAAAAAAGCAGCAGGAAAGTTTTATTTAGTTATTTTTCCTTTTGTAGGAACATCACCAGCCCTTGCACCTTTAATTGGGGGGCTCTTATTACAAGTTTTTAATTGGCAAGCCACCTTTATCTTTTTAAGCCTTTTTATACTTTCAACCATTTCACTCTGTTATTTTGTCCTAACAGAAACTCTCCCCCCTATAAAGCGTCAATCTTTTACGCCTGTGGGAGTCATTAAAGGCAGTTTAGGAGTCCTTAGAAATAAACAATTTATTTTTTACGCATTGATTCCGTGTTTTGCTTATGCAAGCTATTTCGCTTACATCGTAGAGTCGCCTTTTTTTCTCACAGCTTTAGGTTTATCAACTTACTATATTGGTTACAGTTACATTGGTGTTTCTTTCACCTATGTCTTAGGAAACTTGGCAGCACGAAGATTTCTTAAGCAAGAATCTATGGAGCGGACGATCCGACGTGGATATATTATTTTTGTCATAGGAGGGATATTGTTTGGCCTCCAAATGTATGTGAGTCCGTGGCCACTTATAACGAGTTTAAGTGCACTTTCACTTCTTACTTTTGGCAATGGTTTTTTGTTGCCATTAGGGACAGCATTGGCGATTTCGTCGCATCCACAAGCCGCTGGAGCCGCTTCTGGTGTTATAGGCGCTTTACAATCAGGGAGCGCTGCATTAAGCGCCGCCATGATTGGAAAAATATCCGGACATAACCCATGGGACGTTGCCGTTTTATTGGCAACATGCTGTTTAGTTGGTTTTATCATTTACATTCGAAAAGCAAATTATTTTGCGACCATAAATCAAATCAAGTAACCAAATTGGGGGGGAACTATGCTTAAAAGTCTTGATGTAACTTGACGTGATGGAGGATATCGAAATAAATTTTCTTTTTCATTAGACTACATCATCGAGCATATTAAAGATCTGATAGATGCTCAAGTTGAATATGTTGAGATCGGCTATCGTAAGGGTTCGTTTAAACCAATGAACAATGTGGGTCAGATAGCTTTGTGCTCTAATGATTATATTCAACTATTACACGAAGCTGTTCCGGATGCTAAGCTTGTTGTTATTGCACATCCGCATAATATTAACCAGTCGGATATTCGGGAGCTAAAGAGTTTTGGCGTCACACTTTTACGATTATGTCTCAATAAAAATGATATTGAATCCACATTTGCACTCTGCCGCTATGCTAGCTCTTTAGGGTTGTCTACTAGTATCAATATCACAAGAGTGAGTCAAGTAGATGAAAACTATTTACGGAATATAGCAATAGCAGCAAACAATTGTGGAGTTAGCATTTTGTATTTGGCCGATTCTAACGGAAGCCTTTTACCTGATACTGTAACGCGATTAGTGCAAAAAACAAAAAGTATAACACCTTTAGAAATTGGTTTTCATGCACACGATAATTTAGGTATGGCTATGGCAAATAGCATAGCAGCCGTAGAAGCAGGCGCAAGCTTTATTGATGGTTCATTAATGGGGATGGGCAAAGGGGCAGGAAATCTCACTTTAGAGTTATGGTTAGCACTTTTAAATTTGCGTAAAAAAGAGCCATTTTATAATGTAGATAAAATCGAGCAATCAATAGAAAATCTAAAGAGCTATTTTTTTCATCTGTATCAAAACTCTTACGATTTTCGTTTAGCCTTAAATAACTTAAACGTTGAATATCAAGCTTTGCGAGAGAATAAAATGTCTTTAGGGTTAGAAGAGGGACTCATAACTATCGAAACTTTAAAACAAAAAGTGCAGGAAATTTAAACGCCATGCGCTTACATCATGTTATTTTTGCCCCTACCATGCCAATTGAGGAGTAGGGAATCTTTTGCTCTCTGCTTTAAAAAGCTATTTTTAATAAAGAGGATTTAAAGTTACACGATGAGATACGTTCTCTGTTTTTTCTAGCAACGCTAGGCTATAATTTATTCCTTCGCTTACAACAAAATTCAAAGGAGCGCTTTCATGATCCTTCGGGATTTGCGAGATTTGTAATGGCTGGAACATGAGAACAAATATGGCAGCACGGGCTCCCCAATGCGCTGTCCTTGGCTTTGCATGCTTCAAGCGATCCAGAGGTTTTACAACAACGCCTTAGATATCTTCTAACCTTATTGGAAAAAGGGAATCGATTGATAACTTAAAAAAAAGAGCCAACTTTTTCAAAAAGAGCAGACTTTTTCGTGCAACCGATAGGAAACATTGAAATAAAGGGAGTCTTCCTCAGAGATTCCTGATGCGCAAAAAAACAGCACTTGAACGAATGAAAAAAGGATTTAAACGCCTCTTGGCAATAGAGGCAAGGGATGAAATGATCAAATATAAAGCCAAGTTTTTAAGCGTTAAGGGGGAAAGTCATACCTTGGATGTATCATCAGACAAAAAATCATTGCATCAATCATGAATATAAGATTATCTCTCATGGTGAGGTGGCATTTGTGGGAGGATCATTCTGTCATGACAAATGCAGTCATTGATGAATGGAGGGAGTGATGATGAAAAAGAAAGTTCTTGTGCTACCAGGGGACGGCGTGGGACCAGAGGTCTGTGATGCAGCATTAATGGTCTTAGAGCCATTGCAATTGCCGATAGAATTTATTTATGGTGATATTGGTTTTAAATGTTGGCAACAGGAAGGGGATACTCTTCCTCAAGCGACTTGGCAAAAAATAGCTGAAAGTGATGCCCTTTTACTAGGCGCTGTGCACAGTAACGAACAAGCAGCGGCTTTAAAAGAACGCACACCGCATTTACAAGAGAAAAGCCTTGCCTATGTTTCTCCTATCCTTCACCTTTTCCAACAGTTAGATCTGTTTGCCACGATACGTCCCGTAAGATACATTTTTGGTCCAAGGAAGCCCTTTCAGTTTTGTGTTATCAGAGAGAATAGTGAAAGTCTCTATGCGGGGTTAGATTTTCGGGGGATCACGCCGGAAATATCCGCTTGGTTAAAACATCCCAATCTGACAAAATATGATCATAAAGAAGCAGCTTGGACAGTCCGGTTACAGACACGTTTTGGTTTAGAAAGGTTATTTGAATATGCTTTTTCTTATGCACGTGCGCATGGGATGAAGCGGGTTACTTTTGCTGATAAGCCCAATGTTATGCGAGAAAGTGGACAATTTGCTCAGGAAATTTTTGAGAAAATCGCGCAAAATTATCCGGAAATTGAAGCAGATATTCATCATGTTGAAGCGGTTTCTTTGGGGATTGTCACAAAACCAGAGCAATTTGGTGTGCTTGTTGCTGAAAACATGTTTGGCGCTCTTCTCTCTGAGCTTGCTGCTGGAGTAATGGGTGGATTGGAGCTTGCAGCCAGTGCACATGTGGGAAACCAAATTGCTTGTTTTAAACCGGCTCATGGAAGTGCAGCACACATTGCTGGCCAGAATAAAGCAAACCCTTCTGCCATGCTTTATACCACAGCTTTACTGTTAGAGCATTTAGGCTTTCAAGAAGAAGCAACACAATTAACCAAGAGTGTTGATCAAGTTATTCGTGCTGGAAAAACGCTCCCTTATGATCTAGGAGGGAGCGCCTCACCGCGTCAAATGGCTGAAACTGTTCGCAATTCTCTTGTGAATCCTCTCTCCATGTATCGTGCAGCAATTATCACCGTTGGGGATGAACTCCTTTCAGGACAATATTTGAATACGAATTTACAGGATTTGAGCCAAAGCTTAAGTAAAAGAAATATTCAAGTCACACGTCATTTTGTTTGTGCGGATCAATTACAGCAAATCAGTGATACAATTGTTTCCTGTCTTGGACAAGAAGACCTTATCATTATCAGTGGGGGATTAGGACCGACCTCTGATGATAAAACACGCTATAGCGTTTCTCAAGCTGTAAGGCAACCTTTGATCCATCATGAAGATGTTTGGCAAACGATAAAAGGTCAATTGGAGCAATTAGGGATTGCATCAGATAAGAATAATGCGCGTCAAGCCTTGTTTCCTCAGACAGCGAAAGTGCTTGATAATCCGACAGGCACAGCCCCTGGTTTTTATCTTTCTTATGATGAAAGTACACTTGTTGTTTTGCCAGGTCCCCCATCACAGGCTCTTGCTCTTTTAGAGGATTTTTTACAACAAGGTGAGAAGAAATATTCTTCTGTATCGCGTGCGGAATATGCTTGGACTATGATTGGAATTGATGAAAGTACCCTTGCGCATTGGGTTGATCATCATTTTGCAAATGAGCCATTTGAACGCCATTTTTTATGGAAAAGCCCTTATGTTCTGGTGCAACTGATTGGTCAGTCCTCCACCCCCTTGGCACAGCCTCTTATCGAAGAATTTGAAAATCATTTTCGCCCCTATTTGGTTGGCAGAGAAGTGACCACGGCATGGAAACAATTAGCAATGCATGCAGAGGTGCATTGGTTGATCAATGATCCGCTACTTTTACAATATTTTCACGCAACAGAAAAAAGTGCAAAAAATCTTCCGCAGCTTGCGGTTGAAGTGCGTTTATCACCTTCCATCGAAGTCTTAGAACAGCAGCAACAAAGCCTTGGCCATGCGACAATAACCGTGCGGATAAAAGGCTATGATGAGGATCATCTTACTTTTCCCTATACACGACCGCTTTTAAGCGCCGTCTTACAGGAATATGCCGCTTGGTTAGTTTTAAAAAGAGTTTTGCAAACACAAGAAAGACAAATGAACCCTAATATCAATAGAGAAACATAAAAAACGCTTGGTGAGCATTCCCAACAGCCATGATGTATCCCCCCTGCCAATACTCTATTCTCAATGCTCTATTCTCAATGCTCTATTCCATGAGATGCTTTGCCCTCCAACCCACCTCTACCCCACCTCTACCTCATGGCGCTTTATCTGCGCCCCTTGGATGAAAGATAAAAACTTTTATGATTTTTAAACGAAGAGAAAAAAGCTCTATGGAAATATTTCTGCGGAAGGAAATGTCACCGCCCCCTTCCCTTAGAAAGAGGCTATAGAATAATTTTATGATTGAGCAATTTATGATTGAGCAAGAAGACTCTTTAAACTTTGAACTCTCATGAGAAATCAACCATACGACTGCTGTCTTTTTTAGCTTTCACGCGTCACTTCTCTCCTCCGGTTGCAAGCGCCCCTTATGCGTATTCCGGAAGTAGTAAATACTGAGTTCAGTCAGCTTTTTGCTTTTAGTGCTAGAGCACACCTGGACATGACAAAATCTCCCGGAATATCGCGATATTCATAGAGCAGATCATTTCTACATTTAGCTTTTCAGGTTTTGAATTCCCCTATTTAACATCACACTACAGTGAGAACCACCTGCTTAACTCAGGCAA
>NZ_HE997979.1:86690-90570 GCF_000312585.1 Bartonella queenslandensis AUST/NH15
CAAAAACACTGAATCCGAGTCAGCTTTTTTGCTTTTAGTGCTAGAACGCACCTGGACATAGCAAAATCTCCCGGAATCCCGGGATCCCTACAAAGTAGGTTTATTTTTACGCTCGGATTTTAGGGGTTTTTGAAGCCCTCTTGGTCGCTGCGTAGACGACCAAAGTTACCCTTTAAGGTATAAAGTAATTGAAGAAGATTAGCAATAAAATTTATTGTTTGTTTTTTTATGAGAGCCCCCTCAAACTCTTATTCGCACTCTCCAAATCCATGAGATACCCCCCCCCGCATTGATTGAAAGGACGAACAACCCTTTATCCGTGAGATCAAGCCCCTCAAAGAGGAAGCTTAAAGAAGAGTCTTGAAGGAATTTAAACCGTGATCCATTGAATCTTTGCCCCGCATCGCACTCATTTTTCATCTCCCCACTCAAATCCACGATCAAGATGATAAACGCGATTGACAATTGTTACTCCCTTTGCTGCCCAATGGAACAAGATAAGAGCGCCGCTCTCACCAGAGAAACAAAAAGCACGCAAATCCGCGCGCTTAACAGGTGCCTCTTTGTTGAAATATCAGAGCAACTTCTCTTTTCCATGAGATGTGTTGCCCTCTCGCCCATCGCGTTTTATCTCTGCCTCTCAAACGATTGAGTTCTTGAACAGGCATAAAACGATTTTCGAAAATCGTCTCTGTAATCTCTGTAATATGTGCGGGTTCTTTCAGCCTCGTGCCATAAACGCATTCAAACAACCTCCCTCAAGCAACTGCTTCCAAGAAGCCTTCCCCAAAACAACCTCTTTCAGGCAATCGCCTTCATCCCCCCTTCAATATCAGGATATCTTTGACAAGATTTACGCGGTTAACCGTTGAATCTTTGCACCACATCGCGCTAGTTTTTCTTCTAACCGCTCAAATCCACGATCAAGATGATAAACGCGATTGACAATTGTTTCTCCCTTTGCTGCCAATGCCGCAATCACCAGAGAAACAGAAGCGCGCAAATCCGTCGCCATCACAGGTGCCCCTTGCAACTTCTCTTTTCCATAGACAGTAGCTGTCTGTCCATCGAGTTTTATCTCTGCCCCTAAACGATTGAGTTCTTGAACATGCATAAAACGATTTTCGAAAATTGTCTCTGTAATATGCGCAACTCCTTCAGCCCGTGTCATCAATGCCATAAACTGCGCTTGAAGATCCGTTGGAAAAGCAGGATAAGGACCTGTTTTAATATCAACGGGCATAATTTTTGTGTTCCTTGGATTTCGTTTAACATGAAGACCATGAGGCTCTATTTGAATCTCGAGTCCTGTTTTTTGGAGCACCTTAAGCACTGTTGTGAGATGATTAGGATTGGCATTTTTAAGAAAGACATCGCCCCCCGCCATAGCCACCGCCATTGCATATGTCCCCGCTTCAATTCGATCCGCAATGACACGTATTCTTGTTCCTTGAAGTTTTTTGACCCCTTCAATGGTAAGCGTTGTTGTTCCTTCACCCGTTATTTGAGCCCCCATGGCGTTCAAGGTTCGAATAAGGTTTGTCACTTCTGGTTCACAAGCCGCATTCTCAAGAACAGTTGTTCCCTTTGCCATGGACGCCGCCATCAGCAGCACATGGGTTCCCCCCACCGTGACCTTGGGAAAACGGTAGTGAGCCCCTTTTAATCCCTTTTGGGCTTTTGCATGAACATATCCATTTTCAATCGCAATATGAGCGCCTAAAGTTTTCAGTCCTTCGAGGATAAAATCAACAGGTCTCGTTCCGATAGCACATCCTCCAGGAAGCGAAACATAAGCCTCTAAGCATCGCGCAAGCAAAGGTCCGATCACCCAAAAGCTTGCCCGCATTTTTTTCACCAATTCATATGGAGCCCGTGTTGTCGCTATTTTTTGCGCGGTAAAATGAATCGTTCTTGAATTGGCACCATCATCATTAAGCTCTTGTCCATCAACGGCATATCCAACGCCATGATTATTAAGAATGCGAATAAGCAATTCAACATCAGCAAGATGAGGAATATTTTCTAAAGTAAGCGTTTCTTCTGTCAACAGCGCCGCAATCATTAAAGGCAATGCAGCATTTTTTGCCCCTGAGATAGGAATTGTTCCCTTAAGTTTTTCCCCGCCAACAATTTGAATAGAATCCATATGTTTTCCCTCTTTTCCTTTACACAAGCTTTTCCAAAAGTTTTTTCCCTTTGGGAAAGTTATGCTTCATTAATCGTTTTTTAAAACGCATTCTAACGATGAGAACAACTTATTGAGAAGTTTGGTTGCAAAGATGCACTAAAAAAACATTTTTTTGCATTTTAGAGCTCTGATTGCGCTCTTTTTCGACTTTGTTCTTTTCGACGTTTTAGGTTTTGCCGCAATTGTTGCGCCAACCTTTCTTGACGTCGTTTTTGCTTTTCGTCTTGATGTTTCACTTCATCTTGCTTTTGTTTTCGATGCATTTGTGTCATTGCGCAACCTTTTGAGCAGTGTTGAGCTTCTATTCAAGCAACTCATGACCTTCAATATTACAAAGTATAAGAAACATTTATGTCATGACATAAGATACGTTTTCTTGCAAGAATATACAAATGTTCTCTTGCCTATTTTCTGACAATATGGCACAAGACAGCGCAAAGATTGAAAACGGCTGCGGTAGCTCAGTGGTAGAGCACTCCCTTGGTAAGGGAGAGGTCGAGAGTTCAATCCTCTCTCGCAGCACCATTTTATTTTTTTTCTTTTACCTCCCGCAGACGCTTTGTCTTCATTCCAAGCCCCCTTTCTTTCCCCTCCTTCAAAACACTGTCTGTTTTTATTCTAAAGCCTGTCTCGAAACGCTTAATGTGCTGGACCATTTTCTCCAAAGCCTCATTAAAACGACTAATTTCATTTTCCAGCTTGCTGATATAGGCTTCATCACGATAAGCCCGTTTAATCAAAGGAGGCATATCCGGCCAATAGAGCATTAAATCCACCCATTCGCGTTGAGAAATCCATAACCCTCCTTGACATTGTGCTTTATGTTCTTCTGGAAAACTCTTTTGCATGAAATGAGGAATCAAAATTTCAGGTTTTTTTGTCTTAATTTCCAACAATCCATTTTTTCCCACAAAAGCATCGGGAGAAAATCCTTTCCTGCGATCATCTGCTAACACAAAGCCAATACATTCCGGTTCTGTCTGTGTTAGTTTTCCATAAAGCTGTCGTGCGCTTGGTTCTAATTCTGTCCCACGTCGCTGAGAAAGCGTTGTTCCTTCTTCAACGGTTTTTCCGGTCATTCTTTCTCCTGCCAATTTCATCATCACAGCATGATATCGTGCCGTTTTTTGCCCCTGTTTTTTTTGTGCCATAACCATCTCAAACAAAGAAGCCGTAATCAAACCATTACGCACTTTCTGCCATTCCTCTGTTCCCTGAATACAATCGATAATGATCGGCATAATCTTTTTCCCCTTTATCCGCTGCTGCTTTACAGCATATGCTCTTTGAAACATCTCCGTTTATCTATCCTCAAACGCGTAACATCTTATTCATGCCGCTGAAAACGCAAGAGACGCCTCCCCCTCACAAGCCTTCCGCAAGCGCCTCACACACACTTTTCTCCCATGCCCCTCCTTTCTCCAGACGAGCTCACTGCATATCGGCTAAAAATTCCCCACAAAACGGCTCCCCCAATGAGTAAGCGCACACGAAGCACTCTTCTCTCACCAGTAAAAAAAACTTCGTCAGAAACTTGGTCATCATGAGGGGCTTTTCATTGCCCCCGAATACACACAACACCCAAAGCCCCCACAACCACAGCCCCTCTCTCACTTCCCGAACATCTTCCCCCAAACGACTTTCTTATCTCTCGCTTAGGCGCTCCCCTGAAAAGCCTTCCGCTATTTT
>NZ_HE997979.1:91449-94765 GCF_000312585.1 Bartonella queenslandensis AUST/NH15
ACTTTCCCGCCTTGCTCTTCTTGCTCTTGCCTTGTGACGAAAGTTTTTCTCCTCATCAATGCTGTTGGCTCCCCTTCTTCTCCCACTTCCTTGTCCTCCCGCTTGAGAGCCCTCTCAACTTTTCCCCCAATAAGTCCACTTGTCTCACACACATTCTTTTTCTCATGCCCTTCCTTTCTCCAGACGAGCTCACTTCATATTGGTTAAAAATTCCCCACAAAACGGCTCCCCCAATGAGTAAGCACACACCAAGCACCTTTCTCTCACCAGTAAAAAAACACTTAGTCAGAAACTTAGTCATCGTGGGGAAGCCTTTTTTCCATCCTGCTATTGCACGACAGAAAAATCATGACAGCAATATTCTTCCTCCAAGTTTTTTGCCATCGTCTCAGCTGCCTCTTGCGAAATGAAAAGAACAGCGTTGTTTTTTTGTGGTTCGAGTCTAATGAGATTTCGAATCTTTCCAGCGTAATAAAGTGGAAAGCCCCGATAAGAAGTCTTGAGATAACTTGGCATGATTACCACCAATAATCTGTCAAGACATCACAGGGACGTAAACGGTGCTGTTTTTCATAAGAACCATAGAGATTATCTTCATAATCACACGCTACTCTTTCGTCTAAACACGCATGATAGGCTTCACTATTCAAAATGAAGGGCTGCAATTGTGTATTTTCTTCATTTATTTCGTAATTTTCAGCATAAAAATCAGCGATTTGTTCCGTAACGTCTTCAGCATGATTGGTTGTAAGATCGAGTCGTAAAACTTTATAAACCGTTTCAGATTCTTCAATCAGTTCGAGCACTTCTTGGATTTCGTCGATTGGTCCTTCATAGGTATCAGGCCTTTCGTCTTCGCAAAGAATGACAATGATTTCATCCTCTTTAACGAATGGAATATTTTTCATGATTTTCCCCCTTTAGATAGTTGATAAAGCTTAGCTTCATCTTGACAAGATCAAATATAGCGTTAGTCTTATATCCTCTATAGGAGAGATGTCAACCATTTTATCCTTCATAAAAGATATATTTTAAGTCTTTGCGGGGTTCAAATGACATATATAAATAAAAATCTGTTATTCCTTATTCCCCTCATGTTCTTTTCTTGTTCTCTATTTGTTCTTACTCAATTGCAATGATAAACACATAGGAGAGGTAAAATGAGTGATATAATTTTAATAGAATACTGGAGTCGTCTTGATTCAAAAACACAAAAAGAACTTATTTTGAAGCTTCGCCAACGGGTCGCCGCAAAAGAGTCAAAATTGCCTGCCTCTCTTCCGAAGAGAGTTTTGAAATGAGCTCTATAAATTCTTTATCTTCAGGACTTGCTCCCTTACCGTAAAGAATATAATTCATACTGATATCAATTTCGTGACAAATTCGCGAGAGGGATTCGATTGTTGGTTCTTTTCCTTCAGACAGGATAGAATGAAGGTATCCGGCACCTTTACCTGCAGCGAGAGAGATAGATCTCTTTGAGCGTCCACTTTTTTCCAAAGCGGTCCTTAATCTTTTACGCCAACCATCGATATTCATAATTCACCATATAGCGCGTCTTTTGAAAAAAACACGTCCTTTTTACAAAACGGGCTTGCAATATCCTCTAAAAAGGATAAAATTAAGGAAATAAATTTTATTTTTCAGGGGGAAATAAAAGATGATTTTTCGCTTATAAAAACATTTTAACCACACCATAGAATACAAAAAATTATCTCCAAAAGCCGCGTGATTGAGAAGTGTTGTTCTCTTTATTTTTTCCATCATCGCAATCTCAAATTATCGTTTTCATGCCCTTCAAGCACGCCCACTCATTTATAAACGCCATAAAGAAGCCGCTTAATCGCGTCATCGAACAGAGCCACACGCAACACGAGTTAAATCTCTGTTTGCGCTTTTATTATCAACGAAACTGTATAAGAAAGAAGATTGCCGTATGAAACAAGCTGATCAACAAGAAACTCCTCACTATGAATCGTCTAGGCTTCCATATGTTTGTTGGTATCAAAATGATTTCCTAGGAGGAGTTCGTGGCATGCGCGCCCACGAGATTGGAATTTATACGATTCTTCTCAATGAAATGTATGCACGCGGTCGCCCTCTAGAAATATCGGAAGAACGTTTAGCGCGTCTTTGTGGTTGTGACAAGCGAACTTTTGTTAATGTTTTAGAAATGCTCATCCAAGAGGGTAAGATTTTAAATTTAGCCAATGGATTATGGAACCAGCGTTGCGAAAATGTTTTTCAAGAGCGTGAAAAATTGCTTGAAAAAAAATCTTTTGCGGGTCGTTCTTCGGCAAAAAAGCGCAAGAAAATCAATGCTGAGATTCAACAACTGCTTAACGAGCGGAGAAAAGATGATGAACAAAGTTTAGAAGCTCAAAAGGCAGAAGAAAAGGAAACACCTGTCGGTGTTTTTGAAAAGAACATGTTGTTTGATGAGTTAGAATCTGCCCACTCTAGCCCGGAGAATTTTGAACAAAGCGCTCAATCTTCCACATCGGCTCTTTCTTCCTCTGTTGTCTCTCTTCCTCCAGAAGAAACAGAGCAGGAAAACGCTTCTCCCAACGTGGCCCAAGCAGAGGTCTCTTGCGCTCCGATCGCACAAATTGTCCCCCGAAAAGCAACAACAAGCCTCGACCATCTTCCGCCCTCCAGCTTTTCAGCATTTCCCCCACCTTGCACCAACAAAAAACCCACCATTGCAAGCATTCCCAAAGGACACCGCCTTCCAGAAGCTTGGCAAGCAGACATCAAAGCAGCCGTTTCAGAAGGCTTGAGTGAGAGCCAAGCCCATTGGCAAGCCAAAAAGTTTCGCGATTATTGGCAAGCCAAGAGCGGCAAAGAAGCTCTCAAAGCGGACTGGCAAGCCACATGGCGCAACTGGTTTCGCCGTGAGATCGAACGGCAAGAGCAGCAAAAACAGGAGCGGATCTCACCTCTCCCCTCTGAAAGCAACGATACCCTTTACCGCAGTCTAATCAACTATACTGACACGTGTTGACATCACACGCAGAAGCACTTTCTCAAGCAAACACGGGGGGCACAAATGTTTCAAAACCATAAACAAACCAGATCAGACAAAACAACCCAGAGCACAACGGCAGGCATCCAAACAAACCGTAGAGAGACCATTCACACAGAAAACGCATCACCATCATCCCCTCTGCTCTCATCACAACAGTGCGATACCCCCCACGCCTCTCGCCATCCCCTCTTTGATGAACATGCCCACCACCCACAAAACCCCACTTCCCATGCAAGCAAACAGACATCAACGCAGCCGTTTCAGAAACGTTCAACAAAGAGCAACCCC
>NZ_HE997979.1:95527-96695 GCF_000312585.1 Bartonella queenslandensis AUST/NH15
ATGAGCCAACCCAAAAGTTTCGCAATTATTGGCAAGCCAAGAGCGGCAAAAAAAACCTCAAGGCAGTCAAGTAATCCCCATAGCACCACTGGTTTTTCGGTGAGATCGAACGTTGAAAACAGCAAAACACACCCTTGAAAAAAACGAATAATATCACGAATAGCCATGAGCACAATTTTTGAAATCAAACAAAAGCTTATCGCACAAGCAGATCAGATCGCAGAAATGCTTCTTCCCCAAGGACATAAACGCGGCAACAATTGGCTTGTTGGCAACACACGCGGTGAAGCCGGTCAAAGTTTATCGATTTGCTTAAGCGGCAGTAAAGCAGGCCTTTGGTATGATTTTGCAGAAGGTATCGGAGGCGATATTTTAGACCTTTGGTGTGCAGTCAAAGGCATCAGTCTCTCTCAAGCATTAGAAGAAGCACGCACAACTCTCAATCTGACACGCCCCAAACCCTTTATGGCCCCTCATCGTTCCTACCGCCGTCCACCGATTCCTAAAGGGTGTACCCCGCAAAATCTCGTAAAAAACTATCTCCACAAAGAACGCTGCATCCCTCTAGAGATTATAAAGCGTTACCGCATAAGAGAAGAAGGCGAAAAAATCATTTTTCCCTTTTATAAACCTGATGGCACCCTTGCTTTGGTCAAAGAACGGCTCGCTCAAGCGGGAGCAAAAACAAAACCTACAACAGCCCAATGTGAACCGATTTTATTCGGTTGGCAAGCCCTTTACCCCATAAACAGCCCCACCACACACGCCTCCCAATCCACATCCTCAGCAACCCAAGCGCCCACGCACACGCCCCAACCCACATCCTCAGCAACCCAAGCGCCCACGCACACGCCCCAACCCACATCCTCAGCAACCCAAGCGCCCACGCACGCATCGCAACCCACATCCTCAACATCCCACACCGCCACGCACACGCCCCAATCCACATCCTCAACATCCCACACCGCCACGCACGCATCGCAACCCACATCCTCAACAGCCCAAGCGCCCACGCACGCAGCGCAACCCACATCCTCAACATCCCACACCGCCACACACGCATCGCAACCCACACCCTCAGCAACCCAAGCGCCCACACACGCATCGCAACCCACATCCTCAACAGCCCACACCACCACGCACGCATCGCAACCCACACCCTCAGCAA
>NZ_HE997979.1:97387-100422 GCF_000312585.1 Bartonella queenslandensis AUST/NH15
CCACATCCTCAACAGCCCACACCACCACGCACGCATCGCAATCCGTCCCTTCAGATCACGCGTCGTTTCCCACACTTTCTTCAACAAACCGGACAATTGTCATCACAGAAGGAGAAATTGATGCGCTTTCGCTTGCCGCCTATGGATATCCGGCGGTTTCCCTACCCTTTGGAGGCGGAAGGGGTGGTAAGCAAAATTGGATTGAAAATGAATTTGATCATTTAGAAGCTTTTGAAACCATTTTTTTAGCTACCGATATGGATCAACCGGGAGAAGAAGCCGCTCATGAAATTGCCAGCCGGCTTGGACGTCACCGTTGCTATCGTGTCCGCTTACCCCGCAAAGATGCCAATGACTGTTTAACCGCAGGGATTGATGCTGCCACCATAAAAGCAGCTTTTTCTTCAGCGAAAAGCTTTGCACCAGAAGGCTTACGGCGCGCCTCAGACTATAAAGATCAAGTAATTGGACTGTTTTGGCCAGAACCTGAAAAACATCTTGGCTATACGGTTCCCTATCCTAAACTGAAGGATAAATTGCATTTTCGTCCTGCCGAATTAACCCTGTGGAGCGGTGCCAGTGGGGCAGGCAAAAGCCAATTGTTGTCCGACTGTATTCCCCATTGGATTGCGCAAAACAGTCGTCTTTGCTTAGCGTCTTTAGAGATGAAAGGAGAACAATCCCTCCGGCGTTTAACAAAACAAACGGGCGGCTTAGAAAAGCCTACAAAAGAAACGATTGAACGCATTTTGCATTTTTTAGACGAAGGGCTTATTCTTTATGAACATGTTGGCAAATCAAGTGTCGACACCTTGCTTGATGTTTTTGACTATTGCCGTGCGCGTTATGGTTGCGATCAATTTATTATCGACAGTCTCATGCGACTTGGTATTGCCTCTGATGATTATGCAGGACAAGAACAAGCGGTTTATAAAATGGTGGATTGGGCTATTTTAAACAGTGTGCATATTCATCTTGTCGCCCATGCCCGCAAAGGAGGGCTCGATAAAGATATCCCAGGGACAGAAGATATCAAAGGCGCCTCAGAAATTGGTGCGAATGCTTTTAACATCATCACCATTTGGCGCAACCGCTCGTTAGAAGACAAAATATTTGCCGCATCCTTAGCTCAAGAAAAAGCAGATTTAGCCAAACGTCCCGGTGTCATTATGAATATTGCCAAACAACGTTCCGGTGATTTTGAAGGCAAAGTAGGGCTTTGGTTTGATCCCCAAACCTATCGCTATCGCTGTTCTTTTGAGCCCCCCTTACCCCCACGGCGTTATCTTTAACGCCCCATTCATACCACTTTCTTTAAAAATGCCTTCCCCTTCACACACACAGCCTTCACTTCCAGATAAATCAAAATAAAGAGAAATGTTCTTATAATGGTCAATACATCCTCATTTGAGAACCAAAGCCAGCTCAATCCCAGATGCTTCGCTCCCAAAGAAACAAAGAAAAAGAAAACGCCCACAATGCAGATAAAAAGTACAAAATCCAAAACACGCAACGACCTCTGCAACACCATATTGCTCTGTTCCTGTATAAAGAACCCCAAGAGCAGCTTTAACAAGACAGCAAAGATCAACACCTTCAAGAACATCTCGCTTACGCTATTCATCTCCCTGACACCCACAGCAAAAAGCATAAGGAGAACAGCCATCAGACAACAAAACATGGACCACCTCACGAAGACTTGCCAAACAACAGGCAGACTCCCCACCTCCCAATGCACCAAACCAAGGATAGCGCCAAAAATGCAGGAAAATACCGCCATCTTTAACAACAGCTCCCCGCTAACAGTGCGCTCCCCTATTCCCACAGAAAGAAAACCAAGGTAAAGAGCAAGGACGCCGTAAAAGACCACCCACCTGCCAAAAAAACGCCACCTTGTAACCTCACGGCGTGCAGCCAGCTTAATCAATAAAACCAAGGTAACAGCAAAAAGGCAAACAAACCCTAACAACAGTAAAAACCACAAATCCTGCGACATTCCTATCTCCCCGCAATAATAAAATGAAAAATAAAATGAAAGAAAACGCCCTCAACGCAACAAAATACCCATTCTTTTTAAGCCTCCCCCAGCATCAGACCAACACATCTCATACCTTCATGAAAAAAGGCGCTCATAAAACGAATAAGAAATACAAAAATGCAAATCGAACCCCACTCATTTGAAACCCAAGTGAAACCACTCATTTGAAACCCAAGACCAAAGCGCACCAAAACGCTTGACTCCCACAGACGCAAATCCAAGGATAATACCCAACAGGCAACGCAATGCAAAGCTTTTCAAAAACAAAAAAACACGCGTGATCACTGACCTTTGCCCCCTCCTCAATAAAATCCTCTTCATCCGTAAATCCAAGGACGGTTTCAACAAGACAACACCCCCAGCCCCAATAAAAACATCTGCTCCAGCAAAAAGATTCCCCGCTATAATATCAAGACACAGAATACAAAACACTAGGATTCCAGATAAACAAACATCAGGATAACGCCAGCAATGTAGCAAAACGCTCATCACTGCTAAAACACCAAACCAAGTGAAATCAATCGCCCCCACGCCCACAAAAACAAACCCAATAGATATACCGGCAATGGGAGCAAAATATCACTCCTTTTCAAAGAATGAAATCCTAAACCCAAAACACCTTACCCCTCTATAAATAAGGCAAAGAACAAAGCCCCAAAGGACACCAAATACCCACGGGATTGAGAACCAAAGCCAAGTCAAACCACAATGCTTAAATTTGCTTATAAATAAAATCAGAAAGAGCAGCCCAAATGAAGCTAAACAACACCATCTTGAAAAACAAACCCTTCGTTACACCCCGCCGCTGCATGACTCCATAACCAACCATAAGAAAAATGCTGGGAATGCCATAAAACGCCATAGCGCGTAAAAATACGCCCCACGTCATCCCAAAAGCCTGCATTTCTGTATAAATAGCCACAGAGACAAAAGCCACAATGCCGCTAAACACGAATCCCTTCAAAGACAAAACCCTGCGCACCATTACTTAGAACCT
>NZ_HE997979.1:100970-103765 GCF_000312585.1 Bartonella queenslandensis AUST/NH15
CCCCCCACACGCATCATTCAAGGAACACGTCACTCAAGGAAAATGTCCACGATGCAACAAGACACCTCTCTTTTCAAGAATGAAAACACACACAATAAATACTCTCCCGCGCCCTCTCCACCCAGCGCAGCATGGCGCTCCACACGATCGCCCCCCACGCACACATGCCAACACATGCCTTCCACCATACCCCCCTCTTTTCATGAGGCCAAGCAACATTTTTTTTTACGAAAATCAAACGATCATTTTTAAGGAGATGATATGAACCATCAAGAGAAAAAAAACACGCACCTTCTTGAGCCTCAAGAGAAAAACCTTCAAGAGAAAGAAAAGCCCATAGGTCATTTAAAGACACAAGAAATCCCATTTGAAACGAGCAATCCTTATTTTCAGCCCACGCATCCAGAAAGTTCCAGCAACCCGCGCACCATCAAAGCTATTATCAATGCACAAAGCCGTCCCATTGCACTTTTATATGCGAAAGGACATCTCAGTAAGGCACAATATAAAGCCGCAGAACGTTTTTATTTTTACTGGCGCCACAGTCAAGCAGACCTCTACATGAGCCTTGACACCACCCGTGAAAAAGTTGCCTGTAGCCAAGGGTATACTCACCCCATTGAACAGCAAATAGAAGCCTCCAATCATTTAAAAACAATCAAAGTTCAACTTGGTATTCTTGGCTATTCACTGCTTGAGCGGGTAATCGGTTATGGGCAAGCGATCAAAGAATTAAGTTCTTCAAAACGAAAACAAAACTCCCTTGCTGATCATTTACGAGATTGTCTAGACTTGTTAGCCTTTCATTGGGGATATACAAACCATAAACATTCTGAATAATTCCCCTCTTCAGGGAAACATAACTTGTCCCTTCAGGGGAACATAGAATATTTCCCCACTCTCAAGGGAAAATTCCCCATGCCGCGCGGCAGTCTAAACGGTTTCTCCCCAAACGGTTTCTCCCCAAACGGTTTCCCCCCCAAACGGTTTCCCCCCAAACGGTTTCCCCCCCAAACGGTTTCCCCCCAAACGGTTTCTCCCCAAATGGTTTCTCCCCAAATGGTTTCTCTTTTGTGCTCCCAACCCACTACATTTTAAAGGACGCAAGGCTGCTTAAAGGACGCCAGACTGCCCACAAAATCCTTGCACTCAAAATGCATGCCCTTAAAAAAACAAAGCGCCTTACTCCCCACCGGTTTATAACCACGAGGTGCTCTATTTGTTAGGTTTATTATTGAAGAATAAATAGAGTTACAGGCGTCACAATATCTTTAAATACTTACATGACGTTGTAATTGCAAAATAAACATTCAATAAACAAGAAATATTCATGATGTTTTAAGGCACGAATGACAAAATTTTCCTTTTTAAAGGAGTATTTTTATCTTGCTCTATGTTCAATTCTCTGCTATTTATAAAGAGGTAAGTCTTCTAAGTGTGAATTTTTGTATTGAGTATGTTTTTTTAAATTCACTTTTTTTTGATATTTTTTACTACTGAATGTTAGAAATTCTCTTTATTATTGCCCTCTGTTTGAAACAGAGGGCTTTTTTTATGACTGTATTGTCTTAAATCTTATGAACTTTGTGATCTTCTTTCATAAGATCTTTAGACCATTCTTTTGTCAAATTGACTTAAACTACCCCTTCCTCAAAAGACGAGCGTTCTTCATTCAATCGAGCCTGCAAAAAATCTTCATTTTTATCCCTCTTGTCTTCCCATACACTTTTGGCCACGCATTTTTGGCCACGCACTTTTGGTTTCCCATGGTAAGGGATTGATCTAAAACTTAAAGCCCCGATAAGCGCAGCTAAAAATATTCACCACGCCTTTAAAAAACACTTCCTCCCAAAAACACTTCCCCTAAGAAAATCCATTGTATCACGCAGGCTCCTTTACCGCCTCTTAAATGAACAAGGAGTTTACGGCATACACTGTTTTACGGCATAACAGACTCACTGATATTTTTTCTTTATCGCTGGAACAGCAACAAGGTATTGTATCATGACAATGGGGTGATTCTTCTGTTCTTCATCTTAGAAACCTCAGAATAAAAGAACCAACTACTTTAGGCTTCTTATATTTCAACTCTGTTTTATATTGAATTCATCAAACCACCTCCTCACCCGTTCCAAGCAGGAAAGCCCGTGTAAAAATAAAACACTTCAAAAATAAAGAATCACAATATCTCTTAATCAATACTCTCAAGCTTCAAGAATCATCATCCCCCAAAGATCACGCCCCAAGGACCGTCATGACCCCAAGAATCGGTATAAAGCCCCCCAAGAATCGGCATAAACCCAAGGACCAGCATAAAGATTGTACACAGGCAAAGTAGATGACACGTGCCAACTTGCTCTTTTCTATGACAAAGCACCATTCTTTGAAAACTTTATTTAAGTCATTGAAATAACTGAAATATTAAACCAATACAATTGACACAATCAAAAGCCAAACTGTATGAAAATGCCTCCTAAATCTTGCAGGTGCCAAGAAAAATCAAAAAAAAATCAAAAAAAAAACAAAAAAAAGCACAAAAATATCTTAATTCTCATAGAGATCTTAATATCATTACGATGACATTGATCATCGAGTCTCATTCCTATAACCCTCTCAAATATAGGAGACAAAATAACTATCTGTAGCAAATGTAAAAACCGATAGAGATAAAATAAAAAACGGATCTCTTGGGCTTTCTCTGTTTTGAGATATGCCTTTTCCTATGGGTGCACTCTACCATCACTAAGAGTACATCCTTCCCATCAAGGATACATCCCCACTCTCGTGAGGATGTA
>NZ_HE997979.1:104531-117199 GCF_000312585.1 Bartonella queenslandensis AUST/NH15
AAGGGTTTTACTCAACTTTCAACACAACGCATTTTAATTTTACTGAACCCTCTTTTTTATAAATCCTTTGGTCAATGGCATAAAAAGAAGCTTGTCAGCAGTTCTTTTCAACCATCTTACGGGACTCTACTTCTGGACAGAATTTTCAAACTTTTTAGACATCCATAAAATAGAATCTGAAAGAATTGATTGAGGCAATTAATAGTAAGATTTTGTCAAAATGTAGACAAAGTTTATTCTTTTTTATGACTGTTGTATTTTTACTATAGTCAGCTAAAGTGAATCTATATATGATACGTATCGATATTTATTTACAGAAATAAATATAGGAGAAAAACTATGAATATCAGATATTTTTTCATAGCGGGGGCAATCACAAGTGGTTTAGCTCTTGCAATTCAAAAATCTGATCGTATAGTCAATCAACAGCCCTCTCCTATTGTTGCTCCTTATACTGTCAAAAAAACACATTTAGAGTTTTTAAAACAAGTAAAGAGCCCTTCGGATACATTGAATATACTGAGAATAAGCGCTAGAACTGCATCAGAACAAGCATCAATAAATAATATATATGAAAAAGGTAGAAATTTATTCAATGCCTTCGTGAGCTTTTTAGGCTCACTTGTTATATATTTCATACAGTTAATTGCTGCAAGAGTATAAGATACAAAAAGTTATTATAATAGAATTGTATATATTACAAAATTAAATAAAAAGGCCCTTTTAAAATGGGGCCTTTTTTAATTTTATTTTGATTGTGTTTTTATTTTTACTGGCCTCATATTAGCCCTTTAATAGCCTCATATTAGCCCTCAACAATAGCACTTTATTTAATTTTCTCCACATCTTGAATGATGAAAACTCTAAGATTTCAGGCTCTACTTCAAGCTCTCATCTCCATACTGCTAAGCTCTGGTTCCCATATTGCTTTAATCAATATGCTCTCCAATCCCTCTGTTCTTCTGGTCAATTCCACTCTATTTCAAGAAAATTACCCTGTGAACCACTTCATACGCTCACTTTCAAGCCTCAGTGAAGCAACTTAAAAACACAAAAACACGCTCAAATTTTCATACCAACATCCCCACGCCGCAAAGGACTTGCCTTTTGTTATAATCACTCTCTTCTGAAGCGCTCTCTCTTTCGTAAGGAAAGAAATTTCTCAACTTGTATCAATCTGTCAAAAAATGCAGTTTTTCTTACACCGGTTTTGCCTAAAACACGCTTCAATCACCATACTTCAAAGGATAGTATTTGCATAAGCACGAATAGTATTTGCATAAGCACTATGGGAAAATCTTTTGCTAAAATATTCATCACACATTTTCAAAAAAACACCAGAATGTAATAAAATATTACCCTATCTGAAATGATCGTGTTTTACGAAATCAATAAGGATGTATTTTGTTCTTTAAGCAGAATATTTTCTCATCTCCAGCGTGCTTTTTTCACATCATGAAGCGCATTTTCTTGAATCAAAGAATAGACTTTAAAAAAACAAGAAAAAGACAAACTGACCATCACTCATTCACTCCTCTTCTCGAGAATCAAATTATTTTCAGCTTATTTTTTTAAACTTTGCGGTTTTTCTTGATTTTTTGCGCCCTTTTATTTTGCTTTGATGTAAAAGCGTCTCACTCATGGTGCTTACCCTTTTTCAACAAGAATGCTTTGTCTAAAATCAGAAGTCTAAGTCTAAAATCAGAAGCGTTTCTCCACCAAAAGCGTAGGACACTAATCAATTTTTATATCCATAAATGCAGGTTCACCATCTTTAATATAAGTAATATCGGGAGAATATTTTACGCCTTCTGCTTCCAAGACGCATGGCTCATCACTTACAACATATCCTTGTTCCCTTAATTCTTGTTTTTTCTCCTCGACTAAATTTTTATGCAAAGCGCGTTTTTCATTGCACAAATCAGGGGCTCTCATTCTGAAAATCTGATAGCCATCCACAACGATGGAGCACATTTTTGCAGCCTGTTCCAACACATCATAACTGAATTTTCCAGCCTTTTTCACCTCTTGCGCCATCACCATCGCGCGTTCCAAATGGATTTTTTCAATGGTTTCATCAAAGCCAAGCTTCTCTCCTGCCGTAAAACGTTCATCATAAGAAGCTAAAATCTCCACATCCCCCAGCAAAGCTAGAGCGGCAAGATGGAGCAAAGCATAAGGAGCTGCTTTTTCATCATCATAATCCGTTGACCATGATAAAGAGTCTTTTTCCCAAGGTGGAATACGATATTGAGAACAAAGTATTTTATGCAAACAATCATCTTTCATTGCCCATTTTAAAGTTTTGTCTAGGGCTTTCTTTAAACGTGCGACGCTCACTTTTTCTTCAAAAATTTCCAATCCATTGGGCACAAAATTGATAAATACCGTTGGAAAAACCCTAAGAATATGAGGATTAATCGTATAACAAGCGGCCGCAAAAATACCGCTCACAATTAAAAGCCCGCGATCAAACGGCGAAAATTCTTCCACTTGTTCCTCGTCATAGAGAAACTTCACTTCGCGATCGGGTAAAAAGAACGTTGCCAAATAATCTCCCAGTCTATCGATTTCCACGGACCACCCCAAGCTTTTTAAAAGCGTTGTTGCACTTTCTATCATGAGAATTTCATCATCATCATAATCGACAGGGAACTTTTGTTCCTTTAGTTGTTCATTGAGTTTTTCCTTTAGTTTCAAACGCCTCTTCTGTATCACGGCTTCATCTTTCCAAAACTGCTGAAGTGCGAGATCATTTTCTTTAAGCACGCGTTCCAGCTCACCTTTTACTTGGACATTCATTTTCATCCGTTTAAAGACAGAGGTATAAAGAGCCAAAACAAGCATGATAATGATTATGGAAACAGCAACAACCACCCAGAATATGGGATCTAAGACACGGACGACGATAGGATCAATGCTCATTTTTCGCCCTCACTATTTACACAACCCGTGCGGCAGAGAGCTTATTTGCTCTCGCTCAAAGAGTGCTTCTTCTAGTTTTTGAATATTTTCTTGTAATTCACACGTCACCTTAGTACGAAGCCGTGACATAATCGGAATCAATAAAAGGGCACAGACGATTATGATGCCCGTTGTTTTCAGGATAACGGTATGCACAACATATTGCCACCCTATCAGCTGCCAATTGAAGATCTCTGGTATTTCTAGCATCACTCTCCAGATAACAATGATAACCGCAATAGCGAAGATAATTTTATAATCCTTTGCTGAAAGCAACGCTTGCTGAAACGAAAAAGAATGCGCTCTTTTATACATTTCTTGCTCTGATACCCAATTTTGCTCCTGCATTTATTCCCTCTCACTCTTTGAAAAAAACCATACGGTAGAGAGCTTATTTGCTCTCGCACAAAAATTGTTTTTTCTCGTTTATGGATCTTTCTTTCCAATTGATGCATTATGACGCATGCAAAATCCCAATATTACTGGAATCAAAAAAAAAGTGCACAGACCGTTACAGCTTGCGTCATGACAAAAATCATAAGAAATAACAATATTCGTGGTACCTTGCCTCCTTATCTTCCTCCTCCCTCAAAAAGTCCAAGATTTTCAAAGCACACCAATCTGTAAACGATCGTCATAATTTAGCTTTTTCTTATTCCTAAAAAATTCCCCTGTTTTCAAGAAAATGCTCCACCATCCACCCCGCCATAAGGTTCACTTCCAAGCCCCCAATAAGGCAAACTTAGTAAGGCAAAGAACCACTGTCCTCTAACCTAGCAAAGAACCACTGTCCTCTAACCTATCTTAAAAAAACACTCTTTGACCTTCCTTCCGCTCAAACGATGAAAAAAATCCCCATTTATCACTCTAGGCTTTAGGACCCCACACCGCCTTTAAACAAGGACGCTCTACAATTCAAGCTTTTTCTTCCCAAAAAGTCCACCCTCAACACTGCTCCCTAGAGCAAGGTTTTAGGACAAAACCATAAAGAGCATCAAAACATCTTAGAAGCAAAATATTATAGAGAGCAAACCCCATCCATGCTGAATTTCTCATCATTTCTTCAACCATTTTTCCCCTTCGCTCATGATTTTCAAACGCTGTATCCTCTTCTTTTACACGCTTTTTCGTTCTTGTTTTAAACAGTAATATTTTCTCACCAACTTAAAGACACCATAATAAAGTTCCAAAATCGTTATGAGAAAACACGCAATCCAAAGTGTCACGCATAGAAGCCCGCTCACAAATACCATGACAAGAATATCATCCACTTTCCCTCTATCACCCTTTTGATACCGATCCTTTTGGTGACAGGTTTCTTCTCCCCGTTGCTGGTGTATTGCTTGTACTTTCCAAGTATTTTTCTTCAATAAACGCTACAATATTATATAAGACATTGATTTATAATGATTATTCACTTTTTATATATTGAATAAGCGTCTTAAATAACGTAAGATTCTCTCATTCCAAACCTGTTTATGTTGAATCAATTAAAATCATGTCTCTTGCACATCACAAGCGGGATGAGTGTGTAGATCAAACTGTATAAGAAAGGACTAAAAATGGCTTTTCATGAACGCTCTCAAGTGTCAAGGGGTCGTTCACAACATTGGAGGCAGGCAAATATTAAGTAGAGTATCAACATAACCGAGATCAGGCCAACAACACACACGGCTATCACTTCCCAAAGCGAAGAAAGAGCAAAAAAAGCGGGCTCCTGCCCGCTCTATTAAGTTTCTCTCTTTTAAGTTTTCCTCTATTAAGTTTTCCTCTGTTAAGTTTCCCTCTGTTAAGTTTTCCTCTGTTAAGTTTCCCTCTTTTAAGCTTCCCTCTGTTAAGTTTTCCTCTGTTAAGTTTCCCTCTTTTAAACTTCCCTCTTTTAAGCTTCTTTGTGTCAAGGATGAGAGAAAGACAATCCTGTTCCACAGCTCAATGAAATTGGGACCATGCTTCATGAGGGTGGGCTTGTATCCCTTGAGGAGAAGGATGCACTCGAGTGAAGGCTGCGCGCATCCTCAATCATGAGTGAGAGGAAGCAAAGAACAACACACTTTTGCACAGACAAAAACGTTTGCTTAAAAAAATCACGCAGTCCGTTATAAAATGTTGAATTTTCCCCCTTCATTGCTCTTCCCTTTTCTCAAATGCATTTCTTTTCTCACACCCGCTCTTTTAATCTTTTCTAACACTGGCTCTTTTAAGCACCATGAAAAGTGCAATGCATAGCTTTTGGCTTGTTTTCTCGTCAATCCCCCCAAATTTCCTAAAAACGCTATTACTCCTAGGTGATAAGAGTATTTTCCTCATCACCAACGACAACGGACTTCTCCCCCTCAGACTTCTTCCCTCCTCTTTTTTTGATGATTTTGCAACCATTCGCTCTTCTTGTGTCACGAGAACGGCTGAACATGGCTTCTTCCCGCTCATGATCACTGTACCAGCGTTCTGTTAGGCCTTTTTTTTTACGCATTTCAATTGCCTTTTCACGCGACAATACATTCTCACACGCTTAAAGACAAAATAATAAAATTCCAGAATAAGCATGACAACAGCAGCCGTAAAAAACACTTCAAACAAAAGGATGAAGCAAAGGAATACGATAAAAAAACGGCTTATTTTTTCTCTATCGTTTTTTGGCAGATTATTTTGTTGGTTGGTTGTTTTCCCCCGTTTCTGGATAACTTCTTCCAACTGCTGAATCTTTTTTTTCAATAAATACGTTAAGATGAGATAAAACACCAAGAGAACAGGCATCAAAGCAAACACACAGATCGTGATGACTTCACGAAGCACAAAGAGTGCCAAAAGAGTGCTATCCTGCGCTACAGTCAACGACCATTTAAATTTTAACGGGATTGAAGATGCGCTATACCCGATCCCTATCAGGATAGAAATAAGACAAATAATGCTATGATCTTTATAAGAAAGAAATGACTCTTTAAGAGCAAAAGAGCTTGGGTTTCGGCTCCACGTTGAATTTTTCCCCTTCATTTGCTCTTCCTTTTTAGACAAGGTCTTGTCTTTACTTTGTATACTTGCCCTCGACTTTTATGAGGACACGAATAATCTCTCAAGTACAATCCAGTATCGTCAAACAGAATGCTTCACAATACCTTGTATTGCATATTTTGGTTGCCAATCCTTCAATGCCATCAATTCACGCTCTCCTCCCCATCTTTCCCACAACTTCCATGCTCTTGATAAAGCCCACACCCTCAGCTTTACAGTTCTACGCTTTTACGATTCTATTTATTTACAGAAAAGAGCAGAGATCTGATAACCATCCCAAGCTCATTGCCCAAACCTATTGATTGGTATCACCCCTCTTCAAACAGATGCCAGAATAATTTGCGATAAGAAAAACCGTATCCCCCTCAAAACCATAAAATAATGGCATGATCTAAAATGATACCGCCCCTCACAAAGAGCACGATACAAGCTTTTTTAGCGTTGCATCTCATTGCCACGCTGCATCGTGAGCTTATGGTAAAGAGCGTTGAATAGAAAAGCAAATAGCACCGCACATGTCCACCATCTTCGTTATTTTTTCAGCGCCCATCACACCCTCCTCAAACCGCATGCTCCACACACGACTTGCCCATCCCCCAATTTCCCCCCACGCCATTGCAACCGTTCCCACCCCCGTACCGTATCCAATCCTTCAATGCCATCAATTCACGTTCTTGTTTTAAGGAACCATCTTCTCAATACTTCCAAAGCAATGCGCTTCATGGCCATTTCATGAGAGTGCCCTTGAGCCCACCCCCATAGCCCCTAGGAGCATCCATGCCCCCCCATGAATAATAGTAAGGGTAACGCCCTCATGAATATATCCCCCTCAATAAAGAGTATCATCCGGTGCTATCATATCCACCCCCTGCCATACCGTCTGCCATAACCGTACCCAGCATCATCAACAGTCGTCCCCTACCTCCACAACAACTTTTATCCCTTAATAAAAATTCATAAGAAGCATTTTTATTCTTTATCTCAATCGTTTTCGTCCCCCCACTGGTGACATACAAGAAAGTGACTTTAATCGTTTCAATTGAAGAAAGTTTGAAAGAGAAAAATCTTATAACGCATTCCAATTAAAAAGGATCATTGATCATTCAACATATGACTCTCTATTTCATTGTTCATTGGGGAATCTCGCAAGCCAATAGTTTAAGAGTATGATTCATCAATACCCATCTAAGACAGCCGCTATTTCTGAGATAGAACGTTTTAACATTAACCAAAGCACAAATATTCTCTTCCAAGTTTGAGGTGTTATTTTTTCAACGATACTGTTAAAGTCAATTGATTCGATAACTATGCGATACAATCACAATGGCTCTTTATAGACAGCATAACGACATGCATCATTTTTTTTTACAATTCTTAAATAAGCCTTGCGTAAGATTTATTGTGAAAAAAGGAAAAGCTTTTGAATATAGTGTTGGGATCTGTGTGTATCAACCTTCCTTAACAAGAATGTTAGCCCGTTATTTAGCAGATTGCCTGATGAAGCGTGGTGCATCACTTTATCGGGTTGATTTCCTGACCCCGCCTTGCCAATGACAGATCCAGATTATCATCACCAAATAGAAACTAATCCAAGTGCTGCGGTACGACAGTTTATAAAAGCCATCGCAGCCGCTCATAGTATTATTCTCACAAGTCCTCTTTATCAAGGATCTTATTTAGGTGTTTTAAAAAATACTCTTGATAATTTAACCCATAATGCTTTTTTAAATAAACCTGTTGGGCTTATCCCTCATGGAATCACCACCAAAAGATGTGCACAACCATGTGAGCATTTATTGCCGGTGATGCGCACGCTTTATGGTTATGCACTCCAATGTCATGTCGCTTTTTCCAATGAAGATTTTTCCTCGAATGACGAAGGTCGTACTTGGAAAGTTATCAGCAAAGAGATACAAATACATTGTGAACGGCTTGCTGATGAAATGTGCACATTTTTACAGCAAAGAGAGAGCGTTTAAAGTAAAGAGGGAGGGGACATGAAAAAAAAGGATAAGCAATATCGTTATTTAGTCGTAGGTGGTACGGGGATGCTTGCTCCTTTGTATCAATCACTAGAACCACAAGAGGTCATTATTGCGGCACGTTTTTTTTCTCATAAAACCCAGCTTGAAGCATTGCAAAATAAACATCTGTGCGTCCCCTTGAATTATGATTGTGCAGCATCACAGGCACAATTTTTAGAAGCTGTGAAACAATGGCATGGTCTAAAATATTGCATATTATGGATTCATTCACCTGCCCATGCATTTTCTTGTGCGTTAATTGAACAGTTAGCTCTTTTACCTCACCCCCCGTGTATTCTTCATATTTTTGGTTCCAACATTTATGATCAAATGATTGTTGAATGCGCGCGTAAAAACAAGATTGATTTCATCTCCATTCAATTAGGACAAAAAGCAACATCAAAAGGTTTTCGATGGCTAACCCATCATGAAATAAGCCAACAGGTATTGGATACCATAAAAGATCATATGAAAAAACACAGCTTGTAATTCAATCCCTGTTTTTAGCTTTTTTTTGACAAAGCACAAACCTGGTTTTACAGTTCTACGTTTTTACGATTTTGCTCATTTACAGAAAAGAGCAGAGATCTGATAACCATTCCAACACTATTGATCACCAGCCTTTCCTCCAATTCCCCCACCCCATTGCAACCTTTTCACCCCCGTGTCGTGTTCAAACCTTTATGCTTCCTTCACACTCTTTTCCCCACCATCCTTCCCACAACTACCATGTTCTTGATAAAGTCCCCTTAGCTTTACGTTTCCACATTTTTACGAATTTGCTCATTTACAGAAAACTGTAGAGAGCCAATAACGATCCCCATTGAAACCTCTTGATTGGCATCAGCCTCTTCAAACAAAAGTCAACGTGAAATGAAAAGAAACAATATACCCTCCGCATCTCGCCATGACATGAAGGCATAAAGGTTTGACACGGCACGGGGGTGGAAAAGTTGCAATGGTGTGGGGGAAATTGAGGGAAAGGTTGGTGATCAATAGTCTTGGAATGGTTATCAGATCTCTGCTCTTTTCTGTAAATAAGCAAAATTGTAAAAGCGTAGAAATGTAAAGTCAGGTGTATGCTTTATCAAGAGCATAGAGGTTGTGAGAAGGATGGTGGGGAAAAGAGGGCGTGAATGGAAGCTACATGAGCTTTTTCATTGCTGCTTTTAATTGCCGTGTAACCTTATAATACGAGATCAGACGCTTGATAAAAGAAATATACAGTGCCACAATGGGTATTGTTAAGAACAAATCAAAAATACCGACCAACAAAACCATTAAAACCACTGTGAATGCAGCCGCCATCCCGTAATGCATTTTATTTTCTTCCTTTTATAAATTAATTGATTGGGGTGATTTAGTCACTTCTTCCAATTGCTGAATCTTCTTGTTGAGCCGACAGGTTAAAATTTCACGAAGGACGATAATAACAGGAACTGTTGCCAAAATACATGTCCATAAAAGAACAAAGAGCCAAAAGAAAGTGGTAAGATAGATAAATCTCTTCTCATCTGCCACAAAGTTCATTCCTTTATAAAAAGTCACATAGGCACAAACTTTGAAAACCATAATGATGGCATAAACTTTGAAAACCATAATGATGAGAGAGAGAGGCATTTGTGAATGACATAATCTTTATCTGAAAAAGCGAGCCATTTTGTAAACGAATAGAAACTTATTTTTGTATCCAGTGCTAAATTTTGCTGCACAATTTCTTTTAGGCTTTTTTTAGAGAAACAAAAATGCTGCGGCTGTTCCTTCATCAAGCGTCTTTATTTTTTCACTCTGAAATAGAGCCTCAAACGCTTGATTAAACAATAATAAGGCGCCACAATAATCATATTGACAAAAATGGCAAAAACCGTCACGGCCTCGAGCAAAAAAAGTCGAAACAACAGAAAAACAATAAAAATCACGACTTCATTCTTCATGGCGATCGTCTTACCGATTGATCTTTAGAAGCTTTGTTTCTTTTTCCAGTTTTTGCCTTATTTTTCTCAATTTTCGCTCTTTAAAACTGCGCAACCCCCAAAGGATCGGAAGAGGTGTGAGAAGACAAAACCAAATCAACACCGGTAAGAGAAAAATAAGAGAACCAATCCCCTCCCATCTTTCCCACTGCAACGGCTGTACGAAAGACTTTGCATCCGCAGGAACTTTTAAAGCCATCATGATAAGATATGCCCAAAACATGATGGAAAAGGACTTCCCTATCATTTTACATCTTTTCCCCCCTTTACGGCTTTCTCCTAAAAAGATCCTAAATTTCTTAAATGAAAAGAAAGACTCTTCAAATGTTGCGTTTTTCTCCTGCATTGATCCCCTCTGCTTTTCTCATTTTTACGCGCCATTTTAATTAAATATTAAGCTTTTTTACTGTATCTAAACTCTTTATTTTTCTCAATAATTTTTTTCATCAATCCCAATTTTTACATCCATATATTTTAATTTTCCATCCTTCATGTAAAGAATATGGGGACGAGCATTTTTTCCATCAATTTCACAAACCGTGTCTTTTTCGTAAACAGTATATCCTTGTTGCCTTAATTCTTGTCGTTTCTCCTCGATCAAATTTTCGTAAATAAAGCGCCTTCTATTGCACAAATCTGGATCTGTAGCTCTAAAATATTCATAACTCTCCACCTCTAGGGAATAGGTCTTTGCCGCCTGTTGAAGCAAATCATAACTGGGTTGCTTTGTCTTTTCTACCGCCTTAGCGATCACCATCGCGTGTGCCAAGTGCTCTTCTTTGATGCTTGTTTCAAAGCCCAGCCTTTCACCTTCCATAAAGCTTTTGTGATAAGCGTGTAAAGTTTCAACATCTCCCAGCAAAGCCAGGGCTGCAAGATAGCGCAGCGAATAAGGCGTCAATTGAGGGACCACAATTTTATTTTCCCAAGGAAGAGTGCAATATTGAGTACGAAGCATGTTGCCAAGATCAACATCGTCCATTGCCTTTTCTAAGGCTGTCTCAAGGGCACGGCGTAAACGCTTTGCGCTTACCTTTTCTTCAAAAATTTCTAATCCCTTCACATCAAAACGCAATTCCAGAGCCATTAAGCCTCCAGAATTATAAGGGTCGATCGTTTGGCAAGCCGCCGCATGAATACCTGATACTACCGCAATTGCACAATCAAATTGCGGATACCCCTTCTTAGCATGATAAAGAAACTGTACTTCACGATCTGGTAAAAAGAAGGTCGCCAAATGATCGCCTTTTCCTTCAATTTCTACCCTCCACCCCAAACTCTTTAAAAGTGCTGTTGCACTTCCCATCGTTAGAATATCCTCATCAGAAAGAGAAAACGCGTTCGAAACATTTTCTTCAAATGACAGCTTCATCATCGGTGTTTCTCCACTGGGCTACTCAAAAGCGATAGGATATTCAAGCACGCGCCTTAATTCTTTTGTCACTTGGCAATACAGTCTCACCCGCTTGAAAGCAGAATAATATAATGCCCAAATAAACATCATGGCCACAGCAGAAAGCAGCGTGAAGATTGTCACCCCCACACCCCATGAAAATACGATAATGATATCTTTCATTTTCCCCTCCCCTTTATGTGCTTTTTGTCGATACGTAGGGAGCAGCTATCCGCTTCCAGATTGCCTGGTCCAACTGATCGATCTTTTTTTTCAACAAACGTGTAAAGATGATACGGACCACAAAGGCAACAGGAATGAACACAAAAATAAACCCTGCTATCAACTGCGTGACGAAAAAGAAAGAAACCAAAATAGTCACTTCCCACTCTGTCAGCTTCCACCCAAGCAGCAATGATCCCCAAAAAACCGTTCTAACAGCAGCAAAAATAAAAGTAATGCAAAAAATAACTTTATAATTTTTACGTGTCAGAAATGCTTCTTCAAGCGAAAAAGACCATCGTTTCCTTAGTTCCCTATCCAATGCTGCATTTTGTTCATCGCTCCTCATTTTTTGCCCCTCATTTGTCTAAAACTTTAAGCCATTTGTATGAATCGAAGCTTTTGTCCTTCCCAATGAATTCAATTCTCACGATCAATCGCCTGTTCAATCAATCACTTGTTCAATCAATCTACTTGGTCGTGTCCCATCTTTTATGCGAGAGAGCATCTTTTCCCTTGCCTTTAAATATCACTACCGATAGAAGCGCGCTTATAATGCATAAATATCAGTATTCATTTTGCTCCTCTCCCTCACGCGCTTATTTTGTTAATAAATGGTTTTTCTTCGCTACCCGATTACTTGCTCCAACTGATCGATCTTTTTTTTCAACAAACGTGTAAAGATGATACGGACCATAAAGGCAACAGGGATCAATAAAAAAAGAAGCGCTGACATAAAACCCAATATTAATGTGAGAATGAATAGGATATAATGCCACCACCCTGTCAAATCCCACTCAAATAACAGTACAAGTGCTATCATAAAGGCCTCAATAATAAAAGTAATGCAAAAGATAACTTTATAATTTTTGCGTGTCAGAAACGTTTCTTCAAGCGAAAAAAACCGTGGTTCTTTATCCGATATTGCATTTCCCCCATTATCCCTCATTTTTTATCCCTCATTTGTCTAAAACTTTAAGCCATTTGTATGAATCGACGCCTTTGTCCTTCCCAATGAATTCAATTCTCACGAGCAACCGCTTGTGCAATCAACCGCTTGTGCAATCAACCGCTTGTGCAATC
>NZ_HE997979.1:117215-123121 GCF_000312585.1 Bartonella queenslandensis AUST/NH15
AACCGCTTGTCTTTTTCCATCTTTTTTATGAAAGCAATATCGGAGAAGCGCTTTTTTATCAACGTCAAATAACATGTTTTTATCTCTCACAATGCATCCCTGTTGTCTTAATATCTGTTTTATCGTCTTAAGCTATTTTGGATAGAGATATCTTTCTATTGTCTCAAGAACCCCAACTCTTTTCAAAACACAACACAAGCATTAAAAAAGCATAAAATGCAAAGAAACCCCATACCCCTTAATGAACACGACAAAGGCAAAAAGCACCCTCCTCTTCACTTTTCCCCTTCATTGCCATGATAGAGGATCCTCGGTACTTTTTTCTGTTCAACCTCTTCTTCCAGTTGTCGGATCATTTTTTTCAATTGACATGTTACAATTAAAAGCAGCATAAAAACAATGGGTAAGACTAAAAAAGCACCGGCAAGAATCCATGCCAATGGCTCTAATATGGCCACAGCAAAAAAGTTCTTCTTTCTCCATATCTTAACGAGAACCGTTATAACTGTCGGAAGTGTCACCATGACGGTCGAAAGATAGAATATTTTTTTGTAGTCTTGCCAAACAAGCGAAAGCTGTTTCTTATCAAACACGCTGCTGCTTTTCATTTTTGAGAGATCTGTTTTAAAGCGATATCGCGTTCATTCAGCACGCATTTCAGTTCTTTTTTCACCTTGCAATAGAGCCGCGCACGCTTGATAAACAGGTAATAAATGATAAAAATTGGCACCCATATTAAAACATTTACGAGCGTAAAGACTAGGAAAGAACAGGCTGCTAATGCTATCATACTACTCGTCATTTTGTCCCCCTTGCACATTCTGCATACGGATTGCCTGATCGCGTTGTTTTATGGCTACTTCCAATTGTTGAAGTGTTTCTCTCAATTTTCTCGTTAATTTTATGCCCATGACCCCAATGATCGGAGACAAGAGAAGAATTCCCATCCATATAACGCTCAACAGCATCATGATAAAGGCAATCCTATCACTTTTCCACCATAGCAAATTTGCGGTAGAGAAAGCAGATTCTATAAGAGAAAGAAGAATAAAGACAAAAAGAATGATTTTACATTCTTTTGAATAAAGAGGGAGAGATTCTCTGAAGTTCAGAAAGCGCATTTTTGCATCAAGGGTCTCACACACGAGACTTTGTGTTTTCATTTCTCCCTGATCATTGCACAATTGTTGTATGGCTTGCTTTTGTTGTGTCGTCCTCTTTTTCAATTCTCGAGCAAGTTTAAAGGACAACCGCATATGCTTGATCAACCGATAAGGAAGCCTGACAATGACCATAAATATTAAAACGGCAATAATGATGAACGATAAAAAAACCAAATGTCCTATCATAACGTTCCCTTTTTTCCCCTATCACATTGATGTGCAATCATCATTTTATTCTCTTCTCAAGCAAATTTTTCTAATTTCTTCACTGCTTTTCTCACGCCATAATAAAAGGAGATTATGGAGAATTAAAATGATAGGCAAAGCAACAACAATACACGTCCACAACCCAAACAGCAGCGGCTTGACAGCATCAGCAATGTAAAGCAAGAAAGGCGCATGATTGTACAAAAAAATCGCAGATTTTGGAAGAAAAGCTGCCAAAATGATAATACCTGCAAAAAGCACAAACATAACGAAAGTGATAGAAAAGAGTATCGAATAATCTTTTTTTGAAAGTTCCAAAGATTCTTTAAAAGAAAAAGCACTAAACTGTGTTGCAGGAACTGTACTCTGTCTTCGAGCCTCTGCCTGATCAGACCTCACATTCTGTGCTGCACCCTTTTTTAATTTACGCCACATTGTCCATAACAAGATTGTTCGCTTTATAAAAGAATAATACAGTGCCAAGATTATCATCGCAGTAGAAAAGAATACTGAGCAAAATGCAGCACAAATCAAGATCGTAACCTCTATGCCAATCAACCTTCCAATGATTAAAGAAATGCTCACGTATTCCCCCTATTATGTTCTGTCAAAAGATTGTTTGTCTCGCTGTTGCGGCTCTGACACCGTTTCCCACAGCAGCATCATTTGTTTCACATCCCGTTTCACTATGGCAAGAAAAACAAAAAAGAGTGGAAAAAAAACCAAAAGAACACCAAAAATCATTTGCGGCATAAGACATAAAAAAGCCCAAACACTATTCCACCCCGCATCACGCAAATACCCAATGATAGGATTAAAAGGCTGTTCAAGATTTGCCTGAAACATTTTTTGAATATCTTCTTGCTTCATTTTTCCCATTTCTTGAAACTGTTCATTGGATATAACGTGAAAAAATTCCCAAGGCTGCATATAAGTAGTCGCAACAAAAAGCACCAACAAGAGGATAGCCAAGCAAAAAATGATGACATAATCTTTTGTTGAGAGAACCATTCCTTTTTTAAAAGCAGCCAATTGATCCGACACGGACTGTGAGATAAAATCCTCTCCCTCATGGGTAGATTGCTGTTGTGATTGATCTTTGATCATACGGATTTCCCCCCATGTATAAAATGCCCACGCTTCAATACTTGACACCACGCAACCAGCGTGGCGAGTCCACCTAACACTCTTTTTACCACGAAGCAAGTGCTAATAATTTCTTTTAAGTGTTGTTTTTAATTCCTTGAATCCATGACAACAGACACACTCTCATGCTTAAAAACCCCAACGCTGCTTTTTCTCTTTTGATCGATCACACGCCCTAAAGGACGCCGTTTCACAAAAACCAAGAAACAACACCCCACTGAACCACCCCACGAGCAAAAAAACAACTGATGATCTAAAATACACCCACAGCCGCCTTAAAGTTTTTCACTTCTCATCTTTAAATTTCTTCAATTCAAAGACGCACCTCTTTTAAAATTAAAAAAAATGTCTCGTATCTTATAAGCTCCCCAGCTTTATAAAATCCTCTCTTATAAATCTCTCTTTGATCAAGGTATGTTCTTATAATTCTTCTTTGGGTCTTGCATCACGCCATTTAAACGACAGCCCCTTTCTCATGGTGAGATCCATTAAAACAGTAAAAGAAACTTTTACCCTCCATTACAAGGAGAGATAAAAGGAAATTTTCACCCCAAATCGCTTAATCCTTTACAGTTTATTTTGAGCCGATAAACGATATTTTATTTGAAAATAAAGGGCATCTTATGCTATAATAATAAGGGTGGAATAAGTTCTTTATATCATGCTCTTCCCCTTCAACATCTGGCAAAGTTTCTCTGTAAAGGGCTATATTTATAAGATAAGCGATATCTATAAAAGACGACGCACAAAGAATAAGATACGCTTAAAACAGTAAGAGAGATCAAGCATCCTGATTTTGCGTTCAACAACACATCCCCTCTAAGAAAATCCAATAACAAACCAATGTCTTTTTAAAGGAGAAATTGAAAAGTTTTCGCAAAAGCGCTCGTAAGAAAAAAGCCAAACAATCTTATGAGAAAAGACAAAGGGGATAGCGATAGGATTTTATTTTTTACATTTGACAAAAATTTCTTTTTTCCCAGAGAGTTTGAGAAATCTGTAGAAAGTAAATCATCCGCTATCGATGCTAAAAAGATAAGGATAAACATGATAGGGGAGAAATAACACTAATAGGATCAAGAAAAGAGGAGAAAACACCAGAGGATCTTTTCGCTCCATACCGTTGCTATTCTTTATAAAAGACTGCGTATCGTTTCTTTTTTTGCTCTGCAATGGCTTATATCCGCACAATATTTGTTTCCGCACAGTATTTTCTTCAAGTGCTTTTTACAACACTGTCCCCCAACAACAGGCAGTTTCTTTTTCATTTAAATGGTAAGTTCATGAAAATAGGTAAAAAACGCGGGAGACCGAAAATAACAGGCAAACTTAGAGAGCCCAACGGCCGTATTTCACGAGCCAAAAGTCTTGGAAAATCTGCATCTCAATCAGCCATTGAAATGCGTGCAAAACATTTTGGATTAAGCCTTGAAGAAGCAAAAAATCCGCTTGTGGGGAGCTATATTGGGCGTCTTTGTTTGCTTGGCTATAAAGAGGATTCCTCCGGCATCAGTAAAGAGCAATATGACACAGCGCAACAATACTTGCAAATCAGAAACGACTATTTATGTGCCAAAGGTTTACCAAACGGTTATTATGATGGTTTTAAGCACAGTGCATCCGATGAGAAAGCCAAAAAGCAATGGGTTGAAAGAGCCACACAACGCTATGAAGAGATGCAAGAAGCAATTAAAGAAGCACAATATCTTCATCGTCAACACAACTTTCATGCGGCATTACAATATCTTGTTATTGAAGATCAACCACTGCCAACGCTTGTTGCTTCGTTGCGCCTTATTCTTGATGCCCTTTATAAACATTTTGACTGTTCTAGCCAAAAGAGCATTCGCTAAAAACCCCCATCGGTATCTCTCTCAAAGAATAAAGATGCGATAACCCGCGCTGTGCGTGCTCTCCTTTCAATAGGATCGCTTGAGAGCCCCAGAGAGATTGCGCTTTCAATCAGATAACGTGCGCGCAATAAATGCAATAAACAAGCTTACACATAGTCCCCACACCCTAAAAACACATCCATACCCGATCCCAAGAAATCTCTCCCTCAAGGACACTATTTTCGGCATAACAAGAGCCACCTATTCTATATATCTTCCTCTATCGCAACAAGCCGTACACATCGACACCCGTTGCCCCAATATTGATATCGTGACAACCTTACCGTTTGAGACAATTCATTATAGGTATTTTGCGTCTCCTTTCTTGTACAATTCTATAGCTCTATAAGGCTTCCACTCTCTCATGACGGATAAGACCAAGATTTTGCTTCAACATAAGTTTTAAATGAGAAAATTTTACGCTATTGAGATCTCTTATTCAAAATGAAGACAGATAATTTATCATTATAAATCAATAAATAATATTGAAAACAACACGTTAGCTTTTTTACAAAATTAAAAGCCCATGTTTTTAAAGCAATCTCTTTACCCCCCAAAAGCTCCACCAACAATCCATCCCCTGTCCCCCCCTATATCGACCACAATCCCCCCCATCCACGCACCCTCTCCACACACCACAAGCCTCAATCACCCACACCATTGCAATGATCGCGCTGTAACCCCCACCAACTGCTGCCAAATCCCAACACCGACCAACCACACCGTTCCATCAATAAAAGACCACGAGGTTCAACATCACAATTTCCCCGCCCTTTTAGCTTTCCTTTCTCAAAAGAAAAAATGTGCTTTTCCCCATCAAAAAGCTCTCTCATGAAGACGTGCATATCTTACGTCTTACGACACAATCAATGAATGCGCTTTTTTTTATCAATTTATTTCTGGGATAAAAAAGGAAAAATAATTGTTTTGCTGTTGACAGAATATGAAAAATCGTATTTAATGACAAGTGCGGTAGAGGGGTTTTTGTGTGTAGATTTCATCATTAAGTGTTTGTGTATTAAGTGTTTGTGTTCGTCATTATGTTTGTATTCATCATTGAATGTGTGCATTATGATGGGCTGCTATAGGATATTGCGTGTTATAAAGCGATGTGTTCTGCAGCAATGAGCAATGTATGAAGTTATATGAAATTTTGCGGTTTGAGAAAATTGCGCTTTGACTGTTAAAGGGTTAAAAAGTTGACTGTCTAAGTGTATCTCCATCTTTTTTAAATTTTTTTTCTTTTGCATCACCCAAAAGTATTTTGAGATATTCAGAGAAAACAGGATCCTCGCTCCTCTCTAAAAAAACGTCTCCAACACCCTCCCAACAAAACATTGTTTCAATACATCACAAAAAGAGTGAGCCATAACCCAAACAGCAATAAGATGAATACGGCTATTTCTATTAATACACGGCACATTTTAGCCTCCCATACCTCAAAACCTCTCCACACTTCAAAAGTCTCCCAGATCCCAAAATCTCCCAACACCTCAAA
>NZ_HE997979.1:123155-127996 GCF_000312585.1 Bartonella queenslandensis AUST/NH15
GGATGAGGCTTTTAACCCACATCACTTTGTAAAGAAATAACGGTTCTTGAGTATGAGTGCTTGGGATCCACAAACCTTTCCTCTTAAAGTTTCCCCATGTTATTTACTCAAAACTTAAAAGTGCGATACATAAGCCTAAGAATAGTCACCACGCTCTTAAAAAATACTAACAATGGATCAAGAGAAGCTTGCCTTATATTACAACAACTCAAAGAACAGTATTATACGGCATAACCATGTTTTACAGCAGAGGTGGATAATTTGAGAGCAGATGATGAATCTCTTTTTCCGGAAAAAATCAAAAGCATATTTCTAAAAAATAAGCATTGTTTTATACCCAACACCTATCATTGTTTTACACCCAACACCTATTGTGGATGACATCATTATTTCACACGTAGAATGGTTAAAAAAAGTTGTCATCTCTTCATTTAAATGAGCCATGCGATAGAAATAACTTAAAATATAAAAATAACATCGCCCCCTATATTTTTTAAAATTTTCCCAGATTTTACAGCTGTAAAAAACCGCAGATTTTTAAAATTAAGAAAATTTTTTGTTTTAAAAGTTTTCTTATAAAAAGCCCAAAAGTACGATTTTTTCTTTAATTTTCAAGAGTCAAAGATTTTCTTTTAAAACATTATTTGGTCAAAATATAAGAAAATAATATGACCTATCGATCATCAATACAAAGGTTGATATGATGAAACCACAAGATTTAAAAGATGCCCCCCCTCATTCATCACAAATTCCCGAAAGTGCAAGCGCGCAAATGCCTGAAGGTGCAAGCGCGCAAATGCCCGAAGGTACAAGCGCGCAAATGCCCGAAGGTGCAAGCGCGCAAATGCCCGAAGGTACAAGCGCGCAAGTGCCAGAAGGTGCAAGCGCACAAGTGCCCGAAGGTGCAAGCGCGCAAATGCCCGAAGGTGCAAGCGCACAAGTGCCCGAAGGAGCGCGTGCAGATGCAGCTTTCGAAAAGCTTGCAACACATTTAGAACAGCTCAATATTGAAAAAATAAATAATACCCCTTTCAACCGTGCAGAATTAAAAGATATCATTGCAGGTTTAGAAAAGCATAATGCCGATGGAAGTTGGATCAAAAACTATTATGATATTTTAGATCTTTACATGATGCCAGCCTTGGTCGATCAAGCAAATCGCAAATATCCAGAGATGAATCTTAAACTTACAACTCCCCCTAACGGCTTTGCCCTTGCACTCAAAGACACACTCGAAAACGGTATAAAATCTTCCAGATTTATTGTTAATGCGCAAGATAGGGGCATCCATTTTGCGGTTGTTGATCATCAAACCATTGATGATAAAATATCTTTGATCTTTTTTGAACCGACCTTACTGCGTGACACGCTTCCCGCATTACTCGCCTTAAGGACGCAACAATCCCTTGAGCATCACCAATTTCCTCCTATTCATTTTGCCATGGCAGAAATGGATATTCAACGAAGCTCCTCTGAATGTGGGATGTTCAGCTTAAACCTTGCCAAAAAACTTTATCTTGAATCTCAAAAATTAGAAAGACTGCACAAAGATAATATTAAAGGTATCTTATGTGAACCCAATACGCCTTTACCGGCTGAAAAATTGGATCCGTATATTCCTGCTCGTTTATACAAACACACACAAGGGAGAGGACGTCTTGAACAATATCTAAAATCCAATCCGGATGCTGAACATGAAAAAGTCAACAAAAAAGGTGAAACGCTAACGGAGAGATTTGAGAAAAACTTGGTGAAAACGGAGACAAAAATGGCCTCTGTTTCACAACACAGAAAAAGAGCAACGGAATACAAATCTCTGATGCTGTAATAAATATTTTAACCATAGCTCTATTCCACATCCACAAAGAATGAAGTGATGCTGCTTTATGGCTAAGATTGCTCTAAGCACATTGGTTTTCCTATTTGAAAGAAATCAAGAGGCAAGCGATGTATCTTTTAAAGACAAAGCATCATTATTCGATCAAAATCAGCCCATTTTAAAGCTCGTATGTTAAAATTTTGAAGAAACAAAAATCTCACGAGAATTTTGAAAATACCCGCCCCACTTTCTTATAAAAATAGCTCAAAGATGATTTTTTCCTTAATGTTTAAGAGACAAAGGCTTTTTTTCAAAACATTGTTTAGCCAAAATGTAAGCAAATAATCATCTATCGATTATCAATATGGAGGCTAATCATATGAAGCCACAAGATTTAAAAGACGCCCCCCCTCATTCATCACAAACACCTGAAGGGGCGAGCGCAAGTGATCCTACAGAAAATCTTGCGACACATTTAGAGCAATCCAACAGAGAAAAAGGACGAAATATCCCATTCAGTCGTGAAAAATTACATTCAGTCGTGAAAAATTACAAGACATTATTGCCGGTTTAGAAGATGACATCGCAACAGGACGTTGGTTTACAGCTGATTATGCAAGTACAGATCTTAAACTAATGCCAGCCTTGATCGAACAGGCAAATTGTAAATATCCCGCCATGCGCCTTCAATTGGCAACGTCAACGCACAACTTTGCTCTTGCACTCAAAGAAGCCATTGCAAATGGTGTTCAATCTTCCAAATTTATCATTTACACAAAGGATAGAGGAATCCATTTTTCAGTGATTGATCATAAAACCATCGATGACAAAACATCCGTGATATTTTTTGAACCTACAACATTCAACAGTATGAAACCAGCGGTACTAGCATTAAGGACACAGCTGGCCCTTAAAGCGCATGAGTTGCCCAACTGTTCTTTTTCCATGGTCGAAATGGATATTCAACGAAGCAATTCTGAATGTGGAATGTTCAGCTTAAGCCTCGCTAAAAAGCTTCATGCCGAATCTCAAAAATTAGCAAGACTGCACGAAGATAATCTGAAAGGTGTCTTATGTAAACCAGACACGCCTTTACCTGCAGAAAAATTGGATCAATACCTTCCAAGCACTTTTTACAAACACACACAAGGGAGAAGACGTCTTGAACAATATCTAAAATCAAATCCAGATGCTGAACATGAAAAAGTCAACAAAAAAGGTGAAACTTTAACCGAGAGATTTGAAAAAAGCTTAGTGACTGCAGAAGGGAAGACTGTTTCTGTTTCGCAACACAGAAAAAGAGCAACGGAATACAAATCTCTGATGATATAACAAGTATTTTAGCCATCCATTTTTCGTATTCATAAAAAATGAAGCGATGTTGCTTTATGGCTAAGATTGCTCTAAGCACATTGGTTTTCCTATTTGAAAGAAATCAAGAAGTAAGCAATGTATCTTTTATAAGCAATGTGTCTTTTAAAGACAAAGCGTCATTATTCGATCAAAGTCAGCCCATTTTAAAGCTCGTATGTTAAAATTTTGAAGAAACAAAAATCTCACGAGAATTTTGAAAACACCCGCCCCACTTTCTTATAAAAATAGCTCAAAGATGTTTTTTTCCTTAATGTTCAAGAGATAAAGTCTTTTTTTCAAAACATTTTTTAGCCAGAATGTTAAGAAAATAATCATCTATCGATTATCAATATGGAGGCTAATCATATGAAGCCACAAGATTCAAAAGTCATCTCTCCTCGTTCATCACAAACACCCGAAGGGGCGAGCGCGGAAGAATCTTTAGAAGATCTTATTGCCCGTTTAATGCAAACTTCCGTCCCAAAAGAAGAAGAACATGTAGCACCCAATTCTGAAGAATTAAAAGATATTATTACAGGCTTAGAAGATGATCTTGCCACGGATCGTTGGCTGAGTGCTTATTATGAAGAGACCGATATTAGAGTGATGCCATCTCTCGTAGAAAAAGCCAACAGCAAATATCCGAACATGAATCTCAAATTGGCTCTTACAGCAGAAGAGTTTTCTCACGCACTCAAAGAAGTCGTTGAGAGCGACGCAAAATCTGCCCGATTTATCGTCAATTCGGGAAGCAAAATCCACTTTGCAGCCATTGATTATCAAAAAGTTGATGACAAAATCTCTTTGATTATGCTTGAACCTACAACATTCCAGAATATCGCTGCTTGCAAATTAGGGATAAAAATAAATCAAACCCTTGAATGCCTTCAACTGCCCTCTTATTCTTTTACCATGGCGGAAATGGATATTCAACGAAGCGCTTCTGAATGTGGGATGTTCAGCTTAAGCCTTGCCAAAAAGCTTCATGTTGAATCTGAGAAATTAGAAAGACTTCATAAGGATAATGTTAAGGGTGTATTATGTGAACCTAATGCATCTTTATCTGCTGAAAAGTTAGATTCCTATCTTCCCGTCAGTTTATACAAACATGCGCAAGGAAGAAGACGTCTTGAACAATATCTAAAAGCCAATCCAGGTGCTGAACATGAAAAAGTCAACAAAAAAGGTGAAACGCTAACGGAGAGATTTGAAAAAAACTTAAAGGAAGAAGGGGAAAAAACTGTTTCTGTTTCACAACACAAAAAAAGGATTACGGAATACAAATCTTTAGCAATGTAATTGATATTTTTCTCTTCGCTCTTCATCAAAGAAAGAAGCGATGTTGCTTTACAGCGGAGATTTCTCTAAGCGGGTTGGGTTTTGCGTTCGTAAAACAAAAATGGCAAACAACTTGCTTCTTAAAGACTCCTCCCTCTTAAAATGGTATGGAAATTCCAAAGTTCTTCTTCGCTCAAAGCTCTTTTAAGAATGATCCTATTTGGATATGCAGAACGCTGGGCCCATAAAATGCTTTCGTCTTTCGTAAAAGCCCTTTAGTAAAATCCTATGTCTTGTTCTTTTGAGAGCGTCCGCTTTATCTCAAGCACCTTCATGCCATACAACCAACACAACCGTCCCCACGATAATCACACCAGCCCCCATCAAAAAC
>NZ_HE997979.1:128524-130756 GCF_000312585.1 Bartonella queenslandensis AUST/NH15
TACAACCCCTATATGACAGGCACCATAACCCCAATCACTAACACAACCGTAATAAACCACGCTTATCGTGCATCAATCCAACACCTGTCCCACCAACAAAACTCCATCAAAAAACCAGTCCAAGATCTCAAAACCAACACAAACTATCGACCACAAGGAAAACACCACCAACCCATTATCCCACTTGATTATTCCACCTAGAATATCACAACCAATCTTTTGATTTCATCAAAGTTTCACGTCTCTTCTATTCTTGAAGCGTAAAAAAATTCATTTTTAATCTGTCAACCAGCCTCACTTTACAGTGAGGCTTTATTTTATGGAGAAGCAAATGAGAAAAATATCATCAGAAGGGCTTGCACTCATTAAACAATGGGAAGGATTGCGTTTACATGCCTATAAAGATGCCATCGGGGTGTGGACAATCGGCTATGGTCATACCAGCACGGTTGGTAAACCGTTTGTTCACAAAGGCATGATCATCACGGAAAAACAAGCCGAAGAAGTTCTTTATCAAGATTTAAGACAATTTGAGAATACCGTTGAAAAAAATGTGACGGTTTCCTTAACAGATGAACAATTCGCCGCACTCGTATCGTTTTGCTATAATGTAGGGACAGCAGCTTTTTGCAAATCAACCTTGCTCAAAAAGCTCAATAATGGCGAATATGAAGCTGTGCCTTCTGAATTACAAAAGTGGACCAAAGCAGGAGGAAAACGTCTTTACGGTCTTGTACACCGTCGTGCAGCAGAAGCGGGATTATGGGCAAAAGGCGCTTATATTTCTCCCAACTATCAAGCTGTGGAAACAAAAGAACCAATGGGTTTTCTCAAAGCAGAAGCCTTAACACCCATTATTGGTTCTTTTTCTGGACTTGGAGGCTTATTGGCAGGCAATGGTCCCATTCAATGGGCATTAGCAACCATTATGGTTTTAGCCACCTGTGTTGGCATTTTCTTTGTGGTAAAACGCTTTCGGGAGCAACGTTTATGATGGGGTGGATGAAAAAAAATTTGACGATAACAGGAGCGGTTCTGACCGCTTTTTTTATCACTTTAGCAAAAGCTTTTACGCTTGGAAAGAAGATTGAACAGCAAAAGCAAACAGAAAAAACGTTAAAGTCATCAACAACACGGCTAAAGGTGGAAAATGAAATTAATCAAAAAAGTGATCCTGATGTACGCGCTGCTCTTACTCACTGGTTGCGCAATAAAAACAATCAATGAGCCTTCGTCTTGCATTGGTTGGATGCCCATTTATTTAGACAAAAAAGATCTCAGCAGCATTAGCTCAAATCTCGCCAGAGATATTTTAAAGCATAACAAACAAGGGGAAGGCTTGTGTGGGTGGAAACATGGCTAGAAAAAAAACAGAAAAACAAACAGAGCTTACAGAAAAGGAAAAAGAAATTCTCCAAGAAATCATCATGACTTATAAAAGTATAAAAGTGATGTCACGCTATACGAAGTGGGTTATATTTATCATTTTCCTCGTAGTGCTTGATTTTTCACGTATCTTGGATGCATTGGCAAATATTTTTACACAAAAATCGAATATTCAGTTCTAAAATAAACGATGAAACATGAGACGTGTTCAATTAAAAAAACATCCGTTATTAAAAATAACACGGAGATTTTCTTGATGATTTTTCACGTCTCATGAATCATTTTACACGCTGCACAAACACTATGATGAAATGAATTTTCAAGCATTATAGCGAGATTAATTCTATCGGCATGAAAAGAGATTAAAAAAATCATGAGGACGCAACTTAAGCGAACACAAGAGAATAATCTTGGAAAACAAACATGCCAACGTGCACTTTTTAAATAACGTATTGATATGTGAAGCATTTTATCTTCATCATCCATACCATTAAAACCATTCAAAGAGTTTTCTTTTAAATAAACGCATCAGTAAGCAACAAAAATCGTATTATGGGATACTCCCTTTCATCTTTTATGAAGCATAAAGGGAGTCTCCTATAAGTTCCATACACTTACCAACCACCGTACCACGGTATCAGCCCCATACCCACGCACCAATACCATCACGAAATAGGCTTGAAAGCACAAAGTCTCTTCTCTACTTCTTTCTGTAAATTTGTAAAATCGTAAAAATGTGGATCTGTAAAATGAACCATAAAAATGTGCACTTTAGCCTCCATACCACATACCAGCCCCCTGCACCAACCACCGTACCACGCATCAGCCCCATACCCACGCACCAAT
>NZ_HE997979.1:131547-135575 GCF_000312585.1 Bartonella queenslandensis AUST/NH15
TGTAAAATGAATCATAAGAATGTGCACTTTAGCCTCCATACCACACACCAGCCCCCGCATCACGCACCAATCACCATACCACAGCAACACCTCCCCCATACCACAGCAACACCTCCCCCGTACCACAGCAACACCTCCCCCGTACCACAGCAACACCTCCCCCACGCACCAACACCATCACGAAATAGGCTTGAAAGCGCAAAATCTCTTCTCGACTTCTTTCTGTAAATTTTCAAAATCGTAAAAACGTGGATCTGTAAAATGAACCATAAGAATGTGCACTTGGTAAGAAAAATGACAGGTGGAGTAAAGAAAGTCGGGAAAAAGGCACAAATGAAAAAGGGATGAAATATGGCGTGCTGCTCGTGGGGACATCAGAGCTGTGATATATTGGGCGCTATAAGGATAGACTATTAGAGATGAGGGAGGGTAGAACAAGGATAGGAGAAGCTTCTTTTCCACGTGAAGGAAACTGCTTTCCAGAACAAGAAATAGACAAAAAAAACGGGCCGAAAAGACCCGTTTCTTGATTATCTCTAGGGAAAAGAGCTTAGAAATCCATTCCGCCCATTCCACCCATTCCACCAGCCGGCATTGGAGGCATGGGAGCATCTTTCTTTGGCATTTCAGCAACCATTGCTTCTGTTGTGATCAAAAGGCTTGCAATTGAAGCCGCATTCTGAAGAGCAGAACGCACCACCTTCACAGGATCAACAATTCCCAAAGCAATCAAATCACCAAATTCACCCGTTGCGGTATTGTAACCAAATGTATCAGCATTATTTTCAAGCACTTTGCCCACAATAATCGCTGCTTCTTCACCAGCATTTGTTGCGATTTGGCGCGCTGGAGCTTGTAGAGCACGACGAACGATATTAATACCAGCTTCTTGGTCAGGATTACTTCCCTTAACGGTCAACGCACTTGCTGCACGCAACAATGCGGTACCACCACCAGCAACAATACCTTCTTCCACAGCAGCCCGCGTTGCATTCAACGCATCATCCACACGGTCTTTCTTTTCTTTCACTTCAACTTCTGTTGCACCACCCACACGGATAACAGCAACACCACCAGCGAGTTTAGCAAGTCTTTCCTGCAATTTTTCACGATCATAGTCAGAAGTTGTTTCTTCAATCTGAGCTTTAATCTGATTAACACGTGCAGTAATCTCTGCCTTTTGTCCAGCACCATCAATAATTGTGGTGTTTTCTTTAGAAATATTCACTTTCTTAGCACGTCCCAGCATATCCAAAGTGACATTTTCAAGTTTAATGCCCACATCTTCAGAAATCACCTGTCCCGATGTCAAGATAGCGATATCTTCAAGCATTGCTTTACGACGATCACCAAACCCTGGCGCTTTTACCGCAGCAATTTTCAAACCACCGCGCAACTTGTTGACCACGAGCGTTGCCAAAGCTTCACCTTCAACATCTTCAGCAATAATAAGAAGGGGTTTGCCAGACTGTACAACCGCTTCCAAAACAGGAAGTAAGGATTGCAAATTGGACAATTTCTTTTCGTGAATGAGAATGTAAGGATCATCAAGATCAGCAACCATTTTCTCAGCATTTGTGACAAAGTAAGGGGAAAGATAGCCACGGTCAAATTGCATTCCTTCCACGACTTCTAATTCGGTTTCAGCCGTTTTAGCTTCTTCCACGGTAATGACGCCTTCATTGCCAACTTTTTCCATGGCATCCGCGATCATTTTACCGATTTCAGCAGCACCATTGGCAGAAATGGTTCCAACTTGCGCAATTTCTGCTGAAGTTTGGATTTTTTTAGCTTTTTTGAAAAGATTAGCCACCACTTCATCCACAGCAGCATCAATTCCGCGTTTAAGATCCATAGGGTTCATGCCCGCAGCAACAGCTTTCACACCTTCTTGTACGATAGCCTGTCCCAAAACAGTTGCGGTTGTTGTTCCATCTCCAGCAATATCATTGGTTTTAGAAGCAACTTCGCGCAACATTTGCGCACCCATATTTTCGAACTTATCTTCCAGTTCGATTTCCTTTGCAACGGATACACCATCTTTTGTGATGCGGGGCGCACCAAATGATTTATCAATCACGACATTGCGCCCTTTGGGGCCGAGTGTCACCTTAACAGCGTTAGCAAGGATGTCGACACCGCGCAACAAACGCTCACGCGCTTCACGGCCAAATTTGACTTCTTTAGCAGCCATTTAATTTCTCCTTGGAGTTTTTTCAAAATAGTACACAATGAAAAATGGAGGGCTTCTTAATTAGCCCATAATTCCCATAATGTCAGATTCTTTCATGATTAAGAGGTCTTCCCCATTAATCTTGACTTCAGTTCCAGACCATTTTCCAAACAAAATACGGTCCCCTGTTTTGACTTCTAAAGGCACGCGCTTTCCGTTATCGTCGAGAGCGCCATTGCCCACAGCAATAACTTCACCTTCTTGTGGTTTTTCTTTTGCTGTATCGGGAATGATAATCCCACCAGCGGTTTTATTTTCAGATTCAACCCGACGAACAACGACACGATCGTGAAGTGGGCGGAATTGTATATTAGCCATGTTTTAAATCCTTAAAACTGAACATAATTGCGTTAATCTTAGAAAGCTCTTGCTAGCACTCTTAAGTTACGAGTGCTAGCACTATCCAAGATATAAAATCAGCTTTTCTCAATGTCAAGGATAACCATAAAATAATTTCTCTATAAATTGAGACTTCCATGTCTTGCTTCTTCTTGCACTTTCGCGTTATTTAACTTTTTTAAGAACCCGTGAACAAAAAAGGATCTTATCATGGTTGAAACACGTCAGGAAACGGATAGCTTTGGAACGATTTCGGTACGCCAAGATCGTTATTGGGGAGCACAAACTGAACGTTCTCTGCATAATTTTAATATTGGCACAGAAAAGCAGCCTCTTACCATCATTTACGCCTTAAGCCTTATCAAAAAAGCGGCTGCTCTTGTCAATATGGACAAAGGCAAACTGTCCCCCAAGATTGGAAAAGCGATTGTCACTGCTGCCGATGAAGTTCTCTCTGGCGCCTTCGATACACATTTTCCGCTTTCTGTTTGGCAAACAGGCTCAGGGACCCAAAGCAATATGAATGTCAACGAAGTGATTGCCAACCATGCCAGCATGCTTTTGGGAGGAAAACTGGGAAGCAAAAAGCCCGTTCATCCCAATGACCATGTCAATATGAGTCAATCATCCAATGATTCCTTTCCCACGGCGCTTCACATTGCCACCACGCTGCAAACGCGCCAACATCTTTTTCCTATTCTTGAAGCCCTCATTACCACTTTCAAGAAAAAAGAAGAAGAATTTGCCGACATCATCAAAATCGGACGCACCCATACGCAAGATGCCACGCCCTTAACGCTTGCACAAGAATTTTCAGGCTATCGAGTCGCCTTAGAAGCCAATCGTCATCGAATTGAAACAGCCCTTTCTGATGTTCAAATGCTTGCTCAAGGCGGAACAGCCGTTGGAACGGGACTCAACGCCCCGAAAGGTTTTGACGTTGCCTTTGCGGAAACAATCAGCGCCCTCACAGGAATATCCTTTAAAACGGCGCACAATAAATTTGAAGCACTTGCCCATCATGGTGCTCTTGCGCATTTTCACGGCAGCTTGAATGCCTTAGCTGCTGATCTCTTTAAAATTGCCAATGACATTCGGTTTTTAGGCTCCGGTCCCCGTTCCGGCTTAGGAGAACTCAACCTGCCTGAAAATGAACCGGGCTCTTCTATTATGCCTGGCAAGGTTAACCCCACCCAGTGTGAAGCCATGACCATGGTTGCAGCCCAAGTCTTTGGCAATCATACCAGCGTAACCTTTGCTGCAAGCCAAGGGCATTTTGAACTCAACGTCTATAAACCTGTTATTGGCTATAACGTTTTACAATCCATTACCCTTCTTGGTGATTGCATGCGTTCTTTTGATCTGCATTGCATTCAAGGATTACGCGCCAATCGTGTTCATATTCACGCACTCATGGAACGTTCACTCATGTTAGTCACAGCACTTGCCCCAGAAA
>NZ_HE997979.1:136132-138381 GCF_000312585.1 Bartonella queenslandensis AUST/NH15
ATATTGGATGATGATTCCCCCAGTATTTATTTTAAACGCTCACTCCCATTCCAACTCTTGTAAAATAAGATAATATATTGATTGACAATGACACTATAGCATGACTCAACTTGAATGAGAGTCCTAAATACCGATAAGATTCTCTCATTTTAAATTCCTTTATGTTGAATCAAACAAAATCACTTTCTTGCCCATCATAAGCAAGTTAAGTGCGTGGCGTAGAATTATATAAGACAAGGACTAAAAAATGGCTATTATGAACTGTCTCAAGAACCAACGGGTCCCACAATATTTTAATTTTAGAGCACGTTAGAGCAGTCCCCAAGTGTGTGCCAAGTGTATGATAGTGCCGGCTTACTCTTTTATGAAGCATAAAGATGAGAGTGCTCAACAGAAAAACAATGGTTGAAATAAAATGCAACACCTCGCAAAGCTTTGATGTTGCTTTTACGCAAAACAATCAGCGCCCTCACACAAATATATCCTTGACAAGGCATAATAAATTTGAAGTGCTGCCCATCATAGCACGCTCGCACATTTTTTCTATAGAATCCTGAATGCCTTAGTCGCAGATCTCTTTAAAATGACCAATGACAGTTGGCCTTTAGGCTTTCGTCCACATTCCCGCTGAAGTAAACGAGGAGAATAATTGATCATTTTATATGAATGAGAAACCTGCATAGAAGAATACTCTCCCACGCCTCTCTTTTTATTTTTCATGTTTCCCCCTGCTTATTTCTCACATCCCCCCTTCTTATATCCCATTGAATCAATCCAAACGATGCGCTTGGCTTATCACAAGCACGCGTAGCCTATCGATAAGAAAAATTGAAAAAGAAAATTGTTCTTCTTCTCACATCCCCAAGGCTATCGCCATATAAAGGCATTCGCCATACAAAAGCATACACAACATTAAAAACTAGCAAATTAAAAACTAGCAAAGAATATGAGGAACCACCATGCCCTTTTTTAACACGAGGCACATCCATGTTATATATTAAGCACAAACACAATAACCATTATGGATGATATAGTTATAACTAAAAATAATAAAAGATATTTTTATGCATACAAAATATTATTTTTAATAATTTAAAAAATTATTTATTACACCATAATGTTTTATAAAATACGGAGAATACTTAAGGAAACAAATCCCCAAAAAAATCGTGAAAACTAGAGCTTACATGGCAAAGAAGCAAGACAAAAATATTTCAAAAAAAGCTTAGCTCATGAAAAATTATAAATTTTCAGAGTATTTTATTTTTCATAATGATAATTATGTATAGGTTTTTTTAACCAATTCATGCATAATAAATGATGTTATTGAAATAAATTGGGGACGTTTTTATGAATAAAAAATGTTTAATTGCATTATCTTTTTTCACTTTCATGGCCACTTCAACAGGACAAGCAGCCGATACGGTGATCTCTCAGCAATCAAAACCGCATGTTTCAGCGCCAAGTAGTTTATCAGCACGGATCTCACCAGTTACTGTTTCAGCACCTTTTTCTTGGTCTGGTTTTTATTTTGGCGGACAAATTGGACACCTTTCCAGTAAAAGCACTTTAAATTACGCACCAGAATCCCAAGGCGGAAAATGGGCTGTGGTCGATAGAGATTTATCACCAGAACTAAAAGGATTTGTCGCCGGTTTTTATGCAGGTTCTAATATTGATTTAGGCAATAGCCTTGTTGTCAGTTTTGATACGGATGTGATCTGGTCGGGGAAGAAAAACACCCAAACAGACCATGGAAAAAAAATTCTCGATAAATTAGACTCTATTCGTGCTATCTTTCACGACGCTGAGATTCCTATTATAAAACCAGCCGCTCAGGATGAAACGATCCCCAACTATGGTGATATTATTGTAAGCAGTGTAACGTTGAAAGAAAAATGGGCTGGAGCTGCTCGCGCACGTATTGGTTTTGCTTCCCATCGCCTTATGCCTTATATTGCAGGGGGTGTTGCCTACACACAGATGCAATATATCCTATCCCTTTTAACAAAATCGCAAGAAGATTCGACAATATTTGCTTCTGGTGATGTATTCGATAAAACAAAAACAATGATTGGTTATACTGTGGGTGGTGGCTTTGATCTTGCCATGACAGATGACATTATCATGCGCACAGAATATCGTTATACAGATTTTTTTAAACAGAAATTTGCAAATGATGAACTTAAAATGAGCACCCAAACGCATAATTTTCGCCTTGGCATCGCTTATAAATTTTAATATCTTTT
>NZ_HE997979.1:138886-142670 GCF_000312585.1 Bartonella queenslandensis AUST/NH15
CAGGGTTTTTTTATAGCTCTCCCCCTTTAAAAAACGCAAACTCTAAAAACCAGCGTTCAACTATCAACAAAGGATTGTAAAAAGTCTCGCTTCAGCCAATTCCTATTCTCTTATTCTTTTAGAGGACGCATTTGCAAGAGCAAGAGCTTTACCATCACACCATTAGTCCATTGGCGCCCTTATGAAATAAGTGAAAGCCGTAATATTTTTTTAAAGCAAATACAGATAATGTGTATCAATTGCAGCGGATGATGATCATGTGATAACAGCATAAAAACAAGTGTATGTGTTCATTTTTCAACCTCTTCTCCCCCAATAAAGCTTCTTACCCCAATAAAACTTCTTCATTGATGAACAATCCGTTTTTTCAATGTTACCTCACCTCTCACCTTTATTTTTCTTAATAAGATCACTTTATAAAGTAACAAGAGTATCAGCGAACAAGAAGTAATTTTCTCGCGACATTTCAAAGAACAAAGATTTTAACCCCCATTTTACCCCCTACTTGTCTCTTAAAACCCGATATTGGTTTGTAAAGAAACAACAACTCTTGGGGCAGGATTTTCTTGGCTTCCCATTTCATAAGGCTTCACTTAAATTTTAAAACGCTATAGGCAAGCCCTGACCTAAATATTCAATAGATACTGAAAAAAAACACTTGAACGTTTGAAAAAAGCTGCCTTCTATCACCATACTTTTCAAGCGACGACGTTTTACAACTGTTTTATGCCAGAATGGAGCAAGGATATTGTCGATCTGTGTTGCTACAATTTATGATAACAATATTAATTTATAATAATAATTATAATATTGAATTAGAAGCCTACGAATACCGTAGGATTCTCTCATTTCAAATCTGTATCGGTTGAATCAATCAAAACATTTGCTTACACGTCACAAGCAGATGCGCTCACGTGGCATAAAGCGGCATAAAATTGTACAAGAAAGGCAAGCCTCTTTTGAACCATCTCAAGTACCAAGGGTTGGTCCGCAACATTTTAGAGCCAGCAAAGTGGGTGATGGTGATGACTTACTTCTTCATAAGCGCAAAAATGAAAGGCCAATAGATTTTACATGATTTCCATGGGGAATTTTACTATTATACATCTTCGCTTCCAGTGTTGCGACAACCCTTGGCACTTGAGAGCATTCATAAGAGCCATTTTTATTCCTTTCTTGTACAGTTTTTTCCACACGCTTATCCTGCTTATGACGTGCAAGCGAATGGTTTGCTTGATTCAACATGAAACAGATTTGGAATGAGAGAATCTCACAGTATTCGGGGTTATGATTTAAGTTGAAAAAGAATAATTTACCATTATAAATCAATTTGTTGTATGCTTATGGAGATCCTTCCCTATGAGGCGTTTTTAAGAGCAAGCATTGCTGTGTGGGGGAGACAGTCATTGTTATGTTTTGTGACCTGAAAGAATGCCTTTTGAAGTAATATAGAGGCTTATAAGGGTGAAAAATAGGCTTGAGACGACATTCCAGCCAGCAAATGAGAGAAAAAGAAAACGTAGGGGTGCTTCAGAACAAGAAGGAGGGCGAATGTTATTTAATTGGTTAAGCAGTTGGTTAACGTTTGAGGCTTTGCGTACGGCGTTTGAACCACAACTGAGAGGAGCTGTCCAAAAGCCATATTCAACACCTGCGTGATAAATGGCTAAAACAAGGCTGATGCTCATTAAGACAAAAACACATAAAAATAAAAGTTGTATCCAAGAAGACAGGCGAAAAAACCATGCCCCAAAACCTGCTAAGAGCAAAAAGGGTATGGCACCGTAATAGGGAAAACGCTCGATAAGACATAAATCGCAAGGAAGATACCCTCCAAGATGTTCAAAACCAAGGGCAATACCTATGGTGGCAGACAAGCAAAAAGCGAGAAAAAAAGCCCATAAACTTTGTTCTTTTCTGCTGGGTTCAAGATGAAGGTGCTTCTTTAAAAGCGGATGGGAAGACAAAGCACATGCCATTGGGGATGTTCCTTATAAAAGTTGCTTGTTTAAAAAAGCTATAAAAATCCCATAAATTAAAAGGAGGCTAACACCCCCCATGAGGATAATCCATTTGAAATGCTGTCGTAGAAAATTCATTGCTTTTTGTCCAAAATGTTTAATCAGCCACGCGAGAAGATAAAAACGAGCGCCTCTGGAAAAAATACAAATGAGAATGAAAAGTTCAAGACGTAAACTCATCACACCGGCCAAAATTGTGACAATCTTGATGGGGGGAAGATGAAAAAAGCCTGATGTTATCAGTAAAATAATGAGAAATTGCAGGGTTGCATTGTTTTTTAGAGCTTCAAAACTTTCAACTTTACCGTAAAGTTCTAAAATGGGTTTGGCAAGGGCGTCATAGGCAAAATGTCCGATAAACCAACCGGCAATGCCTCCTAAAACAGAACAGATCGTTGCAATTAAAGCATAGCGATAAACTTGCTTTTTACGGATAAGCAGCAGCGGGATATATAAAACATCTATGGGAATTGGAAAAACAGAACTTTCAATAAAGGCAATAAAACCAAGCCAGTGTGGCGCTGTACGCCGATTTGCTAAAGAAATCGTCCAAAGCTTTAGTTTGTTTAATATCATGCGTTTTTTATAAATTTAAGAGGTAAAAACTTTACAAATAAGACTGCTATAAACCCGATAAAGAAAATATTCCATAAAACAGAGAAGAAAATGATAGGAATTGTAAAAAAAGAAGAAGTCTGGTGTTGACGAATCTGTTCTTCTTCATATAGTGCAAAGAGATAATCGATAAGTCTGTCTTTTATAACGCAAGTGCGGGTGTGGTGGAACTGGTAGACGCGCCAGACTCAAAATCTGGTTCCGAGAGGAGTGTCGGTTCGAGTCCGACCACCCGCACCACTTATAGATTTTTTCCAATATCACTTGATGTCGTTGTTTGTCTTATTTCATTAATTATCTTTTATATACGACCTTGATATCTGATGATAAGGTATTGATTTATAATGATAATCTAGCGTTATTCATATTGAATGAGAGTTCCGAATAACGTAAGATTCTCTCATTTCAAATCTTTTTATCTTGAATCAATCAAAACCATTCGCTTGCACATCACAAGCGGGGCTGGTGTGTGGGTAAAGACTGTATAAGAAAGGATTAAAAAATGGCTCTTATGAACCGTCTTAATGCAAGATCTGTCGCAACATTGGGGGCTGGTAAATATAATGATGGTGCTGGCTTATTACTTCATAAGCGTAAAGATGGAGGTGCTCAATGGCTTTATCGTTATACCCTTCACGGGCGTCGTCGTGAAATGGGATTGGGGGCTTTAAGAGATGTCTCTTTAAAACAAGCTCGTGAATTGGCAACTGGGTGGCGCTCCATTTTACGTGAAGGTCGTGACCCCATTAAAGAACGTGAGAAACAAAAGCGTGAAGCAATAAGCAATCTTCATTATTTAAAAGATATTGCTCTAGAGACTTTTGAAAGTCGTAAAGCCGAATTAAAAGGAGATGGGAAAAATGGATTCTGGTTTTCACCTTTACAACTTTATGTACTCCCCAAATTAGGCTGTCTGCCTGTTTCAGAAATTACCCAAACAGAGATACGCAATACCCTTGCTCCTATCTGGCATACAAAAGCTGATACAGCGCGTAAAGCACTGAACCGTCTCAATATTTGTCTTAAACATGCGGCTGCTTTGGGTTTAGATGTTGATTTACAAGCAACCACCAAAGCACGCGCGCTTTTAGGGAAACAACGCCATAAAACGCAAAACTTTCCAGCAATGGATTGGAAAGATATACCAG
>NZ_HE997979.1:143462-144292 GCF_000312585.1 Bartonella queenslandensis AUST/NH15
TGCTGGGATTGACCCCGAAAAAGCTTTACAAAACAGTAAGAAATACAGTGTTGTTTGGAAAGTTCTCAATGCGCTGCTTTCTCATGATGAGAATTTTAGTAAAACGCTTAACCAGATGAATTTAGGACAAGATGTAAGCTCTATTTTAGAGATTATAACGGTTTCTCAAAATATGGATTTAGAGAATGTCACCACGGTTGTTGATGACATTCCGCTTCAAGCAAAACCACAGCATGCAAGCGCAAGCAATGTATCTCCAATCCGTAAATCGCTTTCCACGCATCATGGACAAACAAGCTTCAACTTTATGTCGGCATTCCCTCGTGCTCTTAAAACGGTTCTGATTAAAAGATCAACCCTTTCTGATTATTGGGGCATTTGGGCGAATAATGTTGCTGAGATTGCCCAAAACCATATCAATCATCTTAAAGATATTCTTTCTGATGAGAAAGGCAAAGCGCGGTGTGCTTTTGATGCGTTTCATAAGGAATTAAAGAGCAATTTAAATGACAGTCTGACGCAAGAGGAAGCGCTTGAGATGTTAGGACAACATCTTGTCACGCGTCCCGTGTTTGAAGCTTTGTTTGGAGGCAATGAATTTGTACAAAACAATGCCATCTCACAAGCGATGGAAAGAATTTTAGCTGAGTTGGATAAAACCGATATCAAGCAGAAGTCTTTAGAATTACAAGGGTTTTATAACAGTGTAAAATTCCGTGCTTCTGGGATTACCGAACCGCAAGCAAGACAGAACCTTATTATCAAACTCTATGAGGATTTCTTTTCCAAGGCATTTAAGAAAACGACGGATAGGCTTGGGATTGTTTATA
>NZ_HE997980.1 GCF_000312585.1 Bartonella queenslandensis AUST/NH15
AACGTAGGAGTGAGAGACTATGTTGATAGCATATTAAGACGTAATAGTCCTATTAATAAACTTTCGAGTACTTTAGAGGCAGAGGGCGTATCTAAAAACCTTCGCAGGGTTATGGGACTTAAAAAGTTTAGGACATTTAAAAAGGCTGCAGATGCTGAAAAGTTTTATGAAGACGCGGCGGCAAGAGCACTAAAACCGTTTCAAGGGACGCCTGAAGTTTCTTCTTTAACAGGTGTTAATATGCCGTACGGAAAAGTTAGTGCAGCACGTGCAGGGGCAAAAATTACACAAAATATTTTATCTGATACGATTAGGAAATTGCCTCAAAAAGAAAGGCAAATACTTGAACGTGATATAGCGAAGTTAGCAACTTTTGGCGTTAACGGTATGAGCCAGCAGGAAGTTACTCAAATATTACAAAGGTTCATAAAATGGCATAAAAGGGGAATTTTTAGTGAGAAGGTAGCACACCTTATTTCTTCGGCATTGGCGGGGCAAGTGGGCAGATTTGTAAGGAGTCGCTTCTATGAATAGCTATAATCCTTCAGTAGATCAAGCGATCCGTCAAGCAGCCATGCGTTATGGATTGCCTGAGAACTATTTATACCGTGTTGCACAAGTGGAAAGTGGCGGCAATCCGAATGCAAGGAATCCACGTTCTTCAGCGGGTGGGTTGTATCAATTTATAGACAGCACAGCCAAGCAATATGGCTTGCAAGACCGTTTTGACCCGGTGCAAGCGTCTGATGCTATGGGCAGATTAACGCGTGATAATCGCAATCACTTAAGCCGCGTTTTGGGCAGAGCGCCCACGGAGGCGGAATTATATTTGGCTCATCAACAAGGGGCAGGAGGAGCCGCCCGTCTTTTACAAAATCCCCATGCCAATGCCGCACAACTCGTTGGCAGCAATGCAGTTGGTTTGAATAGTGGCAACAGTAGCATGCGCGCAAGTGATTTTGTCAACCGTGTTTTACAGATGTATGGGGGGAAGCCTTATAGAACAAATCCTATAGCACAGGGAAGTTTTGGCAATAGAGACAACTTGCTCGATGTTTTACGGGCATTATTGGCATCACAAGAAGAAGCTTCGGAAGAAGAAGAGAGTGATGAAGATGATAATCCTTTGATGACGCAATTTATGCGCGCGTTTTACGGAGTTTAGGATTCACGACTATGTCAACGATTTATGATTGGTCGCTTAGAGCGGCGGATAACACACGCGCGGATGATTTGATTAATTGGTCAGAGGGGCAGCAACCGAACACGGTCAATAACAGCGCCCGTGTGATGATGCAAAGGATGCGTGAGTATTTATCCGATATAGGTGGTGTAATTGAAGGGATTGTTACCAATGATCATGTTCAACAAACGAGCACGATAAGGCTTGAAAGCAGCTCACAGTTTTTAGAGTATAAGAGTGGTATCATTTTGCGCTTTATGGCGACGGACAGGAATGTTGGTGCGAGCACGGTTTTGCTTAATGCTTTAAATGGCAAGCCTGTTTATAAAGCAACAGAATTGGGTGTCAGTCCTTTAGTTGGAGGCGAAATCCAAGAAGGTTGTATTTATACATTGGTGTCTCGTGGAGATAGTTGGCATCTTGTTAATCCTACCTCTATCCCCATAGAAGAAGAAAAGAGCCTTTACCCTACTGGTTTTATAGGCACGTTTGGTATGCGTGATGTTCCAGAGGATTGGCTTGTGTGCAATGGGAGGGCATATTCACGGACGCATTATGCAGGACTCTTTTCAGCGATAGGAACGGTTTGGGGGGTAGGGGATCGTGTAACGACGTTTAATGTTCCGGATTTACGAGGGATGTTTTTACGGGGTGTTGATGGTGGCAGTCATCGAGACCCCAATCGTCGATTTGCAAGCATTCAGACAGATTTAATCCAGTCTCACCAGCATGAAGGTCAAACTCTTTCGATGCCTCATTTTACCAGCAATGAAAACTTTTGGGATGGGAATACGACGGATGTATTGGGTTATCGTCTAGGCTTGTTTGGAGGAGGGGCTATAGCAAATTTTATGGGTATAGAGCGTGAGAATTTAGACGGCTACATTGTCTCGCCCTATTCCGTTGATGAGAATCAAGAAGTTGTTTTGGAAAGCACTGGGGAAGGAGAGACGCGCCCTGTGAATGTTTCTGTCCTGTTTGCGATTAAGACGTGAGGTTTAAGATGTCAACGATTTATGATTGGTCTTTCAATGCCTCTGAGAATGCCTATTGTGATGATTTGATTGATTGGACAGAGGGGCAGCGTCCTAGTAGCGTGAATAATAGCGCCCGTGGAATGATGCAACGCGTAAAAGAATATTTATCGGATACGAGTGGTGTGATTGAAAGCACATTTACGGTTGATGCTGAACATCAGACAACGTTGATAAGACTTCAAAGCCAATCGCATTTTTTGAAATATAAGAATGGGATATCGCTTTGTTTTAAATCGAGGGTTAAGAATGTTGGTGCGACCACCATTGCTTTGAATGATTTATCCGGCAAGCCCGTTTATAAGGCGACGGAATTAGGCATTGGTCCTTTATCGGGAGGAGAATTTCAACAGGGATGCATTTATAGCTTGGTCTATAGGGAAGATGCTTGGCATGTCTTAAATCCTACGCCGGTTTCTTTACCACAAGGACCAGTTCTCTCGGTTTATCCTACAGGGACGATAGGAATTTTTGGGATGCAAGTTTTACCGGATGGCTGGTTGTTGTGTGATGGTAAGGCTTATTTGCGCAGTGAGTATAGTGCTCTTTACAAAGCGATAGGGATCAGGTGGGGAAGCATTGATGATTATAGCAAGTTTCATGTTCCCGATTTGCGTGGTGTTTTTTTGCGTGGAGTTGATGATGAGCGCGAGATAGACCGTTTTCGTTATCTAGGCACTTTACAGCATGACGCTATGAGAAAGCATGATCATGGAGGTCAATCCTTTACGATTTTGAATGCTGAAAATGAGGAGGAGAGTTGGCATGGTCATATGATGATCATCTGGGGTTATGTGCTTAATGAACAGCAAAGGCTGAAGCTAGCCGAACGTTTGGGTGTGAGAGCAGAGGATATACGGATTCATCATAAGCTAGCCTTTCCTCATACCCACCTTCATATGCGTGATGTTTCATCGGCAAGTTTTGGGGCAATTGAGACACGCCCGATGAATATGAGTGTTGTGTTTGCGATTAAGACGTGAGGACAAGATGTCGACGATTTATGATTGGTCTTTAACGGCATCCGAGAATGGTGGAGCCGATAATCTTATTAATTGGTCAGAGGGACAGCAACCGAACACGGTCAATAACAGTGCTCGTTTTATGATGCAAAGGATACGTGAGTATTTATGGGATACGGGGGGTGTGGTTGAAGGGATTGTTATGATTGATGGTAAGCAAAAGACGAGTGCGATACGTCTTCAAAGTCCGTCGACATTTTTAGAGTATAAGAATGGGATATCGCTTTGTTTTAAAGCGACGGGCAAGAATGTTGGGTCGACAAAGATTGCTTTGAATGATTTAGCCGGCAAGCCCGTTTATAAAGCAACAGCCACCGGTTTATTAGCTTTAATGGGAGGAGAAATCCAAGATGGCTGTCTTTATAGAGTTATTTATGATGAAGATATAACCGGTTGGCAAATTCTCAATCCCACAAGGGGAAAAGTTTCTTCCTTAAAACGTTTACCGTCTGGTTTAATCGGTCCTTTTGGCATGGAACGCTTGCCGGATGGTTGGTTATTGTGTGATGGGCATGCTTATTCGCGAAGAACTTATAGAGCCTTGTTTGAGGCGATAGGAACAACATGGGGAGAAGGGGATGGTGCTACGACGTTTAATGTTCCGGATTTTCGTGGAATGTTTCTACGAGGTATGGACTACGAGCGCAATCTAGACCCTTGGCGTTCTTTTGCAAGTCAACAAGGCTGCTCTTTGAAAGCGCATGAACATTTTATAGGTCCTTCCTCTTCAGATGGCGGTTCTTCTCGAAAAAGACGGGATGTTTCTTCTTCTGAAGCGCCCGTGAGAAGGCGCAAGAGAGCTATAGACGAAGAGTGTTTAGGTTTAGACGGGGATGCTTTTGACAAGTGTAATCAAGAATTTGACCAAATAGCAGGAATTCCACAGGTAGAGGCTCCCTTTTGGTTCACAGAAAAAGATAAACCACCTCGTTTGCCTTGGTTTATCCGGAGCCCCTTTGCAAACTTTTTATATTATTCGACGCCGATCAAAGAGGGTGTCCATGACAGAGCGCATCATGAACATCACCTTATGGCAGAGAGTTTTGGTGGTGTTGAGACGCGCCCCGTTAATGTGAGTATCGTTTATGGGATCAAGACATGAGGAGTTGAAATGTCATTAAAACCGTTTGCCATATCAGAGCTTAGCGACCCGTCACAAGTACGGGTCGTTTTGTATTCAGGGGGTTATTTTGTGCATGCGCCGCTTCATGGTGTTTTTGATTTACTGAAAACATCTTTGAAAGCGGAGCTTGATGGTCGTGTGAAAGATTTAGAGAAGCGCTTAGAGATTTTAAGAGAAGAGCTTGAAGACTTGAAAGAGTGTTCATTAGATGAAGCCCTGTGAATGATGTAAGGAATAAAGTAGATGAAGATACCATATCATACACATGAATATTTTCTGCCTGTAGCGACACAAGAGGAAATCAGAGAAGGGACATCGCAAGATACGGTTGTTGTTCCCAAGCTTTTAGGGACGGCATCTTTGTATTCGTATGAAACCTTTGCGCCGTTAGAACAGGTTGTTAATGCAAGGCAAGAAGCAGAAAAAGCGATGGCGCGTGCGAATGGAGCACAGCAGGTTGCCGAAGAAGCACACAAAGCAGTAGAAAGAGTAAGTACAGAAGTTACGCAGGCCGGTCAAACGGTAGGTCAGGTCCTCACGAGTTCTAATGAGGCAAAACAGAAAGCCGA
>NZ_HE997981.1:0-8613 GCF_000312585.1 Bartonella queenslandensis AUST/NH15
TTGAGATTGACAAGAAATCCATTCTAGTAGGAATGGAAGACAAGATCATAGAGCTTTATGACTTAGATCGAGATATGACTTCTCTCTTAAGAAAAGAGGCTGATATTTGTCGTAAGAATTTTACAATTAAACCTTCTGATTCATTTGGGCGTGAAGTTATGGGCATGTTTGTTAAAACTTTAGAGAATTTTTCACAACAGGATTCGGCAGAATTTAAAAAATTGTTGGAGAAAGTTGGGAAAAAGGGAAGTGCTCTGGAGAGATACATTGGAAAATTCTATTCCCGAACCTTTATTTATTTATCCCGCACCTTAAAAAAAGACATATAGAATCAATAATTTATAGCACTATAAAAGCGCTGTGGCGGTGTATTGACCCCCAAAAGCACCAAATTTGCTATACTGCTGGTTCTAATCGGCTAAAAAAAACCTTTAAAAACAACGATAAAGAATTTTCTATTGCATTAAACGGTGACAATTGAGTTTCCTTTGCATAGCAGTGCGTTTTTGACAAACCAAATCGGTACAGTACTTCAAAAAGGGTTAATAGGTCTTTGCCTTCATTGGAAACGGCTATGCGCGGCATAATAACCTATAGCTGGTGCTACGCCCACCGCCTGGGTTTTGAATCAAAATCCCTCGTCCCTTCAATTGCAAAATATCACGTAACGCCGTATCGTTTGAGCATTTTGGCGAGCTTGGCGTATTTTGAACTATTTATAAAGCCCTCAAAATTATCTTTCAGCATGCGGTGAATAATCAAAGGTTGCCGCTCATTCGCCGGCTGTCCCTAATCCTATCCCAAAGCTCAGCCTTAAATAAAACATTGTCAAGTGTAGTCTCGGCATTATCGATGGCATGACCGTGGCGAGTGCTTAGCGCTTGACCACCTCTATGGCAAACAATTCGCTAACGGCTTTACCATATGAGGGGCGACGCTGCCAGCTAGCCGATATCACCAGCGGCGGCATTCTGAGCATAGAAAGCGGCGATAGTCGGGCGATTCAGAGTGCCGATTCCATGCTGATGCTGCCGCCAAGATTGCGGCACAGGGTATGTCGCGATTGCTTCTGTGCAAGGTGCCCATGGCTATAAGAAAAAATTTGAGTCCAGCGACGACGGGCTTCTTCGTCAAAAGACGACCACCCACCACCTAGGCAATGTAGTTTGTCACAAGGTTTTGCAGTAAGCGGGGGCAGGCGGGATGAATTATCGTTGTATATTAACCCAATCTACGTTCCGGTAACCTGCCGCTGCTATGCGGCAGAGCTCACAAAGATCATTTAGTATTTGTTATTTATTATGGATATTTACATATGATTGTATTTTCCTTATAGTTGTTAACGTTCGGATCGATGTTCTATGGGAGGATGAATATGTTGACACGAGAGCGGCTGCCCCTGCCCTTTATCCTTGTAATTTCCTTATTAGCAGGATGTATTGAAGTAGATATGTCCGTTCCCAGCTTTCCGGATATGGCCGCCAGTTTCGGTGTCTCTGAAGGGCATATTCAGCGTACGATTACCTATAACTTCTTGGGATTTGTGTTTGGGGCGCTGATTTACGGGCCACTCTCAGAATCGATTGGCCGACGCAAAACCATGTTGATCGGCGGGGCTATCATGCTATTGGGTGCCTTGGGATGTACCTATACCACTTCAATTGATCTCTTGATGTTGTTCCGTTTTATTCAGGGGTTGGGCGCTTGCACGCCGGTGGTAGTCGCTTATGCAATCATCGCAGACCGTTATCGAGGGGCAGCTATGTACAGCATGATCGGCCTGGTTAACGCCTGTATATCGATTTTCATGTCGTTAGCACCGATCATCGGTGGTTGGATTAATGAACATTGGGGGTGGCGAGGAAACTATGCGGTTGTCGCGGTGATTACTGCAGCGGCGGTACTGCTAGAGCTGTTGTTCCTGCCGGAAACGAAGAAAGAAAAAACGCCATTCGATCTCAAAGCCATTGTGGGAAGTTATGCCCGGCTGACAGCGAGTTTCCAATTCATGCGATTATCGTTGATTCCTTCACTTTTCTTTGCTGCTTATATGGTATTCATCGCTTCCAGCGCTTTTCTTTACCGTGAAACCTTTGCGTTTCCGCTGTCGGCATTTGTCGTTCACCTTTTTATTATCGTGGCGTCTTTTTCAATACCCAGCCTCTTTTCCGCCCGTATTATCGCCGCGTTTGGTGGCGATCAGCGAGCTGAGAAAATCGGCATGGCATTAGCCATCATCAGCATTTTTTCTCTGCTGGCAGCGACAACGCCGTGGGCGATCACTTTGCTGATGAGCCTATTTTGCTTCGGTTTTTCTATCTGCTATCCGACGCTGTTCGCACGTTCCATGAACGTCTACCCGGAAATCTACGGTGTGGCAGCCTCCTATATCATGAGTATTCGCTCGCTGCTGGTTGTGGCTATCACAGGGATCTCCAGTTACGTCTTTATTGGGCGGACTGAGGAAATGAGCTATGTGATGGCGAGTGTGATAGGGGTCGTCGTGGTGTTGGCTATATTAAGTATTGTGGCGTACCCAAGCAAAATTGAAGAATAAAATGATAGTTTTTACGTAACTCCCCGCATGAATATTTATATTTGTCCGCTTCAGTACGAATCTTTTAAATTTTATCTATTTTTTTACCTGGAGATTATCTATGCAAAGTGAAACTATGGTTTCGAAGGGTGGTTTGTCTGCCGCTTATACTGATAAATGAGAACAGCGCGCGTCAATAAGAACTCGCCCCGGTAAACTTATCGACTTTACTATTTCTGGCGCGTTTTTTCCTGAAGAGAATCAACCGATATTTTTGGCTGACCTGATGAGCAGCATCGACAGCGATAGAAAGTCGAAAATACTTACGCAGTCACTGTTTAAATATCTCAATGATATCGTTAATATTGAGATTAAGCTTATTAACTCAGCATGCTATAAGATTGTTTATGGCGATCTCTCTGTCAAATTCGATGAACAGATTAAATTGAATGCCTATACCGTAATCATTGATGAGTTTTACCATGTTTATATTGCCAGGCATATGATCAATCAGCTTAGGGAGTATGATGCTGATCTCGGTACGTTAAGCTATCCAGACCCTGATGCTCACATAGCCGTTACAGAGGTGATGAAACGTTTACCTGAGCGCTGTCATGACATTTTTGAGATCATTGCGGTTTGTATTTTTGAAACGACTCTGGTGAGAGAACTGGTGGAGTTCTTTAATAGTGACGGCGTTCATCCATCAATTAAATACTACGTTAAAGACCACATGAATGATGAGTCCAGACACTATGGTTTCTTTCTGGAATTACTTGGCTATATCTGGGCGAGGTTGGATGAAAATGACCAAGCGATGATCGGTGCGCAGATCGCTGATTTCGTAAAGATGTATTTGAATGTTGAGTCAGAGAAACAGTTTAACATTGAGCTGTTATCAAAGATTACTCACGATCATGAAGCAAGCCGGGAGTCAATCAATAAGGTTTATCGCGGTTTTGAAGTGACGCCTGACGTCCCCATCGTTAAGAATGTGCTAACAGCTTTGGAACGAACGGGCATCCTGAATTCGCCAATAGTGCGTCAGGGATTCGAAAATATTGGTTGGATAATTTAATGATGGAGATGAGTGTGGGAAATTTCTCCTCGCATAAAACGCATTCTAAATTGGCCTATTCGACAGAAACAAAAATGTTAGCTGATGAAATAAAAGCGCGTTTACGAAATAGCAATTCGCTTATTCTTCCATTAGAGAGAAATCTTGAACTGGTCGATCAATTGACGGAGTTTGAGCTCGGTCGTTTCCTTCTGCATAACCGCGGCCTCAATGGCTACTGGACGTCTTATATTTTCCAACATCCCGTCGGAAAACCTGCCGAACATGTTTTGGAAGACTGGCTTCTGAATCGCTCGTTACTGTGCCGGGCGCGCGAGCGTTACCACCGTTATCAGACCTTGCTGGCTGAGCTGCTTCCGCAGGCGAGGACCCTGGCTTCAATCCCGTGCGGCGTGATGGATGATTTATTGGATCTGGATTATAGCGGCCATGATGCGGTGTAATTGACCGGCATTGATCTTGACTTGGAGTCACTTCATCACGCCAGCGAAAAGGCCAAACGCGTTGGTATGGCGGTGTATTGAGCCCCTTTGAGCTTAAATTCTCTATTTTTATTTTGATAGCAAGATAACTAACAAATTGAAAGACTATAGGAAACCGAATTTATGTTGCAACAGGCCTCGATAATCGAAATTCCTATGCCTTGTAGTAAAATCTATCATCAACAAGCAAGTACGGTACTTTAAAAGGCATCGCTAGATCTTTGCATAGGAATTACTGTATATGCATATTTCAAGTATAAGATTATTATATTATAGCTCATCTATTCTATAGTTGACAATCATTATACATAATTTTACCGCTTATATGCACCGATTAAGTCAAAAAATATGCTGAGGGTCGCTGCAGAAGTATAGGCTAATATTAAATTTTAGGAGAAAAATGGATAAAAAAGAAAACAATTAGAGGATACGATGGCAGATTTTGAGAAAATGCATCCAGACGTATTTGGTACTAAGTACGAAGACGACGGTCGCACTACAACGCACATGTTCATTGATTATCATGATCTTGATTGATTATCATGATCTTGAAAAGACCTACAGGGATCTTCTTGATGGTGATTTTTTAATGAGTTTTGGGAAATGTGTAATGCTATTTGCTTCTCTTGAGTATGTAATAGCGTACAATGTTTCTTTGTTAAACGCTTATGCTCTAAGCAGCGCAGAGATTAATAAAAAAGACAAAGATGAAAATTTTACACGTAACTTTGCTGCTAATATAACAGAAAGTTTTTCTAAATTAGTAAAAAAACTACAAATGGTTTATAAAACTTATCAAGACAGCCGACTTGAAAATCCTAGAGTAGATCTTAACAATGCTATGGAAACTCTATTAAATTATCTAGAGCCTTATATACACTTGCGCAATAGTTTTTGCCCACGGAAAATGGGTACCGCCTTCAAAAAAAGACGGCAAGGTCTGCATAGCATTTTTTAACGAAGACAAAAAAACGCTCAAATCCCGACAAAGGGTACACAATCTGAAAAATCTACACCAGGTAATAATGTTAACCTAGAGTTAGACGCGACGCCTTATGATATAGAAAAACTCAAAGAATTGCAGGAAAATTTGGAAAAAATAATTGAATCCGTTAAGTATATTTCTTACCATGTATTTATCATAAACTCTCTTAACAAAGAGGCGAATATGGTAGGCATGCCTATCCCGTATGCACTAAATCAGTTAGGTATAAATTGGATACTCAAGCCTGAATAGAGGATTCAAAAGGAAACGATTAACTTTTACTCGCTTTATAAATTACAAGCCGTTGTCAATTTTCGGCAGTAAGGTTTGCTTTATTTTTTAATAGAGACCTCTTTGTTACTGAGGCTATCTAAGTTTTCAAAGAGGTCAGGTCTATATTTTAATATACAGTTTTAATTTAAAATAGGTTCCTTGTACCCAAAAGTAAAATATTTTAATCCTAATACATAACGCTATATAAAAATCTTTTTCGTTATATAAACTATAATATATTGTTGTGCGATGTATCCCGTGCACAAAGCTTTAGACCCTTAACATTTTAACGCAAATATCCTATGAATAGCATTGGTGAATGAGGCAAAGGATTCTCTTTAAGGCCGGCTATCTGTCAATAGATAAAAACAATCAATGCCAAAACAACAAATCATGGGAGCAAAATGAAGCAAGAAAAAGAGCACGAGCCAGCCAAGAGAGAGAGCTACACCGAGCATCAAGCAACTTACTTAGCTCATGCTTTAACGATTGTAGGCTCTGCAGAAGATAATATTTCAAAATCTCTAGCCTCAGCAAAAGTTGACATGAACCCTCATCAGGTAGAAGCGGCTTTGTTTGCGCTAAGTTCACCCTTATCGCACGGCGTGTTATTAGCGGATGAAGTCGGTTTAGGCAAAACCATCGAAGCAAGCTTAGTTATCGCTCAAAAATGGGCTGAAAGACGACGCAAAATCCTTCTTATCGTTCCAGCCATGCTTAGAAGCCAGTGGTCTCAAGAACTTTTGGAAAAATTTAATCTTCCCTCTTATGTGCTAGAAAGCGTCTCTTATAAGGCTGATAAAAAAGAAGGCATCGCTAATCCATTTAACCAAGATGAGCGTGTGGTTATTTGTTCTTATGAATTTGCTTCGAGTAAAGCTAGTGATCTTAAAAGTGTCCAGTGGGATTTGGTTATTTTTGATGAGGCGCATAAATTGCGTAATATCTGGAAGGACGAGGGTGCAAAAATAGCCAAAACTCTGCAAGAGGCCTTAGAAGGCCGCAAGAAAATTCTGCTGTCGGCAACACCCTTGCAAAATTCACTCCTTGAGCTCTATGGTTTGATTTCTGTTATCGATCCACATTTCTTCGGCAATGTTCATGTCTTTAAAATGAACTACGTTGGCGCTCACCTTACTGCGCAAAATCTTGAAGACCTACAGTATCGCCTTTCTAAAATCTGTCACAGGACCTTAAGGCGCCAAGTGCAATTAGATGGTGACATTAATTTTACCAAGCGGCATTCTCTCGTCCAAGAGTTCTATCCATTTGACGCTGAAAAAGAGCTTTACGACAAATTATCTGCCTTTTTGCAGCGAGAGGATTTATTTGCCATACGCCCCAAAAGCGCCCACCTAACAACCCTTGTTATCCGCAAAATCCTTGCCTCTTCATCCTTTGCCATCAGTGGTACGCTTGAGAAAATAATCAAAAGACTTGAGACAAAAGCGCAGATAGATGCCAATAGCCTTGACGATTATGAAAATGTCGTAGAACTTTTTGAATCCTTTTCAAACGTTGACATTCAAAGCAGCCAAAATGAAGAGAGCTATGGTGACGAAAATTTAAACGTTATAGAGCTTTTCCCCGACTCTAGCGATGAAATAACGCCACTAACGCCCAATCTCACGCCGCTGGCCGCAGAAATTGAAGAGCTCAAAGGCTTTCGTATCATTGCCGGAAATATCGAAAAAAATGCCAAGGGAGAAGCTCTACTAACCGTTTTGGAAAAAGCGTTTGAACAAGTACAGGCGCTTGGAGGAAAGCGTAAGGCGGTTATTTTCACAGAGTCTTGTCGTACGCAAAAATATTTAAAAACACTTTTGGAACAAAATGGATATAAAGGCCAAATTGTTTTACTCAATGGCACCAATGCAGAGCCTGAAACGGTTAAAATTTATCAGGACTGGTGCCAAAAACACGCTGGCGGCAGCAAAATATCCGGTTCTAAAACAGCTGACATGAAAGCGGCGATTGTAGAGGCGTTTAAAGATCAAGCCCCCATTCTCATTTCAACAGAATCTGGCAGCGAGGGCGTCAATCTGCAATTTTGCTCACTGCTTATTAATTATGACCTACCGTGGAATCCGCAACGGATTGAACAACGGATTGGCCGCGTGCATCGCTATGGGCAAAAGTGCGATGTTGTGGTTGTTAATTTTCTCAATAAATCGAATAAAGCCGACCAGCTTGTTTTTAACCTGCTTGATCAAAAATTTAAGCTCTTTGAAGGCGTTTTTGGGGCCAGCGATGAAATTTTAGGGGCGGTCGAGTCAGATATCTCTATCGAGAGTCGATTTTGGCAATTTATCAAAAATGCCGCCATGCAGATGAAATTGAAGCAGAGTTTGAAAAACTTCAACAAGAGCTTGATGCCCATTTGACGCAAAAAGCGCAAGATACGCGTAAAAAACTGCTTGAGCATTTTGATGAAGAAGTGGTCGCGCGCTTAAAATCTCGTAAAGAGCAGATAAAAGGGGCTTTAGACGAGCGTGGTCGCAAAATCAGAACTTTTTGTCAAATCATGCTCCCACAAGCCGAGCACTTTGCCGATAAATTCATTCATAAGGGCCAACATTATTATTATCATTGGAAGCAAGCCGCACAGGAAGATGGCCAGTTTTTAAAGGTCGAGCATGATCCCATAGCGCCACTCATTGAGCAAACACGTGAAAACAAGCCTCTTGCAGCTGAGCTGACATTCCACTATGAGCACTATGGTATGAATTTGGCTGATTTAGAACAAATACGCGGAAAATCTGGCTGGTTGAGGCTTTCGAAATTAAAGTTTGATTCTCTTGATAATGCAGAGAAATTAGTCTTTAGCGTGATCGCTGATGATGGCTCAAACCTTGATCAAAAACAATGTGAGCGGCTTATGCTAATCCCTGCAACATGCAACGGTAATGTTCATATTGAGCCTTTCCTGATAGAGCAAATTTCCCAAATAGAGCAAACGCTTACCCAATCATGCTTTGAAGAGGCGCAGCGCCTCAATGAGCGATATTTTAATGAAGAGCACGAAAAGCTAGAGCGCTGGGCAGAAGATTCCAAAGAAGCGTTAAATCTAAAAATTAAGCAGCTAGAAAAAGAAATCAAAGAAGAAAAGAAACAAGCGAGGTCTCTGAAAATATTAGCAGAAAAAGTTACCGCGCAACGCCAAGTTAAAAAGCTTGAAAAAGAGCGTGATAAACTGACAATGGATTATTTTGAAACACGCAAGAAAGTGGATGAAAAATTAGACGAATTTCTCGATGAC
>NZ_HE997981.1:9205-10592 GCF_000312585.1 Bartonella queenslandensis AUST/NH15
CCCGCCTTATAATACCGGCAACGCTTTTGAGCATTATGATGACGGCCTAGAGCACTCGACGTGGCTATCGCTTATGCGCGACCGGTTAGAGCTTTTATGGCCATTGCTCAAAGAGGATGGTTATTTAGCAATCCAGATCGATGATAACCAATATGCGCGCCTATATGTCTTAATGTGTGAACTATTTGGTGAATCTAAGCTGAAAACAATATGCGTTAAAATGAGTGAAGCGACAGGAGTCAAAATGGCCTCTGTTAATAGGAGCGGCGGCTTAGCAAAGCTAAAAGAGTATATCATATTAGCAGGCAAATCAGGAATAAAAAATTTAAAAGTTGAGAAAATACCCAAAGAAAATTGGGACTACGAATACAAGACGTACATTCACGGCGCTTCAAAAGAAGATTTAGAGTTTATTAAAAAAGTAATGGAAGACGAGTATAGGTCGCAGGGGGATCTTGAAAAAATAGATCATGTACTCTCTAATATTTCTTTTGAAAATATGGCAGACATTTGTAAAAAAGAAACAGGAAAAAAGCCAGATACAGACTGGCTATACGAAAATGCATGGAGGCTAGTCCAGTTTGCGACCTTAACAGGCGGCGCTAAGCATATCGCGATTGAGAAAAAGCTTAGCTGTAAAAGCGGTACACCAGCGTTTTCTATAACTACGCCAAGAAATAAAATGTACCTTATTAAAGGAAACTTTAATCATGAGACTGAATTGCCACGCTGTAAACTCTTATTCGCAGACCAGTATCTCACTGTCCACCCCGGAGATTTTTGGAGCGACATCAAAACTACTGGACTAGATAATGAGGGCGGCATTGAATTTAAAAACGGTAAAAAACCCGAAAAACTGATAAAACGAATTTTAACAATGTGCTCGGACCCTGGGGATTTAGTGTTAGATTCCTTTAGCGGTTCTGGTACTACTGGTGCAGTCGCTCATAAATTAGGTCGCAAATGGATTATGGTTGAGCTAAGAGAACAATGCCATACCCACATCATTCCACGTTTGCAAAAAGTCATCGATGGCACAGATCAAGGCGGTATATCCAAAGCAGTGAATTGGCAAGGTGGCGGTGGGTTCCGCTATTATCGCCTAGCGCCTTCTATGCTGGAAAAAGACCAATGGGGCAATTGGGTCATCAGCAAGGAATATAATGCCGCCATGCTCGCTGAAGCCATGTGCAAACATATGGGCTTTACCTACGCACCAGATGAAAGCCACTATTGGATGCAGGGATACTCCACGGAAACAGATTTCATCTATGTCACAACCAACGCGCTCACGCATGAGCAATTGCGCGCGATCAGTGAAGAAGTTGGCCCCAACCGCACGCTACTTATTTGCTGCAAGGCTTTTAACGCTAAAGCAGATGCTTTT
>NZ_HE997981.1:10905-14188 GCF_000312585.1 Bartonella queenslandensis AUST/NH15
AATAACATCACGTTTATCATTGCGCCAGCCACAGGCGGAATCTCTTGAAATCTTGGCAAATGTGCTCGAGGATATTGAACTGTCAAAAGAATGCGATTTTTGCCATAATCTCAAAACCATCCAAGCCCTTTACCCTTCTGTGCAGGATTTTGAGCGTGATTTTCCGTCCTTCTGTTTTGCTCTTGCCACCGGGGTTGGTAAAACGCGGCTCATGGGTGCTTTTATCAGCTATCTTTACTTAACAGGCCGTAGCCGCCATTTTTTTGTGCTTGCGCCTAATCTAACGATTTATGAAAAGCTTAAACAAGATTTCACCCCTAGCAGTCCTAAATATGTCTTTAAGGGTATCCACGAATTTATAACTAACCCCCCCGCTATTATCACAGGGGAGGATTATGATGATGGTAAAGGGGTGCGCACTGATACGGCAAATTTCCGTGGCCAAGTCCGGCTTTTTGATGATAGCGACACGCCTTTTATTAATATCTTTAACATCTCAAAGATTAATGCAACCGAAAATAAAAAAGGCGCAGCAAAATCAAGCGCACCGCGTATTAAGCGCTTACAAGAGACAATTGGAGAGAGCTATTTTAATTACCTTGCCAATTTACCTGATCTTGTCCTCCTAATGGATGAGGCGCACCGCTATCGCGCAAGTGCGGGCGCAACTGCCATTAATGAGCTTAAGCCTATTCTTGGTATTGAACTAACGGCAACACCGAAAACAACAGGGGCCAAATCAGTTGATTTTAAAAACATTATTTATGGATATTCTCTAGCGCAGGCCATGAATGATGGTTTTGTTAAAGAGCCCGACGTTGCGACCCGAAAAGATTTTGATCCTAAAAATTATACCGCAGATGAATTAGAGCGCATAAAACTAGAAGATGGTATCCACCATCATGAGCATGTGAAAGTTGAATTGGACGTTTATGCGCGCCAATATGATCAAAAACTTGTAAAGCCTTTTATATTGGTCGTGGCGCAAGATACCGAGCATGCTCGCCAATTACGTGCGTTTTTGGAATCTGATAGTTTCTTTAAAGGGCGCTACAAAGGCAAGGTCGCGGAGGTACATTCAAAGCAATCTGGCGCTGAAGAAGATGAGAATATTCAACGCCTTATGTCTGTAGAAGACCCCGATGAGCCGACAGAAATCGTTATTCACGTGAACAAGCTGAAAGAAGGGTGGGACGTCACCAATCTTTATACAATTGTTCCGCTGCGTGCTTCAGCTTCTGAGATTTTAACCGAGCAAACGATTGGGCGTGGTTTGCGCTTGCCATACGGTCACCGAACCGGTGTTGAAGCAATTGATCGCCTGACGATTATAGCCCATGACAGATTCCAAGAAATTGTCGATAAGGCTAATGATCCAAATTCAATCATCAAGAAACAGATTGAAATTGGTGATGGTGGCGATGTTCCTCGTGAGAAATCTCAAATTATCACTGTTCCATCATTCGCTTCAAGCTCTTTGGTTGGTTCTGCTGCGACTGAAAATGATTATCCTTGTCAGCCAACCACGGCACCACAAACCATTTTTAATACACCGCAACACCGACAAATTGCACAAATGGCAATAAGCGTTGTCAATCGCTATGAGCATTTAAACACTTCCCGTGAATTATCAGCCCCTGAAATTCAATCGCAAATTATCAAAGAAATTTCTGAAAAGATCAAACCAGCGCAAGCATCACTAAATTTAGAGCCCGATGAAACGAGCGCCGTGGTTAAAGAGGTTGTGGAAACGGTTACGAAAAATATTGTCGAATTCATAATCGACATCCCAAATATTGTTCTCATCCCATCGCGTGACACGACCTATGGCTTTCGCGATTTTAATCTAGAAGGCTTAGAAAGACTTAACTACCAGCCGGTCAGCGATGAAATGTTGATCCGCCAGCTTCGCACAAACAACAGTAGCTTGCTCTCTTTTGATGGTGGGTATGATAGAGAAGAACGGCTTGAAAACTATATTATTCGCGGTTTGATAGACCATAATCTTGTTGATTATGACGAGCATTGTGTATTACTCAACAAGCTAGCAGAACAGATTGTCGGGCGGTTCAAATCCTATTTGTCGGACGAAAAAGATGTCGAAAATGTCCTCATCCATAACCAAAAAAGCATAACCGAATTTATTATCACACAACTTGAGGATCATTATTGGGAAACACCTACAGATTATCAAGTTAACGTTACTCGGGGCTTTACAATACTAAAGCCACTTAATTATACTATGACGGAAGGTGCAGAGCCGCAAGATTTTAGAGTCATTCCTACGGTTAAAAGCGATGTAAAAAAGATTGTTTTTGGCGGCTTTCAAAAATGCTGTTATCCGTTGCAAAAATTTGATTCCGTTGATGGCGAGCTCAGATTTGCTCAAACTCTAGAAGATGATGAGCAAGTTTTACGCTGGATGAAACCAGCGCCCGGCTTTTTCCGTATTGAATATAAAAACGGTCTCGCTTATGAGCCAGATTTTGTTGTTGAAACCATTAATGCGAAATATCTATGTGAAATAAAAATGGCCTCGCAAATGCAAGGTGACGCCGTTTTGGCAAAACAAAAAGCAGCGATACGTTGGTGTGAACACGCCACGCAGCATGCCGAAGACAATAATGGGAAACCATGGCACTATGTCCTTATTCCGCATGATGCTATCGCTGCCAATAAAAGCTTTATGGGCTTGGTCAATCGCTATAAAACCGACAGCCCCACTTGTTGATATAAGTTTGCCTCTGCTTGTCGACGGAGGATGAGGCCTTTAAGTTTGCGCCCGCCGGCAAAGACCCAGCGTAAAAATTGTTCGGGGGCTTCATTATGTTCGCCACGGTTGACTTTGCGCCGTAGCGTTGAGCTTTGCAATGCGCCGCCGCCCAAATTATACGTAAAGGAGACCAGCGCATCAAACTGATTAGACGTCAAAGGCACGTTGATCAGCCGCAAGACTGCGAGCTCTGCAATGATGGCATCTTGGCGTAAAAGCTCAATGGCGCGTGCCTCATCAATGCCCACTGAAAAGTCCTCATTGTCTTTGACGACATGGCCATAGCCAATTGTCGGATAGCCAGCCGGGCAAAAATAAACGGTTGGAGAGAAACCCTCAAACCGTTTGATTAAGTTTAGTCCATTTTGCGTAATATGCCGCATGATATGTTTCCCTTGGGTTACAATAATCAGTGGGCTTGTTTAGGCCCAGAATTGCCCAGGCGGGCGCAACGCCTGCCTAAATTAAGCGTTATATTGGTTGACTAATGCGCCCGTCACTCTCAAGCGC
>NZ_HE997981.1:14404-19433 GCF_000312585.1 Bartonella queenslandensis AUST/NH15
TTGCTAGCGTGGTTGCCATGGAACGCATCGTGTATTCAAAACTATCCAGTAAATTCTCTCTTTCAAGCGCGGTGCAGTTTTCATTTTTAACATCGATAATTTCTACAATTGCAAATCTTTTGCTTTTTTTAAATCGTTTAGCCATTGTTTAACTCCTTGTTTTTTAATGGTTTTTACGATTACAGGTATGCTTCCTTTCACGCACTTATCAAGTCAATAAGCTTATATTTTTCAGTATTTTAGTCGCATTTTTGCCAAGGCCCGCTGACCAAACCAGAACGACATCACCGCCGCAAATAAGGCTTGTGTTTCACCGTCCCACACCGTAATCAGCCCCGTTGTAAAATCATGGCCATAGTTTAGTAATCTGAACAGCACGGCTATTTTGACGCTCGCAAACAGAATAAAAAACGCATAAGTAATAAGCGGGCGCACAGACGCACATAAGGCCTCGACCCATTTCACGCCGCTGGGCCTATTGGCATAGGCATAAAGCGCTCGGGTCTCATTCATATCTGCTTGTACTTCTATTTCTTGCAGACGTTGGTTATGACCTTGCCGTTGTTGTTCCATTTGCAATTGTAAAATAGCCAATTCATGTTTGCGATCTTCCTTGTCGCGCCATATTTTAAGCAAATCAGGGAAAGCAGAAGATAAAAAGCCTAAAAGGCTGCCCAATAATGTCAGCATAATATTCTCCTCTATTTGGGGGTAAAAAGGCCAAGTTTAGCGGCAATACCGGCCACTAAGAGCGCCAGAGCGCCGATCGTTAGCCAGCGCACGATAGTTTGCAGAAAAGTACGTTGCATGGTTTTGATCGAGCCAGCCAAATCGCGCAGAGTGCGAATATCATTCGCCGCCTCCATATCAGCCAGACCCACTTCTAACAGCGCTTTTCGTGCGCCACGACAAGCGGCACTTTCAAGCAAAGATTCAAATTCTGTGCGCGGCAGACACACCATATCGCGCTGCCGCTGATGGTTATCAGCACTCATAATTATTCTCCATGTTTTTAAATTATTGGTCGGCGCTATGGACGCGCTGGTTTTCAACCACAGCGCTGATTTCAACCAAATCACCGCGCGGGCGCACAGCGGTCACGCGTGCAAGCGTGCTCCATTTTTCCCCCGCACCAAAAGCAATATGGGTGCGCTCACAGCTCTCGCCCGTATAGGGCTCAAAATCGAGCTTTTCTTGTAAAACCACTTGATTGGGGGCATTGCCGGACGCTATACGCCACGGCCCCGAAACACTGCCATCATATTTGCGCAGGCTGATAAAATGATTACCAAGCTGACTATCCCAAGTCAGTGGCTCCGATAAAGTTAAAACAGTGCCGTCAACCGCAATGATTTCGCCGCCTTGCCCCCAACTTGGCATATCATGGGTAATGGCAATCAAATCCCCATAGGTGGGAATAAGGCCCTCAAGCTCGGTTTGGAAACTCACCAAGCGCCGCCGGTAGCGATTGGCCGCAGCCATATATTTACCCTCGCGAATGGCTTGCTGTTTTTCAGTGCAGCCAAACAAGCGCACCCGCGCTGGTTGATCATGAGGATGATCCGACAAGCTTACCGTTTCTTCTGCCACTTTCCATGTTTGGTTGGAAAAATATTCCACAGTAACACTATCGGCGGTATCATCACTGGCCAAGAGATATTGGATTTTAAGGCTGTTTTTGACAATATTGCGCGGGCTAAATAAAGCCACGGGCAAGACTCGCTGCTCATCACGCACAAAACGCACGCAGCCGCCTTGCATAAAGCTCACCGCGCGGCCACATCGGGCGGTGCGGCTTAATGCCTCCCACACTGTCACCGTTTGATCGAAAACCGCATCAAAAGTATCACCGCGCGCATGCCAAACATCATCAAGTATTTTTAACTGTTCCAGATCAATGCGGCTATCTTTCAATTTGCCGCCATAGGGGCTGCGTGCAATATCCGCCAGCGCCCATGCAATAGAGCGCGTTTTTTGCGGCGCGGACCAACCTGTCGCCTCATCCCAAATAGGCAATTTGCGCGTTACAATGCAGTTGATCATCCTTGAGGCGCGTTGCGATAAATTATCCGTCGCGCGCATCTTCATGGCAAGTAAGGTGACATCACCAAAATCAGGCGTCCCGTCCAGCACAGCTTTTAAGCCAGCCCAACGTAATTCATGGCCAGTGCGCGTCGATGTGTCTTTTGAATCCGTACGTATTGCACGCACTTCATAGCGCCCCGGTTCGACCTTATAATCATAAGTGAGGCGCTGCGGTGTGGTTGTGGCTTTTGTCACGCTTGCATTGCCAAGCCTTTGCCATGGCCCTATGGCCGCGCCCTGATCATCGATCTTGCGCGCTTCAATTTGCCACTTAATCGTATAAGCGCTTAAATTCCCGCTATCATTTGCATAATAAAGCCCCCGCGGCAGGATAATATCGATGCTGATCTGATGGCATTTGGTTTGCGCAGGATTGGCGACAAAAGGCCCGATCCAATCACCGCCGTCACTTGTGCTGAGCAATTCTTGACCAGCAACTTCTGGTGCGGTGACGACATCGGTGTCAAACAGAGTGACGGCTTTGCCGGGCGGGATAATTTCATACTTGATTTCTTCAAACGAGCGAATTGGCGTATCTTCAATACGGATCTGCTCAAGATCATATTCACCTTGCCCAATGCAGTGTAATTGATGCAAATATTGCTCATTATTTTTGTAAAGCACGTAGGGTGTTGCAGCCAAGTCGGGATAAATAATATGTCGGCCATAGATGACAGGTATAGGCTGGCTGATGCGCGCCTGATTGCCTTGGGCTTGTAAGGAATAAGTTGGACTGGCATTGGGAATATTGCCAAAGCCATTATTCAAGCTTGTCGAGGGAGATGGTGGCGGCACCAACACGTTGAGCAAAGCACCGCCTGCCAAAGTTACGCCAGCTGTCATTAGGGCAATACCTGTCGCGCCGGTAATCCCCATAGCGCCCGCGAGTGCCGCACCCGCATAAGGCGCAGCAATCATTAAAGCCAGCCCTAAGACAGAACGTAGGATCTTGCCGCCACCACCTTCTCTGCCTTGGGGAAGTGTAATAAAAGTGACAATATCCGCAAAGCCAATCGTCATTTTATGCCAGTGTTCGCGTAAAACCGCTTTGCCATTAAACAAGCAGAGCGTTGGCCGTACAAACTCATCAATACCAACTTTATTAAGCCAGACGCGAATAGTCATCGGCTGGTCAACAGGGAAGATCTCACGCGCCCGTGACGGCATAAAGGGGTTGTGGAGCATCTGGACGCAAGCAAACATGAGAACCTCGCAATTTTATGAAGCAGACTTACGGGGCTTGCGCGCAAGTCGATAAAAGCCCTCAATTTGCCAGCCAGAAAGTTTGAGGCTGGCGGTATTTTGGAAAACCACGCCACTGCCTTTAATACAGTGAAGAACACCTTGCTCCGTTGGGCTGATGCTCACCCACAAGCCAACATGAATGGGGTGACGGGATTGGCGCATCAGCACCGCATCGCCTTGCTTGGGGCGATTGACGCGCCTCCACCTTTTGCGTTCTGGATGATTGCGGAATGTTAAAGCGATTTTCTTTACATCATCATCAAAAACGGGAATGTCAGGCAAGTCTCGAGCAAAATGATGCTTTTGCACCCAAATAAGAAGGCCCCAGCAGTCAAAACTATCGGGGCCTTTTGCGCCCGCTTGCCACGGCAAACCAATATAGGGCAACGCCCAATGCAGCCCATCGGGCTGTGGGGTCAATTCATTCATGATATTTCCTTTAAGAGAATTAGCGCGTAAGGCTTGGGAACCGCTTAGACGTGTAATTTTCAGCGGGAAAGCTTTTATTGCCGACATCAAGCATGCGTGCGCGACCAACAACGCGGCTGACATCGGCCTCAACCTGCGTTAAAGTTAAGGTGATGGGCGGGTCCATTTGCGGACCTGAGAGATCATTGCTCAAATAAGGCCGATAGGTGATCTCAATCTTTTCCGCGCTCTCAACGGCAGCATCCAGATGCTTGATCAGCTCACGGCTAACATTATCAATCGTGACCGTGATTTCTGGCACAGGCGCTGTGTCAACCGGTGGCAGTTCTAAATCAAAGCCCATCGCAATGAACCGGACATATTCATTGGCATTTAAGGGCGCGCTAGCCTCAAGCTTGGCCGATAAATCCTGATAATCGCGCACCAAACGCACGCCTATTGGCGCGCCATCATCATCTTTAAATGCGGGGTGGCGCAGCTCTAATGTGTGCAAAATAACCACATCGCTTGGGCTCGAAGCATAAGCCTCCGCTAGTGCTGCCGTTAATGTGGGATCAGGCATGGTCTTTCTTCCATACTCTGTCCGTTTCATAATCAATCGCGAGCCCACTCAAGAAAGAGGCTTCAATTTCATTGGAACGAGAGCGCAAACGCGCAATCTCTGCTAGCAAAGCTTGAGCTTCTATAAGCTTTGCTTGCTCTGCCTCATCAAGGTCTGAGCGCTCACGCAGAGAGTAAATATCAGCGAGGGCGTTTTGCTGCTTCCATAATGGCGCAAGGGCTAAAATATGCCGCTCAGTCTCTTGTTTGATCTGGCGAATAAGTTGACTATTTGCAAGAACCCCTGTCAGCTCCTCTTCGCTGACAGTTCTACCGCCCGCTGGCGGCGTCAGCTCTGGAGCAAAGGCATAATAACGACGCTCATCAAAATCAGCCAGATGAATAGGTGCAATGGCGCTTTCAGCAAAATGCGGCGCACGCGCACATAAATAGGATTTTACATTCATTCTTGCCTCCTAGAAATGAACATTGGTTAATTTCAAAACATCATGCAAATTACCCGCTTGCGTGCCGGTTTCCCCATAGGATGAATTATAGCCGCAAGCATCAACCCGCCCATCCTCATATAAGACACCAATCCCCCAGTTACTCATGCCTGAACCATAGACGTTCCAGTCAATAATTTTACCAGATATGCCTATGACTTTTTGGAAGCTATTATTTGCTATTTGCACATGCCCAAGGCCCAGATTGCCAAATTTATTATAAC
>NZ_HE997981.1:19932-24141 GCF_000312585.1 Bartonella queenslandensis AUST/NH15
GTAATAGCGGTAAGCTTTGAGCCGTCAGCACGTAAACCATAAAATACGCCAACTGACTCAATTACCTCAAAGCCATCTTCGCTTTGCTTGACCGCCAGAAGTTTTCCCGCTTGGCCCCGAATATCGCTTGGTAAATGCAGCGCATGAGCCGCATCACTCGCGGATTGTGCAGATGTTTGCGCTTCATCGCGGTAAGCTTGCGCTTGCGTTAAAGCTTGGCGGATTTGATCTGTTGTCGCGCCCAGATCATCAAGTTCACTTTCGATATGTTCCTCGAGCTCTTTAAGGGTTTTAGCGACCGTCTTAACAGTACCGCCTTCAGTGGGGACGCTTGTTTGATCATCGCCATGAACCACTTTATGCAGAATTTTACTATCCACTTGGACGCGCGCAATCGCTTCCTCCAAGCGCTCTTGCAAATTCATAAATGCCTCCTTTCAGCTTAAAAAAAACTTGTAAAACAAGCACATTGCGCTAATTTCTTGACATATCATGATACATCATGATAATGTGTAGAGAATAAACCACTTCATGTAAAAAGGCGCGCCATGGCTCAATTGCGAAAAAAATTTGCAACCCAAGTCGATAGTGAAATTTTAAACCATCTTTACAGCCTTGCTGAACAAGAAGGCAAACAAATCCAAGCGCTTGTTGATGAGGCTTTGCGCGATCTTCTTGAAAAGCGTAAATATGAGCGGCCCCGCGCGCACATCATGTCTGCTTACAATAAAAGCCACGACAAATATGCTGAACTCTATCAAAAGCTGGCTAAATGATCACTTACATCACTCTGGTCGAAGCGCTTGCTATTCATGAAGATCAAATCAAGCGCTATGGCAGCACTTTAGGGGTAAGAGATCTTGGCGCGCTAGAAACGGCCTTATATCGCCCGCAATTAAAATATTATACCAGTCTTGTAGAAGAAGCGGCGGCTTTGTGGGAAAGCCTTTCGCAAAATCACCCCTTCATTGATGGCAATAAAAGGGTTGCTTTCGCCGTTATGCATACATTTTTAGTTATAAATGGCGCTTATCTTGCCGACGATCCCGACCAGACCTTTGATTTTATCACCAAACTTTACCAGACGAACCAATTTAATTTTAATGCGCTCAAATTATGGTTAGAGCAACATATCGTCTTGACAGAACCTTTAGCCTAAATATATCCTAAGCGTTGCGGTAGCGTTTGATGCACGAGAAGGTGTAATTGATCGCCGCTTGTTATCAGCCCCTGCGCATCTTCAATGAGCAATAAATCCAATATACCTTCATCAAACACGGGGCGTTCACGAATTTCGAGTTCGCAGCGAATTTCCCATAAGGTTCCGGCAAGTAATTGCGCTTGAAATTGCTGCGTAAAGCGTGCTTCTTGCATCAAAAGCCCGAGCCCACCCAAAAGCTCTATTTCAAACCATGCACCGCCTTCCTTGGCTTTCCAGTGATACCAAGCTTCAAACAGAGCAAATTGGTCACGACGCATAATCCAACGCACCAAAACACGGCTTGGCACTTGCGTAAAACGGCGTCGCTGCCTCGCTGGCCCCGCTTCCATCTCCGTGCGTAAAATAGCATCAGACGGCTGAATACTATAGCCCTCAATCGTCGGCAAAGGCAGAGTTTGCGGCCATGAGATCATCGATAGCTCCCCGCTGCTGGATTGAGCCCATAGCGACGCTCTAACATTGGCGCTAGTCCTTCACCGCGTGCAACGTTGCGCGTCATTTGGCTCTCAATCTGCTCAATAATAATATCAATCCGGCTTCCACCATCGGGACGCTTTGAGCTTCGTGTTTTGGCTTGAACGCCCGCAGCATTATTGTGAACATGAACCTCAACTTTACCAGCCTCAGACCTTTGAAGACCAGCGCTTAAAAGCCGCATTTGCCCTGGCGTAAATACTGTTTCCCCGCGCTTGGCGATAATCGGCACCTCATTGCCAATCACACCGCCACTATGGAATTTGTGGGCACCAGAAAAGAGCGCTGGATTAACACTTCTGCTCTCAAGCGTGTCACTCCCAATCACACCGCCTGTATGCGCTAAACCGAACAATGAACCAAAATTAAAGCCACCAAAAGCATCGGCCAATGGCCCAATAATGCTTTTGCGAATTTGCAAACGCACAAGATCGGCAATGATTGAATCAATCAGCGATTTAAAATCGAGTTTGCCAGTGGTCACAAAACTCACCAGAGCATCTTCCATGCCTTTAAAAGCATTTTTGACCAAATTTTCTGTTTGTGCCGCCATATTTTGCGCATCATTGATCACATCGCGAAAACCACGTTTTAGTCCATCAGCCCAGTATTTTGAATTTTCTACATCTTTTTCACGCGCTTCCCGCAGCATATGCTGAAAAACTTCCTCAACTTGCGCACGGAACGTCGCATAGCCAGCACTGGTTTTATCAAGACCTCTTAATGCTTCTTCTCGCCACTCAATCGCCCTTAAGGCCGCTTGCTCGGTTTCTGATTTTAATGCATTATAAGCACGTGTAATATCTTTCACCGCATCTGATTGGCTTCTTGTTGCTGTTTGCGCTGATTGATCCGCTTGCTCCAATTCATATTTTCGACTGATGAGATCACGAATATGCTGCGCATATTGTAGTGTTTGCTCGCTTTGATCCTTGGTTAAATCAATACCCAAACGCCGCAAAACTTGTTCCTGCTCGTTAAGAATACGCGCATCTTTAAGCGCATCCCCCTCAAGGGAACGCGCGGCAATAACGCGCTTTAATGCTCTTTCTTCATCCTCCAGCCGCTGAATATAAGAGCGGATTTTTTCTTCTTGCTTATCATCGTGTTGTTTTGGTGCCACTGCTTGCGTTGACGCTTGAGGGCTATCAGGCTTGGCTTGTTCTGCTGCCGTTTGTGTGACACCTGAGCGCAATTGACCAATCGCAGCGCCTGCGCGTCTAGCGGCGAGTTCTGCCGCTTTCAGCGCTAAAACCTGTTCTTGAATTTCTTTGGCGTTTTTTGTGAAATCCGGATATTTAGCGGCCAATGCCCAAATGGCCTCTTGATATTGATCAACGCTAATTCTGCCTTCTATGAACGCTCCTCGAATATACGCCAGGTCCGCATTGAGCTGAGTACCGAACCTAGAAAATTGATCCCAAAATCCGCCAATCGCTCCGCGTTGCAATTGATAGGTAACATCGCGAATATTCTCTTGGGCAATCTGTAGTTTTTCTGTCCAACGCGCCAAAGCCTCATTGCGCGAGGCGGCATTCAATTCTTCAATATTATCTGTCGTTTTTTTTAGCTTGTCACGTAGTTCTTCCATTTCTGCGGCATGGTCTTTCGCCGCTTTCCCTGCCGCGTCATGACCTTGGGCTAATTTATAAAGCGCAAGGCCTGCCAGAACGATAATCCCCGCGGGGCCGCCGAGTAAAAGCATGACGCTGCGCAAACCGGTCATCGCCAAAGTCGCTAACTTCGTTGCACCTTCAACGATCACCATTTGAGCAGCCGTTGCCACCGAGACCTGCGTCAATAAGCGAAAACCTACAATTGCGCCAGCATTGCCTAATATGGCAACATTCATAGCTCCAATCGCAGCACTCACCGTTCGAGCAATTAAAATCGCCGCAAGACCTTGAACCGCTAAATCCGCATTCCGCACGAGAAAACCAAGCGCATCCGCTGTAACCCTCACAACATTGCCCAATGTTTGACCAAGAGCGCGTGCCGCTTCTTTCCCATTATCTGTCGCATCTTTTAAGCTCAAGGCAACATCGCGTAATGCATCATTTAAACCTCCAGCGCCAACCTCGCGGGCAAATTTTGCAAAATTATCGCCAATATTGCTGATAATTCCATTCAGCGTCTTCATTTGTTCCGACATTGCACCCGCAAATTGCACCTGCCCAATTTTGCATAGATATTGTTCAATCTCCTCTGCATTTTTGCCAATTGTGGTGGTTACACCTTGGAAAGTGAAAGCAACTTGCTCGCCTTGCGTGCTTGCTTTAATACCAAATTCCTTAAGACGCTCAAATTCCCCCGTTACAGCATCAGCAATCGCCTCAATAAATTGCATCAGGTCTTTACCCATTGCAGAAGCTGTATTGCCATAAGAAGCCAATGCTTCTCGTGACGGTTCAAGCCCTAAGGCTTTTAGTTTGATAAAAGCTTGCGTCAGTTGCTGCACGTTAAACGGGGTGGAAGCGGCAAGATCTTCAACCATTTTCAACGCAGTGTCAGCC
>NZ_HE997981.1:24370-51503 GCF_000312585.1 Bartonella queenslandensis AUST/NH15
TTTTAAACTGGCTGAGAGCTTTTCAAATTCACGGTTGGTGGAAACAATGAAACCAAGCGAACGGCTAATCCCCGAAATACCGGCATAAGCACCCACAAGCGTTGCAGCTTGACGAAAAACCCCGTTTAAAGCGCGTGCTGATGCATCAATTGCTTTAAGGCCTGCGCTGGCCGGACGTGTGGCATGAGTGATCTTGTCAAAAGCTTGCGGACCTTCGCGTCCTAAGCGATTAAACTCACGCCGCACTTCCTCGCCACCAACGGTCGCCAAGCGAATGGATAGTTTTTTAGTTGCTGCCGCCATCCTTGTTGATCTCTTTGAGCGCCAAAAGCGTTCCCATAGCGACTTCTGGCAACAATTCAGCCATGGCTTGCGGTTCATAGCCAAGTGAGCTGCTCAGTTGCAATGCCGTCTCTAAAGGAAAGCCCTCATGGATTTGTGTGACTAATTTGCAGGCGATATCAAAAGCCTGCCAGCCTTCTACTGTTTTTAAGCTGTGCTCATAATAGGGGCATTGTTTGCCGTTTTCGCCTTTTTGCCCCCACGCACAGGCGCGGCCTTGCTCACTGCAACTGTTGCAGTATTTTGGCCCGTCTCCAAAATGCCATTGGATACGAGCCCGCAGGCGTTTTTTTCTGATTCCAACATTTCACGCAGGCCCGTATATTGCTGACGAAATGTTTCCGCAATTACCCAATAGGCAGCAAACAGTTCCTCGATTTTTTCAAGCGTCACGGGCGCTGGCGCATCACACTCAGCTTCACAAATACCTTCCCATTCAATAATGCCGGCACGCGCTAGGCCAAGTGTTAAATATTGTTCCGCTAGGGCTTCGCGCACATTACTGTCTTCAAGATTAGGCAAGTCTGACTGCACCATACCCATATCTTTTTGCGCGCGATAAGCCTCACCAAGGCTTTGTAATTTCTGGTTCATGAAAGCACGCGCCTGATAAAATATAGCACTTGTGCAAGGTCGAACCTTTATGCGCACTTCAAATCCAACGTCAAGCCAATAAGGCTCAGTCGGTAGCGATAATTTAAGCATTAAGTATAATCCTCTACATCATTGGTTAGGGTCACAGTGAGCATTTTTCCAAGCTCTGCATCCTTGGCCCCTTGAAAATCATAAGAGGCTTCAATACCTCCCGGGCCACTAATGCTGCGTTTTGGTTTGGGTAGATAAACTTCATGCGCTGTCATTGTAAGTTTGCTCTCCTCGTCAATCCTATAGGCAAGCTCAATATCGATTGGCGTTCCAGAACGGGCTAAATCCATCAGCGTGTTATCACCATAACGCACAGAGATAGAGCCTGTGAGCGCACTCATGCCAGCGTCAATTGCCTCAACCTTTCCATCATCACGAATGGTCTCAATTTTCTCTAGATTATTGCTGTATGTCAGTGAGGCTGCTGTCACATTGGCGAGCAATGATCCAGCACTTTTGATTGAGCCTTGGAATTGCGAAAAGCGGCTATAAATAGCCTCCATTGGATTGGTTGCACGTGTTTGCTTAGCCGCGACTTCCGCTTGCCCCATAAGGCCCAATGTCACTTGTGCCTCGCCAGATCTCTGAAAATTAAAGGCGCAACTATTGGCACGAACGCCGGTAAAAAGCGGATAATCTGGCACATCAGGCAAGCCAATTTCTAGGCTCAAGCTTGGCAAATTGACTTTGCCCGATGTGAAACTATGCGTATAGGCATTGGTTTCTGTTGTAACTGGCGCTCCCAATAAGGCTTTCAGCCAATAGCCAATATTGCGAAGGTCAACGGGCACAGTGATATCGCCATCAACGTTGATTACATCTTGAAAAGGCGCTGTTGGATCACGCCCTAAACCCAGAACGCTCGATTCAATGAGGCCTTGTTCACTATCCAGAGAGCTTGAAATAAACGGAACCAGATTATAATCACCGGTTAATGGCGGCTCCCCATATGTTTTCTCAAAGCCAAGCAACAGCCTTGCATTCCAGCCATAAGCACGTGCCATATTTGTCTCCTATTTGTTTCGTTAAATGAGCGGGCTTTCCGTCACATATTCCATCGTGACGGGCAATGTAGCCGCTTTAATTGTCGCGCCCCCCTCAATGGGTTCGGTCAAAACTTCAGGGCTCCCAAGGCTTAAAATATCAATGACGCCGCTAAGCGTTCCTGCACTGTTCAATGCAACACCGATCTGCATAAGAAGCTGATCAAACGCGTCATCACGCTGTGCGGTACTGGCCTTTTGCACAAAGACCTCAATTTCAGCGCGGTGTTTGTAAATATAGCGTGGCGGCGACAATAAAATATCAGGCTCACCCGGGTCACCATCCCGTAGTATTACAAGCCCAGTTTTGGGAATTGCAGTGCTCAAAACTTCATTGCGAAGAACACGAATATCGGACAAGCCTTGCTGCAAACATACAAAAAGGCCCTGTAAGGCCCGCTCTCGTTTTGATGTCATCTTCAATCTTTCCATTGTTTAACGATCAGCTCAGGGATACGCCCGTGCCATTTTAGAGCTTCTGGCTCAAAGCGAATAAGCTTTGGCATTTTGACTTGTGGTACCATCCAAAACATCACCACCGAGGCAAGGCCATTGCCGGATTTGAGCGCTGATGAAGAAGCCTTTCTAAACCCACGCAAATCACCAGTTTTACGACTATAGGAAGCACGCATATTTTCAGCAACAAGCAGCGATGGGCCTGTCTTGCGATAAACAAAGCGCAACTTAATGCCGCGTGCTCTTTCAAGATTTGCCGGTGTCACGCGTTTGCCTAAAACGCGTTTGGGCGCATTGGGCGTTGGAATGGCCAACCAAAGCCCGTCGATGCCTTTAATGATTTGACCGTCTTCAAAACCTGCCATGATCTTAGCGGCTTTGGTATAAACCATACCAGCAGCGCTAAGGCTCGCACCGCGCTTTGGGTAAACATCGCCGCGCCATGATTTAGCCAAGCGGCTCCCAAGACCGGCAGCAACCACTTGCGAGCGCAGAGCTGTTTTAAGGCTTATTGTGGCGGTGCTTATCGCACCTGTTACAGCATGTTCCGCTTCCAACAATTCCGCTTTTAAATGCTTTTCCAAATCACCTTTTATAGCTGCCTGCAATCGCATCTTAAAACTTCCATTTTCCAAACCAGATGGTGGATATCGCAGACGGGTCCGCCCTGAACGCGATAGATTGCGCCATCAAGCCTAACCTCATCTCCCGCTTTTGGATTGGTGATGTCTGTCACCCGCACCTCCATCATATGGGTCGGGCTATGAATGTGCGTTTCCCTAAAATCGATGATCTGATCGGGTGATTTCAAAATGATTTTGAGAGGGGTCTCGCAACCGTTAGAGTGATAAATCGCTGCAGCACCTAAACGCTCAAACAGTCGATTGACCGCTTGCTGAAAGCTAGCGATCATAGCTCTTTACCCTGTTGGTAACGTTCCCAAGCCTCGTCACGTTGCTCTTGGCTGACGTCGCGATCAAGTAGATCTTTCAGCGCTTTGACCAAGGGTTTACCGTCTTTACCAAAGCCGCTAGCGTCCAACACAGCAATCGCATCCATAATGCTCAAGATATCTGCATCTCGTTCATTGTTTTCCGGCGTTTTAATCGACATTTCCTGCCCAATCGGCTCGGCAAAACCACGTGCAATTAAAGCATTTGCGTCTGTGTCATCAAGTTTAATTATTGCGCTCGGCTGCACTAGACCATCTGGCGTTTGAAGAGAGATTTTTGCTATAAGCTCCATCGGCGATCTCCTTTTAAGCAACCGTTGCACATAAGGACGCATTGGGGCGATAAGGCACGATAAGCGGCGCAGATTGCAGCAAAAGCCACCGCACCGCCGGATCTTCCTCCAGCCATGATTTTGAAAAATACCGCAAGGCTTTAAACGAAGCCTTTTCGTCCATAATCATGCCGTAGCAACGCGTGCCTTCTAATTGCTCACGGCTGACAAGCACAACTGTAGCGTCAGGCAATAGGTGTCGCAATTGCCCGTCATCATTGATGTAGACGTCATTATAGACATAAAAGTCAAAATCCCCGATAGAACCAACATAGCGTGCTTTCTCCTGTCCTTGACCGCGTATCATAGGGTCGGTTGAAATTGTTGCATTTGTACCGCGACGGATCTCAAGTTGACCGATTACTTGTTTGTTTTTACGAAAATGACGCCATGCTTTTGGGTCCATGATCACATGGCGGGCCACAGCGCCCGATTTTTCTTGGATTAATCCAGCCCAATCTTCCAAATGGTCTAAGGCGGGGGCATCCATATTACTCCATTTCACCGCTCCGGTAAGGGCAAGCGTTAAAGTTGGATCACGTTTAAAATCGACGATTTTTGTTGGATAATCTTCACCGGAAACAGTCACCGTTCCTTTAGTTAAAGCTTCAGCCGCCATCACTTCTTCACGACGTGTGAGATTTTCCAACTGATTGCGCAGTGCGCGGCTGACTGCTGCCTCTAAGCGACGGTTTGCAGGCAATGCGCCACCAATTTTCTCACCAATACTGCGTTTGAGCGGCGTATTCGCATCAAAGCGGCGTTTGTCTTTCACATAAGCAGGCTTGAAGCTTTGCGTCGTAAAACCTTCATTAGCCACAACGCGACCAGCGACAAAAGGCGAGACAAAGGGTGCAAGGCGAGGCTTTGACTGATCAATATCAAAGTGAATCTCCTCAGCTTCTTCGGTTTGAATCGAACCAAAAAATGTGTCGAGCAAAAAGGAGGCTGGCCGCTCCAAATATTCCACGGTGCGATTTAAAACAAATGTAGAAAAAATATCAACCATAATTAAGCTTCCTGGTTATGCCGTAAAAATAAAGTAGAAGGCCCATTGACGCGCCATGAGCTCCACACGCTTGCCGCATCATGGCCTGCACCATAAGTCAGCGAATTGGCGTTAAACTCGCCCGAATGATAAACAACAGCCTTGATATCGCCTTGGGTAGCATCAATGGATTGCGCGAGAATACAGACTGGTTTTGCTGTGCCATCCTCTGCACTCGCATCACTTAGCGTATAAGCGCCAGAGACAGTCACGCGCCCAAGCACAGCGCCGCGCGGATAGGCTTTGCCACCAGTAATGGTTTCGACGCGTTGAACAATCGGAAACTCACCAGCAATCAGATTATCAGGTGTGTAAGATCCTTGATCAGTAAAACCACCGGCATATTTAGAATAAGCATTCATTGTTTTTCCTCCTTTGCATTAATAAGCAGCAAGCCGCTTAGCAACGGACTCTGCCTCGTCGTCTTCATCTTCAAGGCACGCGCTAATTTCAGGATTAGGGATAGCTACCATGGCCGCGTTAAACCCTGACACCTCATCACGAGACGCGGTCTCACAAGGCGCTTTAACCAAAAGCGATACTGCAGCGCTAACACTCATATCGGTTTCAAAGGCTAAATATTGCGCAAGCTCGCCTCTTGCCTTGGCAGCTTCATCAACGAGAATAGCCTGCACACGGCTGCGCTCATCCATTGTTGCTTCTTGCGCAAGGCGAGCCGCTAAATCAGGGTAAGCCTCCTTAAGGCTCTGAATATTATCCATGCTTTTTTCCTTTGAGTTTAGAGGGATAAAATGAGCGGAAGGCTCATCAGCTAAATGACTGCTCATCTCCTGCAAAAGTTTTTCAAATGAGCCGACACGATCAGCGAGCCCTTGGCGCACAGCAGCTTCACCGATCAACACATCGCCGCTGCCATAGTGGTTTTGTACATGGCTCATTGATACGTTGCGGTATTTGGCAACCGCCTCAACAAAAACTTGGGCCATTGCATCAATGCGCTGTTGTAGACGAGCGCGGCCATCATCCGTATCTGGGTCAAGTCGCTTGTACGGGCTTTGTGAAGACACGACTTCCACAACATCTTCGCCCTTATTGCCGCGGTAAACACCAACCATACCAATAGAGCCAAGCGCGCTCGTTTTAGACACAACAATTTCATCTGCAGCAGCTGCAATCCAGTAAGCACCTGAAGCTGCATCACCTGACGCATAGGCAATGATCGGCTTCACTCCGCGGGCCTCATAAATCATGTCGGCAAATTCTGCGCAGCCATTCACTTCACCACCCGGAGAGTCGATGTTTAAGACAATGGCCTGAATATCAGCGTTTTCGACAGCTTGCGTAAAATCTTTAGCCAGCAATTCATAAGAGGAAGCGCCACTGACTTGCGTGAAAAGATTGGCATAACGAAAGAGCGGCCCCACCACAGGTAGGACCGCTATGTTGTCTCTTATTTCAAGGCGATAGCTATTTTGCAGCTCTCTCCCAAGTTTTGCAGCCACGGCTTCCGGCGGCGCATTTTGTCTTGCTGCAATCTCTAAAATTGTCGTTAGCGCTGCAGACGTAATCGCCCAAGGCTCAGCGGTAGCTTTATTCCATAATCTCATCTTCATCATCCTGCTGTTGATGTACCGACAGCGTTGGCATTGCCAGCCCCAATTCTTTCATCTTCGCTTGTTCTCGAGCGCGTTGCTCCAGCACGTCTTCCCAGTCCAATCCTTGAGAGGCGCATTCTTCTTCCAAAGTTGAAAGCCCATTTTCCATGCGGATGCGTGAAGCTTCTGCCTCTTTGACCGGATCAATCCAGCCGCGACCAGGTCCAATCCATTTCGAGCGCGTCCAAGCATGCCGATTTTGATAAAAGTTAGGGGCTTCCACCAATCCCTTGCCAATGGCTTCTTCCAACCACAATTCATAAACGGGGCGCGCCCAATAAGTTGCCAGCCATTGTCTGCGTCCCATAAAAAAGCGCCATGCTTCCATAAGAGCCGCTCGTGCACTGGAATAATTGGTTTTTGAAAAATCCTTCATCAACAATTCAAACGGAATATTGAGCCCAGCACCGATATGACGCAAAATATTCTCAACAAATTGCCCATAGCCGCTATTGGGGCGGCTTGGTGTAAAAGGCGAAATCTTATCACCCGGAAAAACCGGAATAATTGCACCGCCTTGCAGCCGAACCTTCCATTCATTACGTGCGGCAAGATACTCGTCAACACTGCCACCAAACATCTCGCCAATCGCTTCGCTATCGAGCGGCGTTTCCACAAAAGCCGCAATCATCGCATTGACAACCGCGGCTTGGAGCTCGCTACGCTCATAGTGGTCGAGCATTTTGAACAAGGGCATAATGCTGGTTAAAAGCGGCTTACCACGCCTTTGCGCGATCCGCTCATGTGTGTGAAGGTGCAGAACGCGTCGTCGCCCGAAGGCTGTCTCAACCGGCACGCGCTGCCAATCTTGCTCGGCGCTTGCAGAAGAAAAAACATCAGCTGGGTGATGTTTACGAATCCAATAGGCTTTAGGCGCACCGTAAATATCAATCTCAATGCCGCCGCGCAGTGATTGCGTGTCCGGCCTATCCTCTGGATTGCTTAGCCGATCTGGCTCAATCAATTGCAAGGCCGTGGCAAAAGGTCGATCTTTTAACCACAACGGCAGGGCCAATGCCTCACCATTGAGCATAGATGAGCGATAGATTTGCGCCGTTAGCCCTGCAAAAGTCAATGATTTCGCAGCATCACAATCCGTGGTATCCGCCCAGCTTCGCCATAAAGCTTCCACCTGACGTGCCCATATATCAGCCCATGTCTTATCCCGCCCAAGCGTGCGATAATCAGGCTGTGCCGCCAGACGCAATCCCGTGCCGACAACATTATCAGTTAAGGTCTGAAATGCGCCTGAAGCTACGCCATGATTGCGCACAAGGTCCCGTGAGCGTGATACCAAAGTAGCAAGTTCAGGATTTAAATCGCTATCGGCTGAGCCCGTAGAAGGCAGCCATGAAGCCAATTCTCTCGCCGTCATAGAGGCTGCGCGGTGCGCCGTGTCGGATTGGCCATTATGACTGCTCATGTTTAAAACTCCACATAAAGGGCTTTGCGACCAAAACCTCCTTGTTTACGTTTGATCTCAATTTTCAACTGCACGATATATTTTTCTAATTTCGGCGCGTCGACATTCTGGTACGTCACCGCCCCATAGCCGCCAATATTGACGGAAACCTCTTTACTTCCCGTCATCAGCAAGTGATAAGCTGTTTCAGCTTCACTAAGGCGGCTTTTCAATGTGACTAAATCTGTCATTGCGGTTCCTTACAAATACGGATCGTCAGCCATCTGAACAGGTCGCTGTTTCAAGCGCTCGTTCAAAGCCGTTGGTTTCTTTGTTTCTGTTCGCTGAGTTTGAATCTGCGCCGCCGGTACAGCTTTACCCAAAACTTCTTCCAGCTGTAACCAATGGCGTTCAGAAAAACGGTCTAAGCCATAAATACTAGCAGCAGCGCGCGCATAAACGCGGCAATCCAGCGCCTCATTATTGCGCGTTGGATCTTTTTCCCACACCGCACGTGGATAACCGCGATGCACACGAATAATCTGCCGCTCAGCCGTCAGCTGCTTAAAATATTCCTGCCCATATTGCGGAAAGTGACAGCTGCCCGCTGGATAAGCTAGGCCATCTTGTAATTCATCCTCTGATGGCCAATCCAATTTTAGCCAACGATAAAGCTCAACTTTAGCCACTGGTCCGGACACATTCCAAACACGAAGGCCACGCCGACGCCCGCCAACATCCGCTTTTGAAACGCTGAGAATGAGCGCCGTGTCGCGATCTTGGCCTTTGATGGCCACAACAGTGCGTGGTTGGCTGGCCCTTGCGCCACCTGCGCCCCAAACGGCCTGTGGGTGGCCCTTCACCCATGCGTAAACGTCTTGGCTTGCATAGCCGGAGTCAACCGCCATCACACGAATGGGCATAGTGTGGCCAGTTTCATGCGGCCAATCTCTTGCCAAAACCCCTTCTAATCTCTGCCATACCTCACGACGTGCCGTGTCACCATCGAGCACGATATAATCAACCGACCAGCTTTGCTTATCACGCCCCCAAGCGACCACTTCGCATTCAAGCCGGTCCTTCTGCACATCGACGCCTGCTGTCAGAAACAAGCCAGCTTGTGGTACAACGCCCTGAGCGTATGTTTCTCGCCGCGCATAAAGGCGGTCCCAATCGGGTGCTTCATGCTCTTCCTCAAACGGCTCACCCAACACCGTATTAACGAAGCTTTTCATCAATTCGGGATGTTGCTTTGCCTGTTCAAACATGCTTGCTGCATCCGACCAACTAAACCAACCAACGGGGCTATAAAGTGATGAGAGATGATAGCCAACCGTTTGGCCATCACTTTCAGCTGTTACGATCCATTCGCCTTTAGCAAGCATATCTGTTTTGTGATATTCTTCAATCAAAGCTTCACAAGCTTCACATTCATAGCGCACATCTTGCGGCTTGCCTTCAACCCAACGTAATTGCGAAAATCGGAGCGGTTGCTTATGTCCACAATGGGGACACGGCACATGAAAATAACGCTGATCGGAATGCTCAAACTCCCGAGCAATACGCGATACGCCTTTTAAAGTTGGTGTGCTCACAAGGAAAACCTTACGACGCCTTTGAAAGGTCGCACTACGGCGTTCTGCCAATAAAATAGGATCCCCTTCACCCTCAACGTCACCCGGATAGCCATCCACCTCATCCATGAACAAATAGCGTGCAGGCATTGAGCGCAGCCCCACCGCCGAATTAGCACCTGTCATTACCAAAACGCCGCCCGGAAACTCCTTTGACAACACCGTATTGCCGGAATCACGTGAGCGTGCGGGCTTTACCCGTGCTTTCAACTCAAAGCAATCTTCTAAAAGCGGATCAATCCGTTGTTTGGAGTTTCGTTTTGCCATCTCAACTGTCGGCGCAACCGCCATCATTGGCCCGGGAGCCATATGGATGGCATAGCCAATCCAATTATTACCCGCTTCGGTGCCGCCAATTTGCGCACCCTTCATGAACACAACCCGCTGCGCGCGTTGATGCGGCGAGAGCTGATCCATAATCTCACGCAAATAGGGCGTGCGTTCGGTGCGCCAGCGTCCAGGCTCTGCAGCTGACTTTGGCGATAAAAAGCGATATTGGTCCGACCATTGCGAAATACTCATAAAAGCATCAGGCTTTAAGCCATCTGCCCAAGCCTGCTCAACTGTTTGCGATCCCTCAAACAAAGTCCCTAATATCCATTATTTTCAATTTATGTTCGACTCGTTTAAAGATTTTGCTTGCACCTGTGCCGTGGAACAAAAACGCCCTTTAGCTACTTTAAGCATGAAAAGGTTGCTTTTTGCTCCTTTTTGGGTTATTTTAATCACCACAACGATAAGGAAACCATCATGGCTACAAATATTAAACTTTCAGATGAGCTTGTGAGTGAAGCAAAACGCTATGCCGCTGTTTACTCTCGCTCTCTCCCCAAACAAATTGAGTATTGGTCGCGTATTGGCAAAATAGCCGAAGAAAATCCTGATCTTTCCTTTGAATTTATTCAAGCTATTTTGCTTGGAAAACAAGAAAATAAGGATGGCCATGTAACACCATTCGAATTTGGTTGACGCCATGCAGATTTTACAAACCAATAGCTTCAAAAAAGCCGTTAAAAAATTACACGCCAATCAGAAGAGCGACCTAGATCAAGCCGTACGTGACATTATAAGCAACCCAACCCTTGGCGATGCAAAAATAGGTGATCTTGCTGGCGTTTTTGTCTACAAATTTAAAATGGCTAAACAATTAACCCTGCTTGCCTATAGCTATGAAGACCAAACGATTACATTAACCCTCTTAGCTCTTGGCTCTCATGAAAATTTTTACAGAGATCTGAAGCAAAACTAAAACCATAAACCATAAACCTTACAGATTCAGTTTTAATTGCCCTAGCTCTTCCAAATGCTCACGAACATAGCGCTCTAGCGTCACATGTAATAGGTGTGCATCCGTACCAAGTTCGGTGGCCATTTGGCTGGAAATCCGTGCCGGCCATGTTTGCCATGCATCGCGTTCCTGACGCGCCAGCCCAAACACATGCGCAATAGCCTCGTTACGGTCAATCAGCTCATTTTTTAATTGCTGAAGACGCACACGATTGGTTTGCGCCTTTAAAACCTCATTGGCGGTTTTAGCCTGCATATAGGTCGTGCCGCCTGATGTGACGGGTGTGCCATGCTCTTTCAACGTTGCTTCGACCGCTTCCACCGCTGCTGCGGGGACTGGTTTGGTCTTTATCGTCTGCTTTGTTTGCGGCTTGACTGTGTTTGATAACCATTCTCGATCCGCGCGCTCGGCATCAATTGTTCCATCAAGCTCAGCTGTAATCCGCCCCTGCTTTATGGCTTTGCGTACCGCCGTATCACTCACACCGCGTTGCCTTGCATAAGCGCGAATAGATAAGCCCATATCCTTCCCTCTACCATCAAAATTGACTTGATAATGCTGTTTTTTGAAGCATTAATGACTAAAATCAATGAAGGAGTTACCCTTATGCAACAACAACAAAAACAGCCAAAAAAAATAACCAAGCAAATGCAAATCATCACAGTTTTAAGCCGCCATGAAGGCGCTAGCCTTGAAGAGCTTATGGTACTGACCAACTGGCAGCAACACACGATCCGCGGCTTTTTCGCAAGGGTCATCAACAAACTTGAAGGCTTTGCGCTCTCTTCGCAAAAAATAGACAGTGAGCGACGCTATTATCTTAAACAATTATAAGTACATCAGATAAAGCCTCGCAGCTCTCCATTGGCTATGAGGCTTTATCTATTGCGCCTAGGCGCTTTTTTTCTACCGCATCAAAAGCTTCATTTGTATCTGACAAGCATGCCTGCTTTCCGCTCATTTCCTGCCAGCGACGCACAATCACATCCACATATTTGGGGTCTAATTCCAGCAATCGCGCTTGGCGACCTGTATGCTCAGCGGCGATTAAGGTGGAGCCCGAGCCACCAAAAGGATCAAGCACAATATCTTGCGATTTACTTGAGTTTTTAAGCCCACGTATCACAAGATCAACCGGTTTCATGGTCGGGTGCAAATCATTCTTTTGCGGCTTGTTGTAAAACCAAACATCGCCCTGATCGCGTGCGCCGCACCAATAGTGGTCGTTGCCTTCCTTCCAGCCATAAAGAATAGGCTCATATTGGCGTTGATAATCGGCGCGGCCAAGCGTGAATGTGTTCTTGGCCCAGATGATAAAAGTCGACCATTTGCCGCCCGCTTTGCGGAAAGCGCTTTGTAGCGTGTCAAGCTCGCTTGAGCTCATGCAGATGTAGAGAGCGCCTTTGCTATGCTCCAGCATGTTTTTACACGCTACTGTCAAAAAGGCTTCAAAATCATCACCCAAATTGTCATTCATGATCGTACGCCCCGCCTTAGCGCCGCTTTTAGAGCGCAATTTGTCCTTAGCGGTTGCGCCATAGTTCACATTGTAAGGCGGGTCGGTAAAGACCATATCGGCCAAGGCGCCTGCCATCAGCTTTTGTAGGTCGGCTTCAACGGTGGCATCGCCGCAGAGCAAACGGTGCTCGCCCATAATCCAGAGATCGCCTGTGCGACTCACCGGTTGCTCCGGTACTTCTGGAATATTACTATCAAGCGCGACTGTTTCATTATCATCGAAAGATAATAAATCATCCAATTCCACATCGTTGAAGCCTAATAAGTCCAAGTTAAAATCTTCATCAACAAGGCTCTGCAGCTCTAAGCGGAGTAATTCCTCGTCCCAACCAGCATTTTCAGCGATTTTGTTGTCGGCGATCACCAAGGCGCGACGTTGGTTATCAGTCAAATGCTCCAGCATGATGGCTGGTATGGTTGCAAGGCCCAATTTTTGCGCGGCCATAACGCGCCCATGTCCAGCAATGATAACATGATCGCCGCCAACCAGCACCGGATTAACAAATCCAAACTCAGCAATAGAGCCTGCTATTTGCGCAACCTGCGCATCGCTATGGGTGCGAGCATTGCGCGCATAGGGAATGAGCTGCTCGAGCGCAATCTGCTGAACATTAAGATCCATGTTAAACCTTTTTATGTGTTTGTGATGTGCGAACCGGCTGCAAACTGCGAACCAATTTTTGCGCCCTGACGCTAGGCCAATGCCGCGCGCTGCCCGCCCGCATAGGGCAAGGCACGAGGGAGGACCCGCGGCATAGCTTTCAGGAAGAGAGAAGAAAATTTAACAAATCAGCACAGCGCACTGCGGTGATTATAACCCAAAGAGTAGCAAAAAATGTTGTAAATGTCTCACACAAAAGTGTTGCAACACTCATTTTTTTTCTGCATTCAACCGCGCGGCAATTTTGGCCAAGGCAATGTTCCATTTACGCCACGCTGTGCTACGGTCACAGCCAAGGCTGTAGCAAATTTCTTTCCAAGGCAGCCTTGCTGCACGTTGCCAAATCAAGCGGCGCTCTGCCTCAAGCACCCAGCTCACCCACTGTAACGTTTCCTCCATCCGCGAGACCGCCTGTGTCGTTGCCTGCAACCGTAACGGCTGAATCTCACCGTCCGCTATTTCCTCGCGTGAGCGAACAATCTCTGGCCAAGCGTTAAAATAACCGCGTGCTCGGACTGATGGCAGTCTTCGCATGGTTAACATGGCCTCTTCGAACCGATCCGCAACAGCTTTCTCATTCCAGTCCTTCATCCTGATCTCCTTCGCATTTATTGGGTTTGAGGGTGCGCGTGTTGCACACGAGCGTAATGCAGCAGCGCCAGCGCGTCGGCTTCATTGTCGTCTTCCGGGTGATGGCCTAACGTGCGTACAGCAGCCATCACCGCCGCCTTACCGGCATTGCCTTTGCCGGTGATGAATTTCTTGATCGTGCCGACGGGTACACCCCCATAGGGAATGCTCTGCTGCTCACACCACGCTGTGAGTGAGGCTAGAAATCCGCCATAAGCATGGGCCGCATCCACACCCAAATGTCGACGCACTTCCTCGAAATAAACCGCTTCAATGCCGCCACAAACGCTATGGGTCTCGTTGAGCCAGCGTCCAAAGCGCAGGTACCGCATGCCACCCCCTTCAAAGCGACGGGGGCGAAAGTGCGCTGTACCGCTGATGATGCGCCCTTGCTGGTTAGAAATCGCCCAACCTGTTGTGGTGCCAAGATCTAGGCTGAGCAAAACCGGTTGTTGAGTTTTATTGTTCATGAAAGACCTCTTGTGTGATGATGGAAAAGGGCGGATGCTACCCATACCCTCTCTAAAGGGAGAGTAACCCCTTCTGGGGTACTCTCTCCCTTTAGGGAGAGGGTGTTGTTTTCCAAACTGGATTTGTCTCGTAACCGCCCGAAATAAAAAGACTTTTTTCCAGTTTGGGCAGTTTGGATCCAAACTGGATGACCAAAACTGGAATTTTATTAAAAAGCCTCGATAATTGCCTGATATTGCTCTATTTTTAGCGCAATTCCAGTTTGGAAAATAAATCCAGTTTCGGCCCAAACTGGTCCAGTTTGGAAAACAAATTGCCCAGTTTTTGGCGCATAAAAAATTGGCGTTTGAGGACAGTTTGGATACACGCGGTCATGCTTGTTCCTCCTCACTATAAATCCATATGCGAGGGTCTTCGACAGGCAGAACGGCTGCTGTTTGACGGCATTTATAATGGGTTGGATAAACCGCCTGCAACTTCTTTGAAATCTCGCCGGTTAGCGGATCAAAAATCTCTTCGCCCACAGCCAAGCGCATATCTTCAACGCATAAAAAGCCGTATTTAGTGCGCGTAGGACTGTCAAAACCGTATCGTGTCCCGTCTTTAAAAAACTTAACATAGCCTTTTGTGGCAAGCACATCCAAACGCCCACGAATGGTGTCTTTACCGCCAAGTCCTGCGCGGTTTTCAAAAGCTTCGCAAAACTGATTCATCGTATAAACACGACCAGCCATGGCCTCAGCGTGAATGATCTCAAGGATAACATCACGCTTGCGGCGGCGCTCTGCATCTAATTGCTGCCCATAGTCGCGTTTAACAAGCCGCTCTGAGGCATAGTCGCATTCTTGCCAAGCTCCGTTGATCTTATCAATCAGCTTCGTTTGAATGGGTGGGCCATTGCGCAGTTCAAAGAGCAGCTGTCGGTGTGATTGGTTCTCCTCTGGCTGGAACATGATAAGGCCGGTTGTGTAATAGCCACGCAGAGAGCTCGCGCCAGAGAGCGCTTGAAACGGGTCTTCCTCCAGCTGTTTCTTTGGGATTTTGCGCGTGTGGTGAGCAAGGATAATTCCGGCATCAGGATTGACCCGCTCACGCAAAGCATCAAGCCGTTGCTGCAAGAAAAACAGCATGGCCGCATTGTCATTTTCACCGGCATCACTTTCACCGCCATCAAAAACATTTCTGAGCGGATCAACCACGATAATATCAACGCCCAACGCGCCAAAATGATGTCGAATGGCCTCATGCGTTGCTGCCACACCATGCTCATTGAGTAACATTTTAAATTGTGGCGTAATGACGAGATTCTTGCGGATAAAAGGCAGCAGCGCGGCCTCAAAAGCCATATTCTGCAATCGTTCACGTAAGTAGTGGTAGCCAATCTCTGCTTGTAGATAAAAGATCCGCAATGGCCGTGGTGGAGTCATGCCAAGAAAGCGGACCCCCGCCGCCATATGCGCCAGCAGTGAGAGCAGAAAATCGCTCTTACCGACCTTTGGGGCGCCAGCAAACACCATCAGCCCACCCGGCGTTAATACACGTGGTAGAATGAGATCCTGGGGCATAGGGGAGTGATCATCAAGCAAATGCCCAGCCGTAAAGGCGGGGACCGCCGTGACGTTTTCTTGGCGGTTTTTGGGGCGCGATGCAAGAAAGGCACGAACATCCAAGCCTTCTGCAACGGCATCAGCTGCATCCCATTTTTCGGGCTTATCGCTTGGTATTTCTAAGAGGGTGAGAGACGCAACAAGACCTTGCGCCTGCAAATAGCCAGCCACAACTTCCGCGTAGCTGCGTCCTGCGTCGTCATGATCTGGCCAGATCAGTACATGCTTGCCCTTGAGCGGCGTCCAATCTGTTTTATCTAACGGGGCCTTCGCGCCATTCATGGCCGTCGTTGCTGTAATACCATGCTTTATCAGGGCTTCAGCTGCTTTTTCACCTTCAACCAGCACCACATTCTGAGCTTTGCTAAGCCCCGGCTGATGAAACAGCGGCCTTGGCGTTGGCGCTTGGTGTTTTCGCGCCAGCACATCCCAAGGCCGAAATTCCTTGCCATGTGGCGTGTCATAGCGATAGACACAGGCAATGAGCTTGCCATCGCCATCCAGATAGTCCCATTTGACCGTATATGGGCCAAGCACGTCCTCGGGGATATATTTTGCGGGCTTGGCTTGCGGAACAACCACCGACGCAGACACAGTCAAGCCTAGCCAGTCACGAATGCTCTCTATCACTTGCGGGAATTGATGCTTGGCGTCCAGCCCGTGGCACGCCGCCCAAAGAGCGAAAACGTCTCCTCCTTCGCCCGTCGCAAAATCATGCCACATACCGGCCTTAGTCCCGCTAAGCTCAACCTTGAGACTGTCGCCCTTATTGCCTTGAAGATCGCCGATTTCAAAGACACCATGCTTTACACGCCCTGCCGGAAATAGATGCACCAAAACAGACTGCAATCGCGCTAAAAGCTGTTGACGAACGTCATCAACGGAAATGGGAGAGGCATCGGCCGCAACATATTGACTTGGCACATTGTTAAAGTCGCACCAATCCATTCTCATTGCGCACCTTCCCAACAGCGCTTGTTATAAGCGCAGAAGCGGCATTCAAAATGCTCGGGGTCAGCAGTGTGACGTGGCAACAGTTCATGTGCTCGCACAGCTTTTAACACACTCACAGCCCGTTCACTGGTCGTTTGAGCTAAAGCTGCGTCAAAAGGTACAAGCTCAAAATGTAGCTCGGCTGTGTCTTTGTTTATAGCGGTAAAGAGCGCCGGATTTCGACTGATACCTGCAACGCTTCCTTCCATATAGGCCTGATAGAGCGCTATTTGCGCCGCATAAATCGGCTTGGATTTCGCAACGCCGCGCTTGACGGTGTTTTGCCATGATTTGTTATTTAGCGACTTACACTCCCATAACATCGGGAAGGTGAGGCCCAGAGCTTCGGGTGCATTATTGATAATACCGTCGACATGGCCACGAATACGGCCACTTGCTGCCGAAAAGCCAAACTGGCCGCCATTTGATGTTTCGGTAAAAAGCTCAAAACCTGCAAGACGCAGCCATTTTATCGCCAGATCTTCAAACACATGGCCTGCCGCAAAGATCCGCAAGGTTCGCCCAGAAAACTCTTCATCTTTAGGCGCATTGGTATATTCATATTGTAATTTACGGCTACACGTCTCGCCAAGTCGAGAAGCACCAAGGTAGTCACGGTCCGGTTGCGTCTTGCTTTGTGCGCAGAGAGCCTCATCAATCAACTGCGTGAGGCGCTCAGCGAAACGAGGCCGGTGATTAAAATCTAACATTAAAACGGTACCTCATCGCTGCCTTTGGAAAGCTCGTCCATGTAATTCGTCACAACGACTTCGATCAGCGTCAGCACTTGCTCACGGGTGAGATCTTGAAAGGCTTTGTCAGTGCCAATCTCAGCGACATATTCGCCAAGGGGGCGCAGAATTTTACTGATACACACCTGTTCGAAATCAGTCAGATTGCTCATGCTGTAATCCTCCCCGTTTCAATCGCTTGGCGAATGGCTCTATGGTTAAATTGCATGGTCATCAGGGCTGAAGCCTTATAGCGGGTCAGGCTGTAATCATTGCGGTATTGAGCGGGAAGACGATTGAGCTGCTTTTCCGTCGCCGGTTGGTGCAGCCAAGCCTTGGTTTTATGCGCATCGCTCTCGGTCTCGAACAGATTAATCCAGTCATCGGCAGCAGCGAAGCACACAAGACGCTCCCCCGCAGCCAGAAGCTGGACGGGATGACTTTTGCGACCACCAACGGCGTACCAAACACCGTCGCGGTTAAAAACGCCGCCCCAAGCCTCAAAGCCCGCCGCAATAAAATACTGCTCATCACCACGCAAATCGCACCATAAGAAACTCGAGCGTTGAAGGATATCAATTTCGCTCATCTGAAATTGCGCGGTCTGGGTTATTGCAGCCTCGTTGAAGCTCTCCCAAACATGACCGCATAGAGAACATTCTTTGCTCGCGAGCGGCACCTGCGCACCACAGTCAGGGCAGTTTTTATAAGGCGCATCACCTTTAATATGGCAGTCATCAAGCTCGACTTCTTGTTCCAACGAGCCATGCATCAGCGTCGACGTGCCAAAGTCGAGTACAATACAGTCTTTTTTAATGATGCTGGGAAACTCAGCCGGGTCGATGGTGCGCAAGCCGCGCCCAATCATCTGGATCATGGTGGATTTATAAGAGCTTGGGCGCAACAAAACAATGCAGGATGTCGGCGGATGGTCCCAGCCCTCGGTGAGTACAGCAACGTTCACAACGACTTGCACATCACCTTTGCTATAAGCGTCCAGAGTTTGCAAACGCTCTTGCTCGCTCATCTCGCCCCAGATCATTGCCGTGGCGATACCGGCCTGATGAAAGCATAGCATCACATCGCGTGCATGCTTAATCGTTGAGCAAAACACAACCGTTTGTCGATCTCCGGCTTTCTCACGCCAATGCTGAACAACAGCCTCATTAATCGGTCGTGTATTCAGGATATCAGCCACCGCACCCATATCATAATCAAGGGCTGTTTTACGCACTTTGCTGAGCTCTTCCTGAACGCCGACATTCATAACGAATGTGCGCGGCGGCACGAGGTGACCGGAAGCGATCAGCTCTCTCACTGTGATCTGGTCCGCGACATTCGAGAAGATGGGGCGTAAGCCTTTTTTATCGCCACGATTGGGCGTCGCCGTCATGCCCAGCAGCTTCATGTTTGGATTGCGCTGCTGAGCCGCTTCAATTACCCGCATATAGCTGTCGGCGCGAGCGTGATGCGCCTCATCAATGACAAGCGCATCAAGGGGCGGCAGAGATTGTAAGTTGCTCTCACGCGCCAAGGTCTGCACCATGGCAAAGGTAACGTCGCCATTCCAGCTTTTCTTATTAGCGTTAAAGATACTGGTGGAAAGGCCTGGATTAACACGTCTAAACTTCGTTTCATTCTGAAAGGTCAGCTCATCACGATGGGCAAGCACACAAGCGTGTTGAATGTCACGCTCAAACATGCGCCCCAATACGGCGGAAAGCATAATGGTTTTACCAGCTCCCGTTGGCGCAACCGCCAACGTATTGCCATGCATGTAAAGCGCATCAACCGTTTTAGAGACGAGCTCTTTTTGTCTTGGTCGCAATAACATAAGTCCCCCTTATCATTTCGCCCATGAAGGAAGATCGCTGGTGGAACGGGTGGACGGATTACCATTGGGCTGAGCCATCACGGCTGCGTAGTCTTTATGATCGGGTGTGATCGCCAGCTTAATGACGTTTTTATCGTCACCATTTTGGTTTTTCTCAACGTCAATGCGGGCGACGAATTCGATGCCGTCAAGCTCACCAAGCCCATTAATACGACGGGCACTTTGCGCCGTGGGTGAATTATCCTTATCGCTCACGCCGCGGGCTGAATTGAGTATGCCTTTAATGAAAGCTCGGCCAATATTCGCCCAATGGGGTCCTTTCTCACTGTGAAGACCAATCAGGCTCCAGACTTTGCGACGAGCATATTGCCCCTCAAGGATAACAAATTCGCAGTTCAAATAAACAGCACCAGAGGTGTGATTACATGTCGCCCAGCCCCCAAGCCAGCCTTGCGCTGCATCATCATGCCCGCCGGGCTTGATGGTCATGCGTACTTTAGCCAACGTCTTAGCAGGGATGAGGTCAAAACCTTCCTGATCATCTGCGCCATTAAAATCATTCCAATTCATGAGTGAGCTCCTTACGATACGGTATTAGGCTGGGAAGGTTCAGAGGCGCACGCAGGCTCCTCGCGCTCAAGTTCAAAGCGAAGCCGCTCAAGAGCGGGTCTCACTTTGCCTGTAATCTTCTGCATGAGACGGCCAAGATGGGGCTCTTCCATACACTCCAAGCAGCCAGAGCGATCTTTGGCTGGATAGCCAGCATCATTAATTGTGTGGCAAATGAAGGCGCGAAAACTTTTTGCTTGCGCTGGCCGCCCTGAGCCACCCTCAGCGCTGCCTTGTGAGCTTGTGATTTCGGTCATAGTGATGACTTGGTCGACAATACCCGGCAGCTCTAACGCTGTTTTACTGCCTTCGATTTGCGGCTGATAAAAACGGCGATTAAAATCGTCAGTCTTTTCATCCAAAATGCCGACAAACCAGATATTCTTGCCGCGTGTGTGCTGAAGATGCGTCAGCCATGCAATCATTTCTTGGCCATGCAGACCATAAGCGCCGCGTGTATCAGGCTTACCTGTTTTTTCGGAAAATGCCTGCGGCTGCCCCTTGCACCAGTTGAAACACAAACGCCCAGCAACAGTAATGCTGTCGATGAAGATGGTGTCATATTTCTCAAGCGCTTGCGGCGCGCCATATTTGGCAACAACCGCGTCATAATGGGCTTGGCTATAGGGCTGTTCAGCGCGCAAGGCCGGGTTTGGCCCACCAATAAACACCGCAGTATCGCGGCAATCCTGCCATGTGCGCGGACGGATCGTATCACCCTGCCAACCTTCAAGGGCCAGATCACCGGCCTCAAGATCAAAGAAGAGTGTCTTGTCAGCAGGAAGCGTCCACAACAGAGATGTTTTGCCGATACCGCTTTTACCGAAAATGCAGCCTTTGATGCCTTTGGTCTCGCTAAGCCGCTCATCAGCGGATATAATCGGAAGTCTCATTGATCACCTCCCACGCACGCTTTCGAACGCAAAACGCCTTGTAGCCATAAGGTCAGAAGTTCGGTTTTGGTTAAGAAATGACGGATTTCGTGTTCATCCAGGGCTTTCAGTTGCCCAATCGACATGTGAAAAATCTCATGCAGAGTTTTTATCTTCATGACAGCCTCTTTGAGTTAAGGGTTAAAGTGCTCTTTGGTCATGTCGCTTCGGCTGCCAGGTTCTGACGCCGCCCAAAGAGCAAAGCGGTCGCGGTATTTCCTTGAGGGGTCTTGTATTTCCGCGAGGACCCGGCATGTTTTCTGCCTTCAAGGAGTTATTTACCGAGAGGTCTCAAAAACTGTCGGCGGTTCAATGCAGATATTCCGCAAAGCCACGTTCCTGCAGCGATCCACGAAGTTCGAACAGCGTCCCGTAGAGGGTTGAGCGTGGGATTTTGGTTTTGCGTGAGATTTCACTGATGCTGAGCGTTCGCAGATCAACCAGTAGCAGGACGAGATGCAACGGTAGCTGCTGAACAGCTCGTTTAAGGTCGATTTGCAGATCACGGCTGGTCAGATCTTGTGTTGCAGGATCAGGCAAAGCGTCGTCTTCACCATCATTATCCTCAAGCCATGAATCGAGCGAAAAATCACTCATACCTGCGCCGCGTTTTTGTGCACGAGCAACTTCAATCAGGCTTGCGCATTTATGGTTCAGAATGCGGTCAATAAAGGTCGACCATTTTGCTTTTTCAGGGTCATAGGCTTGCTTTCTCGAGATGTAATCGAGCATCAGCTCTTGCTCGAAGTCCTCGACTTCTACGCCATGGATGGCTTCGTGTTGGATTAAGCGGCGTGCGTGATAACAGACTTGGTTTACGACATAAGGATCAATTCCTTGGTATTTGTTTTTGCTCATGGTTTGCGTCTCCAGTTGCAGTTAGCCGCCACGCGGGCGGGGCAACTGGGACTGGTGAAAATTCACCGGAGGCTCTAAAAATCGGTGCGTTAATCAGGGTGCAAAAACAAAAAAGCCCCGACATGCGGGGCTTTGGTACGTTAAATTTTTTTGAAAAAAATTTCAGATTGTTCGGTGAAATTTCACCGAAGCGGGATTAGGCAAATCCAAAATGCTTCAATTGATCTTCCCAAAGATCGGGAAATGGGGTTTGCATATCCTGCAGGGTTAACTGGCGTGGCTGTGTGCCATCCAAGATGGCTTTTTTGATTTGGGGAGCAAGCTGGTTTAAGCGTAATATTCGCGATATATAGGATGCATTTATATTGCGCTGGCGCGACATATCATCAATGGATTTGTAGCGCCCCATATCAATCAGCTTTTGCCAGTAATAGGCTTTAGCCAAGGCCGTGACGAGTGTTTCGTCTTGTTTGGGGGCTTCGTGGGGCTGGGGCATTTGACAGCCTTCGGGCAAAATCAGCATTTTTTTGCCACCGCATCGCTTGATCTGGATTGGCACTCGGATTGAAATAGTGTTGTTCGCCATCATTTTTATGCATTTATCCATGCTTGCTCCCCCAGTTTTTTTGGTTGAAATGCCTTGCGTCGCTTGTCTTGCTCATTCAATTCCCGAGCCAGACTATCCATGCCTGTAGCTCTGATCCTAATGTCGACAAACTCATAATTGACGATGACCTTTTCAATCATCAGCTCAAGAATGCGTTGCTGCTCCGCCGGAAAAAGCTCCTTCCAAATAGGTGCGATATTGCCAAGCGCATCACGAACTTCCGTTTCAGTCACGCTTTCATCCGCTTTATATGCCTCGCGCCACGTTTCTATGATCATTTCAGGCGAGGCAAAAACAGCTTGTAACTGTATCAAAATCAACGCTTCCATTTCATTGGCACTGACATTACGAACCTTGCAATCCTGGTTAATACCCTTGCGGTAATGTTCACAGATGTAATAGCGATAAAGCCTGCCACCTTTCTTACGGGTCTGGTTTGCCACCAATCCACATTCGCATTCACCGCATTTTAAAAGCCCCATTAAAATGGCCTTGCTTTTCCGCCTCGTCATCACGCCGCGATTGATAGTGTTTGCCTGCATAAGAGTGCGGACTTTATTCCATTTATCCATATCGATAAGCGCTGGATGGCGGCCATCATAAAGCTGTTCTTTGTGCTTGATTTTACCAATGTAAATGGGGTTTTGCAAAATCTTATAAAGTGCGCCTTTATCCAATGCTGTACCACCAATGATGCGGCCATTTTTAGCTGTGCGCTGCTTACTCACAACGCCCATTTGCGGCAGCATTTTTACCATTTGCATCGGCGAATTTGTCATCAAAAACAGATCGAATATTTTACGTACGCCTTCCGCCTCATTGGGTTCAACAACCAGCTCACGGTTTTTGACCACATAGCCCATTGGTGTGACGCCGCCCATCCACATGCCTTTACGCTTAGACGCTGCCAATTTATCGCGAATGCGCTCACCAATCACCTCTCGCTCAAATTGCGCAAAGCTAAGCAAAATATTCAGCGTCAATCGGCCCATGGATGTGGTGGTGTTAAACTGCTGTGTTACAGAAACAAAGGAAACCTTGTGATCATCAAATAACTCGATGAGTTTGGCAAAATCAGTCAAAGAGCGCGATAAGCGATCAACCTTGTATACAATAACTGTATCAATCAAGCCGCTTTTGATATCATCGATGAGGCGTTTTAAGGCTGGACGCTCCATATTACCGCCTGTGAATCCGCCATCGTTGTAATTATCGGGAAGCTGCAGCCAGCCTTCATGCTTTTGCGAAGAAATATAAGACTCGCAAGCCTCGCGTTGAGCATCAAGGCTGTTGAACTCCATGTCTAAGCCTTCTTCGGTGGATTTGCGTGTGTAAATCGCGCAGCGCTTTTTCAAGGTGGGTTTCCTCAATGTTTGCCTCCTTGTGGTTTGTTGTTTAAGCCGAAGAAGGCAGGGCCAGACCAGCTGCTGCCTGTGATGACCAGTGCGACTTTTGACAGGCTTTTGTATAGGCAGCCTGCATATTCATAGCCTTCTTCTAAAATAGTGACTTGATGTTCGATTCCCTTATATTCCCGGACCAGTTTGGTGCCAGGGATGGGTTGCTGATATTGTACCTTGCGCTTCGACTTGTTTTTTTTGCCAGAGCCGAATAACTCATTGGCCTGCTGTTTAATCCGGTTCTCAATCTGCGGATCAACACCATAAGCAAGCTCTTGTAAACGGTAGGCTAACCTTCTAATGATTTGGCTCTTATTTCCAATGGGGGGTTCTTCTTCATAGACATCCCGCCATAATGTCTTTAATTCTGATATAGACATATTTGGCAGTGCAACTACCCGCGCCAGAACTGTCTTATCCATCTGTTTCTCCTTGGTTTTTATGTCTGTCGTCATGCGTATGAATGCTTGGAAAAACTCTAAAGTCCAGTGAATTAGAAGGATTTGTTGGCTCGAACTGATGGTTCAGGCGAATCTTTAGGCGCAGGATACCAAGAGCCAGCAAATGGGCCACTTCGGTGCGGCGATCGCGCTCATTTATTAGGTTTGGGGGAAGTGAAGACATGGCAAACCTCCTTGAGAATTATTGCGTCGTTCAAGGAGTTACTTACTGAAATGACTTGAAAACTGTCGGCGCAGTCAATGCTTAGCATTGTCTCAAAACGATATTGTTAAACACAAAAGAGTTCTATATATTCTTATAGCCATCGCTATGAATGCAGCAACTCTGTCAAAGAGCTCAAGATTAAAGGCGTGCTGTTGGCTTGTGGTCAAACACCGAAACTCACAGCACCACAACTTGGCGCCATTGCCGCAAGACAAGCGAATGAACGTAGGAATAATTGGGAAGGTCTTTACGTCTACTGGGGTGTTGAACTGAGGCTCTCCTTAAGCGAACCACGAGGGGGTAACAAAATGAGCACCTATAATTTACGACGTTTTGCTCAACCTGATATTCTGAAGCACATCCAGCAAGATAATTTGATTACATTTCTTAAACGGTATAAAAGCTACTTGATAGGGCGTGGCTTTAGTTTTAATTTGGATGAAGATGGTGAGCTGGATTTTGAAAAACTCTGCAAAGTTCTGATGAATCCATCAGAAGATATGGATATTGAATTCGTTGAAGCCTTATTCTTCATTCAGGAAATGTCCGATGATGAGCATTTTGATCAGCTGAGCGAACACGTTGAAGCCAATAATATTGATATGCATGAAGATTCAACTGCTGCTGATTTGGCATTAGCATTATGGCTACACGATCCCGAGCTTTTAAAGCGCCCTCACGCAGAGGCGATGATCCTCAAGCCAAAATCATTCATCTATTTCCAGTCTGAGCAAAAATCCCCTGACCAGTTCGATCTTCCAAAACCGGAAACCATGCGAACACTGGAAGCGGATATGGATGCGTGGTTTTTGAAAAACAGGCGCGGCACTGGCTGTCGAATTTTGCCCGTTAGCGCAGAAGACGAAGACAAGACATACTTTCTAATCCGCCATGGTATGCCGTTTAAGCGTGAGGGTAAAATTGAGTCGGGTCTATCCAAGACAGTCTTTTACCGCCCAGAGTTTCATGATGTAATCGTATATGACCGCGCCAATAATGAATTAGCCATCTTTAATAAGTCAGGGGCCAAGAAAGAGCGCATCATGTATTTGGATTTATTCAGCCAGCATCTCTTCGGTCAGGCTGAGTATTTTCCGGGCGCAGAAAAATATACATTGCAGCCACTCATCGATAATGGCGTTGACGCTTTGGCCTGTGCTGATGTTGATGGGCTGGAAGATGTAAAGCTGGTAGAAATTCAGCACCAGTTTCATGGGCCTTATAATGATAAGCAAACCCTGCGCTCAAACGATATTTTCGCATCCTTAGCCTCAAGAGATCGTGAATTTCCAAACTTTGGCAGACTGGTTTATGCCAGTTTTTCGGTCAAGTTTGAAAACACCAAGCGTCCACGCATCGTCAAGCTACGAACACCAAATGTGGCCAATTTTGATCGTAAAGAAGATTCTCATCTGATTGAAACGTGGCTGCGCAAACGTGGCTTTGTGCATGAGCAAAATGAAGAAAAAGACAGCTCACAACCCGTAGCCCATCAGGAGAGCTATGACACCGTATCAACTGCTGCCATGGCGTAAACTCACAGAGCTCTCGGGGGGCAAGGGCGTAAAAGCCGAATGGCAAAACTTTCCAGAAGAGTTCCTCTCAATCACCAATGAGCAGGCATCAGCGATTCCCTGCAATCGCCATTCAGGCTGTTACATGGATGTTGTGCAACATGGGCCAAACGATATTGTTGGCATTTGTACATCCGAAATCAAACAATGCGACCGCCGCAAGCTTAAAAAATCAGAGCTGGCGCTGTATCGTATAGACCATAAAAAGCTAGCTACCAAGATTGCTGAGGCTATTGGTTTTACCGAGCAACACGAACAGATCAAAGATTATACAGCTCTTTGGAAATTTGGTGTAATGAATCCGCAAGCCGAGCAAAGCTTTCCTGTCTATTGCTTTTTGGGTCAGACATCCTCGCAGCTGGATAAAATTGTCAATCAACTTTGTCTGGGCGAGCAGACGTTTTTGTTAATTGTATCGACCAGCAGTCTTATCAGCACTGCTAGTTCTGATGCAAGCACCAGGCATAAATCTAAGCTGATTGGTATAGATAATGTGCTCGACGTCGATACAGCAGGCAAGGTCACGGCCAAAAATAACGTTCAGACTATCGTCTCCAATTGGCTGAAAACAGTGTTACCAAAATCAGCCAAGCCCAGTGAAGCTAATCAGCTGGTGCTGCCTCCGGGAACAACTTGGAAAGACATATCAATTACATTCCTTGCTAGGGATGTTATTTCCATTAAGTGTGGCGAAGAGACAGCCGTAAATTATGAACGCCTCCATATCCCGGGTATGTTTGTCGCTTCCCAGCGAGAGAAAAAGCCGTCTGACAAATGGTTCTTGTTAATGGCGTTTGCTCTTTGGGGGCCGGGGTTAAACCGCGAGAATCTACAAACTTTATTTGGCCATGATGATTGGAACCGAATGAGGACGCAAAAGTCGGCACTGAGTAAATCTTTGAAACAATTCTTTGGGCTTAATGATGAGCCGATTCCTTATAACAAGTCAGTGTATGAGTACCAGCCAATCTTAATGATCCGGCAAGATACGAATTGCGATCTCAACGATTGGATCAGCGATATTCACCAGTAGTCAATGATAGGCATAGACTGGTGCGAACTGGTCAATTGCCAACCCCTTGATTTCTCATGACTAAAAGCTCCGTACTTTCCTTTTCCAAGTACGGAGCTTTTCAGGAAAGGCGCATATATAGGAGAAAAATTAGAGAAAAACGGAGTGTTTTTATAGAGAGGGAGTCAATTGCAAACAGCGAAAAAGCCCGCAAATCATGGGCTCTAGCGACTATGGCAATTTTGGCTATAGGAGGGTTCGGAAAGTGTCAA
>NZ_HE997981.1:51808-53041 GCF_000312585.1 Bartonella queenslandensis AUST/NH15
CACGCGTTGCTGCTAATTTTCGCAAGCCGTGAGCCGATTTTTTAATTCCTGCTGCATTACATGCTTCACGAAACAGATTGCCAAAACTCTCTTTAACGAGCTTATTTCCACTTTTACCGCAAATAAATGTTTCATCTCCGATAGGTCCAATTTTAAGTGTTTCTGCGAGTTCTGGCAAAATCGGGAGAAAAACCTCTGTTTTAAATTGGCTCTTTTCTGTTTTGAGATGAATGATATTATCTTTTACATCTTTCCAACCGATACGAACGGCATCACCACGGCGTAAGCCTGTGTAAAGAAGAACATCAATCCAAACGCGTTCATGGGTACTATGTGACCAGTGGTGATAATATTTATCGATATCCTCTTCTATCCATGGCGCTAATCCTTCGCTGTTAAGAGATTTTGGTGCTTTAACATTAAATGCGGGATTTCTATTCAAAAGAGCATTATCAACTGCCCAATTAAATAGACCATTTAAAGAGGTCAAAAAATGCTTTGCGGCTGCAGGGGTATTTCGCCTTCTATCCACAGCCTCAAGAATATGTTTTTTATCTATACTTTTATAAGCGCAATGACCAATATGTTTCGAAACATTGTTCAAAATTCTGTACTTCACTTTTTTCGTGGATTCTGATTGATTATGCCATTGCATGCTTTGTAAATATTGATGCAACAACCAATCGAAAGAACCTTCTGTGAGTCTGGTACGGCTCTTTGTTTTGGGGTTGCCATTTTGCGCTTGCTTAAGAGCAAGCGTATAATTATCGACAAACTCTTGCGTTCCGTAGGTTCCTTCAATCCGAAATCGTGGTCCATGACCAAGTCGTACATACCATATAATTTTACCATGGCGTGTGCGTTCACAAACAAGATATGGTGGACGACGTTTTGGCATGGCTAAAACTTTATACCGTCGACAGAACGACAAGTTTTGCTGGTATCGTCGTCTTCTTGTTCATTTTCAAGCGGTGGAAAATCATCAATGCTATAAGTATTATCTGTCATTCTAGGTGTTACGATTTTATTGATATGAATGAATAATTCACCAGTAGGCTTAATTTCTAAAACCTCTGCTCCTTGCTTTTTAGCTTCTCGTAAAGCACGTGCAATGGCTGGTTGCGTGATAGTAGGTGGACGGTGTGCCATATCTGTTCCCCTTGATTTTAGATGTAATTCACATGTGGCGTGAAACACGCATGTTCTGAAAGTTGTGGTAAGAAGGTGGGGGTG
>NZ_HE997982.1:0-667 GCF_000312585.1 Bartonella queenslandensis AUST/NH15
TCGCAACATCATCAGAAAACCAACTTCCCATTCACGAGCAAGAAAACGTTTTGAAAAAAAACAAGCGGGTTAAAACGGATCGCGGCTGTCGATTGCCTGCGGATTTTGAACCCGATTACGATTTTGCAATCGAAGAGGGCTTGCCTCCAGAGCGTGTGAAAGTTGAAATCGCTAAATTTCGAGATTTTTGGAATGCTAAGGCAGGTAAAGACGCTACCAAACTAGATTGGCAAGCAACATGGCGTAATTGGGTAAGAAATTCAAAAGATTTTAACAAACCTTCAAAAGGAGTAGATTATGGAAGACAAGGATTTAGCCAATCAAACGAAAAAATCAGCCTCAGTCGTCAGGTTGCGCACGCAATGTCCGATATCAGAAATGCAGGTAGTGCATACGAATTTCTGTTCAAGAATGACAGGAGAGTATCCGTACCATTGGCTACCCAATCAGAAACCATCGATTTCAGAAGTGGAGAGAATTACATTACTAGCCAATGATGCACTCAATACGCTTGAGAAGAAAGCGAGTGAAGAGGAAATTCAGACAGCGTTCATGTTGATTTCGAATGGTCTTAAAATGCAAGCGACAGGAGATCCAACGTCAATAGCGCTTGCTTACACTTATGTTCTTAGAAACGTAAGCAGTTGGGCATTGGAGCAAGCTGTAA
>NZ_HE997982.1:1139-3641 GCF_000312585.1 Bartonella queenslandensis AUST/NH15
ATTAGGGGTAGCAGAGTATTTTTACAATCTTTACGAATATGATGATGGTATGAGGGAATATGAGGAATTTGACGGTGGACAGTATCATGAGATTCCTTCAAACGTTGATTACAGTACCAAGGCGCGCGTGAAAGCTTGGCTATACGGTGGTGATTTACCAAGAAGCGTTTTGAGTTATGAACCTTTGATAGATGAGGTTAATAAGAAAATCAAAAAACGTACAAAGAAAGATCAGTTGATTTGTGAAATTACAGATAATGGTGAGATAGGCTACCCATTGTCTTGTGAAGAAATGGACCGTGAATTAGAAAAAGCGCTTGATATTCAGTTAAGTAAGTATCGAAATGAAAAAAAGTGAAAAAAATAAAAAATACGTATTGACATTAAGGAAAATGTCGTTTAGAAAGATTGGCAAGTGATTAAAACCCACGTTCCATTAGCGGATAAACCACGATAAGGTTTCTCCCATTTCTTAAAATACTGGCTTTCTTTTATGCTTTAAGAGCGTATAATGATTATGCCGGGTGTGGTTACACCATACAATACCCTTCGAGGGAAAAGTGTAACAACGGACTAATGGCCGTGGTTTTAGCACCCGGCGCCTTTAAGGGGCGTCAAGATAAAACTCTAACCATTAGGTGTTAAAATGCATTCTATAGAAAAAAACGATATCAAAATAACCACTGACTTCCTATGCGATTTGTGGATGGTAGTCTGTAAAGAAGCTAATAGCGATGATATTGATATTGATACTGAAAATGAATATCATGTTTCTTTAGTAGAGCTTATGGGGGCTCTCGAAAAAGTCTTGTTTTTTAAATTACAAAACGAAATTCCAAATTTTACAAAAATCTTAGCAATCTTGACAGAATTTGGTCAATCCGAACCAATTGAATCAATAGTTTCATTGCTAAAAACTTATAATCCTGTTTTCGATAATGTGCATAGCATTAACGAGGCTGCTTAAATAACACCGGCGCGGCGGGGGCGCCTTCTTTTTAACTTTATATTCAAAGAGATAAGCATCAAAATGAAAAAAAGTTAAAAAAGTGTAAAATACATATTGACATCAATCGAATCACTCTGTTAAATTAATCAGTAAGTGCTAGAAACACTAAAGTTATCATCGGATGGGATTATAATTAATCTCTCTTCTGCTAATATAAAGTTTTGACTCCATTATGCTTTATAGCATATAAGAGGGGATTGCCGGGTGTGGTTACGCCATACAATACCCTTCGAGGGAAAAGTGTAACAACAGACTGTGAACTGTGTTTCTAGCTCCCGGCATTCTTTATTGTGTGTCAATAGAAATCTATAATTTTTTTTCACAGGAGACAGTATCATGTCACAATCTTTATTTAATGCAAATCAAACAAATTTAACAAACGTAAATCAAATCAAAATAGATGATAGCATTCAAACTATGTCTAGTCGTGAAATCGCAGAGTTGTGTGGTAAACGGCATGATAATGTTATGCGTGATATCAAGAATATTTTGCTTGAATTGTATGACGAAAAAGATATCCTCAAATTTGAGGGCATCTTTTTTGATAGCATGAATCGCCAGAAAACTGAATATCTTCTTCCAAAACGCGAGTGCCTAATTCTTGTTTCAGGCTACAGCACTACCTTGCGTGCAAAAATAATAGATAGATGGCAAGAGTTAGAAAACAAAGTTGCAACACCACCGCAAATCGATTACTCAAGTCCACAAGCAATGATTGGCTTTTTGAATTACCTACAAGGACAAATAAATCAAAAAGATACTCTCATTGAAGATTTAAAACCAAAAGCAATGGCTCTTGACGGCTTAAAACGATCAGATGGCTTGTTTGGTATTATAGATGCTGCAAAAATATTGGAAGTAAGGCCTAAGGATTTATCAGATTACTTGCGTAGATATGGTTGGGTTTACAAAAGAGTACCAAACGGACCTTTATTGCCTTATCAAGATAAAATCCAAAAGGGATTAATGGATTGCATAGCACATACTATTCAAAAAAACGATGGTACAGAAAAAACAGTACCGTCAACTAAGATTACTTCCAAAGGATTGGCTTGTTTAAGAGAACAAATCTACGGAAATATGCAATAGTACTCAAAACTTTCACGTCTTTACCCTCTTTCCCCCCTTACAATTTAATCAAATTTATGAAATGGAGCATACCCATGAGCAATACAGCTATGTCTAAAATTCAAAACACTAAAAAGTATGAATTAACTGATGAAATCAAAGAAGTTTGCGATGCTGAAACCCGTCAACCTAAATGCTTATATCGCATTCGTGCATTAAGAGATTTTGATGATGTTAAGGCAGGTGATCTTGGTGGTTTTATTGAAAAGGAAGAAAACCTCTCTCATGATGGCAATTGCTGGGTTTATGATGATGCAATTGCAGCATATGATGCTGTTGTTAGTGAAAATGCGAAAATACGTAATGAAGCCGTTGTTGTTCAAGATGCTAAAGTTTATGGTAACGTTGTAGTGAGTGACAAAGCC
>NZ_HE997982.1:3903-5217 GCF_000312585.1 Bartonella queenslandensis AUST/NH15
AAAAAAGAAAGCCGTGTCTTTAATAAACGCGGCTTTCTGAAATGTATTTTAACAATGCTACTCTACTCAAAGTAATGTCTCTTTATTGCACAAAACGTGTAAAAACGCAAGCATTAATATATAAAAACCATATCAAAATAAATTGATACGGCTTTTATACTGAAAATTTTAACCAACAAGGACAGTTCACCATGAACTGATCAATGAATTACATATTTTGTGTATAAATGCAAGCATGTTTTTTTCAATTTGCATCTTTAAGTGTATGATGCTATCATTAATTCGCAACGTTATTATAACCTTGCATTTTCACCATTCCTTAGGTTGAAAACACTTTTTAAAAATCGCCACAAAATAAAGCCGTGCCAATTAATCTACACGGTTTTTTTGTATATTAACGCTTGTAATTTTACACATAATGTACTACATATTGTATGACCTGAGAAATTGATAAAGTCATGAAAGCCTTGTTATGTATTTACGTAACAGGGCTTTCTTTTATGCTAGGATTTGGTTTTCTCTATTTAATTTGAATGCATTAAAGCCGTGCCAATTTCTCGACACGGCTTCTGTTTTGCAATGCATGACTGTTATCTTGTTATTCGAAAGTATACGAACATCTCTTTATTGCACAATACGTATCAAAACGCAAGCCATTAAGTAAAATAAAAATGGGATTCATTATTTAGATTCAGTAGGTTATCATAAATTTTGTTTGTATAAATAAACCATAATGTGTTATAATATTATCAGTTGTGAGTTTTGTTTTGTTCTAAGTAACATTTTCCATTAAGGACATAAAGCAAATGCTTAATAAAGTTATTTTAATTGGTTTTTTAGGTGCTAATCCAGAAAGCAAAACGATGACTTCTGGAGCAGAAATAGTCAATTTTCGCATGGCAACGTCTGAAAGCTATACAGATAAAAAGACTAATCAAAAAGTAGACAAAACAGAATGGCATTCCATTGTGGTTTTTAATCCGCATTTAGCAAAAATAGCACTTCAATATCTCAATAAAGGCAGCAAAGTTTATATCGAGGGGCAGCTTCAAACCCGTAAATGGCAAGATAAAAATGGTGTGGAAAGGTATGTAACAGAAATCATATTGCCTAAGTACAAAGGCGATTTAAAGCTCTTAGATGGCAAAAATGATGATATCAAGAGCAATCATCTCCTTATGACAGAAGCTTTCACAAACCTCTTGATATGTCTCATACCGTTATGAATGATGGTGTTCCTTTTTAAACAGAAGGCGGTGTTGTGAAAAGAAACAAAAAGAGGGGACGCCCTAAAATAACAGGGCAGTTAAGAGA
>NZ_HE997982.1:5544-8738 GCF_000312585.1 Bartonella queenslandensis AUST/NH15
AAAGCGCTTCGGTTTAACGTTACAAGAGGCAAAAAATCCACTTTCTGGATCTTATATAGGGCGGCTTTGTTTACAAGGCGTGTTGACACAAGAGCAATATGACGCCGCGCAACAATATCTACAGATAAGAAACAATTACCTTTGTGCAAAAGGCTTGCCAAGCGCTATTTATGACGAAATGCCATCATCTTCAGATGATAAGGCAAGAGATAAATGGGTAGCATTTGCAACAGAGCAGTTTATCAACATGCAAGAGGCACTAAAAGAAGCACAGCGCCTTTATAGACAGTATAATCTTTATGCTGCGCTACAGTACCTCGTTATAGAAGATAAACCATTACCATATCTTGTGAGTACATTGCAGGTCGCTCTTAATGCTCTTCAGAAACATTTTGATCGTTAAATGACAATCTCTACCACGGTTTCATTATAGTGTATATCATTTTTAAGTCGTATTTGCAAAATCGAACCATTTGTTCAATGAATTCATAATGACCGTCTCTCATCAGAGATACTATCTCAGTCGTTTGCATTTCTGGGTTATGGCCATCTTTTGAAGTCCTAATAAATTTTTTCGCATAATAAAACATTGGATCTATGCTGTTATTGGATATGCTGTATGTCCACATAAAATCTTCTTCACTCCAACCATAATCACGTCGTAAAATACTTATTACATTGGGTAGATCTATCTGTGATATCACATTATTATACTCTCCCCGTAATAAATTCACATAGCGTCCACAATAAATAATGTATATGTGACGATGCAATACAAGATCAAGTTGGGAAAATAGACCTGAGTAGCCATTGTTGTGTGCATATTTTTCTGCTTTGTGTCGCTTTTCATAATGCGTAGAGCCAATATATGCTTCATTCGCGTATTCGTTGTAAAGTTTATTATACTTCTCTATAGTATCTACACTTGTAAACATACGCGTCAATTTATCTACAAATGACGCTGATGTAGGTAGCGCTGATAGAGAAAAAAAGGCTATAAATGTTACGACGCGTGTTATGGATAATGACTTCATCATTTTGAACCCTTAATTATTCATAAGCGCTGTTTAACAGATTCCCTTTAAAAATATCAATATGTGTTATTTTGTTGTTGACAAAGTGTTGCAAATCGTATTTAATGACATTACTGTACTTAGACGTATTGTATCTAAATGAGGGAAAGTGCAGTTAAAAAGCCCCGGATTTGCGGGGTTTTTTGTTATCTGGAGGGAGGAATTAATGACATCACAAATTCCAGAACAGACGTCTCAAACAGAAAAAACAGTTGTCAGAAAAAAGCCCCCCAATGCAGGTAAGGGGCGGCGCAAGGGAGCAATCAATATCAGCACGCGGCTCTTAAGAGATGCGATTATTGAAGCAGGAGAGAGAGCAGGGGGAAAGTATGGCAATGATGGTTTGGTGTCTTATCTTGAGAAGCAAGCTGTAAGATGCCCGCATGCTTTTTTATCCTTATTGGGAAAGGTTTTGCCTATTCAATTAACGGGGCAAAATGGGGGTGCCATTAATATCGTACAGAATGTCAAAATATCCTATTTAGATGACGACAGAGAGAGAAATTAAGATCATACGCAAGCTTGTGCCTATTTTTGCAGGGGATGCGTTTGTGAGAGCAGCATGGGGAGGAAGAGGATCTGGTAAGACAAGGTCCTTTGCTTTAATGGCAGCTTTAAAAGGCTATCAATTGGGTTTAGGAGGGGTTTCTGGTAACATTGTTTGTGCTAGGCAGTTTCAAAATTCATTGGCAGAGAGCTCTTTGCAGGAAATTAAACGGGCTATTGAAGATCATGACTTTTTGAGTGCTTATTATAAAATTGGGGAGTCCTCGATTAAGTCCATTGATGGTCGTATAGATTTCCAGTTTATCGGTCTTGATCGCAATATAGCAAGCATTAAATCGATGGGTCGCATTTTGCTTTGCTGGGTTGATGAGGCAGAACCTGTGACAGAGACAGCTTGGCAGACGCTTATACCCACTTTACGTGAGGAAGGTGAGGGGTGGAGAGCAGAATTATGGGTGACATGGAATCCCTTGCGTGAAAATGCCCCGGTTGAAAAGCGGTTTCGTTTTTCTGATAACAAAGCCATTAAGGGCGTTGAGATCAATTGGTCAGACAATCCAAAGTTTCCAAAGATTTTGGAGCAAGCAAGATTGGATGATCTTAAAAACCGTCCTGAGATCTATAAGCATGTATGGGAAGGGGATTATCTTAAAGCCGTTCAGGGTGCTTACTATCAAAAGGAAATGTTAGAAGCCGAGCAAGAGGGTCGAATAGGGCGTGTTTCTCGTGATCCTTTGATGCAGATCCGTGCCTTTTGGGATATTGGAGGCACGGGTGCCAAGGCAGATGCGACGGCAATATGGATAGCGCAGTTTATCGGTAAGGAAATAAGGGTGCTTGATTATTATGAGGCGCAAGGACAGCCGTTATCAGAACACATAGGGTGGTTGCGTCACAATGGCTATGAGAAGGCGTTGATGGTTTTACCCCATGATGGTGCGACGAGAGACAGAGTTCATAATGTTAGTTTTGAAAGCTCTCTTAATGATGCGGGTTTTGAGACGCAAGTAATCCCTAATCAAGGACCTGGTGCTGTAAAGATGCGGATAGAGGCAGTGAGACGTATTTTGCCTTCGGTTTGGTTTCATGAAGAAACGACGGGGGCGGGTCGTAAGGCACTAAATTGGTATCATGAGAAATGGGATGAGAAACGGGGTATTGGTTTGGGGGCAGAGCATGATTGGTCCAGCCATGCTGCAGATGCTTTTGGTTTGATGTGCGTTTCTTATGAAGAACCTCAGATAAGACAAAAGAGAAGAGCCTATAGCGGTTGGGATGACTATAACAAGAACACCTCATGGATGGCACAATAATGCAAGACGATGAGACATTCGATCAAAAAGAGACTTCAGATTTGTCACAAGATGATCTGTTTTGTAAGCTGATCAATTGGTACAAAGAAGATATAGGGCATGTGAATAAATGGCGAGAGCAAGCGCGTGAAGATTTTGGTTTTTATAACGGAGCTCAGTGGGATGAGAAGGATTTAGCGGCTTTAAAAGAGCAAAACCGCCCCGTGATGACTTTTAACCGCATTGCTCCTCTTGTAAATGCGGTTGTGGGAAGTGAGAGAAATAACAAGCGTGAAGTGCAGTTTATTCCGCGACAGGTAGG
>NZ_HE997983.1:0-2661 GCF_000312585.1 Bartonella queenslandensis AUST/NH15
GCCAAAGAAAGTGTCATGAAAATAGGCACATTACCCCGTGGTGCTTTAATTCACTTCGGTGAAGGTGTTTATCAAGAAGGTGTTTTCGGATGCTAAGATTCAAGGTAGGCACGACGAGCGCATGCACGGAGATTGGTGAGGCAGAAATCAAAGCAGGTGGGGAGTAAAGAAATAAAACCGAAAGATCAAAAGGAGTTTGTGCCTTATGACGCAGAGGTTAGTCTTTATGCTAAAGCAGACAAAACGGTACAATCTGGTGAAGCAAGTATCGTCGTTGAGTTTGTTACCAATCACTGAAATTGAAGGGAGAGATCTATTAACTCTCCTTCAGTTTATGAAGAAGTAGAAGCTTGTACGTTTAATTGTAGATTAAGGGAAGATAACACAGCAACTAAAGTAGAAAGCTTGGGGTCACCAGTTTTGCTTAAGGAACGATATAAACCACTGCGTTCACGGTTTGTTTCTTTTGCTAAAGCACTCATATTTTGAGCTCGCGCAACAATACCAATGGCGTCAGCAATATGAGCCGCATCAGCAGTTTTGAAGGCTTCGTTTAAAAAAACTTCTTGAGATTCTGGTGTTGTGAGGTGTTTTTCAAAGTTAAAGGTTTTCAATTTCATTTTTAAGCTCCTTTAAAAGAGATAAGGCTTTCTGAATATCACTGGATTGTGTGGATTTATCACCACCACAAAGCAATATAATGATTTTATCGCCTTTTTGTGTGAAATAAACTCGATACCCAGCCCCATAATGGATACGTAATTCACCTATACCATTAAAAAAACTTCGCATCACCCAAAAGTCCTGAACGAATTCTATGAAGTCTTGTAAGAATTATATCAGCAGCTTTTCTGTCTTTAAGCTTTTCTAACCATTCATCGAATTCATCTGTTGTTTTTATTATCGCTACCATTAGTGTATTATAGTGCACACAGTATGTAATGTCAAGTTAGTTATAATTTTTGTATCACTGGAAAGGTATTCTGATGTCACGTCATTATATTCGGGTCAAGACAGGGGGACCAATACCGGCTAGCCAAAATTTTTATCGTCATCGAAAAACGCTTTCGAACTTAGTTTCTGTTATCCAAGATGAGGTTGATGACACGACGGATGAGTATGTAGCGCAAATCCAAGAAAGTATTTTTGCTGCTATTCGTTTTTGTGAGAGGGAAAGTTTTTACTTTAACGAAAGCCGTGATGTTACGTTTCAAACACGGGCGGGGCAAGGTGCTTATGATGCAAACGATACCCGCCCTATTGAAACAGCAGTCAAAATCAAAAGCGTTTATCTTAAGTCAGATCAACACCATAAGCTTGAACTTGAGCGGAGAAGCCCTTTTGCTCTAGAGCCTTCGTTGACATCACAGCAGCAAGGAACGCCGGTTTGTTACAGTTATTTTGATAGGAAATTGCATCTTTATCCCATACCGGATAGGGCTTATCAGATTCAACTTCTTCTCTCTCCACAGCGCTTATCAGAGATAGAGAGTGTCGATGAGGAGCATCCATGGTTTATCTATGGGTTTGATTTGATCAAGGCGCGTGCAAAATATGAACTCTATAAGAATATCTTGAAAGATCCAGATTGTGCAGTCGCAGCTTATAACGATTTTCAAGAGCAGTTACAGCAATTGCGAACAGAAACCTCAACCCGCAATAATGTCACAAGAATAGTTCCAACGGATTTTTAGCATGGTTTATTTTCCAGTCGCTGATTATAGACCCGATGTTTCAGTCGTCAACGGGAGCTTTACGGATACACTTGTGAATGTTTTACCCGCTGATGGCTGCTACATTCCCATGCCTAGTGCAACGGTTGTTTCTCATCCTTTGGAAGAAAAGCCGTTGGGTTGCATAGCCTTTAGAAGTGGCGATGGAGTTAAGATAATCGTAGGAGGTAAGCAAAAGCTTTACAGTTATGATAGTCAAACCAAGGGTTGGAAGGACATCAGCCAAAGTGGTGTGACGTATCATGCACATGAGGATAATCAATGGTCGTTTGCCTTGTTTGGTAAAAGAATTATTGCAGTGAATAAAAATGATAAACCGCAAGTTTTTAATACCCATAGCTCTGAACGGTTTGAAGATTTAGGAGGCAATCCACCGAAAGCTAGTTTTGTGAAGGTTTGGGGTGATTTTGTTTGTTTGATGCAGCTTACAGATAATCCCAATCGCATTCATTGGTCGGGTTTGAATGATGCAACTCATTGGACGGTTAAAGAGAAAAATTGTGATTTTCAAGATTTTCCGGATGGAGAATATGTTCAAGGGTCAACGGAATCCACCAATCCACTCATTTTTATGCGTTCAGCTATTTATGCAGGAACCTTTGTTCCGGGTTCTCAAATTGTATTTACTTTTCAAAAGATCCAAGATAAGTGCGGAGCCCGCAGTGCATCTTCTATAGTATCTCGAGGGAGTGATGCTTTTTTTGCGAGTGATGGTGGCTTTTATCAGATGAGTACTGATGGTCAACTTTTCCCGATAGGTTTTGAAAAGGTTGATAGAACGGTTTTTAAAACCTTTGATAAGTTTGCTCTTGATGAGATGCAAGGAGTGATAGATCCCATTGATAACCGGATTTACTGGTCCTTAAAGAGAGGTAATAACGAGCAAACGACCTTAGTTTATGATTGGGGATTGCAGAAATGGTCGACG
>NZ_HE997983.1:3471-4770 GCF_000312585.1 Bartonella queenslandensis AUST/NH15
AGAACGTTGGATGGAACAAGATAATAGCAGCTGGAATAGGTTGAATATGCTTATGAACGCCGGTCATGGTTTTGCAAGAAATTACGGAACGACGATGAATAATGTGTCAGAATCTAAGATGCCAGGCAATGATCCATGGAGAAATGCAATGATTATAGCTGCTCTGGGACTTGAGGGAGCAAAAAAGATTCCGTTTTCAAATTAGGTGGTCCGGCAGGTGCCGCCGCGGCAGTAGAAGGGTCATCTGCACTAGGCGAAGTAGCATGAGTACATTTTTAGATAAAAAATTAAGTATATAGGAAAGGAAAAGTCCGTGGTTTTTATTTCAGCACCTATTGGTCCACTGAGTCCGCAGGGATATTTTGAAGATAGGAAATATAGGCGTGCCTTAAAGCAAGCCTCTGAATTGATGCCGTTATCCACAGGCTCTCCTGTTATCAGTGTTACTCCTCATGCTAATTTCGCTTCTATGGGGTCTTTTCTTCCTGCTGATTCAGCCACTATTAATCCTTATGCTGTGGAACGTGAAAAGAAGCCACTCTCCTACACTGTTCCTGGAGCACAAATACCGATTGGTATAGATAATCTTTCTCCTCTTGTGAATGTGCAAGATTTTGATCTACAAAGTCTTAAACCGAAGGTAGATACAACCTCCATATCACAGCCACAGGCACCAGTACGGGAGCAGATACAGCCACCGGTAGATAATCGCAGTGGTTTTGAGAAATTTGTACAATCAGATTTTTATAAAAGCCTTCAAGATCTTGTTTCTGGTATGGCGGCAGCACCAGCAGGTGGTTCAGGGTGGGATACTCTTGCACATGGTGTTACGAAGCTTAGTGAAGGGAATAAACAAAGAGAACAAGTTAATCAAACCGTCGAGTATCTAAAGTCCAAAGGCTATAGCGAAGAAGAAGCGCGGCTCATGGCTGGAAATAAAGATGCGTTGAATGCGTTTTTTGTACAAAAGAACAACGGTGGAAATAGGAATCCCGAATTTACCAGTGACGGTAGGATGCTTGTGGAAGATCCGAATGCACCAGGTGGATATAGATATATTACGGTTGAAGGTGGTAAAGCATATGAAGATATGCAAAAGCGTGAGCAGTTAAAAAAATTACAAATAGTAGATGCCAAAATTATGAGAGAGAGTACAGCATATACGATAAATGAAGCAATTAATATACTTAAGACAAACCCTAAGTTAGCTACTGGTCCAATTGGTCAATTTTTACAGCATTTGTGGAATACACCAGCATCACGTTTGAAAAATCATCTTGAATCTATCAGGGGAGGAGT
>NZ_HE997983.1:5781-6862 GCF_000312585.1 Bartonella queenslandensis AUST/NH15
CGGGTTATAGTGATGAGCTACAGGCGATAGGTGAAGCAGGTTTTAAGGATTATTGGAGTGGCAATAAACGAGCAGAAGAGGTCTATAATAAAAGGGTAGCGAAGGAACGGGCTTACCAAAAAGCCTTGGCAGAGAAGCATCCATGGATATCTTCCGGTGCTTATATGCTTGGTTCACTTGTACCGACAGCACTATCATTTATGCCTTGGCTAGGAATTTTAAGAGCCGGTTCAGTGGCAACATCAGCGTTTGGAAATCTTGGTAAGGCAGCACTTTTAGGAGCAGGTTCTGGAGCTTTGCACGGTTCAGGAGCGGGAGATGATCTTTCTGGTCGTCTTATATCGGCAGGGACTGGTGGTGTTATTGGAGGAGTAGCTGGTCCTCTTGGTTCTCTCTTTGGTACAGGTGCTTCTTGGGGAACAAGAAAAATAGGAAAGGGATTGCAACATATTCCTTTTATGAAAGGAGGTCGTTTTAATCCTGCTTATAAGGAAGTTCAAACCAAAGCGGTTAGGGAAATTGCAAAAACATTGCATGATGATGGCATTGAAAATGTTGCAGAACGTCTTGCAAATGCGCCACGCCATGCATTTTTGACAGATATCAGTCCTAATTTAGAAGTATCACTTGCGAATATGGGGAAAACAAACACGCGTGTTTCGAAACTTTTGAAAGAAGCACACGATAAACGAATGCGTCAAGCTACAACCCGTCTTAAAAAATCTGCAGATGAAAACATTACCCCTCTACGAGATACGAAGGATTTTAAAAAAGCGCTTGAAGAGCAAGGAGCAAGAGAGCATGGACCACTTTATGCAGAAGCATACCGTATTCCAATAGATGAAAAATATTATGGGGATCTTAATAATCTTTTTAAGCGTAAAACATTTAAAAAAGCTCTGGATCAAGCAGTTCAAACTTTAGAACATGAATTTCGTTCTGCACCCCCAGAAAAGTTTCGTTCGAAAGTTTTTCAGCATATTAAATACAAGCCTACAATACAGTTGTTAGATCAAACTAAAAAGGCTCTCGATGGTCTTTCCAGGAAGTATCATAGGGCAGGTGATGATTATATGGCTGA
>NZ_HE997984.1:0-1185 GCF_000312585.1 Bartonella queenslandensis AUST/NH15
GGAACGTTGGATGGAACAAGATAATAGCAGCTGGAATAGGTTGAATATGCTTATGAACGCCGGTCATGGCTTTGCAAGGAATTATGGCACGACGATGAATAATAATACAGCTTCTATGATGCAAGGAAATAATCCTTGGCAGAATGCCATGACGGTGATTTTTGGATTAAAGAAGGGTGCAGAAAATGCACCAAAGTTTGCAGGTATGTTTTAAGAATTTCAGAAAAACAAATGGTTTAAAGGGGTGATGTAATGGTTTTTATCGATTTTAATCCGAAAGATAGAAGTTTACGACTTAAAACGATAGCAGAGCGATTGCAGGAAGGAATACAGGACAGTCAAAGACTGGATAAAGACCTAAAAGTACCACTTATACATCAAGTACCAGTCCTTCCTAGTATGATTTCTATGAATAATCCATATAATATAAGATCCTCTTCTCCTGTTCCAGTAGGTTATATTCGTCCTGCTGAGATGGGTAGTGAGGAGAATACCCCCCCTCCGATTCCAAAAGTGGACATTTCATCTAATACATCCGCTCCAACAGAACCAGTTACACTACAGGAACAGCGCCTTGAACCAAAACCTAATTTTGGGGATAAACTTTCTCGTTTTTCACAGTCTGATGTCAGTAAAAATATTGATGATTTTCTTATGGGTGCGATAACGGCAAGTCCAGATGAATCTGGATGGCAACTTTTTGCAAAGGGGCTCAAGAATTTGCATGAAGGCGATAAACAAAGAGGTCAGGTTAACCAGACCGTCGAGTATCTAAAGTCCAAAGGCTATAGCGAAGAAGAAGCGAGGTTCATGGCTGGAAATAAATATGCGTTGAATGAGTTTTTTGCACAAAAGAACAACGGTGGAAATAGGAATCCCCAATTTACCAGTGACGGTAGGATGCTTGTGGAGGATCCGAATGCACCAGGTGGATATAGATATGTTACGGTTGAAGGTGGTAAAGCATATGAAGATATGCAAAATCGTGAACAGTTGAAAAAATTACAAATAGCAGATGCTAAAATTATGAGAGAAAGTACATCACAGGCAATAAATTCGGCGCTTGAGATACTTAAGAAAAATCCTGATTCATCTACTGGTCCAATTGGTCAATTTTTTAAGGAGTGGTGGCGAACACCGGCAGCGCGTTTAAAGGCTCATCTTGAAACAATCAGGGGAGGATCG
>NZ_HE997984.1:1827-3326 GCF_000312585.1 Bartonella queenslandensis AUST/NH15
CGGGAATGTCACAAGGAGGCAGTGCAAATCTGTCTGTCGTGAAAAGTCAAGAAGAAATTGATGCTCTACCAAAAGAAGCAAATTTTATTGTTACTGATATCGATGGTAAAAGAATTGTTATAAGCAGATAGGTTATGTTTCATGTTTGAACTTAAAGATTATGATAAATCACGTCTCCCTGAATGGGCTAGGAAATATAAAGTGATTGGTATTGCTAGAGATGTTCAAAAGGCAACAGATATCCTTGAACTTAAAGATTATGATAAATCACGTCTTCCTGAATGGGCTAGGAAATATAAAGTGATTGGTATTGCTGGAGATGTTCCTAATACTCAAAAAACGTACGATGATTTTTCCTTTGATGATAAAGATCTTACGTGGGGGGATGCTATTATGAGTCATGGTATATCTGGTGCTTCTGCAGGATACAGTGATGAAGCACAAGCACTTTGGGAGGCTGGACCTCTTAATTATTGGCGTGGTAATAAACAAGCAGAGGAAACATATAATAGACAGGTAGCTAGGCATCGCGCTTACCTAAAAGCCTTGGCAGAGAAATATCCTATTTGGTCTAATATTGCTTATGGTGCTGGTTCACTTGTACCGACAGCACTATCATTTATCCCTTGGCTAGGAATTTTAAGAGCCGGTTCAGTGGCAACATCAGCGTTTGGAAATCTTGGTAAGGCGGCACTTTTAGGAGCAGGTTCTGGAGCTTTGCACGGTTCTGGAGCAGGAGATGGTCTTGATGGTCGTCTTGTTTCGGCAGGAACTGGTGCTAGTATTGGGGCTGTCGCTGGTCCTCTTGGTTCTCTTGTTGGTACAGGTGCTTCTCGATTGGTAAGATCAGCGGGAAAGGGATTGCAAAATGCTCCTTTTATACGAGGATATTTAAATCCTGCTCATAAGCAATTTCAAACCAAAGCGGTTAGGGAAGTTGCAAAAACGTTACATGATGATGAAGTTAAGAATGTTGCAGAGAGTCTTGCCAGTGCACCACGCAATGCATTTTTGACAGATATTAGTCCGAATTTAGAGGTATCCCTTGCAAATATGGGGCAGAAAAATACGCAGGTTTCGAAACTTTTGCAAGAAGCACACGATAAACGAATGCGTCAAGCTACAACCCGTCTTAAAAAATCGGCAGATGAAAACATTACCCCTCTACGAGATACGAAGGATTTTAAAAAAGCGCTTGAAGAGAAAGGGGCAAGAGAGCATGGACCACTTTATGCAGAAGCATACCGTATTCCAATAGATAAAAAGTATTATGGGGATCTTAATAATCTTTTTGAACTTGAAGTCGTTCAAGACGCTCTCAAACAAGCAGCTCAAACCTTAAAAAGGGACTTTCGTTATCCAAAACTAGAACAGTTTCGTTCAAAAAAGTTTCCGCATCTTACATATAAGCCTACGATGCAGTTGTTAGATGAAACTAAAAAGGCTCTCGATAGTCTTTCCAACATGTATGATAGGGCAGGTAATAAACACCTAGCTAA
>NZ_HE997985.1:0-1466 GCF_000312585.1 Bartonella queenslandensis AUST/NH15
GATAAAGAAAGTGTCATGAAAATAGGCACATTGCCCCGTGGTGCTTTAATCACTTCTGTGAAGGTGTTTATCAAGAAGGTGTTTTCGGACGCTAAGATCAAGGTAGGCACCACGAGTGCATGCACGGAGATTGGTGAGGCAGAAATCAAAGCGGTGGGGAGTAAAGAGATAAAACCGAAAGATCAAAAGGAGTTTGTGCCTTATGATGCAGAGGTTAGTCTTTATGCCAAAGCAGACAAAACGGTACAATCTGGTGAAGCAAGTATCGTCGTTGAGTTTGTTACTCATCGCTAAAGTTAAGGAGGAGAGTACCTAGAAACTTTTTTAAGAAGTTTCATTTCTTTAACTTCTTTAATTTTAAGTGCAATTTTACGCATAAAAGCAATGCTAAAACAGCCTTGTGGTTTTAGAGTTTCAAAGTCGAAAAAATCTTCGCTAGGAACTACATTGAATTCATCAAGACGTAGCCAAGAATCTTTTGTCAGCTTTGCACGTCTACATTCTGTTTCAGGTATCTTTAAGCTAAATTGCACATCATGAGGATCCTGTGAAGTGATGGGAAATAAAAAGAAGTGCGTTTGTGTTTTTACTACAACACAAGCAGGACGTGACTTACGACCTGAACTCTCTCCCTTTTGAGATTGTTCATGCCATAAATAATAGTATCTAACGACGTCACCTGCTTTAAACATTTTCGTCACTTTTGAGAAGCTCATCCAAACCTTGTTCTAGGTCATCTAAGATATGTTTCGGTGCATCTGCGTAAGAAAAAGCTTGTGTAGCGGAACGAGATTTTATCAATTGATTATATAAATGGATAGGAAGCATAATGATTTTTTCTCGTCCTCTCTTAGTTAAAGCTACAGGTGTGGACATTGCTTCGTCTAATATGTCACCAGTTCCACGGTTTATATCTGTAAAACTATATTTTTTCATAAAGATACTCCTAAGGGCATACTTACATATAATGCATAAAATACATATTTTATGCAAGTGTGGATAATATCAAGAGAATTTTTTTATTAAAAGGTGTTAAAATGTCACGTCACTATATCAGGGTTAGGACGGGCGGTCCGATACAAGATGGGCAGGATGTTATTGAACAAAGAGCAACCTTTTCTAGGCTTGTGTCGATTATTCAGGATGAAATCGATGACGTAACGGATGAGTATCTTCCTCAGATACAGGAAAGTGTTTTAGCGGCTATTCGCTTTTGTGAAAGGGAAAGATTTTACTTTAACGAAAGCATGGATGTTGTTTTTAATACAGAGAAGGGGAAAAGTATCTATGGTGCACCAGATACCCCTCATATTGAAAGCTCTGCAAAAATCAAAGGGGTTTTTCTTCATAAGGATAAGCAAGCCAAGGTTGAATTGGAACATAGGGACGCAATTTCTTTAGGGGCTTTGATAGGGGCAGGACAAACAGGAGTCCCTGTTTGTTATGGTTATTTTAATCGGAAACTC
>NZ_HE997985.1:2065-3311 GCF_000312585.1 Bartonella queenslandensis AUST/NH15
TATCTTTATCCGATACCGGATAGCGTTTATCAGCTACAGCTTATTCTTTCCCCCATGCGCTTTGAATATCCAGCCAATGCCAATCAAGAAAACCCGTGGTTTGTGCATGCCTTTGATCTGATTAAAGCGCGTGCAAAATATGAACTCTATAAGAATATCTTGAAAGATCCAGATTGTGCAGCCGCAGCTTATAACGATTTTCAAGAGCAGTTACAGCAATTGCGAACAGAAACCTCAACCCGCAATAATGTCACAAGAATAGTTCCAACGGATTTTTAGCATGGTTTATTTTCCAGTCGCTGATTATAGACCCGATGTTTCAGTCGTCAACGGGAGCTTTACGGATACGCTTGTGAATGTTTTACCCGCTGATGGCTGTTATATTCCCATGCCTAGTGCAACGGTTGTTTCTGATCCTTTGGAAGAAAAGCCATTGGGTTGCATAGCTTTTAGAAGTGGCAATGGTGTCAAGATTATCGTAGGAGGTAAGCAAAAGCTTTATAGTTATGATAGTCAAACTAAAGGTTGGAAGGACATCAGTAAAAGTGGTGTAACGTATCATGCAAGCGAGGATAATCAATGGTCGTTTGCTCTTTTTAAAGACATGGTTATTGCGGTGAATAAAAATGATAAACCGCAAGTTTTAAAAGTTTTCAGTTCTGAACGGTTTGAAGATTTAGGAGGCAATCCACCGAAAGCCAGTTTTGTGAAGGTTTGGGGCCACTTTGTTTGTTTGATGCAACTTACTGATAATCCCAATCGCATTCATTGGTCAGCAGATGGAGATGAAACTGTCTGGGAGACTAAATATAACGTTAGTGGTTATATGGATTTCCAAGATGGAGAATATGTTCAAGGGGCAACAGAAACCACCAATCCACTTATTTTTATGCGGTCTGCTATTTATGCATGTTCTTTTACGGTAGGTTCCAAAAGCCCGTTTACTTTTCAAAAGATCCAAGATAAGCGCGGAGCTCGCAGTGCAGCTTCTATAGCGTGTCGAGGGAGTGATGCTTTTTTTGCGAGTGATGATGGCTTTTATCAGATGAGTGCTGATGGTCAACTTTTCCCGATAGGCTTTGAAAAGGTTGATAGAACGGTTTTTAAAACATTTGATAAGTTTGCTCTTGATGAGATGCAAGGGGTTATAGACCCGGTTTATAACCGGATTTACTGGTCCTTAAAGAGAGGTAATAATGAGCAAACGACCTTAGTTTATGATTGGGGATTGCAGAAATGGTCGACA
>NZ_HE997985.1:3982-8611 GCF_000312585.1 Bartonella queenslandensis AUST/NH15
ACGTACGCTTAATAAGCAAGGTTATGGCATAGATATGCTTTATTACAGGAAGGAATTGTGACATGGGGAGCAGGAGACCAGAAATAAAAGAACAGAAACAGGTCCAGACAAGCGCGCCTCCAGCTTGGATGGAGAATGTATTTAAGCGTGGTGGTGCGGATGCATATAACCTGTACAATACAGGGATTGGTGGGAATGTTTATGGGGGTCCTCGTGTTGCGCCGTTAAGTGTTCCAACCACCCAAGCCATAGGTGGTCTTGGAAGTATTCCACATAAGTATCAGAATTATATGAATTATTTGATGAACACCCCAACGTCATCTGCGAGAAACCTTAACTGGATTGCATCTGGTGGTTTGATGGGACCAAATTCTCAATTTGATGAGGAACTTAAAGAGGGCTTAAATGAAATAAGAAATAGTATTAATAGACAGTTTTCAGGTAGTGGTCTTTATGGCTCTAGTGCGCATAAAAATGAGTTACATAGGGGGCTTGATGATTCATTAGCCCGCATCAAGTATAACCAGCGTGATAGAGATTTGCAGCATATGATGCAAGCCAATTCGATGATTGATCAATTGAATGAGAACCGCTTAGGTATGATAGGCAACTTATTCCCCTCTTACAATAATGCCTATTCGAATGCCTTGCAGGGTTCATCACTGCTCGATGATTACAATCAACGCCTTGTTGATGCCAATAGAGAACGTTGGCTGGAACAAGATAATAGCGGCTGGAATAGGTTGAATATGCTGATGAACGCCGGTCATGGCTTTGCAAGCAATTACGGTACGACAACGAATAACATGTCAGGCTCTAAGATGCCAGGCAATAACCCATGGCAAAATGCAGGGACTGTAGGCTCTATGGCACTTCAGGCAGCACCTATGGTTTTTGGTTACATGGCAGGTGGTCCGGCAGGCGCAGCCGCGGCAGCAATGGGGAACTTAGCTTTTTTTAATAATAAATTACAGAAGTAACATAAGTGCATTTTTAGATAAAAAATGAGAATTGCATAATCATTAAAGAATAGTTTTATAGGAGAGTGTGATGGGAGTACCATTATTATTGCCCTTAGCTGGTGCAGCAATTGGGGCAGGAATTAGATATGTACCTCATATTTTTAGGTTTTTTGCTCCCAAAGTGATTACAGGGGCTAATAGATTGGTACAATTAATTGCAAAAGGCGCAAAGCATCCTTCGTCTATCGGTGCGGGTTTTGGAACAGCGATGATGCTCAAGGGAGACGCTGATTTAAAAAAACAAAATTTACAGAATATGCTGAAGCCATATGGACAATTTATGCCCTATACTGCTCCTGGAGTGGAAATGCCTCTTGGAGTTGATCAACAGCCACCTATGCCAAATGTACTGGAGGAAGCCCCAGAAGATCTTAAACCTAAAGTTGACATACCCCAAACACAGCCATTAGAGACTTCATCCCAGACACCTCCTTCTGAACCGACAGATTTAGATAAGTTTTTACAGTCCAATACTTATAAGTTTTTTCAATCAGATGCGTATCAGAAGCTCAAAGATCTTTTTGCTGGTATGGCAGCAGCACCATCAGATGGTTCAGGATGGGATGCGCTTGCAAGTGGTGTGAAGCATCTTAATGAAGGTGATAAACAAAGAGGTCAGGTTAATCAAACCGTGGAATATCTAAAGTCCAAAGGCTATAGCGAAGAAGAAGCACGGTCCATGGCTGGAAATAAATATGCGTTGAATGAGTTTTTTGCACAAAAGAACAACGGTGGAAATAGGAATCCCCAATTTACCAGTGACGGTAGGATGCTTGTGGAAGATCCGAATGCACCAGGTGGATATAGATATGTTATGGTTGAAGGTGGTAAAGCATATCAGGAAACGCAACGTGCAGAAAAACTAAGGCAAAATAGTATAATACGCAAAAGTGCTTTATTCAAAGACATTAAATATCTTAATGATTATATTAAGGAAAAAGGTGATTATGCATCAGGTTTCATTGCTTGGGTTAAAAGCTTTGCTCATGGAAGAAAAGAATATGATGCGGATAAAATCGTGACAGCGATTAAGGAGCGTATAGCAAATGATCGTATAGAAGAACTGAAACAATTATCAAGGACAGGATCGGTAGGAACTGGAAATACCAGTGATAAAGATCTTGACATGCTAAAGAATACTTTAGGTTCACTACACATTGGTATGAGTGCATCATCATTTAAGCGAAGTATTAATATAATATCCGATATTCTTTCAAATCTACACCCTGAACAAGCAGAAATTTTACTAGGTGAAAAGGACAGTGGAAATGAACCTACAATGAGTATCGAGGAAGCCGCCCACAGAGATGATATCACTGTATTTAGAAATAAGAAGGACGGTAAGCTTTATAAAAAGGAAGAGGTTCGATGAATACTGATACTAGCATTCCTGAATATGTAACGTCCAAGAGTGGAAAACGTTATCGTTTGCGTGTTATCGATGATAATTCGAGAGGTAGCATTCCTGAATATGTAACATCAAAAAGTGGAAAACGTTACCGTTTGCGTGTTATCGATAATGACTCCAATTTTGAAGAAACAACATCACCCCAACATCCAGAAATCACGCAAAGTGAAGCCTTTTGGAATTCTTTAAAGCATGGTTTGAGTTTTAATTTAGATGATGAGATTGCAGGGATCACAGCGGCAGGACGTGATTCTGATGATCAGTTGGCAATAACGGCTTTTTGGAATGGTCTTATAAAATATTGGGGGGGAGATAAGCAAACTATAGAAAAGTATGAGCAAGAAGCCAATAGAATACGTGATTATTATCGTAGGATGAGTGATCAACATTATTGGACTTCTTTTGCTGGAAATGCTTTAGGGGCGGCAATTCCTTCACTTGCGACTTTAGGGGGAGGATTGTTAGCCTCAGGAGCACGCCTTGTAGCGCCTACACTTGCAAGGAATGTGGCGGGGTCAAAATTAGGTCAAGCCTTTTTGAAAACTGGTCAGTCACTACCAAGTCGATTTGCAAGTCCATTTTTAGGCATCACACAAAAAACAACATTTCCTCATTTGCTTAAAGTAGGTGCAGCATCTGGTGCATTACATGGCGCAGGAGAAGGGGAAGGGCTTGGTAATACACTTACAAGTACGTTATCTGGTGCAGGTTTAGGAGCGGGCGGGGCAGTGGTTGGAAGTGCTTTAGGTAGTTTGGGTGGTTCTACTGTCGGCGGAATACGAAGACTTTTTTCTCCTTCTCATAAGGAAGGTGTTGAAAAAGATGCATTAAGAGTAATCAGTAGACATTTAGGTAAGGAAGCTTCTGAAGAGCTAGGAAACTCTTTTAAGAATGCAGTCCCTACAGATTATGTAGCTGATCATAGTCCATTCTTACAAGATCTTGTTTTTGATATCGCGCAAAGGAACAAAGGAGCTTATATTGATTTGGCTAAAAGAGCTAAAGAGAGAGCGATGGAAGGAGGGCGTCGTATTCATGAGGCGGCTGATAAACACTTGGCTCAACACTTTACTCCTCGTCAAAATGTTACAGATTTAAAAGGTGATCTTATAGCGATTAGGGAAGCAGAAGCACATACTCTTTACGAAATAGCAAAGAAGACTCCGATAGGAGAGCAATATTATGGCGCTCTTAATGAATTGATGAAGCGTCCATACTTCAAACAAGCTTATAAAGAGGCATTACAGGATTTTATTAGTGGTGGCAAAGAGGTCGGTTCATTTTCTTCTCAAAAATTTAATCTCCTTAAGCATAAACAAAACATGAGTGTTCTCCATAAGACTAAGGAGGTACTCGATGAGATGATGGATATAGAAAAGCAACAAGGAAGAAAGAGAAAAATTCATACCTTAGTTGACATCAAGAAAAAGTTATTAGAGCTTATGGATGATATATCGCCTAAATATAAGAAGGCACGATCATTGTATCATCAATATAGTTCACGTTTAGATGCCATGGATGAAGGTTCCAAAATCCTTAGCAAATCGGTTAATAAGGATGAATTCAGTAAAATTTTTGATGCATTCCCAAAGGCACAACAGGAATACTTTAAAAGGGGAGCGAGGGGAGAATTTTTACAGGACATAACGAAAACAAAAGATAAAATCTCCAAGGCAAAGGATATTTTTGATACAGATGATCTGTACGATAGGTTTGCAAATATTTATGGAACCGATAAAGCTTCTGCTGTTAAGAAGGTTGTTGATAAAGAAGCTGATTATTCAGATTTTTATAACAGAATACCAGATCGTGTAGCGGACGAAAAAATATCTTTTACGCATAATGTCAGTGTTCCAACGAGTGAAAGTGATGCAGCTATGCAAGTAGGAAAAGTTGCGATTAAGTCTTCAATGATTCCTTTCAAAGAGGCAGCTCGTAGAGAGCGTGAACGGATTGAAAAGGATATCGTCCAATTGCTAACAGGGGGTACAGAGATTCCAAATAAACAAATTGTAAAGCTCATTCAAGACATGGTGAAAGCATATCATAATGGATATGCTACGAAAGAGTGGTTCAAAAAAGTTTCTTCTGGTTTGTTTATGTTAAGTGGAAACGAATTGGTGAGGATGTTTAACCGATGATCCGTTCTAATCCTTTAGTAGATCAAGCGATCCGTCAGGCAGCAGCGCGATATGGTTT
>NZ_HE997985.1:9193-10410 GCF_000312585.1 Bartonella queenslandensis AUST/NH15
AGGCAACAGCGGCATGCGTGCAAGTGATTTTGTCAATCGTGTGCTACAGATGTATGGGGGGCAGCCTTATAGAGCAAGTCCTCTAGCACAGGGAAGCTTTGGCAATAGAGACAACTTGCTCGATGTTTTACGGGCATTATTAGCATCACAAGAAGAGTCTTCAGAAGAAGAAGAGAGTGATGCCGATGATAATCCTTTGATGACGCAATTCATGCGGGCATTTTACGGACCGTTTTACCAAAATTAGGATTCACAAACATGTCAACGATCTATGATTGGTCGCTTAGAGCGGCGGATAACACGCGCGCGGATGATTTGATTGATTGGTCAGAGGGACAGCGCCCTAGCACGATCAACAACAGTGCACGTGGAATGATGCAGCGTTTTCGAGAGTATTTATCGGATACGGGTGGATCTCTTGAAGGCATTGTTACGGTTGATAATGATCAGCAGACGACAGTCATAAGGCTGCAAAGCAAGTCACCGTTTTTAGAGTATAAGAATGATATTGTTTTACGATTTAAAGCGCGTGGCAAGAATGTTGGAGCGACCAAAGTTATTTTGAATAGCTTATCAAGTAAGCCGGTTTATAAGGCATCAACCACTGGTGTTGCAACCTTTTTAGAGGGAGGGGAAATTCAAACTGGATGCATATATACGCTGGTCTATGATGAAGAGCTTTCCGGATGGCATTTGCTTAACCCCACTCCAGTGTCATCCTCACAAGGCTTGGCAAGTTCTCTTTATCCAGCAGGTTTTATAGGCGCCTTTGCGATGCAAGCATTGCCTAGTGGTTGGTTATTGTGTGATGGGGGTGCTTATTCGCGAAGTGTTTACAATGATCTGTTTGCAGCAATTGGGACGACATGGGGAAGTGGCGATGGGTTTAGAACGTTTAATATCCCTGATTTTCGTGGAATGTTTTTACGTGGCTTTGATGGAGGACGCAATATTGATATAGGACGCTCTTTTGCGACGATCCAAGCGGATTCCATACAATCTCATTTTCATAAAGGACATAAGATTTTGTCAAAAGAACTTGATGAAGAAGCTCCAACACATTGGGATGGTGACAAAACAATTATATTAGGTCGTTTGCTTGATGATGATCAGAAATCAAAAATTGCGCAAATGATAGGAGCCGCAGTAGAGGATATTGTTTCGTATCATACTTTTTCGCTGCCTCCTTTATCAGAATTTATACGTAGGTTATGAGA
>NZ_HE997985.1:10430-12266 GCF_000312585.1 Bartonella queenslandensis AUST/NH15
ATCTTGTACGTAGGTTACAGGATATCCGGTCTGGTTCTTCTGAAACACGCCCAGTCAACGTCTCAGTTATTTTTGCGATAAAGACATGAGGCAAAGATGTCAGATATTTATAGATGGTCTTTAAGGGCAGCAGAAAATTCAGTGGCAGATAGCCTTATTAATTGGTCAGAGGGACAGTCTCCTCATACAGTTAATAATAGCGCTCGTGGGATGATGCAAAGGATTAGAGAATATTTATCGGATACGAGTGGTGGGCTTGAGAGTATTGTTGATGTTAATTTTGAACTACAACTGACAAAGATAAAGATTGAAACAAAATCACAATTTTTGGAGTACAAGAGTGGTCTTGTTGTAAGTTTTAGAGCGAAGGGAGGTAATATTGGAATAACAACTGTTGCTCTCAATGATTTACTACATAAGCCGGTTTACAAGGCTTCAGAAACGGGTGTTTGTTTGCTTGGTGGAGGTGAGATTCAATATGGGTGTATTTATACATTGGTGTATGATGAAGAAATCTCAGGTTGGCAGCTTCTTAATCCAACGCTAAAAAAAGTTCCTCATTTTAAACGCGTACCTATTGGTTTTGTAGGCGCCTTTGCGATGCAAGCATTGCCTAGTGGTTGGTTATTGTGTGATGGGGGTGCTTATTCGCGAAGTGTTTACAGTGATCTGTTTGCAGCAATTGGGACGATGTGGGGAAGTGGCGATGGTTCAACAACTTTTAATGTACCGGATTTAAGAGGGATGTTTTTGCGTGGCTTTGATTATTTGGGAGTTATTGACCAGGGTCGAGGTTTTGCAACAACGCAATCATATTCCATGATAGATCATGAGCATTTTATTGATCTTCTTGATGAATCGAGAGTCTCGTCGAGGACAAGGCGTGAGCTTTCGAGAAACAAGAGGAGCGTTATTGTCGATTATTGGAGCCACGGAATTTACTCCAATAAAGATGAAGAATGTGCTGGGTTAACGGGGAATGCTTTAGAGGCATGTAGCAGTGCGTTTGAAGATCTATCGCAAATCACGCAAGAGGTCCCTTTTGAAAAGGAAAGTACCCCCAAGCCGCATATCTTACATCCATTTTTTATCAGGTATGGAGGCCGTGATGTATCCTTCTATGCTCCTATAATACCAGGACAAGAAATTCCAAAAGTTCATGATCATACAATCATGACCGGTCTTTACGGTGGTGTTGAAACGCGTCCAATGAATACGAGTGTAGTTTATGGGATAAAGACATGAGGAAATGAAATGTTATCAAAATTGTTTGCAATATCAGAGATTATCGACCCGTCACGAGTGCGGGTCGTTTTGTATTCAGGGGGTCATTTTGTGCATGCGCCGCTTCAAGGGGTTTTTGATTTACTGAAAACAGCATTGAAAAGCGAGCTTGATGGTTCTGTGAAAGATTTAGAGAAGCGCTTAGAGTCCTTAAGAGAAGAGCTTAAAGACTTGAAAGAGTGTTCATTAGATTCATCTCATCTGAATGATGTAAGGAATAAAGCAGATGAAGATACCATATCATAGTCATGAATATTTGCTCCCTGTAGCAACGAAAGAAGAGATTATAGAGGGGACTTCTGTTGATACAGTTATTGTTCCTCAATTGTTAGGAACAGCGTCTCTCTATGCCTATGAGGCATTTGCGACAGCAGAGCAGGGAGTACAAGCGCATCAAGCCTCAGAGCGTGCAATGAGTTTAGCGACTACAGCCAAGCAGACAGCGGATTCAGCTAAAAGGTTAGCGGATGATGCCAAAGAATTATCGGATGGAGCAGCGGTTACGGTTGGTCAAGCTTTGACAACAGCATCAAGAGCAGATTCAACAGCGCG
>NZ_HE997985.1:12775-17028 GCF_000312585.1 Bartonella queenslandensis AUST/NH15
GAAGCAGCAGAGAGGTTAGCGAGTGAGGCGAAGGCTAAAGCGGATTCTGTAGAGATAGTCAGCAATAAAGCAATAGAGGCAGCAAGTGAAGCGAAGTCAACGGCAGAAGAAGCGTTAACAGAAGGTCGTGATGCGAAAGGCAAAGCCGATACAGCAGTAAGCACGTCACAGAATGCCCATGAAACGGCAGCAAGAGCGTTGACACAAGCGAGTGAAGCCAAGGAAGCGGCAGAGGCAAGCAAGACGCAATCATCTACAGCGACAAGTACAGCAGAAGAAGCCAAGCAAGCAAGTGATCAGGCTGTGAGTGTAGCGAATGAAGCTAAGGGACTTTCTGAAACAGCAGCGACAGTAGCCAATGATGCTAAGCAGACGTCTACAGAGGCAAAAGAAGAAGCATCTGAAGCGAAAACAACAGCCTATGACGCCAAGGCGCTCTCGGAAGAGACAAAAGTCTTAGCAGAAAAATCGCGTACAGATGCGGCAGCCAGCTCACAAGTAGCAACAGAAGCCAAAACGCTAGCAGAGCAAGCTTTAGCAGAGGTGAGTGCTGTAAAAGCAACAGCGTCGACAGCAGAAACAGCAAGTACAGAAGCCAAACAAAACGCTACGGAAGCGATGAGAATAGCCAATGAGGCAAAATCTGCTCTTGAACAAGGAGTTTCAGCGCACAGAGAACAGACACAAGTGAGTAGTGAAGCCGTTAAGGGTGTAGTAGAGGAAGCCAAGAATAAGTCAGAAGCGGCAGAAAGATTGGCTAATGAAGCAAAAGAAACAGCTTCAACAGCAGTTTCATCAGTTAATGAGGCTAAACAAGTAGCAGATAATGCAAAGGCAAATGCTGATGAAGCTAAACAGACAGCCACTCAAGCCTTGACGTTATCTAGTGAAGCAAAAACTTTATCAGAGGAAATCAAGAAGCAAGCAGAAGCGGCACAGACATTAGCACAACAGGTTTCACAATCTTCAACAGAATGTTGTGAAGAGATTAAGGGGATTGCTCAACGTAGTGAAACGAAAGTGAATGATATAACGGTTAAAGTTGAGAAGTTGGAAGAAACAACATCGTCTCATAAGAATGAATTATCTTCTGTTAAATCGACAGCTCTTGAAGCCCAGCAAAAAGCCGAATCTGTCGATACGAAGCTCACGGTTTTAGAGGCATGTTCCCCAGATATTCAGAAAGCAAAACAGGCGTTAGATACTTTAGAAGGTAAGATCAGTTCTGTTGAACAAGAGAATACGAACTTAAAACAAACTGTAGCAACAGTCACCGAAACGGCTGATTTTTCTAAGAAGAAAGTAGAACAATTAGAGCCAAGAGTGATCTCAGTTGAAGGGAAAGCAGATGATGTTAGCTCTAAGGTTGGTAGGTTAGAAACGAAAGTTAATAGCCTTGAAATTACCTCTCATAGTGTGAAAACGACATCTGATGAAATTGCTAATAAGATAAAAGAAGTCTTTTCTATAGCGAATGAATCAAAGCAAACAGCGAGTTCTTCGAAGAGCGTGTCAGAAGAAGCAAAAGAAGAGGCAAGTCATGCCAAAACGATAGCCTTAGAAGCGAAAAGTGTGGCAGATAATGCAACGTCAAAAGCGGAGCAAGCCCAACAAGGTGCAACTGAAGCAACGCGAATAGCTAACGAAGCGAAGTTAGCGGCAGAATCAGTGGTGCGTACAGGGGAAACGGCAGGACAAGTCAGTGGGGAATCGGTTAAGGGGATAGCAGCAGAAGCCGAAAAAATAGCCAAAGAATCCAAACGAACAGCAGAACAGGCAAAAGAAGTAGCCGATGAAGCGCAAGAGGAAGCGAGCCAAGCGAAGATTGCTGCTAATTCAGCAAAATTGACAGCCAATTCTGCGGCAACAGAAGCAGAAGAGGCGCAGGACGAAGCAAATAAAGCGAAGCAAGTAGCCAATAATGCACTGGTTGAGGTTGAAACGGTTAAATCTGAACTTGAGAGTACAAAGGAACAGCTTGATGGCTTTACGCAATCCTTAGATGAAAAGAGTAAAAGCTTAGAAAAAATAAAGATGAGTGTAGATGATATTCAGAATATCTTACTCAATTCAGATTTAAATGTTTTGTCTTTGAGACAACCATACTTGGTTCATGGCGGTAAAACAAATGATGCACAACGTAGGACCGTTATTGTTAAGAGTGGTACGACGTTTAATATTCCTACGACAGGTAAATATTCTTCCCGTACAGTTGTGATTAATACGGATAGGGTTGTTTCGCATGATATTGGTGGCGGTCAACATGCTTTGGAGCCCGGGAAGGATTACTATGTTTACCTCATGGTGGATTGGGATAGTATTCCTGGACCGCCAGAAGTGACTTTTGCCATAAGGGACCATATGGGAAATCCTCCAGGATTTGATCATACAAACTCTTTGCTTATAGGTGGTTTTCATACGCTTTGCGCGGATGTTGGTAGCATTGCAGATCATCCCTTATCTGATTATCAAGCAGGCGATGTTTTACCTAATTCAGTCTGGTGTTTTAATCACCTGCCCCATAGTTCCCCTAAAGGAATGGTCTATGACCCATTACAAGATATTTGGGTAGATATTTATCTTCAATCAGGAACGGGTGAAAATACCAGCTCTGCATATGGTGCAGATATCATCACGAACCGTAGCTATACGGATCACGTAGAAGATATGTTTCGTGTGAAGAAGTCATTGCTTACTGATGAGGAATTTGCTTCGGCAATGCATGGAAGTAATGACAAGACAAGTATTCAGGGGGAAAGTCTTCCTAGCCCCAAACATTCCGGAGGTCATAGGGATACAGCGAATAGACGAATGATCTCTTATATAGGTTGTGAGGACGGTTGTGGTTATGTTTGGCAATATTTATCAGGACTTTTTGCTATGCAGGTACAATCGAGTTCAGGATTATGGTCAAGTTACAAGACAGATATGAATGTATTGTTGGCAGGAGGGAATGCGTCCAGTGATGGGAGTGCAGGTTTGTTTCTTCGTGGCGTTTTGTCTCGTGGTTCACGCAGTGAAGAAGTAGGGGCTCGAGGGAAAAGCCGTCCATGTCATTTTATTTAGAGGAGCGGTAGATGAGAAGGATATGCAAAGAAGGGCTCGATTTGATTAAACAATGGGAAGGGTTACGTTTGGAAGCGTATAAAGATACAGCGTGTGTTTGGACCATTGGTTATGGGCATACGCAAAGAGCAGGCAACCCGGTTGTCAAAAAAGGCATGCGTATTACGAAAGAGCAAGCGGAAGAAATCCTTTGTGAGGATTTAAAGCAATTTGAGAATACGGTAGAGGAATCGGTGACGGTTTCATTAACGGATTGCCAATTCGCGGCATTGGTGTCGTTTTGCTACAATGTAGGAACGAAGGCTTTTTGTAAGTCGAGCCTTTTGAAGAAACTGAATCAAGGGGATTATGAAGCGGTTCCAACAGAGTTACAGAAATGGAATAAGGTAGGTGGGAAGCCTCTTCAAGGTTTAGCCAATCGTCGAGCAGCTGAAGCGGGTTTGTGGGCAAAGGGGTCTTATATTTCTTCAAACTATCAAAGAGTGGAAACGAAAGAGGCGAGGGGACTATTCAAAGTAGAGGCTCTAGCCCCGATTATAGGCTCTTGTTCGGGGTTTGGAGGTTTATTGGTTGGCAATGGACCCATACAATGGGCATTAGCAGCCATTATGATTTTGGCGGCTTGTACAGGTCTCGCGATTGTAGCCAAGCGTTTTCGGGAGCAGCGCTTGTGATTTTTTGGCTTAAGAAATATTACCTAATGATCACAACGGCTTTAGCCGTTTTTTTTATGGCTTTAGCTAGAGCGTTTTATCTAGGTAAGAAAAGTGAACGGCAAAAGCAAAGAGAGAATGCTTTAAAGGCAGCAAGCACCCGTTTTGAGGTTGAAAATGAAGTTAATCAAAAAAGTGATCGTGGTGTGCGTTGTGCTTTGTCTCGTTGGGTGCGGGATAAATAGGGGCGTTTCTTGTGTTGGTTGGTTGCCGATTTACTTGGATAGGGAAGATATAGAGGTTATCAGCCGGCAGCTCGCAAGAGACATATTGAAACATAACAAGCAGGGAGCGCATTTATGTGGTTGGCACAATGGCGAGAAAACAAAATAACCAAGAGAAAGAGCTCACAGCCAAAGAGCAGGAGTTGCTTCATGAGATGATAGAGACCTACCAAGGCTTAAAGATGATGTCACGTTTTATGAAATGGATAGCCTTTATTGTCTTTATGTTTGTTATCGATTTTGCTCGTCT
>NZ_HE997985.1:17236-43587 GCF_000312585.1 Bartonella queenslandensis AUST/NH15
TTCGAAAAACATATGAAGAATCAACAAATTAATAAAGATATAAAATTCGATGGTGGGCGATGAGAGACTCGAACTCCCGACATCCTCGGTGTAAACGAGGCGCTCTACCAGCTGAGCTAATCGCCCAATGCAATGACTAGCAACTGATTGAGACTTCTCTTAAGGAAAAATTTTTCTAAACGCAAGAATAAAGATGCTATTTGATAATTTTTTTAAAAAATGCATAATCCTTCTTGACATAAACGAATGAACCCCTTACACGACCGCTTGTACCAAAGTAATCTGGTTCAAAAAAGTGTGCGAGTGTAGCTCAGTTGGTTAGAGTGCTGGCCTGTCACGCCGGAGGTCGCGGGTTCGAGCCCCGTCACTCGCGCCATTTTATGTTTCCTTATGGAATTTCTCTTTAAGATATTCATGTGCTATAGATTAGGTGATCGAGTGTCTAATTTAGGGGGGATATGTTTTTTCTTCCTTTTTACATGGTTTATAAGAATAGGGCTTGCGTCTTTCGCCGCTCTGCGTTACCTATGCCGATAAGAAAAGTATTGCTCTGTATACCTTTCAAGCAGTATGAGTAGAATTAATAGAGCGATTGTTAAAGTTGTCTGTTTGATCTCGCAATATCGAGTCATTGTGTTAAATTCAGGCATTTCGTTATGATGGAAGAGGGTTATGGCTTATTTATTGAGCTCTTATTTGCCGGTCTTGATTTTTATTATTGTGTCAGCGGTTATTGCTGGGGTTTTGTTGATTACACCTTACATTGTAGCGTATCGTTCTCCCGATCCTGAAAAGTTATCGGCTTATGAATGTGGGTTTAATTCATTTAGTGATGCACGCATGAAGTTTGATATTCGTTTCTATTTGGTTTCAATTTTGTTTATTATTTTTGATCTTGAAGTTGCTTTTCTTTTCCTTGGGCTGTTTCATTCAAATCGATAGGTATGTTTGGCTTTTGGTCGATGATTGTATTTTTAGCGATTTTGACTATTGGATTTATATATGAATGGGAAAAAGGAGCTCTTGAATGGAATTAAGATCTAATAATTCAACGATTACAGCTCCAAAACCAAAAGGAATCATTGATCCTAATACGGGTGAACTGATAGGATCAGATGATAAGTTTTTTCGTGATATTAATGCTGAATTATCAGATAAGGGTTTTTTAGTTACTTCAGCAGATGCCTTGATTACTTGGGCACGTACCGGTTCTTTAATGTGGATGAGTTTTGGGTTGGCTTGTTGTGCTATTGAAATGATGCAATGCTCAATGCCTCATTATGATAATGAGCGTTTTGGGTATGCACCACGAGCTTCACCCCGTCAGTCAGATGTGATGGTGGTAGCAGGTACTTTAACAAATAAAATGGCGCCTGCTTTAAGAAAAGTGTATGATCAGATGCCAGAGCCGCGTTATGTGATTTCTATGGGATCATGTGCAAACGGTGGGGGGTATTATCATTATTCCTATTCAGTGGTACGTGGATGTGATCGTATCGTGCCTGTCGATATATATGTTCCAGGGTGTCCACCTACAGCAGAGGCATTATTATACGGCATATTGTTGTTACAGAAAAAAATCCGTCGTACCGGATCCATAGAGCGATAGAGAGTTTTCGTATCATGATGGATGAATCACTGGTTGAACTTGCTGCTTATTTGAAAAACAAGTTAGGAAATAAGCTTGAAGAGACCGTTTTGCTTTTGGAGAATTAACCATTGTGGTGCGTCTTGATGCAATTACCGATGTCTTAATGTTTGTTCGAGATGATTCTCGCTGTCAATTTATTAATCTTACGGATATTAGTGGTGTGGATTATCCTTCTCGCGATAAGCGCTTTGATGTCTCTTACCAGTTATTATCTCCTCGCGAGAATTTACGCTTACGTGTCAAAGTTCGTACGGATGAAAATCGCCTGTTGCTTCAGCTTGTACGGTTTATCCTGGTGCAGAGTGGTATGAACGTGAAACCTATGATATGTATGGGATTTTGTTTTCAGGTCATCCAGATTTGAGACGGATTTTAACAGATTATGGGTTTGAAGGATATCCTTTACGCAAAGATTTTCCTGTGACAGGATTTGTTGAATGCCGTTATGATAATGAAGCAAAGAGGGTGATTTATGAGCCCGTTGTTTTGCGCCAAGAAATGCGCAATTTTGATTTTCTTTCTCCTTGGGAAGGAGGACAATATGTTTTACCTTGTGATGGAAAAGAAGAAGAAAAAAAATAAGATTGGTTTTGATTAAGACGTTACATTAGAGTAATGTGTTTCTTAAATAATTAAATGTTTTTCGTATGATAGATTTTTTTAATATTTGATATGAAGTTTTTTAAAAAGCAAGGGGTTGATTGTGGCTGAGGTCAATGTTCGAAACTTTAATATCAATTTTGGTCCGCAGCATCCTGCAGCGCATGGTGTTTTGCGCATGGTTCTAGAGTTGGATGGTGAGGTTGTTGAGCGTGTAGATCCACATATTGGGTTATTACATCGCGGCACCGAAAAATTAATGGAAACAAAGACTTATCTTCAAGCGGGTCCTTATCTAGATCGTTTAGATTATGTTGCTCCTATGAATCAGGAACATGCTTTTGTTCTTGCGATTGAAAAGTTATTAGGTGTTAATGTCCCTAAAAGAGGACAGTTAATACGTGTTTTGTTTTCGGAAATTGGGCGTATTCTCAATCATTTGCTTAATGTAACGACACAGGCGATGGATGTTGGTGCTTTGACCCCACCGCTTTGGGGGTTTGAGCAACGTGAAAGATTGATGATTTTTTATGAGCGAGCCTGTGGTGCTCGTCTTCATGCCAATTATTTTCGTCCCGGTGGTGTGCATCAAGACTTACCGGAATCTTTAGTTGAGGACATTGGTAATTTTATTGATCTATTTCTTATTTCTCTTGAAAAACTTGATGCGCTTGTCACACCAAATCGGATTTTTAAGCAGCGTAATGTCGATATTGGCGTTGTCAGTATTGATGAAGCTTGGGCACGTGGTTTTTCTGGAGTTATGATCCGCGGTGCTGGTGTGCCATGGGATTTGCGTAAAAGTCAGCCTTATGAATGTTACGATGAAATGGAATTTGATATTCCTATAGGTAAAAATAGTGATTGTTACGATCGCTATCTTATTCGTATGGAAGAAATGCGTCAATCGGCAAAAATTATGCGTCAATGCGTAGAACGATTGCTTGGTAGTGAAAAGAATGGACCAGTTTCGAGTTTGGATCGCAAAATTGTACCACCAAAGCGGTCTGAGATGAAAAGCTCGATGGAAGCGCTGATTCATCATTTTAAACTCTATACAGAAGGTTTTCATACCCCTCCTGGGGAAGTATATGTTGCAGTAGAAGCGCCAAAGGGTGAGTTTGGTGTTTATCTTGTTTCTGATGGAACCAATAAGCCTTATCGTGTTAAGTTGCGTGCTCCTGGGTTTGCTCATCTCCAAGCTATGGATTTTTTAACCCGAGGCCATATGTTGTCGGATGCTACCGCTATTTTAGGTTCGATTGATATTGTTTTTGGGGAGGTTGATCGCTAATGTCCGTACGCCGTCTTGCAGATGATGTCTATCAGCCCGCAGAGTTTTCTTTTACAAAGGAAAATCAGATATGGGTGAAAAATACCATAGAAAAGTATCCTGTAGGGCGTGAACAATCGGCTGTTATCCCGTTATTAATGCGTGCACAAGAGCAAGATGGTTGGGTGACGCGTGCTGCAATTGAGCATATTGCTCAAATTCTTTCTATGGCGTATATTCGTGTCCTAGAGGTTGCTACTTTTTATACTCAGTTTCAGCTTAAACCTGTAGGAACAAAAGCGCATATTCAAGTGTGTGGTACGACGCCTTGTATGTTACGTGGTTCTGATGAATTAATTAAAGTGTGTCAGAAAAAAATTCATCATGAACCTTTTACGACAAATCACGATGGAACATTATCATGGGAAGAGGTAGAGTGTCTTGGCGCTTGTGTTAATGCTCCTATGGTCATGATTTTTAAAGATACTTATGAAGATCTCACAGCTGAACGCCTTGAAGAGATTATTGATGCATTTGAAGCAGGAAAGAGTTCTGAGATAGCGGTTGGTCCACAAAATAGTCGTCAATCTTCAGAGCCAATTAGTGGTTTAACATCTCTTCTTGAGGATGAAGAAAAAAGGAAATCTCTCAAATCTTCAAAGAAAAAGGATCATAAGGGAATGGGATCTTAGTTAAATATTTTTTTGAGAAGATATTTCATTATTTTATCCATATTATAAGGACATTCAATTAAAAGCAGAAAATTTTAAGAAGTTTTTTAAAATTGCATTTGAGGAAAAGCTAAAAATGCTACGGGTAAGAGAGAAAAAAGGTGGGGTATGCTAACTGATAAAGACCGTATCTTCACCAATATTTATGGATTAAAAGATAAGTCATTAAAGGCTGCGATGTTGCGTGGGCATTGGAATGGTCTAAAAGAGATTATTGATAAGGGGCGTGACTGGATCATTGATGAGGTGAAGGCCTCAGGTTTACGCGGTCGTGGTGGTGCTGGTTTTCCTACTGGAATGAAATGGTCCTTTATGCCAAAGCAGAATGATGGGCGTCCTCATTATTTGGTTGTTAACGCTGATGAATCTGAGCCCGGAACATGTAAAGACCGCGATATTTTACGGCATGACCCCCATACTTTGATTGAAGGATGTGCGATTGCTACTTTTGCAATGGGAGCAAATGTCGCTTTTATTTATATTCGGGGTGAATATATTCGTGAGCGTGAAGCACTTCAGGTGGCTGTGGATGAATGTTATGAAGCAGGTTTGCTTGGCAAAAAAACAAAATATGGTCATGCTTGTGATATTATTATTCATCATGGTGCTGGTGCTTATATTTGTGGTGAAGAAACAGCGCTTCTCGAAAGTCTTGAAGGGAAAAAAGGGCAACCTCGTCTCAAACCACCATTTCCTGCAAATATAGGGATTTATGGTTGTCCAACAACAGTCAACAATGTTGAATCGATAGCGGTTGTACCAACGATTTTACGTCGAGGAGCTTCATGGTTTTCTTCGATTGGGCGAACAAATAATGTCGGAACAAAATTATTTATGGTTTCTGGACATGTGAATGCCCCTTGTACCTTTGAAGAAGCTCTTGGTGTTTCTTTCCGTGAATTAATTGAAAAACATACAGGGGGGATTCGTGGTGGATGGAATAATCTTTTAGCTGTTATTCCAGGTGGTGCCTCTTGTCCGGTTGTTCGCGGTGAAGATATGATTGATGCAATCATGGATTTTGATGGAATGCGCGATGTCGGATCTTCTTTTGGCACAGGTGGTGTGATTGTGATGGATAAATCAACCGATATTATTAAGGCAATTTGGCGAATATCGGCTTTTTTTAAACATGAGAGTTGTGGTCAGTGTACACCATGCCGTGAAGGCACGGGTTGGATGATGCGCCTTTTAGGACGTATGGTTGAGGGAAGGGCGCAAAAGCGTGAAATTGATCTTTTGTTTGAGGTTTCTAAACAGGTGGAAGGACACACTATCTGTGCCCTTGGCGATGCTGCAGCATGGCCTGTACAAGGGTTAATCCGTAATTTCCGTCCGGAAATCGAGCGTAGAATTGATGAATACACGCGAAATGTCGTGCAAAGAAAAAATATTGCTTTAGAAGCAGTAGGATAGAAGATTTTTTTAAAGAGCAACCGAATGCAAATTTTAAGTGGATTATCCGCAGGTTGGATGGGTGATGATAAATATCAAAGTTGATGGCAAAGAGATTGAAGTCCCTGATTACTACACGTTGCTTCAGGCTGCGGAGGCGGCTGGAGCAGAAATTCCACGTTTTTGTTTTCATGAATCTTTATCGATTGCTGGAAATTGTCGTATGTGTTTGGTTGAGGTTAAGGGTGGTCCTCCAAAACCTCAGGCTTCTTGTGCGATGGGGGTTCGTGATTTACGGTTAGGGCCTAACGGTGAAATGCCAGAAATTTTTACCAATACAGCGATGGTAAAAAAAGCACGTGAAGGTGTTATGGAATTTCTTCTCATTAATCATCCTTTGGATTGTCCAGTGTGCGATCAAGGGGGAGAATGCGATCTTCAAGATCAAGCAATGTTTTATGGGCGAGATTGTTCTCGTTATACAGAAAATAAACGTGCTGTAGAAGATAAATATATTGGGCCTCTTGTCAAAACTGTTATGACACGGTGTATTCATTGCACACGGTGTGTCCGTTTTACAACGGAAGTCGCAGGTATTTCTGAGCTTGGTTTGATCGGTCGTGGTGAAGATGCTGAAATTACGACATATCTTGAAAAAGCTATGACATCTGAATTACAGGGAAATGTTATTGATCTTTGTCCAGTGGGAGCTTTAACTTCAAAACCTTACGCATTTCATGCGCGTCCGTGGGAATTGGTGAAAACGGAATCGATTGATGTGATGGATGCGCTTGGCAGTGCTATCCGTATTGATAGTCGTGGCCGTGAGGTTATGCGGATTATGCCGCGTACGAATGAAGATGTAAATGAGGAATGGATCTCTGATAAAACGCGTTTTATTTGGGATGGATTACGGACTCAACGGCTTGATAGACCCTATGTACGTAAAGACGGAAAACTTCAACCTGTCAGTTGGGCAGAAGCTTTTACAAAAATTAAAACCGTCGTTTCTAAAATCTTGCCAGAAAAAATTGGAGCTATTGCTGGAGATCTTGCTTCTGTTGAAGAAATGTATGCCCTTAAAGCATTACTGATCTCGTTGGGTTCAAAACTCTTTGATTGTCGTCAAAAAGGAATTGCTTTATCGCCAGAGTTTGGGCGTTCGAGCTATATTTTTAATCCTACAATTGCGGGGATTGAACAAGCTGACGCATTGCTTATTGTGGGCTCTAATCCACGCCATGAAGCTGCTGTTTTAAATGCGCGTATTTTGAAGCGCCAACGAAAGGGAAATTTTCCTATCGCGCTCATTGGAGAGGAAGTCGATTTACGTTATCCTTATTCTTATCTTGGAGCTGGAAGTGATGCATTAAATACGCTTATTCGTGGAGAGGGTGCTTTTTTAAATGTCTTAAAAGAAGCAAAGAGGCCTCTTATTCTTATCGGAGAGGGGGCGATTTCAGGAAATGAAGGGTTATCTGTTTTAAAAAGTCTTGCTAAATTAGCGGATAATATTGGTGCTCTTAGTAAGGAATGGAATGGATTTGGGGTTCTTCATAATGCAGCATCGACCGTTGGAGGATTGGACATAGGCTTTATTTCTAAGCTTGGGGTTGCAAATATTCTTAAAACTTGTGAAGTTTTATTTTTGCTTGGTGCTGATGAAGTGGAATTGGCCAATATAAAAGCTTTTAAAGTTTATATTGGTAGCCATGGCGATAATGGCGCACATGCCGCAGATGTTATTTTGCCTGCATCGGCTTATACTGAAAAATCAGGGCTTTATGTGAATACAGAAGGACGTGTTCAAATGACAAATCGGGCTGGTTTTGCTCCAGGTGAAGCAAAAGAAGATTGGGCTATTCTACGTGCTTTATCAGATGTTTTAGGACAAAGGCTCCCCTTTGATTCTCTTTCTCAATTAAGACAATGTTTGTTTAATGATTATCCACATCTTGATGCGGTTGATGATATAATGCCTTCTGATATCAGTGATCTTAAGGCGCTTGGTTCAAAAGTAGTTTGCCTAGAGAGTCAAACATTTACTTCTATGGTTAAAGACTTTTATTTGACAAATCCAATAGCACGTGCTTCTGCCGTTATGGCTGAATGTTCATCTCTTGCAAAAAGCCGTACGATGCAAGCTGTAGAGTAAAGGCAAAGGAAAAGGAATAATGATGTATGATTTCTTTATGACTTGGCTATTGCCATTACTTATTATCGTTGGAAAAACACTTCTTCTTTTGGTCGTTCTGTTGGTTTTAGTTGCTTATCTTCTCTATGCAGATAGAAAGATTTGGGCTGCGGTACAATTGCGGCGTGGTCCTAATGTTGTTGGTCCGTGGGGATTGTTACAGTCTTTTGCAGATTTAATTAAATTTGTTGTGAAAGAACCTATCATTCCTGCCGGTGCAAATAAGGGAGTTTTTCTTTTGGCTCCTTTTGTTTCAGCAACACTTGCTTTATCAACTTGGGCTGTTATCCCTGTCAGTGAGGGTTGGGAAGTTGCGAAGATTAATGTCGGTTTGCTTTATATTTTAGCCATTTCATCTCTTGAGGTTTATGGTGTTATTATGGGAGGATGGGCATCAAATTCAAAATATCCTTTCTTAGGCGCTCTGCGTTCGGCAGCACAGATGGTTTCTTATGAAGTTTCCATTGGTTTTGTACTTGTAACCGTTATTTTAATCAGTGGTTCGTTGGATCTCACAACAATTGTTCTTAAACAAAGTCAAGGTCTTGGTACAACTCTTGGTCTTCCTTTTAACAGTTTTCTCGATTGGAATTGGCTTGTTCTTTTTCCAATGTTTATTATATTTTTTATTTCCGCGCTCGCAGAGACAAACCGTCCTCCGTTCGATTTGGTGGAAGCGGAGTCTGAGCTTGTTGCTGGTCATATGGTAGAATATTCTTCAACGCCTTATATGCTCTTCTTTCTTGGTGAGTATGTTGCTATTGTTTTAATGTGTGCATTAACAACTATTCTGTTTTTAGGCGGTTGGCTTCCTCCCTTGGATGTCTGGTGGCTTAATTGGGTTCCTGGTATCATTTGGTTTGTTTTAAAGGTTTGTTTTGTATTTTTTTGGTTTGCTATGGTTAAGGCATTTGTTCCACGCTATCGCTATGATCAGCTGATGCGGCTTGGTTGGAAGGTTTTTCTTCCTCTCTCGCTAGCGATGGTTGTGATAACGGCGGCTTTTTTAAAATTTACGAATTTTGTTTGAAAGGAGATTTTACGATGTCAGGTTTTATGCAAGCGGCAAAGTCACTCCTTCTATTAGAATTTGTGAGTGCTTTTTTCTTGGCTATGCGTCAATTTTTTTCGCCAAAGCCTACGATCAATTATCCTTATGAAAAGGGGGTTGTGTCTCAGCGTTTTCGTGGGGAACATGCACTGCGTCGCTATCCGAATGGTGAAGAACGGTGTATTGCTTGTAAATTATGTGAAGCAATTTGCCCTGCACAAGCGATTACAATTGAAGCAGGTCCACGACGTAATGATGGTACACGCAGAACTGTTCGTTATGATATTGATATGGTTAAGTGTATTTACTGCGGTTTTTGTCAAGAAGCTTGTCCTGTAGAAGCGATTGTTGAAGGTCCAAATTTCGAATTTGCAACAGAAACGCGTGAAGAACTCTATTATGATAAAGAAAAGCTTTTAATGAATGGAGATCGTTGGGAGCGAGAAATTGCTCGAAATATATTGATGGATGCGCCTTATCGTTAAGTGTGTCGTTAAATGAGGTGTCGGATGATTTTCCGATAAATTGTAATCTGGTATGAAGTTTGTACCAATTGTTTGGATAATTAAGGAGAAGCCTATGCTAACAGATCTAGCGGCGGCATTTTTCTATTTGTTTGCTTTTATTATGCTAACAAGTGCAGTGATTGTTATTACAGCACGCAATCCTGTGCATTCTGTTTTGTTTTTAATCCTTGCATTTTTTAATGCAGCGGCTTTATTTTTGCTTGCAGGAGCAGAGTTTTTGGGGCTTATTCTGCTTGTTGTTTATGTTGGAGCTGTCGCTGTTTTATTTTTATTTGTCGTTATGATGCTGGATGTTGATTTTGCTGAGTTAAAGAGTGGAACTCTTCGATATGCCCCTATTGGAGCTCTTATTGGCGTGATCATTGCTGTCGAATTGATTATTGTTTTTGTGAGTAGCCATTTTTCTCCAATCTTGAGGACACATGTTACGCAACCAATGCCAGACTTAGGGCAGAAAACAAACACACAGGCATTAGGGGATATTCTCTATACGGATTATGTTTTTTATTTTCAAATTGCTGGGATAATTTTATTGGTTGCAATGATTGGTGCTATTGTTTTAACACTTCGTCATAAATCAGGCATAAAGCGACAATCTATTGCGAAGCAAGTTTCTAGAACGGTAGAAAGTACTATTGAAATCAAGCAAGTTGAAACAGGTAAAGGTATTTAAGGGAGGCTATGGATATGTATATTGATATTACGCATTATCTTACTGTTTCTGCTTTGATGTTTACAATTGGTATTGCTGGAATTTTTCTCAACAGAAAAAATGTGATTATTATCTTGATGTCTGTTGAGCTTATATTACTCTCAGTTAATATTAATTTTGTTGCATTTTCAGCATTTCTTCATGATCTCGTTGGTCAGATATTCGCTTTATTTGTTTTAACCGTAGCAGCCGCTGAAGCTGCTATTGGTTTAGCAATTCTTGTCGTTTTTTTCCGTAATCGTGGTTCCATTGCAGTTGAAGATGTTAACGTAATGAAAGGCTAACCAGTGATGTATTATACAATTGTCTTTCTTCCGCTTTTGGGTTTTCTCATTGCTGCACTAGGTGGAAAAACGATAGGAGATCGTGCAAGTGAATTGATAACATGTAGCTTTATGGTGATTGTTGCCATATTGTCGTGGATAGCGTTTTTCAATCTTGCACTTGGTCATACTTCAGCGATTGATGTCTTAGTATTACATTGGCTCGACGTTGGTGATTTAAGTGTTAACTGGGCTTTACATGTTGATACATTAACCGCTGTCATGCTTATTGTTGTAAACAGTGTTTCGGCATTAGTACATATTTATTCAATTGGTTATATGCACCATGATCCTTCAAGGTCCCGTTTTTTTTCTTATCTTTCCTTGTTTACATTTATGATGCTTATGTTGGTGACATCCAATAATTTGATTCAAATGTTTTTTGGCTGGGAAGGTGTAGGACTTGCTTCTTATTTGCTTATTGGATTTTGGTTTCAAAGAGATTCTGCTAATAAAGCTGCAATGAAAGCTTTTGTCGTCAATCGTGTTGGAGACTTTGGTTTTCTCTTAGGAATATTTAGTATTTTTGTTTTATTCCAATCGGTTGATTTTGCCTCTATTTTTGCAAAAGCTGCAGACAATAGCTTTATACAAAATATGACATTTTTAGGCTGGCAGTTTGATGCTCAGTCAGCAATTACTGTTACATGTCTTTTGTTATTTATTGGTGCGATGGGAAAGTCAGCACAGTTTCTTTTACATACTTGGCTTCCTGATGCGATGGAAGGTCCTACGCCTGTATCCGCACTTATTCATGCTGCAACAATGGTAACGGCTGGTGTTTTTATGGTTGCGCGTATGTCGCCGATTTTTGAACTTTCTTTGACTGCTTTGACTGTAATTACTATTGTTGGGGCAACAACAGCATTTTTTGCAGCAACTGTAGGATTGGTGCAGAATGATATTAAGCGTGTTATTGCTTATTCTACATGTTCTCAACTTGGTTATATGTTTGTGGCATTAGGTGTTGGGGCATATGGAGCTGCTGTTTTTCATCTTTTTACGCATGCTTTTTTTAAAGCCTTATTGTTTCTTGGTGCAGGCTCCGTCATTCATGCTGTATCTGATGAACAAGATATGCGAAAAATGGGCGGGTTACGCAAACATATAAAATTCACCTATTGGATGATGATGATAGGGACTATCGCCTTGACTGGTGTTGGAATTCCAGGAACATTTTTCGGGACTGCGGGTTTTTTCTCAAAAGATGCGATTATAGAGTCTTCTTTTGCATCCCATAATATTGCTTCAGGGTATGCATTTTATCTTCTCGTTTTTGCTGCGTTTTTAACAAGCTTTTATTCATGGCGCCTTATCTTTATGACATTCCATGGAAAACCACGAGCAACAGTTGATGTTATGCATCATGTTCATGAATCGCCTCCAGTGATGTTGATCCCGCTTTTTATTTTATCTCTTGGAGCAATATTTGCTGGTGTTGTTTTCCAACCTTACTTTTTTGGTGACCTCTATGATGCTTTTTGGAAGGGAGCATTATTTACAAGCAACCATAATCATATTCTTCATGATGCTCATCACGTCTTTAATTGGATAAAATGGTCACCTTTTATCGCGATGGTCCTCGGGTTTATATTAGCCTATTTATTCTATATTTCCATTCCATCTTTTCCCAAGAGAATGGCTCGTATTATGCCGGGAGTGTATCACTTTCTTTACCAAAAATGGTATTTTGATCAACTATATAACTTTTTATTTGTTCGTCCTACCTTTAGAATTGGTTTTTTTCTCTGGAAAGTAGGAGACGGTAAAATTATTGATGGTCTAGGTCCAAATGGTATTGCAGCACGTGTTATTGATATTACAAACAGAGTTGTTCGGATACAGACGGGCTATCTTTATCACTATGCATTTGCGATGCTTATAGGCATTGCATTGCTCATTACATGGATGATGATCGGGGGCGCAAACCAATGATTGATTGGCCTATTCTTTCTACGGTTACATTTTTGCCGCTTGTTGGTGTGCTTCTGATTTTGTTCATCAAAGATGATAGTGAAGCTGCGCGCCATAATATACGTAATGTCGCATTTTTTACGACGATATTTGTTTTTATTATTTCTTTAATTATCTGGATAGGATTCGATTCTACCAATCCAAATTTTCAAATGGTTGAAAAATTCAATTGGCTAGGGAATGGCATTAGCTATCATATGGGGGTTGATGGTATTTCTATCCTTTTTATTGTTCTCTCGGCTTTTCTTTTGCCTTTCTGTATTTTAGCGAGTTGGGAGAATGTTAAGGAGAGATTAAAAGCTTATATGATTGCTTTTCTTCTTCTTGAAGTTGCGATTATTGGCGTTTTTTGTGCTCTTGACGCAATATTATTTTATGTTTTTTTTGAAGGCAGCCTCATTCCAATGTTTATCATTATAGGGGTATGGGGCGGAGCACGTCGTGTCTATGCAAGTATCAAGTTTTTCCTATATACTTTACTGGGTTCGGTGCTGATGCTGGTTGCTCTTATGGCTATGTATTGGCAAGCAGAAACACTCGATATACCAACTTTACTCAATTATCAGTTTCCTGCTCATATGCAAATATGGTTATGGCTTGCCTTTTTTGCTTCTTTTGCTGTTAAAATGCCGATGTGGCCAGTTCATACTTGGCTTCCTGACGCGCACGTGGAAGCACCGACAGCAGGTTCTGTTATTTTAGCTGGTGTTTTACTCAAATTAGGTGGGTATGGTTTTCTTCGTTTTTCTTTACCTATGTTTCCTATCGCTTCAGCAGATTTTGCACCTTTTGTTTTTACCTTATCGCTTATCGCTATTATTTATACATCACTGGTTGCACTTGTTCAAAGTGACATCAAAAAACTTATTGCATATTCCTCAATAGCACATATGGGATATGTAACGATGGGTATTTTTGCTGCGAATGAACAGGGGATACAAGGGGCTATTTATCAAATGCTATCGCACGGAATTGTTTCTGCGGCTTTATTTCTTTGTGTTGGGGTGATTTATGATCGCTTGCATACGCGTGAAATTTCAGCGTTTGGTGGTTTAGTGAATAATATGCCCAAGTATGCAGTTGTTTTCTTGATTTTCACTATGGCAAATGTTGGACTCCCTGGAACTTCAGGATTTTTGGGTGAATTTTTAACCTTAATAGGTGTTTTTCAAGTGAATAAATTGATTGTTGTTTTAGCAACAACAGGTGTTATCTTGTCAGCAGCTTATGCCCTTTATCTTTATCGGCGTGTGGTTTTTGGTTCCTTGGATAAAGAAAATTTAAAAGTACTTATAGATCTCTCTTCAAGGGAAAAATTTATTCTTTATCCGATGGTTATTCTTACAATATTCTTTGGTATCTATCCAACGCCTATACTTAAAGTGACGGCGTTTTCCGTAGAAGCCCTCATCAATAAACTACACTAGATAAGGGAAGAATTCTCATGCAAGGTGAAATAATAACACAACTAGTCTTAATTCTTCCGGAGATTTTAATTGCACTAGGAGCAATCACGTTACTTATGATTGGTGTTTATTCCAGTGCACGTGCTTCTTTAACAGTGACAGGATTAGCCATGGCTCTTCTTGTGGCAACCATTGTTATTCTCATAATTTTTCCGAAAAATGGTTTATTTCAAACCAATGCACTCATTATTGATTCCTTCGGTCATTATATGAAAATATTAATGCTCATTGGTGCACTCTTTTCTCTTATCATATCTGTTGGTTTTGCCAATGCGCAAAAGTTCAATATATTTGAATTTCCAGTGCTTGTTCTTTTAGCAACTCTTGGGATGATGCTCATGATTTCAGCGGGGAATATGCTGTCGCTTTATATGGGGTTGGAATTACAATCTTTAGCCTTATACGTTTTAGCAGCGATTAATCGTAATAATGTAAAATCTTCTGAAGCTGGTATAAAATATTTTGTTTTAGGAGCATTATCTTCAGGGTTGCTGCTTTATGGTATTTCTTTGCTTTATGGTTTTACTGGTCAAATTGGTTTTCACGAAATTGCTCTTGCTTTGAAAGGTGAAAACTTACAATTAGGGGTTATTTTTGCAATTGTTTTTATTTTAGCCGGTTTGGCTTTCAAAATTTCTGCTGTTCCATTTCATATGTGGACACCGGATGTTTATGAAGGAGCCCCCACACCTATTACAGCCTTTTTTGCTGGGGCACCTAAAGTTGCTGCGATGGCTTTAATCATCCGTATTATTGTGATGACCTTTATTCCCCTAGGGCGTGTTGATAGCGTGATGCCTGCATGGCAACAAATTGTGGTCTTCATGGCACTTGCATCAATGATACTTGGTGCGTTTGCTGCAATTGGTCAAAATAATATTAAGCGCTTAATGGCTTATTCGTCGATCAGCCATATGGGCTATGCACTTGTTGGATTATCGGCTGGAGATATGTTAGGAATAAAAAGTGTTATTCTTTATATGACTATTTATCTTGGCGCTACTCTTGGTGCATTTGCTTTTATTCTTGGAATGCGGACGAGGAGTGGCAATGTTGAAAATATTTATGATCTTTCAGGATTAGCAAAAACAAATCCGTTTATGGCTATTGTTATGACAATACAGCTTTTCTCTTTAGCCAGTATACCACCTATGGCGGGTTTTTTTGGAAAGTGGTATACATTTTCTGCTGCTGTGCATGCAGGTCTTACACCACTTGCAGTGCTTGGGATGATAGCATCTGTCGTTGGGGCTTTTTATTATTTACGAGTCATTAAAATTATGTGGTTTGATGATGCAAAAGCGCATTTTATTGCTTTATCGAATGAGCTTCGATTTTGTCTCGGTCTTTCTGCATTATTTATTTTATTTTATATGCTTTTTGGAGTTTGGTTCGCTGAATTAGCAGAAAAAGCAGCAACCGCATTGTTTTAATGAATATGGTTTACATTTTATCAGATTTTGCACAGAAACAAGGATACACTGTTGAATCGTACGAAAGTGTTGATTCCACAAATCTTGTTGCGCAGAGAAAAGCACAAACTGGTCATCAAGGGTATCTTTGGATTGTTGCACAAGAACAAACACAGGGAAAAGCGAGAAGAGGGAGGGCTTGGTTTAGTCCAAAAGGGAACCTTTATTCTAGCCTTTTGTTAATTGATAATATTGTTCAGCAAACTGCTGCTCAGCTTGGTTTTGTTGCTGGAGTAAGTGTGGTAGAAGCAATAAAACAATTTATAAAAGATGAAAAACAAACAAACAATATTGTGAACTTAAAATGGCCAAACGATATTTTACTCAGAGGAGCGAAAAGTTCTGGAATTTTGCTCGAGATTTTAAAATTGCCATCTCAAAAATATGCATTGGTTATTGGTATTGGAATAAATGTGAAATATAATTATAAAGATGCACCCTATCCCACTTCGAGCTTACAGAATATTGGTTTGCATATTGAAGCAGAACAATTATTTACGGTTTTGACGGAGTCTTTTTCTAGAAATTACCTTCTTTGGAAACAATCAAAAGGATGTGAGATAATCCGAAATAAATGGCTTTTATATGCTGCTCATCTTGGGAAGCATGTCAAAGTAGTGAATGATGAAAAAACCATTGAGGGTATTTTTGATGGCCTTGATCGTGATTTTAACTGCGTCATAAAACAAAAAAATGGTCAGAAAACCATTATAACAGCTGGAGATGTTCATTTTGGTTCGGCTGCTTCTGTTAATGCAGGTCGTTATTAAAAGAATTATGTTATCATCAGATTATCTTAACGATTTGGGAGATATTTATGATTGCAACCAATAAAAATGAATTCGTTTTTTTATCTCTGGGGGGCGTAGGTGAAATAGGTATGAATTTGGCTGCTTATGGATTTGGCTCCCAAAATCTTCGTGAATGGCTGCTTGTTGATATGGGCGTTAGTTTTGCTGGTCCTGAATTACCAGGAGTTGATCTTGTTCTCCCTGATATTCGTTTTCTAGAAAGTGAAAAACATAATATACGTGGTCTTGTTTTAACACATGCTCATGAAGATCATTATGGAGCTGTTTTCGATTTATGGCCAAAGTTACAAGTTCCAATTTACTGTACAGCTTTCACAGCAGGGTTATTGGAAAGTAAAAGACAATCAGATTTTGAGACCCATAAAATGTCATTCAATATTTTTCAAGCAGGAGATTGTTTTCAGGTTGGTCCCTTTGCCATAGAAGCTATTGCTGTTAACCATTCGATACCCGAGTCTGTATCTTTAGCCATTACAACATCTTTGGGAACTGTGATCCATACGGGTGATTGGAAAATTGATCATACGCCTTCATTTGGAGATGTAACGGATGAAAAAAAATTTCGTGCTTTGGGCAATAAAGGCATTTTAGCACTACTTTGTGATTCCACAAACGCGTGTCGGGATGGTATATCTCCATCAGAGCAGCAAGTTCAAACCAGTCTTTCTGAGATTATTTCGAAAGCTGAAGGGCGCGTTGCGATAGCAACTTTTGCTTCTAATATTGGTCGGATACGTTCTATTGCTCTTGCCGCTGAAGCTGTTGGGCGTAAGGTGCTTGTCATTGGGCGTTCCCTTAGGCGGAGTATTATGGTTGCACAAGAACTTGGTTATATGGATGGGTTAGCGCCATTTGTAACGGAAGATGATTATGGTTATATTCCACGAAAAGAACTTGTTTTAATTGTCACAGGGAGCCAAGGTGAGCCATGTGCTGCTTTGGCTAAACTATCACGTGAGGGAATGAGGAATATTGCGCTTTCCACTGGTGATACTGTTATTTATTCATCACGAAGTATTCCAGGAAACGAGAAAGCAATTCTTGAGATACAAAATCGTTTCATTGATTTGGGTATTAAAGTCATTACGAATGAAGATGCACTTGTTCATGTTTCAGGTCATCCCCGTCGTTCAGAACTTTTACAGATGTATGATTGGATAAAACCACACATACTTGTTCCTGTTCATGGTGAGGCAATACATCTGACTGCTCAAGCTGCTTTAGCACGTAAAGCAGGTATTAAAATTGTTAGAGATATCAGAAATGGTAATATGCTGCGTCTTGCACCCGCGCCTGTAGAAGTTATTGATCAGGTTCCTGTTGGCCGTATTTATAAGGATGGCTGTCTCCTTGGAGATGAGTATGAGCTAGGAATTCGTGAACGTAGAAAATTAAGTTATGCTGGTCATGTTGCTGTTTCTCTCCATATGAATAGCAAGCATGAGCTATTAGATGATATTGGTCTAAGTATGTTTGGACTCCCTGAGAGTAATGGAGATGGGGAAAAATTGAAAGATATTCTTTTAGAGATTGTAGAAAATACAGTTTACAATATTCCACGCATGAAACGGAAAAATAATGAAGTTATTCGAGAGGCAACACGACGTGCAGTGAGAGCAACTCTTTATGAAATTTGGCACAAAAAGCCTCTCTGTACAGTTTTTGTACATCGGTCAAAATAAAGAATTTTCATATTACGTTATTAAATAAAGAGGAGAGCATTTTTATTTTATTGCTCAATAAGAAGTAATAGAGAATAGAGCACAATAAATTTTAAAACAATAAGATCGTTATATTTGCAAGTATTCATAATGCGGCTATAGATGAATAAAGGGTGTATTAAATTTTTTCAATATGGTAGATCTGGTTAGGAGTTAATTATTTCAATGCGTCTTTCTCAATATTTCCTTCCACTTTTAAAAGAGAATCCTAAAGAAGCAGAAATTGTTTCTCATCGCTTCATGTTACGTGCTGGAATGATTCGACAACAAACATCAGGAATTTATTCTTGGCTTCCTTTGGGAAAAAAAGTTCTTGATAAAGTTTGTAGAATCATTCGTGAGGAGCAAGAGCGTGCTGGCGCAATAGAAATATTGATGCCTACAATTCAATCTGCTGACCTTTGGTGTGAAAGCGGTCGTTATGATGATTATGGCTTGGAAATGCTCCGCATTAAAGATCGTCAAAAGCGCGATTTACTTTATGGTCCGACCAATGAAGAGATGGTGACAGATATTTTTCGCTCCTATGTTCGTTCTTATAAAGACCTTCCACTTAATTTATATCATATTCAATGGAAATTTCGTGATGAAATCCGCCCACGTTTTGGTGTGATGCGGGCACGAGAATTTTTAATGAAAGATGCTTATTCTTTTGATCTTGATTATGAAAACTCTAAAGCATCTTATAACCGTATGTTTGTGGCTTATTTACGAACTTTTTCTCGCCTTGGTTTAAAAGCAATTCCCATGCGTGCTGATACAGGTCCAATTGGGGGGGAACTTAGTCATGAGTTTATCATTTTGGCTGAAACGGGAGAGAGTGCTATTTTTTGCGATAGAAAATTTTTTGAACTTACGGTTCCTCACAGTTTAATCGATTTTAGTGATAAAGCTGTTTTAGATGATACTATTAAACAATGGACATCTTTTTATGCGGCGACAGAAGAAATGCATAATGAAGAAGAGTGGGCTAAAATCTCTGAGAATAATCGTCTTTCAGCGCGTGGTATTGAAGTTGGACATATTTTTCATTTTGGCACTAAATATTCTGCTCCAATGGGAGCAAAAGTTATGGGACAAGATGGAAAAGAACATGTGGTCTCTATGGGATCTTATGGTATTGGACCCTCACGTCTTGTTGCGGCCGCAATTGAGGCTTCTCATGATGAAAATGGTATTATTTGGCCAAAGTCGATGGCACCGTTCGATTTTGGAATTATCAATATGAAACCTGATGATGAAAAATGTACACAGGCATGTGAGCTTCTTTATCAGGGATTAAAGGATGCTGGTTTTGATCCATTATTAGATGATAGAAATGAACGTCCTGGATCAAAATTTGCAACAATGGATTTGATTGGCTTGCCAACGCAAATCATTGTTGGTCCTAACAGCATTGCACAAAATGAAGTTGAAATTAAAGATCGAAAGACAGGTGTAAAAAAATCTCTAAAGGTTGAAAATGCACTCAGCCAACTTTCTATAATTTAGTAGGAAATATTATGAAGAGGCTGAAAAATAAATGGTTTTCATCTTATGAGTGGATGATTGCTTTTCGTTATATGATTCCCAATAAAAAGCATGTTGTTGCCTCTGTTATTTCAATTATTTCTCTTATTGGGATTATGTTAGGCGTATTTGCTTTGGTTGTTGTTATGGCGGTGATGAATGGCTTTCGTACAGAACTTCTTAATCGTATTCTTGGTATGAATGGGCATCTTATTGTTCAAACAGTTGATTCTGGTTTTTCTGATTATAAAACTCTTATTTCTTCCTTAGAATCTACGAATGGTGTGAAGTTTGCTTTGCCTGTTATTGAAGGTCAAGCGCTTGTCCAAGGTGAAGTTCAAGGTGGCTCTGGCGCTTTAGTTCGTGGTATGCGCAAACAAGATTTAGAAAAACTTAAAACAGTCTCTCAGAACATTAAATTAGGATCGATTTCTCGGTTTGATCAAGAAGAAGGTGTTGCAATTGGAAGTGGCTTAGCAGAAAAATTGGGGCTTACAGTTGGGAGAGATCTTCGTATTATTACTCCTGATGGTGATGAGACTCCTTTTGGCGTTACTCCACGTGTAAAAGCTTATAAAGTTGTTGCTATTTTTGAAGTTGGTATGTCTGAATATGATTCAATATTTGTTTTTATGCCTCTCCATGAAGCACAAATGTTTTTTAATTTGGGAGATAAGGTTCAGTCTTTAGAATTATTCCTAAACGATCCTGATACTGTTGATCAAATAAAACCCGTTGTAGAAAAAGCAGTTGATCAACAGGTCTATTTAATTGATTGGCGTACACGCAATCAGGCTTTTTTTTCAGCCTTACAGATTGAACGGAATGTCATGTTTTTCATTCTTTCTCTGATTGTTCTTGTTGCTGCTTTAAATATTATTTCAGGCCTTATTATGCTTGTAAAAGATAAAAGTCATGATATTGCAATTTTACGTACGATGGGTGCCCAACAGAGTGCAATTTTGCGTATATTTATCATCACAGGAATGATGATTGGTTTTATTGGAACGATATTGGGCTTAATTTTAGGTATTATTGCGACTGTAAATATTAATCATATTCAAGATTTTATATCTTGGTTATTTAATGTTGATGTTTTTAATCCTCAACTTTATTTTTTAACAAAATTGCCTGCACAAATTGAGTGGAAACAGACCATTTTGGTTGCTGTAATGGCTTTATTCTTGTCATTTCTTGCTGCTCTCGTTCCAGCATGGCGTGCTGCTAAGCTAGATCCCGTACAAGCTTTGAGGTATGAATAATGACAGCTATTTTAGAGCTTGTAGAGATTGAAAGACGCTTTTTTGAGAGTCATAAGCCGCTCATTGTTTTAGACAAAGCAAATTTTATCCTTAATCGTGGAGAACTTGTCGCTCTTGTTGCACCATCTGGTGCTGGAAAATCAACACTTCTTCATATTGCTGGATTATTAGAAAAACCAACAGCTGGTGATGTGTTGTTACGAGGTGTCTCTTGTGCAAAGCGTTCTGATAGTGAGCGAACAGCTATCAGACGAAATGATATTGGTTTTGTTTATCAATTTCATCATTTACTTCCAGAGTTTACGGCTTTAGAAAATGTCATGATACCGCAAATGATAGCAGGATTAAAAAAGTCCATAGCAGAAGATCGCGCGCGTAAATTATTGACCTATCTGCGTGTTTCGCATCGTGCTAACCATCGTCCCTCAGAGTTATCGGGAGGAGAACAACAACGTGTGGCTATTGCACGTGCAGTAGCAAATGGCCCTTCTGTTCTTTTGGCCGATGAACCTACAGGAAATCTTGATCCGGTAACGTCAGCTTATGTCTTCCAAGCTTTATCTGTTTTGGTTCGTCAGTCTGGTCTTTCTGCTCTTATTGCAACACATAATTACGCTTTGGCTAAGCAAATGCATCGTCGAATTACACTTAAAGAACAAAAGATTATAGAACTTCCTTAAAGGAAAGATGCAAATTTTATACGACAAATTGAATAGTTTATATTACTTTATTCAAGGAGGCTTTTTATGACAGTTTTTGTCAACGACAAAAATCAATTGGATGCGCGTCGTCGCCGGTTGATTTTTCGTGCATGGCATCGCGGTATTCGTGAAATGGATCTCATTTTTGGACATTATGTTGAGGCTCATATCACTGGAATGAATGATAAAATGCTCACTGAACTTGAGTATATTATGTCTTTTGATGATCGTGATTTACTCACATGGATTACCGGAGAAACTTTACCTCCCTCTGAAATTGATAGTCCACTTTTTCGTGATATTGCCAATTATCGTACTTGCTCAAGTTATTGATCCCGATGCCTATATTTAAAAAAATTGTCATTCCCCCCAATAGTCCTGCTCATATGATTTTTGATAGCGTTACTGATGGATTTGAAGCCTTTGCCCTTGCTAAATTAAGTTCAGAAATTGCACAAGGTAAACCACTCATTTATGTTGTCCGAGACGGAACAAAAATTTCGCATTTACAACAAGTTTTAAATTTTATTGAACCCAATTTTCCGGTACTTCAATTTCCTGCATGGGATTGTTTGCCTTATGATCGCGTGTCACCAGGAATTGCTATTATGGCACGTCGACTATCAGCATTGGCACGTATGGCAAATTTACGTCAAAATCCACATCCCGCAATTATATTAACAACAGCAAATGCAATTATGCAAAAGTTGCCCCCCCGTGAAATGATAGAAGCCCAGCTTATTCACGCACATGTTGGCCAGCGTCATAACATGGGGAATCTAATTCAATTCCTAGAAACCAATGGTTTTGAACGTGTTACGGTTGTCCGTGATGTTGGTGAATTTGCTGTAAGAGGGGGAATACTTGATATTTTTTCTCCTATGGATGTTGAACCTTTACGTCTTGATTTTTTTGGAGATACGTTAGAAAGTATCCGTGTATTTGACCCAGAAAGTCAAAGAACAACACGCCAAAAAACTGAACTTTTATTACAGGCAATGAGTGAGGTCGTTCTCACACCAGAACGCGTTAGCTGTTTTAAAAGCAATTATACGCGTACATTTGGTATATCTCAAAAAAATACTATGCTTTATGAAACAATTGCTCAAGGTCGGCGTTTTGCTGGTATGGAACATTGGCTTCCATTTTTTTATGAAAACCTTGATACTTTTTTTGATCATTGTGGCAACTTACCACTTGTTTTTGAGCATCTCGTAGAAGAAGTCTTCATTGAGCGTTATCGCCTTATTGAAGACTATTATAATGCGCGTAAAGAGCGTGAAAATGATAAAGAAACTTCTACTTCTTATCATCCAATAGACCCTAGCCTTCTCTATTTAACGCCAGAGCGTATTTTGGAATGTGTGCAACAATCTTCACAGCGTATTGATTTTTCGCCTTTTAATATTCCACAAAGTTTGGAACAAACAGTTATTCACACCAATGTTAAACAGGGATATGATTTTGTAAAAGAACGTAATGCGCAAGAAAAAAATGTTTTTTCAAGTGTTATTGATCATATCGCCTCTTTACGCACTGCTGGCAAAAAAGTACTTTTAGCGTGTTGGAGTGAAGGATCTCTCAATCGTTTGATACAAGTTCTTGAAGAGCATGGATTGAAAAAAATAGATGTTGTAAAATCCTTGCAAACTGTCAAAGCAACACCACGAGATCATATATTAGCAGCTGTTATCATGATAGAACATGGTTTTGAGGCTGAAGATTTAGCTATTATAGCAGAGCAGGATATCCTAGGTGATCGCTTCATTAGATCGCCAAAGCGACGTAAGAATAATACAAATTTTATTTCTGAGATTTCTGCTTTAAATTCGGGTGATATTGTTGTGCATATCGACCACGGTATCGGTCAATTTGTCGGTCTAAAAACGATCACAACCACCGGAATTTTGCGAGATTGCCTTGAAATAAAATATGCTGGAGGTGATTTACTCTTTTTACCTGTTGAAAATATTGAGCTTCTCTCACGTTATGGCTCAGAAGGAACAGAGGTAACTTTAGATAAATTAGGGGGCGTTGCTTGGCAAGCACGTAAAGCGCGGCTTAAAAAACATTTGTTGGAAATGGCAGGACAATTAATCCGTATAGCTGCGGAACGTGTGACACGTGCTGCCCCTGCTTTACTTCCACCAGTTGGACCATTTGATGAGTTTGTTGCTGGTTTTCCCTATGAAGAAACGGAAGATCAAATGAACGCCATTGATGCCGTTTTAGACGATTTAGCATCAGGCAAACCGATGGATCGCTTGATATGTGGTGATGTTGGTTTTGGAAAAACCGAAGTAGCCATCCGAAGTGCTTTTGTTGCCGCGTTAAATGGGTATCAAGTTGCTGTTGTTGTACCGACAACTTTGCTTTCACGTCAACATTACAAGACGTTTATTTCTCGTTTTCAAGGACTACCGGTTAAAATTGGTCATGCTTCAAGGCTTGTAAAAACGAAAGAGCTTGCACAAGTTAAAAAAGGTATTTCAGATGGTATAATCGATATTGTTATTGGAACCCATGCATTATTAAGTGATGCAGTCAATTTTTCACGATTAGGTCTTCTTATCATTGATGAGGAGCAACATTTTGGGGTAAAGCACAAAGAACGTTTAAAAGAGCTTAAAAGTGATATTCACGTTCTTACACTTTCAGCAACCCCCATACCGCGGACTTTAGGATTGGCATTATCGGGAGTCCGTGAACTTTCATTAATTACCACTCCACCCATTGATAGAATGGCGGTTCGTACTTTTATTTCACCATTTGATGCACTTGTTATACGCGAAACTTTGCTTCGAGAATATTATCGTGGTGGACAAAGTTTCTATGTTTGTCCTCGTATTTCTGATCTGGCTTTTGTAGAAGAATATCTCAAAACACATGTTCCAGAACTTAAATTTGTTGTGGCTCATGGACAAATGCCGGCTGGACAACTTGATGATATTATGAACGCATTTTACGATGGACAATATGATGTTTTACTATCAACAACCATTATTGAATCGGGTCTTGATATTCCAACAGCCAATACATTAATTGTGCATCGCGCTGAGATGTTTGGTCTTTCTGCACTTTACCAGTTACGAGGAAGGGTAGGGCGCTCAAAACAACGTGCTTATGCACTCTTTACATTTCCTTCTGGTAAAGTTTTAACACCTGCAGCTGATCGTCGTCTTAAAGTGTTACAATCTCTTGATACATTAGGGGCAGGCTTTCAATTAGCAAGCCATGATATGGATATTCGTGGTTCAGGCAATTTTTTAGGTGTAGAACAATCAGGACATATCAAAGAAGTTGGATTTGAACTCTATCAAAAAATGCTTGAAGAAGCTGTGGCTGAATTAAAAGATGGAGGGTTAAGTGAGGATAAGCAATGGTCACCTCAGATTTCACTTGGTACAACCGTGATGATTCCAGAAAGTTTTGTACCTGACTTATCATTACGTATGGGGCTTTACCGACGCTTGGCAGAACTTGAGAATTTAGACCAAATTAATGAATTTTCGGCAGAGTTAATTGATCGCTTTGGTCCTTTACCCCTTGAGGTTAAACATATCCTTAAAGTTTTTCATATCAAAACATTGTGTCGAAAAGCCCATGTAGAAAAATTAGATGCTGGACCAAAAGGTATCGTTATACAATTTCGCAATAACTATTTTGCCAATAGTATTGCTCTTGTTCAATGGGTGGGGAAACAAGGTTCAATGGCAAAAATTCGTCCAGATCAAAGCATCGCTCTTATTCGGGATTGGGCTACTGTTGATGACAGACTTATTGGAGCAGCAACAATTATGGCACAGCTTGTAGAAATGGCATAACAACATCTTGCTTAAAGCAGTTTTTCTACTTTTCAGAACTATTTCTTATTTTTATAAAAATAATATTTAAATTTATAATACCCCTTATATAGTTATTTTGTGCTTTATTTATAATATGTATTGATACAATTAGCAAAATAGCTTAGATGGTGCAAGCACAATAAAGAGAACTTGCCTATAAGAGTTTTTTTGTAAATTTTCTGAGAGTAAAAAATTTAGGTCAAAATAACATGCTTTCTTCATTACAAAAGTTGCTAATGATAATTTTTTTGTTACTTCCTTTAATATGTAGCGTAAAAAACGTTTATGCTGAGTTATCTTCTGAAGAACAATATCAACATTTTAAAAACAAAAGAAAAACTATTAAAGATAGGATACAATTTATTGAAGAAAGTATTGCTCATTTGGATATTTGGGAAAAAAATATTTCTAAATCAGAATACTATAAGCGTTTGCAGAAACGAACTAAATTTTTTGAAGAACTGCAAAGTCTGAAGAATGAATATTATAAGCTTGGTTCAAAATTACAGGATCTATTTGAAAAAAAACAAAAACTTATTTTTAGAGCACATATAGCGAGAGAGTATGAAGTAGGGGAGCATGAAGAAAAGCTGATTAAAGCAAAAAATTATTTAAAAAAAACTCAGATGTTTAATGAATGGAAAATGAATGAGGAGAATGGAGCTGATGATGAGATAATGAAAAATTATCTCATGTTTATTATTGCGTGCAATACGTTCGCGGATATATTGCAGAGCGATATAGGTGCTATTTTGCGCAAAGATTTTGATTGGAAAGATAAAGATTTTAGCTGGGCAAGAGACGCAAATAACTCAATAAGCCCCAATTTAGTTAGGGATATTAAAGAATTGCTAACAGACGGTTCTTATAGCTATGAGAAACAGATATTTGACGATATAAAAGATCAGCTTACAGGAGATAAGCTTACAGGAGATAAGCCGTTTTTGAAAGATGCTTCTATGCTTTGTAGAACCATTAAAGAAGTACATACTATAATGCTTCCAGACAAGAGAAAGAGTATTATGAATCGCATGCGTTCTCATTTTGAAGAGTGGTTCAATTAAAGAGTACTTTTTTGTAGCAGTATATTTATAAACTTTATGAAATTTTTTTTCAGGTGGATACAGTTAAA
>NZ_HE997985.1:43972-44591 GCF_000312585.1 Bartonella queenslandensis AUST/NH15
CACTTTTGTTTAATAAAAGTATAGGGTGCACTATCATACAATTGTTATTTCTCAATATTGTACAACAGTATTGAACAAGTGAAGTAATTCCATAAGGAGTATTCTTACTCCTTTTTTCAATAGTTTTTATTTTATATAACCAACACCGTTTGTGATGAGCAAGTGAGTAAATTTTATTAATTCAATACAAGAGAGGTTTGCGCTATTAGCTTTTCTATAATATATTGATTTATAATAATTAATTTTCTCATCTTGAATCAGAAATCTGAATAGTGTGAGATTCTCTCATTCCAAATCTGTTTACATTGAATTAATCAAAACATTCGCTTGCACATCACAAGGGCAGAGAGCATCGAGATAAAACTATACAAGAAAGGAATAAAGATGCCTCTTACGAAGTATTTCGAGTGCCAAGAGCTATCATCGCACACATTGATAGCAGGGACAAAGTGTGATGATGCTAGTAGCGTGCTCCTTCATACGCGTAAAATGGAGAGATCAATGGCTTTATCATTATACCATTTACGGATGAGATTAGGGGCCTTAAGAGATGTCTCTTAAAAAAGCGCATAAATATGTAATACAATGATACGGTGTGATCCCATTAAAGCAATGCGAT
>NZ_HE997985.1:45430-47741 GCF_000312585.1 Bartonella queenslandensis AUST/NH15
CGTAGTTTTTTCTCTAAATTTGACTTTTTTTTTTATATTGAGTAAAAATAATTAAATTAAGTATTATTTCATTATAATTTAATAAATTTAATTTGAGATTATATTTAATATTTTTAAAGTTACTTAAGAGTGCGTTGAAAGGATTAACTTAATTATGTCGCATAAAAATGTCTATTCTGCTGTTTCCGTATTAGTTGGAGCGGCTGCCCTTTTTCTTATAGCTGGTATTTCTGCAAATGCGCAAACTTTATCACAAGGTTGGTACAAAGTTTGCAGTAAGCAGCATGATGTTGATATTTGCAATACAATGAATACTGTATTATCAAATACGGGACAACCTTTAACGGCTTTTAATCTTGTTGAAATAAAAGGGAAGCAAAATGAAAAGCGTATAGGTATTCAAGTGCCTACAGGCCGTTTTTTACCAGAAGGTGTTCACATTCAAATAGGTGATGGCTTCTCTAAAAAAATTCCTTATATCATTTGTAATGGACCAAGCTGTATTGCTAATGATGTCTTAGATGATAAGCTTATCGCAGCTATGAAAAGTGGTACAAAAATGGTTGTAACCACAGTTAATTTCCGTGGTTCAGCTAATCCTATCGAATTTTCTCTTAATGGATTTACTTCTGCGTATACCGGTCCTGGTATGGAAGAAAAAGATTTTCAACAAGAGCAAATAAAGTTGCAGCAAGCCATTCAATCAAATCAAAAAGAAATTGAAGAGCGTATGCGGGCAGAGCAAGAGAAAGCTAAACAAAAATAATATAAAATTTGTTGAAATTTTTTCTATAGTTGTTTATTCAAACCGCCACAAAAAATTGTGGCGTTTTTTTTATTGTTAATTTTTTGAAAGAGTTCTACGTTTCCACCAACCAATACGTGCAGTTTTAGGAGCGTCATTAGACTCTGATGAGATAACAACGGGTTGGTTAATTGTTTTTTCAATTTGGGACGGAGAAGATTTGATAACTTCTCCCATCTCCGTTACACTTGCTTCCTCGAATGTTTTTTGTATTTCTGGTGTTTCTTTAGAGGATGATTTTTTACGTGTTCTACGTGTTGATTTCTTACCATTTTCAGGAGTTTTATCCTCTACTTCATGAACAGATTTATCTGCTTTTTTTGTTTTAACTTTACGGACTGAACTGTTTTTAGGCTTTTCTTCAAGAGATTTTTGTTCTGCAACATTTTGATTATTCTCTAGAGAAAGATTATTTTCTACTGCCTTTGAAGGACGTGTTTTACGTTTTTTAGATTTAATATTTGTATCAACTTTTGTCGCTTCATCTTGCTGTTGTACATCGAGAATTTGTGTATCATCTTTTATTTCTTCAAGTTTAGAAGATTTAGCGGATGGAACACGACGTTTACGATGCGCTGCTTTAATTTCTGCTAAAGCCTGCTTAGCAAAATCTCCTACTGGTTCTGCGTAAGGAACGCGAATCTGAAAAAAGCTATTATCTTGATTGCGTCGACCACCACGACGTCCTCGACGGCGTCCTCGACGATAAGAATCATCATTCAGGGCATCTTCTTTTTTATGAACAGTGGAGAGAGAATGATCCGTCGCTTCATCGTGACGATTTTTGCGTTGACGTTTTTGATTTGTTTCAGTGAGAGGGGGATTTTCAATAGATTCACTTTTTATGAAAACAGAATCTTCAATTTCTTGCTTATTATCATCTTCCAATGAAGATTGAGAAATGCTTTCTGCTATTGTGCCTTTAGAAATAACAAGATGTTGCGTTCCAATGCTATCATCTGCTTCAATACTAATATTAAGTTTAAAGCGTGCTTCTAAATTAACAAGAATATTGCGTTTATGATTTAATACATAAAGTGCTGTTGCTACGGGTGTGCGCACAATAATATTATATTGCGAATTATGAAGAAGATATTCTTCAATTGAGCGCATGACATGTAAAGCAATTGATGATTCAGAACGTATACTTCCTGTTCCTGCGCAATGAGGGCAGGGCTGTGTTGTACTTTCTAAAACGGATATACGAATACGTTGACGGCTCATTTCTAAAAGGCCGAAGTGTGAAATATGACCAACTTGAATACGAGCACGATCATTTTTTAAACAGTCTTTTAATTTTTTTTCGACCAGTCGCACATTGCGTTCTTCAAGCATGTCAATAAAATCAATCACGATTAAACCAGCAAGGTCACGCAAGCGTAATTGACGCGCTACTTCTTCTGCAGCTTCAAGATTAGTTTGTAAGGCTGTCTTTTCGACAGAGAATTCTTTTGTAGAGCGTCCAGAATTTACGTCAATAGCAACAAGTGCTTCTGTTTGATTAAT
>NZ_HE997985.1:48315-49858 GCF_000312585.1 Bartonella queenslandensis AUST/NH15
GATAAGGTTGCACGACTTTTGCATGACTTGGCATAAGCATACGCATAAAGTCTTTTGCTTCACGATATCCTTGATCTCCAGAGACGAGAATTTCACTAATGTTCTTATTGTAAAGATCTCGTATAGAACGTTTTATGAGATTGCTTTCTTCATGAACAAGGCATGGAGCCGTTGATTTAAGTGTCAAAGTGCGAATAGTATCCCATAGTCGCATAAGATATTCATAATCACGTTTAATTTCAGCTTTTGTTCTATTGGCACCAGCGGTTCGTAGGATAACGCCCATACCCTTTGGAACGGCTAATTCTTTTACGATTTCTTTAAGACGCTTACGGTCTTGTACATTCGTAATCTTTCGTGAAATACCACCACCGCGTGCTGTGTTGGGCATGAGAACAGAATAACGACCCGCTAGAGAGAGATATGTTGTAAGTGCGGCACCTTTATTTCCGCGTTCTTCCTTGATGACTTGCACCAACAAAATTTGACGTCGTTTAATCACTTCTTGAATTTTATACTGGCGCCCTTGTTTTCTTTGATACGTTGGGATCTCTTCACGGATATCCTCAGCACCGACCATTTCGATCTCATCATAAGAGGCATCGGCATTTAATATTTCTTCTGTATGATCAATTGTTACAGCTTCGGATGCAATATCGTTTTCAATATCGGCTGCTATGATGCTGTTTTTCGTATTTTTTTTTGTTTTTTGGGAGCGTTTTTTATTTTTAGTTATTTCTTCCGTGAAAACATCTGCTAGATTTTCTCCTACAGCTGCCTTTTCCTCTTCTTCAAGAAGAGCAAGGCGATCAGCCACAGGAATTTGATAATAGTCAGGATGAATTTCAGAAAATGTTAAAAATCCATGTCGGTTTCCACCATATTCAACAAAAGCAGCTTGGAGAGATGGTTCTACACGCGTAATACGTGCAAGATAAATATTCCCCTTGAGCTGTTTCTTATGTTCTGATTCAAAATCAAGTTCCTCAATTTTGTTGCCGTGAACAACAACAACACGTGTTTCCTCCGGATGGGAGGCATCTATAAGCATTTTGTTTGACATAAGTTAATATCCTGAAGGCGACATGCACCATTTTATTCAAACGAATGGTACAATTATTCGTAGACGTACAGGGCTGTCTGCCATAAAAGGGAGGTACCAGAAAAACAGGACGGAACACTAAATGTAGATGCATGATCGCATTTACATCATTTTTCATCATTATCCTCATCCGTTTTTTATGACTCATATTTCTTAAAAGTCTCTGGTCAAATAATCTTTAAAACAGTTCGGATATCCGAACCAACGAATCTTAAGTAATGCAATCCTAGTTTTATAACATAGAAATTTTTCATCCATAACAAAGTCTCAACGCATAATACGCAGCATCCCTTTTAAGACAACTCACATGAGTTACAGATAATGAGATCTATTATCAGTTAGGAAGCACCAGTATTCTTTTATGTTGATATCATGCGTTTGGCAAGTAACAATGTAAATCATGTATCATGATAATATTTTTATTACCTTAATTTTGTTTTT
>NZ_HE997985.1:50270-55894 GCF_000312585.1 Bartonella queenslandensis AUST/NH15
ATTCACGTGGTGTGATTGAAGTAACATATTTTTTCTTTGATCAATTCTTAAGAAAGCGATAGTCGTTTTTATGATGATTTTTTTAAGATATCTTCTTCGTTTTTTTGTTGCTACTGGACTTTGTGGCGCAATAACATGGGGTGTTATGACGAGTGATCAAGCAAATGCACTTCCTGATTATGAAGTTCTTTCACTTTATGAGCCACCGGTAATGACCCGTGTCCATGCTTCTGATGGCCGTCTGATGGCAGAGTTTGCAACAAAGCATCGCCTTTATTTGCCGATTCAATCAATTCCGAAGCTTGTTATAAATGCTTTTATTTCGGCTGAAGACAAAAACTTTTATCATCATTTTGGTTTAGATCCTGAAGGACTTTCTCGAGCTTTGATCAATAATATTCGTAATATTGGTTCTGGAAGACGTCCAGAGGGCGCATCAACCATAACGCAACAAGTCGCTAAAAACTTTCTTTTAAGTTCAGAAACAACGTTAGAGCGTAAATTTAAGGAAGCTATTTTAGCAATGCGTATTGAAAGAACCTATTCAAAAGCTCATATCTTAGAGCTTTATCTCAATGAAATTTATTTGGGTCGTGGTACTTATGGTATAGCCGCTGCTTCTTTGACTTATTTCAATAAATCCGTCAATGATCTAACGCTAGAACAATGTGCTTATTTGGCTTCTCTTCCAAAAGGACCAGCAAATTATGATCCATTTAAAAATACACAGCGTGCTATTGATCGGCGCAATTGGGTTATAGATCGGATGGTTGCAAATGGGTATGTTACGCGCGAACAAGGTGAAAAAGCGAAAGCTAAGCCTTTAGGAGCGACAATACGCGGGAGTGATAGCTATGTTTTTGCGGCTGATTACTTTACTGAAGAAGTACGTCGTCATTTAATGCACCGCTATGGGGCTAAAACACTTTATGAAGGTGGTCTTTCAATTCGTACAACGCTTGATCCATATTTGCAAATTCTTGCTCGACGGGCTTTACACAATGGATTAATTAAATTTGATCATGCACAAGGATGGCGTGGAGCTTATGCGCATATTGATAAGGATGATTGGGGGACTGAGCTTGCCAATATCACAGGGTTAAGTGATGTTCCTGAATGGCGTTTAGCTGTTGTTCTTTCTGCAACCCCCAATAAAATAGAGATTGGTTTACAGCCACAGCGCGAAGCTTCGGGTATACTCTCAAAAAAACGCGAAATTGCTGTTTTGTCTGAAGCCGATTCAAGATGGGCATTTCATGTTGTGAAAGAAAATGGTTACCGAAAAACTGTTCAGAGCTTATCTCATGTTTTGCAAGTTGGAGATGTCATTTTTGTTGAAAAGCTACCCAATACAAACAACACTTATCGTTTACAACAAATTCCAAAAGTTGAAGGAGCAATTGTTGCTATGGAACCTCATACGGGGCGAGTTCTTGCAATGGTGGGAGGTTTTTCTTTTGCAGCTTCAGAATTTAATCGTGCAACCCAAGCCTATCGTCAACCGGGATCTGCTTTTAAACCCATTGTTTATGCAGCAGCACTTGATAATGGGTACACACCAGCATCTGTCATTTTAGATGGCCCCATTGAAGTTCGTCAATATAATGGTGAAGTCTGGCAACCAAAAAATTATGGTGGTACCTTTGCCGGACCCTCAACGTTGCGTTATGGTATTGAGCATTCTCGTAATCTTATGACAGTGCGGCTTGCCAATGATATGGGAATGTCTCTTGTCGCTGAATATGCAGAACGTTTTGGTGTAGTCGATAAATTGCAGCCTTATCTTCCCATGGCTTTAGGTGCTGCTGAAACAACCGTGCTACGGATGGTTACAGCTTATTCTGTTATTGCCAATGGGGGACGCTCTATTAAACCTTCTCTGATAGACCGAATTCAAGATCGTTATGGGAAAACAATTTATCGTCATGATGATCGTATTTGTGAAAATTGTAATACACATTCATGGAATAATCAAAGAGAACCCACATTGATTGATGAGAGAGATCAAGTTCTTGACCCTATGACGGCTTATCAAATTACATCGATGATGGAGGGCGTTGTTCAGCGTGGTACTGCGGCGCGTTTACGTTATCTTAATCGACATATTGCCGCTAAAACAGGAACCACCAATGTCTCTAAAGATGTTTGGTTTATGGGATTTACTCCTGACATTGTCGTTGGTATTTTTGTCGGCTACGATCAACCTGCTCCGTTAGGATATAATGGAACAGGAAGTTCATTAGCCGCACCTATTTTTGGTGATTTTATAGCGGATGCTCTTAAAGGCAAGCCAGATGTTCCCTTTAAGATGCCGAAAGGTATGGTTTTAATGCCCATTAATCGGAAAACAGGAATGCTTGCGGAAAGAAGAGATCAAGATGTCATTATAGAAGCATTTAAACCAGGGACGGGGCCTGCTGATATATATCAAGTCATTGGGGGGACGAATTCTTTTCAAGAAGGAGTTCCTGCAGTGACCACTTCTCCACAAGTCAATAAAGCCCTTGAAAGTGGGACAGGTGGGCTGTATTAACCGGTAAAATCTTTTTTGCTATGAGTCTTGGTTTTTATCTATTTTTTATAGTGTTGATCCTGTAAATAGAATGATGAACTCCTTCCATTTTCTGATAGAAGCTATTAAGTTTGTATAAAATGCTAAGAGACATAACCAGAAAGAGTGTAAAAAGATACGGTATTAAATTATGCGATCAGAAATAGAAACATTAGTTGATGAGATCCAGAAGGCAATTCAATTGCTAAGGGGGCATCTTTGACTGGGATCAATCATTAAAGCGTCTCGAATATCTTAATCAAAAAGCAGAAGACCCATCATTATGGGATGATGCGCAACAAGCACAGGATATGATGCGTGAGCGTCAACGTCTTGATGATTCAATCAATGGTCTTTTATCATTTACAAAAACTCTTGAAGAATGCATTGAGCTCATCGCTATGGGTGAAGAAGAAAATGATGTTGAAGTTATCGCTGATGCAGAAAATTCAATACGTAATCTTAAAAGTCAGATCGATAAAAGGCAAATTGATGTGCTTCTTTCAGGAGAGGCGGATCCCAATGATACTTATTTAGAAGTTCATGCTGGGGCAGGGGGAACAGAAAGTCAAGATTGGGCTTCTATGCTCTTACGCATGTATATGCGCTGGGCTGAACAGCATGAAATGAAGGTTGAAGTTTTAGAAATTCATGATGGAGAAGAAGCGGGAATAAAGTCAGCGACGATTCTTGTAAAAGGGCATAATGCTTATGGATTGTTAAAAACAGAATCAGGCGTTCATCGTTTGGTACGAATTTCCCCATTTGATTCGAATGCAAAACGCCATACCTCTTTTGCAAGCATTTGGGTTTATCCGGTTATTGATGACAATATTGAAGTTGATGTTTCAGAAGCAGATGTGCGTATTGATACTTATCGTGCATCGGGAGCAGGAGGACAACATGTTAATACGACAGATTCTGCCGTTCGCATTACACATATAAAAACGGGGATTGTTGTTCAGTGTCAAACTGAACGTTCTCAGCATAAAAATCGTGCTACGGCTTGGTCGATGTTACGTGCCCGTCTTTATGAAGAAGAGCTCAAAAAAAGAGAAGAAGAGAGCAATGCTGTTGAATCCTCTAAAACAGAAATCGGATGGGGGCATCAAATTAGATCTTATGTTCTTCAACCTTATCAACTTGTAAAAGACTTACGTACAGGGATTGAAAATACTGATCCACAATCCGTCCTTAATGGAAACTTAGATGCATTTATAGAGGCGACACTTTCTCAACGTATTTATGGAAAAGACAAAGAAATTGAGGATATCCGTTAATGATATATCTCTCCCTCAAACTGTGTAGATTTATTTCTTAAACTATTCGTTTTATTGATATTGTAGTATATTATCGATGACCCTTGATACGTAAAAAGTTTAAAGAGGTGTTTTTTTTGTTCTTTTTTCAACAGTCCCTTCTCATAAGCTAATCCTGTATATGACGGGAGAAAGTAGCTTTTTTAATCAATTCAAGATAAGAAGGAACTGAAATGAGAAAAATTTACGATATCCGGAGTTTTAATCTTAATGGTAAATAATTATTTATCCTTATAAACAAATATATTGCGAAAATTAAATCCCTTGGAAAAATAAAAACAACTGGGGGAATGCTTTTAAAAGTATAATATACCCCTCATTTATATGCTATTATTACGATGTAAAAGCGTTGCAGCAGCTAAAACGTTTTCAGCGTGTCCAGATACGCTTACTTTGCGCCATTCTTCTGCTATTTTTCCATTTGCATCAATTAAAAAAGTGCTCCGTTCGACACCCATATATTTGCGTCCATACATGCTTTTTTCTACCCAGACACCATATGCTTCAAGGGTTGTTTTTTCTTCATCAGACACCAAGATCACGTCAAGTCCATGCTTTTGTTTAAATTTATCGTGTTTTTTTACATTATCTGGAGAGATTCCAATAACAGCAACACCGATTTCATCAAATTTCGTCTTTAATTGTGTGAAATCAAGGGCCTCACTTGTGCATCCACTCGTATCATCTTTGGGATAAGAATATAAAACAACAGGTTTGCCCTTAAAGTCAGAAAGACAGACTGTCTCTCCTCCATCACGCGGTAAATTAAAATCAGGAGCAAAAGTACCTTTCATCGATTTTGTCATTTTTTTATCTTTCTTTTTGAGTGAAAAGATCAATGACGAGCATACAGAAAAGGAATAAATTTTCAACTCTCTAGAATACACTTATTTCAAAGATTTTTTGCTATCATGTAAAAATTATTTTATCATAAAAACTAAATGAAAAAATGAGCAAAAAGCGTAGGCAACATCACTATCTTGGATATAAAATCTATAGAATAAAGGAGATCTATAGATTATAGGGGTTTAATCAATACATGTTTTTTCTTACCAAAGGAAAGTTTAATGATTCCTTCTGCTGTGACATCTTTTTCAAGAATAAGCTGTGTTTCGTCTTTTATTATTTGATCATTAACACGTATTCCCCCCCCTTGAATATGACGGCGCGCCTCACTGTTTGATTTTGCAAGCCCTGTTTTTACTAAAAGAGAGAGCAATCCAGCACCTGTTTTTAATTCTATTGCACTCATTTCAATCGTTGGAAGATTTTCTCCAAGTGTTTTTCTTCAAATGTTTTACGAGCAGTTTCTGCGGCTGCATCGGCAAGAGCACGCCCATGCAACATTGCTGTAATTTCTGTTGCAAGAATTTTTTTTGCTTCGTTAATTTCAGTCCCTTGTAATAGAGAAAGCTTGAGAATCTCATCCATCGGTAATGTGGTATAGAGTTTTAAAAATCGTGTTACATCAGCGTCTTCTGTATTGCGCCAATATTGCCAAAATTGATAAGGTGAAAGCATATCGGCATTAAGCCAAACAGCACCATTCAATGATTTACCCATTTTGGCACCGGAAGAGGTTGTCAGCAAGGGTGATGTTAATGCATATAATTGCGGTGTTCCTAAACGATGCCCCAATTCGATTCCGTTAATAATGTTTCCCCATTGATCAGAGCCTCCCATTTGCATACGCAAGCCATAACGTTTATAAAGTTCAACAAAATCATAAGCTTGCAGAATCATATAATTAAACT
>NZ_HE997985.1:56043-59312 GCF_000312585.1 Bartonella queenslandensis AUST/NH15
CTTATCTACCATAAATGACATACATATCACAAGAGAATCAGACATATTGATCATGAAGATAATAATAACGGGTATTATTTCCTTTTTACGCTAAAAAAGATAAACTAATAGAAATAAGGATAAAAAGTGTCTTTCTTATCCTTATTTCTCTCTTAAAATAAAATTTAGAAAAATCGCCAATACAGTCTGAAAAGAAATTACTTTAATTATGATCAGAAACGCTTTTTTAGCTGATTTTTTTATAAATTTCTCATGTTTTCTTAAGTAAGTGAAAGTACTTCAGGGGGAGGAGCGAGAAGTTCATTGGTGATATGGCTATCCAAATAGTGGGCACATCGTTCGATAAGTTCTTCATGATATCCACTAAAAAAGTGATTAGCTCCTTCCAGTATTTCTTGTGTGATGATGATACCTTTTTGTGTTTTCAATTTATCAACAAGCAGTTGAACGTCTTTTGGAGGGGCAACTTTATCGATACCACCATGAATGATAAGCCCAGAGGAGGGACAAGGTGCCAGAAATGAAAAGTCATAAACGTTAGGCTGAGGAGCAACAGAAATAAATCCCTCAATTTCTGGTCGGCGCATTAAGAGCTGCATACCAATCCATGCTCCAAATGAATATCCCGCTACCCAACAATTTTTAGAGTCTGGATGTTGTGTTTGCACCCAATCGAGAGCCGCTGCTGCATCTGAAAGTTCTCCTATTCCATAATCAAATTCTCCCTGACTGCGACCAATACCACGGAAGTTAAAACGTAAAGTTGTAAAGCCACGTTGCTGAAACATATAAAAGAGATCATAGACAATTTTATGATTCATCGTTCCACCAAATTGGGGATGAGGATGCAAAATGATCGCAATGGGCGCATTTTTTTGTTGTGAAGGTTGATAACGCCCTTCAAGCCGACCTGCGGGACCATTAAAAATAATTTCTGGCATAAAATGCTCCTTAAATGCTATAAAAGGCTCTCATTGTCTTTGGTCGACTTTTACCATAGAATCTCTTAAATAATCATTAGATATTCTTTTTTTAGTGCACTTTTCAAGAAAATTGCGTTATTTTTTTAATCAATTTATACGATTAATGACTGCGATGTAAAATGGTGATAAAGCGCCGATATTTTGATCATAATGCAACAACACCGCTCAAAAAAATGGCGCGGATGACGTTACTGGAATCTTTAGAGATCTTTGGTAATCCATCATCCGTTCATAAGGAAGGGCGTGCGGCTAAGATTTTGTTGCAAAAAGCGCGTCGACAAATCGCTGAAAAACTTAAAACAGATCCAGATAACATTGTCTTTACCTCTGGAGCGAGTGAAGCAGCAATGACTTTATTAACACCCTTTTACACGATGGGGAATGCAAAGGTTCAATTCTCTCATCTTTACCTTGGAGCGACTGAACATCCCTCGGTGGCAGAGGGAGGGCGTTTTGCTAGAGAATTGATAAGTGTCATTGCTGTTGATCAAGATGGGCTTATTCAACAAGATAAATTAGTATTACTCTTAAGGGCTCACGATAAGACAAAAGGTTTACCTCTTGTTGCTATTCAAGCTGCAAATAGTGAAACTGGTGTTATTCAACCCTTAAAAGAAATAACTGCTATTGTTCGGGATTTAGGCGGCACTCTTATTGTTGATTTGACACAATATGTCGATAAAAATTTTGTTGATATTCATCAGTTAGGAGGGGACTTTTTTATACTTTCTGCCCATAAAGTTGGCGGTCCTAAAGGAGTTGGTGCATTTGTTTCATGTGGCAACCTTCTCATGCCACATCCTCTTATTATCGGAGGAGGACAAGAAAGAGGTCTTCGTGGAGGAACAGAAGCATTACCCCTTATTGCTGCTTTTGGAGCAGCAATGGCTGATTGTTTTACGCAAGAAGAAATTAAACGGTTAATATATTTACGAAATAAATTAGAAGATGGACTGCAAAAAATAAGTCAAGATATTGAAATATTTGGCAAAAGAGTTAAACGTTTGCCAAATACAACTTACTTTACCGTAAAAAATATAAAAGCTGAAACAATGCAAATTGCTTTTGATTTAGAAGGTTTTGCTGTATCGGCTGGTTCTGCTTGTTCTTCGGGAAAAGTAAAACAAAGCAAAGTTTTGGAAGCCATGGGGTATCATGTTCCAAATGGCGCCATTCGCATCTCGATAGGACGTGATACAACTTCTGAAGATATTGATGATTTTCTATTGTTTTTTTCTCGAATGATAAGCAAGAAAAAAGGATAAAATTCATCATGAGAAAATTACAAAATTAGAATTATTTTAAAAATAAAATTAAGTTTTATTGAAATTTTTGCACTTTGCCTATAGCTTAACAAATAACGTGCTTAACTTTAATTTTGTAAAAACAAGACTGTTAGTTACCGGTTTTTGATGCCAAAAAATGGAGAAGATTTATGCCGGCAGTACAAGAAACGATACGCCAAGTCCGTGAGATAGATGTTGACCAATATAAATATGGTTTTGAAACGAAAATTAAAACGGATAAAGCTCCGAAAGGTTTAAATGAAGATATTATCAGATTTATTTCTGCTAAAAAAAATGAGCCTGAATGGATGCTAACATGGCGCTTACAAGCTTATCGCCGTTGGCTGACAATGCAAGAACCTCATTGGGCGCGTCTTGAATATCCTAAAATTGATTTTCAGGAGCTTTATTATTATGCTGCTCCTAAAAATCATACAGGACCAAAATCTTTGGACGAAGTGGACCCTGAGTTATTAGCAACATACGAAAAACTTGGCATTCCTCTTAAAGAACAAGAAATTTTAGCAGGAGTAAGAAAACAATCTGATCCCTCTACCTTTGATGATAGTCTGTCCGCATCAGGGCAGGTAGCTGTTGATGCGGTTTTTGATTCTGTTTCTGTCGTGACAACATTCAAAAAAGAATTGGCGCGTGCTGGTGTAATTTTTTGCTCTATTTCAGAGGCGATTATTGAACATTCTGAGCTTATTAAAGAATATTTAGGAACAGTTGTACCTGTAAGTGATAATTATTATGCAGCCTTAAATGCCGCTGTCTTTACAGATGGTTCATTTGTTTACATTCCCAAAGGGGTTCGTTGTCCTATGGAGCTTTCAACCTATTTTAGAATTAATGAACGCAATACAGGCCAATTTGAACGAACATTAATTATTGCAGCTGAAGATTCCTATGTTTCTTATCTTGAAGGGTGTACAGCCCCTCAACGAGATGAAAACCAACTTCATGCTGCTGTTGTTGAGCTTATTGCCCTTGAAAATGC
>NZ_HE997985.1:59705-66306 GCF_000312585.1 Bartonella queenslandensis AUST/NH15
ATATTCTACAGTACAAAATTGGTACCCTGGCGATAAAGATGGAAAGGGTGGTATTTATAATTTTGTGACGAAGCGTGGCGATTGTCGAGGAGATAACTCTAAAATTTCATGGACACAAGTTGAGACCGGTTCTGCAATTACTTGGAAATATCCATCTTGCTTATTGCGTGGTGATAATGCGCGTGGAGAATTTTATTCTATCGCCGTTGCAAACGGTCACCAACAAATTGATTCCGGTACAAAAATGATTCATTTAGGACAAAATACATCTAGTCGTATTATTTCCAAAGGCATTTCTGCTGGATTTTCCAATAATACTTATCGAGGACAAGTCGCTGCTTATCGAAAAGCAAAAAATGCGCGTAACTTTACGCAATGTGATAGTTTATTAATCGGAAATGATTGTGGTGCTCATACAGTCCCTTATATTGAAGCAAAAAATGCTACAGCTCAATTTGAACATGAGGCTACAACATCAAAAATTTCTGATGACCAACTTTTTTATGTTATGCAGAGAGGAATTCCCGAAGAAGAAGCTATTGCATTAATTGTCAATGGTTTTGTAAAAGAGGTTATTCAAAAACTTCCCATGGAATTTGCTGTCGAAGCGCAAAAGCTTATTGGCATTAGTCTTGAAGGTAGTGTTGGATAGTTTTATTTTAGATAAATAGAAAACTTGATGCAAAAAGGCTGCAATAGTAGCACATAATGCGAAAAATGACCTCCATGGTGTTTACAAAAGTAGATAGCTTTTAAGGCAAAGTAACACGCGTTGGTATCTAAAAAACAGCCAGAACAGGATGAATTATGTTAGAGATAAAAAATTTGCGCGCCCGTATTGCTGGGACCGATACAGAAGTTATTCGTGGTTTAAACTTGACGGTTCAAGATGGAGAAGTTGCCGCTATCATGGGACAAAATGGCGCCGGAAAGTCCACTTTGTCTTATTTGCTTGCTGGTCGTGATGATTATGAAATAACAGAAGGTGATATTCTCTATAATGGACAATCACTTTTAGAAATGGATCCAGCAGAACGTGCGGCATATGGTATTTTTCTTGCATTTCAATATCCAATGGAAATACCAGGGGTAGCAACGATGGAATTTTTAAAAGTTGCGATGAATTCTCAACGCAAAGCGCGTGGTGATGAAGAGCTTAAAATTCCTGAATTTATAAAACATGTTAAAGATGTTTCAGCCAAGCTCGAAATAGATATGGACATGCTAAAACGTCCATTAAATGTGGGTTTTTCAGGGGGAGAGAAAAAGCGTGCTGAAATTTTACAAATGGCACTTCTTGAACCTAAACTTTGCATTTTAGATGAAACGGATTCTGGTTTAGATATTGATGCATTAAAAATTGTTGCAGACGGTGTTAATAAACTTCGGGATTCAAAGCGTTCATTTTTGGTGATTACCCATTATCAACGGCTGCTTAATTATATTATTCCTGATACGGTACATGTTCTTTATAAAGGACGAATTATCAAAAGCGGAGATAAATCCTTAGCGCTTTATTTAGAGCAAAATGGGTATGCTGATCTTATCAGAGAAGCTGTTTGAGGTTATTGAATATGAATGTACAACAAAACTCGTTAGCGGTTGAAGAAGATATACTCAGTAATTTCAATCAATATATAGACGATTTACCTGGTGATAAAGCCGTACGGGAAATTCGCAAGAAAGCGATTGAGCAGTTTGAGATGATACGTCTTCCTTCCCGTAAAATCGAAAATTGGCATTATACCAATCTACGCACGTTACTAAGATCTGTAAGCACTTTTTCAAAAGCCTATGATAATCAATCGGTTGACCCATTACTTTCAAAAAGCGCTGTTTTTTCTATGAACAATGGAAAAACATCGGCGCAGTCAAAGGTAGACAAGATTACAGTAAAACGCCTTTCAGATGCATTAGAAGACAATTCTGTAAAGATCAATCAAAACATTTCTGATGAGGATTTTATTGGGCAATTAAATACAGCTTTCTTTACGGATGGTTGGCTGTTTCACATTCCTGAAAATACAAAGTTAAATATACCTATCGAATTACAAAATATACAAATGGGAGGACAATCCCATACTTTTTCAGACATAAAAGTTGATACAAATAGTCAAGTTATATTTATTGAACATCAGGTTGGCAATGATCAGGATATCTTTGTCAGTTCAATATTTTCATTAAATATTGCCGCCAATAGTGATGTTACGTGGATTCTTATTCGCAATCGTGGTTTTAATTCAACACAGTTTGGCCGATTGCGTGCTATTCTTGCGCGGGGAGCGAAGTTATCACTTTATGTCATTAATATAGGAAGTCAACTCAATCGCCAAGAGGTCGATATTGAATTACAGGGGCAAGAATCTGATTTTCAATTACGTGTTATAAATTTATTATCAGGACAAACCCATAGTGATCTTACAATGACCGTTCGTCACGTAGAAGAAAAATCAACATCAACCGAAATTATACGCAATGTGGTTACAGATAAGGCTGTTGGTGTTTTTCAAGGAATAATACGTGTTGCTCAAAAAGCACAAAAAACGGATGCCCGCATGGCTTGTAATAGCCTTATCCTTTCGGATAATGCAGAATTTAACGCAAAGCCTGAATTGGAGATTTTTGCTGATGATGTTGCCTGTGGTCATGGTGCAACAGTTGCTAATATTAATCATGATTATCTTTTTTATCTCATGGCACGTGGTATCCCATTTAAAACAGCTCGTGCACTTTTGATTAAAGGATTTATCTCTGAGCTTATTGATGACATCAAACAAGATGATATTCAAGCTGTTTTGGAGAACATCATTGGTCAATGGCTTGAAAAAAATGTTTAAGGGAGAAAAAATGGAAAATAACGTACAAACATTTAGTTATAATGTTGAAGAAATTCGACGTGATTTTCCTCTTTTACATCATCAAGTTTATGGAAAGCGCTTAGCATATCTTGATAGTGGTGCTTCTGCCCAAAAACCACAATCAGTACTCAATGCAATGAATCATTATTACCACGATAGTTATGCTAATGTGCATAGAGGGATGTATTTTTTAGCCAATACAGCAACACAATCGTATGAAAATTCTCGTGAAACCGTTCGTGTTTTTCTAAATGCTCAAAAAGCTGAGGAAATTGTTTTTACGAAAAATGCGACGGAAGCTATTAATACTGTTGCTTATGGTTGGGCTATGTCCAAACTCAAGGAAGGAGATGAGATTGTTCTAACGATCATGGAGCATCATTCAAATATTATTCCTTGGCATTTTCTTCGTGAACAAAAAGGTGTTAAACTTATTTTTATTCCTATCGATGAAAATGGAGTTCTGCATATTGAAGATTTTCAAAAGGCTTTAAGCGAAAAAACGCGGCTTGTTGCTATAACGCATATGTCTAATATATTAGGAACTGTGCCTCCCGTTAAAGAGATTGTTAAGTTAGCACATCAAAATTCTATTCCTGTTCTTGTTGATGGTTCTCAAGGAGCAATACATTTAACCGTTGATGTGCAAGATCTCGATTGTGATTGGTATGTCTTTACGGGTCATAAGCTTTACGGTCCTACCGGTATTGGTGTTCTTTATGGTAAGGAACAGCGGTTAGAGGAAATGCGTCCTTTTCAAGGAGGGGGAGAAATGATCGAGGAAGTAACAACCGACAAGGTTTCTTATAATGCTCCTCCTTATCGTTTTGAAGCAGGCACGCCCCCTATCGCTGAAGCTATTGGATTAGCGGCGGCTATTGATTATATACAAGAGAAAGGTCGTAGTACGATTCATGCGCATGAAATGTCTCTTTTATCTTATGCGCATGAAAAACTTAAAACGGTTGAGTCATTGCGTATTTATGGTCATTCTCCAAATAAGGGAGCTATTATATCATTTGCAATTGAAGGAATTCACGCTCATGATATAGCTATGTTTATTGATAGAAAAGGGGTTGCAATACGCGCGGGAACCCATTGTGCACAGCCTTTATTACAGCGTTTTGGTCTAACATCTATTTGTCGTGCATCGTTTGCTATGTATAATACTCAAGAAGATGTAGATCAATTAGTAGAAGCATTGAAAGAAACAAGGACATTTTTTAATGGCTGAATCAGTTGAAGAGCGTCATTCTGCAGAATCTGTTGAAACTGTAAGCAAAAATAAAAAATCTTACATATCAGCAATTCCAGCAGACGAAATTGATCGTATGACGAATGATATTATTGCTGCTCTTAAGACAGTTTATGATCCAGAGATTCCTGCTGATATTTATGAGCTAGGACTGATTTATCGTATTGATATTGAAGATGATCGTTCAGTAAAAATTGAAATGACTCTTACAGCACCGGGATGTCCTGTTGCTGGTGAAATGCCAAGGTGGGTAGAAAACGCAGTTAGTGCAGTTGAAGGCGTGTCACATGTTGAAGTCACTATGACTTTTGATCCACCATGGACACCGGAGTGTATGTCAGAAGAAGCACAAATTGCTGTCGGATGGTACTAACACAATACTGTTCGTGGATACATCGTTTTTCGTAAACATTTAGATTTAAAAACGATCACATGCTTTATAATACACAAAAATTAGAACTTACCTGGATTGGGAAAGAAACACGCCCCAAACTGGAACCTCGTATTTTATTAGAAGATCTTGAAAAGTCTTATCATGCCTCGCATCAAATATCATCTCAGGATATTTTTGATAATAAACTTATTTTTGGTGATAATTTGCTTGCACTCAAAGCACTTGAAAAAGAATATACGGGCAAGGTAAAATGTATCTACATCGATCCACCTTATAATACAGGCAATGCCTTTGAGCATTATGAAGATGGTTTGGAACATTCCATATGGCTCAGTCTTATGAGAGACAGGCTAGAATTATTACATCATTTGCTTGCAGATGATGGAAGTATCTGGATTTCCATTGATGATGATGAACAAGCCTATCTTAAAGTGATGATGGATGAGATTTTTGGTCGCCAAAATTTCATCAACAATATTATTTGGCAAAAGAAATATGCTCCACAAAATGATACGAAATGGTTTTCTGATAATCATGATTTTATCATGGTTTATGCCAAAGACAAAACGATTTGGCGCCCTCACTTACTTCCTCGTTCAAGCGATATGGATGCGCGCTATAAAAATCCTGATAATGATCCGCGTGGTCCTTGGAAATCTGGAGATTTATCTGTAAAAAGAGTAACGCCTAAAGATATTTATGAAATCATCACACCTACTGGACGAAAAGTGATGCCTCCTCATGGCAGAAGTTGGGCTATGAGTGAAAAGAAATTCTCTGAATTATTGAAAGATAATCGTATTTGGTTTGGTCCAACAGGAAGCAATGTTCCTTCTCTGAAGCGTTTTCTATCAGAAGTAAAAAATGGTATAGTTTCAATGACGATTTGGCCCTATACGGAAGTAGGGCACAATCAAGATGCCAAAAGAGAAGTCAAAGTCTTTAATTCTGATAATGTATTTACAACCCCCAAACCTGAGCGTCTAATGGAACGCATCATTCAACTTGCAACGAGTCCCGGTGATCTTATCCTAGATTCCTTTGCGGGTTCCGGCACGACTGGTGCTGTTTCTCATAAAATGGGCCGCAAGTGGATTATGATTGAACTTGGTGAACATTGTCACACCCATATTATTCCTCGTTTAAAACAAGTCATTGATGGAACCGATCAAGGGGGAATTTCTAAAAGTGTCAATTGGCAAGGTGGCGGTGGGTTTCGTTATTATCGCCTTGCACCTTCTCTGTTGCAAAAAGATCCATGGGGACAATGGATTATCAGTCGCGAATATAATGCTGCGATGCTTTCAGAAGCCATATGCAAACATATGGGATTTACCTATGCACCGGACGAAAATTATTATTGGATGCAAGGATATTCAACGGAAACAGATTATATTTATGTTACAACGAGTGCCATGACCCATGAACAACTCCGTATTATAAGCGAAGAGGTAGGTTCCCATCGTACCCTGCTAATTTGTTGTAGCGCCTTTAATGCAAAATCAGCATCTTTTGAGAATCTCACACTCACTAAAATTCCCCGTGCAATATTAGAAAAATGCGAATGGGGAAGGGATGATTACAGTTTAAATGTAGCCAACCTTGAACCAATGATTGAAGTCAAAGAAAGCAACAAAGATAAAGATAATGCGCAAGCAGAATTAGATCTATTTGGATAATATATAAAAAGCGGAGTTTTTCATGAACACTGTTGAAAAAAGAGTTTCTGCTCGCTTATCGTTGCGTGAGCCTCAACATGAATCGTTAAATATTTTGGTGAACATTTTAGAAAATATAGAGCTTTCTAAAAATGCTGATTTGGTTGCGGAATTAGAATTGGTAAAAAATCTCTATCCTTCTGTACAAGACTTTGAACAAAATTTTCCTTCTTTTTGTTTTAGCGCCAAATTTGACTATTTATGAAAAATTAAAACAGGATTTTAATCCCCAAAGTTCAAAGTATGTTTTCAGTGGAATAAGTGAATTCATTGCAAATAGACCCGTTATTATTACGGGTGAAGATTATGAAAGCGGTAAAGGTATTCGCGCAGATGAACATCACTTTTACGGACAAAAGCGTTTGTTTGAAAATAG
>NZ_HE997985.1:66406-68312 GCF_000312585.1 Bartonella queenslandensis AUST/NH15
TTAAAACCACTGAAGGACGACCACGGCACTATTATTTTACAAGACAAACAGATAGGGCTGAAATTGATACAGTAGAGGACAATGCAGAGGCAAAAGATGGTTCTGTTAAAGAGCATGATCTTTGTCCATTATTATCTAAATTTTTATGGTCAGAGCTTGCAGTTTATAGCAAGCGCATTAATGAGAAATGTTCCCATAATAATAAACATGGTTTGGGCGGGAATAAATGGCTTTATCCAGATCTTGTAGGAATACAAGATTTAAGTAAAGAATGGGATCGTGAAATCAAAGACTGCGTTTTGCAATATTTTGATAAAAAGACGAAGCTTTGGTCTTTTGAAGTCAAAATTCTCATCAATCGTTCAAATTTACGAAAAGCATTTTTTCAAACGGTTAGCAATTCTTCATAGGCTAATTTTAGTTATTTAGTAGCTAGTGAAGTTGAAGGTGTTAATACATTAAAAGAACTTCGGATGCTTTCAAGTTTGCATGAAATTGGATTTATAAGACTCGACAAGGAAAACGCTTCTGAGAGTGAGATCATCATTCCAGCGAAAGAACGTAGTGATATTGATTGGGATACTGCTAATAGATTAGTGGAGGAAAACAAAGATTTTCTTCATTATATCAAGCTCATTCGTCAATTTTATCAAACCGGCGAGATGCGCCCATCTGATTGGGATCATATGTATCCATGAAGGGTATTAAAAAAGTCTCTATTGTTTAAATGCTCTTTTATTCAGAGTATAAAAAATTACTCTAACTACTTTATTTGACTGATTATATTAATTTATTTAGAGATTAAACTATTACAGTATTCAATAATTTCAAGCGATTATACTAATATTGAATCAATAAAATTTTCATGTCTGCACCAAGCTCTGATGGGTGAAAATTCTATTTTAAATCCATTTAACTTTATGCGTGGGGCGTGATTTTATTAGATACTAGATTTAATGACTATAACTTACTACATATTTGTTACTGTAGAGAATGAAATTAAACTTTGCTGCTTCTATATGGCGCCTCTAATTAATAAAAGAAAGCAGCAACACCAAGGAAATACCATAAGAAAAAAAATGGAAAACTAATTCTCCACAAATGAAGGACTTTTACAAGTTAAAGCAAGCATTGAAAATATCATTTATCGTGTTGAAGCCTTCTTATAGAGAATTTCTCCTGATATTTTCTCAGTACGATTTACTGTTCTTTCTGATATTATTAAGTTGTTTATTGTCTGCAATTAAACATTCAAAAAAGTATCAATTATTTCAAATAATTACATAATCTACTTAATTTATTAAAATATAAAAAAATAAACTCCTATCACATTTTATATTATAATTAAAGAGAGTGCGCACTATCACAGGTTAGCACAAGACTCTTTTTATTTTTCAATAATGCCGCACGCCAGACGTGCTCCACCTCCGCCAAGCGGTAATGGTTTATCTGATTGATTATCAGCGCCTAAATGAATCATTAACGAGCGTCCTGTAATTTCAGAAATTTTTTTCAATCGTGGAGCAAGAACACTCATCGTAGCATTCCCTTGCTTATCAACATAAAGTGTTGGTAAATCACCGAGATGGCCAATGACATTATAAGGTCCTAAATGTTTTCCGGTATGCTCAGGGTCATAATGTCCACCTGCACTTCCACCAATTATACCATTTTTTGTATCACATGAAGGATTTACATGCACATGAAAACCATGCATTCCTTCTGGTAAAGCAGATAAATTAGGGATAAAAATCAAACCGTGTGCATTTTCTTCAATTTTAATGCTACCAATAGCCTTTTTGTAATTATTATCTTCTAGTTTATAAATATTTACTTTTGTTGATAGCGCTAATGCACAACTTTTATGCATTAAAAATGCCATAAAAACTAATAATGATAAGAATAT
>NZ_HE997985.1:68780-69691 GCF_000312585.1 Bartonella queenslandensis AUST/NH15
AATCTATTTTTTTGAGGTATAATAAGAAATTAATCAAGCAATTTTAATAAGTTAGTTATTATTTCATTTATAAATAATGTGATGATCTCTTCATCGAAAAACAGTGCATATAATTTGTTAATAATTTTAATATTTTGTTCATAGAAAAAATGACGAGAACTTTTTATTCATTGTGAAATTTATAAGATAAAGGACTATTATGATTCATATAAATTTCCCATACAATACAGCATATACCGACACTCCCTCCCATTCCTGATCCTATTAGCGCTCCTATTATCATTCCGGCAGAAAGTGCTACTCCTAACCCCATTGCAATAATTGGACCTAATCCTGGAAGAGCAATATAACCATAAGTAGCAAGAGTTGCCGCGATTGCACCTGATATGCTACCATTTAAACCGCCAATGAAAGCAAATTCTTTAATAGAGCGACAGAACTTTTTGAATTTTTTTTTCTTACAACGATGAGTAGAAACGTTTCTGTAAGTTTTAAAATCAATCATATTTTTTTCTTTCATTTTGAATGCTAATTGTTCCCGAATAGTCAACGGATACGAAAAAATGTGACTTTTTAAATTTTACTAAAGCACGCCAGATGCCTTTGTCATCTAAACGCAATCGTTTAATGTTCTCAAAACCGTTTTGCATAAGACAATTTTTAACTTGTGAAGCAGTAAATGAGTTCTGACCTATTTTAGCGACACTTTGAGTAGAGCTATAGGTAAAGGTGTGACAATAAGGAAGATGAAAAACTTTACTAATTGAAGTCGTGACGATCAACGAAACACATACAATCATCATAAAAAAAATACTTAATTTCAAAATGCTATTTAGTTTCATCTTGTCACTCTCTGTTGAAACAATCTTTCATTAACCGTTGTATTGCTAACAAGTTCCCAAGATGATTTT
>NZ_HE997985.1:69711-70326 GCF_000312585.1 Bartonella queenslandensis AUST/NH15
TTTATATGTCAAAAAGGAGCTTATGTGTGAGTAAAAAGCTATGAAGGAATAAAATGCCTCTTGAAAATGCTCAAGGGGTGTTGAAACATTAGAGAATGACAAACAGTGATGAAGTGTACTGATTTGCATGTTTCATAAGCGTGAAAATGAACGTGTTCAATAGTTTTCCGTTTACACTATTAACACGAGGCGCTATTACGAAATGGGTTTAAGTGCTAGATATTGCTTTAACACAAGCGCGTAAATCAATAGAATGAAAACTCTTTTACTAAGTAAATTTATTGTAAAATGCATTCTTAGAAAGAAATATTTCTCTTGTTCTTTATATATTATTCACTTATTACTATTTTTTATTTTTGATAAGTAAGTTAGATACAAAATTAGCATTTATTTTGTGTTATTATCCATTATTTCTCAATAGAGTTTTTGAGGCGATTTTATTGGAAATATTTGCATCATTTCTTTAAATCCGTAACCAGGATACATTCCTTCACGCATCAATAAATTACGTAATGGCGAGCAATTATGTAATAAACCAAGCCCAATACTGCGCATGATATGAACAGGCAACATATGAGAAAGCAAAGCAGAGTTGAGGGTATGAACAGCTAGACT
>NZ_HE997985.1:70610-73430 GCF_000312585.1 Bartonella queenslandensis AUST/NH15
GCGGTATTGGTTATATTGTCTAACAATCATTTTAGAGTTAGAATCAGATATTTGATTGGGTAAAATATCAATCAAAGTTTGAACATCACGGAATCCTAAATTTAATCCCTGTGCTCCAATAGGGGGGAAAACATGAGCGGCTTCCCCCACTAAAATTGTTCGATTCGCAGCAAAATGATGAGCAAGAAGTCCTGAAAGTGGCCATGCTTGAACTGATGTTTCTAGGGTTAGCTTTCCAAGCATTGACTGCATTTGGTTTTCGATGATTTTTGCAATTTTTTTTGATTCTATATTCAATAATTCCTCAGCACGGGAAGGATGAACGACCCATACAAGACTGGATCTTCGTCCTAGTAGCGGAACCTGTGTAAATGGACCATGTTCTGTATGAAATTCAGTTGAGGTATTTTGATGAGAAAACTCATGAGAAAAATTGAGAACAAGTGCTTTTTGTGGATAATTCCACTGTTTAATACTTATCCCTGCTGCTACACGTGTAAGAGAGTGACGTCCATCAGCAGCAATAACAAGTGGTGCTTGAATGGTCTTACCATCAGCAAGAGTAATAGATACATGGCTTTTTGTATGGTAAAAAGATTTGGCTTCAGAAACAAATCTTTTAATATTGGGCATATGTGTAACGGCATCGACTAAAGCATTGTTCAATTCGACATTGGGTATATTATAGCCAAAAGCTTTTTCATCAATTTCAGCAGAAGAAAAATGCACCGTAGGAGCGCGCACGATCCTAGAAGTTATATCTATAATTCTCAAGGAAGATAAAATAGCAGCATGTTTTTGAAGATTCTTCCAAATATTAAGTTTTTGAAGCGTGCGTATTGCAGGCATCATAAGAGCTGTTGTTCGTAACTCATCTGTATGAGCAGGGGGGCCAACAAGAAAAATAGAAAAACCTTTATGTGCAAGTCTCAATGCGGCTAACATTCCGACAGGACCTGCACCAATAACAGTAATAGCTTTATATTCTCTCTTTTCAAGTATCACAACGCATTGAGCCTTTCCTCATTGAGCAAATATTTTAACATTTCTAAATGATTGCTCTCTTTTTATTGTATGAAGCTCTTCTATTATATTATGTAATAAATAATGCGATATAAAAAAGTAACCTTTTTATGATTTTTTTTACGCTGAGTCATATCATAGGTAAAATGGCGTATTGGTAGATGGATGAAGACTTTAAAAACGAGGATAAGAAAACCTTGAAACGTAAACTAACAAAAAAAATCAAAACAAATGCTAAATTATTACGCCATAAAAAAGTAACAATGCCCCAAGCAAAAGCTTTTTCTGTTCATTTACTAACAGCTTCGGGATCATTTTTAGCATTTCTTTCACTTATATCGGCTTCTCAAAAAGAATGGACAGCTATGTTCTGTTGGCTTGGGCTTGCACTTCTCGTTGATGGTATAGATGGACCAATTGCACGCAAACTTGATGTTAAATACATACTTCCAACATGGTCTGGAGAGTTGTTAGATAATATCATTGATTATGTAACTTACGTTTTAATTCCGGCTTTTGCTCTCTATCAAAGTGGTTTTATGGGGGTAGGGCTATCGTTTGCATTGAGTGCAATCATTGTTATTTCATCGGCTATTTATTATGCCGATACTGGTATGAAAACTAAAGAAAACTTTTTTAAAGGATTTCCTGTTGTGTGGAATATGATGGTTTTTTCACTTTTTGTCGTACGACCAGAGGAGTGGATTAGTTTTATCATCATTGTTGTATCAGCGATTATATCTTTCTTGCCAATTTATTTTATCCATCCTATAAGAGTCCTTCGTTTACGGAGAATTAATTTTCCAATTTTTCTCTTATGGTGTTTCTTTGGTGTTGTAGCCTTCTTTTATCAATTAGAGGCTCCATATTGGGTTAAAATAGGGATTTCAATAACGGGAATTTATATATATTGTATTGGCGCGATCATGCAAATATTTCCTCAACTTGGGGCAAAAAATAAAAAAACAATAGACTAGTTGTTTTTAAAAAGGGTGTGAAATGCAAATTGATTTTGGAGCGGGGAATGATATTTCTTTTACGAAAGAAGGATGTGCTGGTATTATAAAACTCTCACGCCCTTTAGCATTAAACGCTCTTAATCAACGAATGGTTTCCGCTTTTAAAAAAGCTCTAAGACTTGGGAAACAGATAAGGATATTTCTTGTGTCTTAATTGAAGGGGAGGGACGTGCTTTTTGTGCTGGTGGAGATGTTGTAGAAATCTATCATATGGGAAAAAGTGCCTCTGCTTATCAATATTTTAGGGATGAATATAGTTTAAATGCGTATATTAAACGTTTTTCAAAGCCTTATATTTCTTTCTTAAATGGTATTTGGATGGGAGGAGGGGTAGGTATTTCTCTATATGGTTCACATCGAATTGTTACAGAAAATACAGTTTTTGCTATGCCAGAAGCTGCAATTGGATTTTTTCCAGATGTTGGTGCAAGTTTTTTCTTACCATCTCTTCCCAATCATTTTGGCATTTATCTTGCATTGACTGGTGCACATATAAAATGGGGAGATTGTTTAAATTTAGGATTAGCAACACATGCCGTTCCTGAAATTGAATTTGATATAATTAGAAAAGCTATTATTGAGAAAGGAGATCCTACTTTAGCTTTAGAGGAGTGCGCAATTACAAAAGACTATGAAACAAGTCATGAAATACGTTGTATCATTAACTCTTGTTTTAGTGCTCAGACATTAGAAGAGTGTCTTGAATTGCTTAATAAAAAAAGTAATGAAGGTATTTTATTTGCTAAAGAATGTTATGATATTTTGCAGTCACGTTCTC
>NZ_HE997985.1:73713-82161 GCF_000312585.1 Bartonella queenslandensis AUST/NH15
AGAGTAAAAAATAAAAAACGATTATGATTAAAATTTTCGAACCATAATAAAATAAAACAGAATCGGTTTTCAATCTAAAGTCATCAAATTTTTAAAATTTAAGATGCTATAAAATGTACTTTTCAAAAAAGTTCCATAATATATATTATGCGATAATCTTATGCAAAAAACAAAGCCTATAATAGGCTACTTAATTGGTCTTTAAAGTACATTCCTTAAAGACCAACACATTTATCATGAAAAGTACTCATTACGATAAAAATAAAACAGAATAAAGGATAATTTTAAAAAAGTGTTTTATTGAACGTGAATATTACGTTCTAATAAACTTATGCATCTGTTTCAAAAATAAGCCCTTGATATGCCGGCTGAACATTTGGTGGAACATAATTGACAACCTCATTGTAATCTAGCGATCTATCCATATGTGTGAGGATGGCTTGTTTTGGCTTCAAATATTCTATCCATTGTAATGCTTGATCAACAGAAAAATGGCTCGGGTGAGATTTAAATTGAAGGGCTTCAATGATAAGAATATCCAAATCCATTAATTTGGATAATGTTTTTTCAGGAAATTCACTAACATCTGTACAATAGGCAACATTCCCAATACGAAAACCTAAGGAATGAATATTTCCGTGGTATTGTAAATGCGTCTTAATGCTTATTGCTCCACCCTGCCCCTGAATCATAAATTGGCTGTCTTCATCGATAAGATGCTCTTTTAAGATAGGTGAATAAGATGAATCTTTTGGTGTTTGAAAACAATATCCGAAAGCATTTTTGAGATGTTCTAGTGTATGCTTGTCTGCATAGATATCTATTAAGCATTTTTGTGCAAGTGCATAGCTGCGTAAATCATCAATACCGTGGATATGATCTGCATGAGAATGCGTGTAAAGAGTAGCATCAAGATGGTTTACACGCGCATCGATCATTTGTGAGCGAAAATCTGGACCTGTATCAATAACGATCGTTGTTTTTTTTCCTGATGATTTAATACGCTCAACTAATAAAGAACTTCTGTAGCGTTTGTTTTTAGGGTTATTCGGATCACATGCTCCCCAATCGCCATTCGGTCGAGGAACTCCTGGAGAGGGACCACAGCCTAATATTGTAAATCGGTACTGATCACACATCGCTTTTACCTTATTTCATTTTGCTAAATAAACGAAAAGCATTCCGTGTTGTTATTTGAGCTGTTGCTTCAATGCTTAAGCCAATTGTTTCAGCCAAAACAGCTGCTGTATAGCGTACAAACGATGGTTCATTGGTTTTTCCTCGATGAGGACTAGGAGCTAAAAATGGTGCATCTGTCTCCACCAGTAAATACTCATGGGGCACAATTTTTGCTATTTCACGAATTTCAGATGCGTTTTTAAAAGTAAGAATACCTGAAAAAGAAATATAACCACCAAGTTCAATACCAGCACGAGCAAGCTGCATTCCAGACGAATAACAATGAAGAATAAAAGGGAAAGAACCTTCTTTTATCTGTTCGCGTAAGATTTTTTCCATATCGATATCTGCATTGCGTGAATGTATAACAAGCGGAATCTGGGTCTCTCGAGAAGCAGTGATATGTTCTTGAAAAACTTTCTTTTGCTCTTCTGGTGTAGAATAATCATAATGATAATCAAGCCCCCCTTCCCCAAATGCAACAATTTTAGGATGCTTCGAGAGCTGTATAAGCTCTTTGGCTGTAATATTTTGTTCTTCATGCGCATGATTGGGATGTGTTCCAACGGAACAAAAGACTTGATCATAGCTTTGCGCAATGGCTAACAGCTTATCTAACTTATGAACATGGGTTGAAATTGTTATCATACGTTTAACATCAGCATCTAAAGCCCGTTGGATAACATTATCCAAATCTTGTGAGAAATCTTCAAAATCAAGATGACAATGTGTATCAATGAGCATGATGAGAATCTTCTTTCTTCAAAACATAACGAGGAAAAATCGGTTCTGGTGGTGGAAGATCAAGTCCTTCTTGAATTTTTACATGACTTATATGATACAGCAACCGATCATCTTCAGCAACCGCAAGACTATCAAGAAGTTTTGCTGCTGATTGGGGGATGAAAGGCAAAAGCATAATTCCTATTCGTCGTAAGATTTCTACAGTTATATAAAGAACTGTAGAAAATCGATCTTGATCATTCTTCCGTAAACTCCAAGGTTGTTCGTTGGCAAAATAGCGATTGGCATCTGCTACAACTGAAAAAATAGCTGAAAGGGCCAAGTGCATACTATGAGAAGACATCGCTTGTTGTACAGTTTCAAGCACTTGAAGAGATTGTTCTAAAAGATGTTCATCCTGAATTAAAAATGCGGCGGGTTTAGGAACCTTTGCATCACAATTTTTGGCAATCATAGATAAAGAACGCTGTGCTAAATTACCAAGATCATTAGCAAGATCGGCATTAATACGGTTCACAAGGCTTTCATGGTTATAACTACCATCTTGTCCAAAGGGTACTTCACGGAGAAGAAAATAACGAACCTGATCAAGACCATAATGATCAATCATTTCAAAAGGATCAACGACATTTCCAACAGATTTTGACATTTTGGCACCACGATTAAGTAAAAAACCATGGGCAAAAATATTTTTAGGCAGTTCAATTCCCGCCGACATTAAAAATGCTGGCCAATAGACGGCATGAAAACGAATAATATCTTTACCAATGATATGTGTATTTGCAGGCCAAAAATCACGTTTTTTTGAATTTTTATTAAAAAAATTAATTGCTGATAGATAATTTGTAAGCGCATCAACCCAGACATACATCACGTGTTTTGGATTCTCAGGAACAGCAACTCCCCAATTAAAACTTGTCCGTGAAATAGAAATATCTTTCAAACCTGATTTGATAAAACTTATAATTTCATTACGCCGCTCAAGGGGAGCAATAAAATCAGAATGTTTTTCATAATATTCAAGAAGATCTTTTTCATAACGAGAAAGTCTAAAAAAATAACTTTCTTCTTCATTCCATTCAACGGGAGAACCTAATTCCTTTTCCCGACGAACATTATCTGGTCCAACTTCCGTATCTTTTTCTTCATAATAGGCTTCTTGGCGAACCGAATACCACCCCTTATAACGACCGAGATAGATATCGCCATTTTCTTCCATCTTTTTCCAAATTTCTTGACAAGCTTGATAATGGCGTTCTTCTGTCGTACGAATGAAATCATCGTTAGAACAATTTAATACCGCAAGCATTTTTTGAAACACAGCACTATTACGATCTGCAAGTTCCTGAGGTGTCATGCCCAATGCTGCTGCGGTTTGTTGCATCTTTAGACCATGCTCATCTGTACCAGAAAGAAAAAATACATTTTTTCCGTTTAATCGTTGAAAGCGAGCTAAGACATCGCTTGCAATGGCACTATAGGCATGCCCAATATGCGGATGACCATTAGGATAAAAAATAGGAGTTGTTATGTAATATGTATCACGCATATCATACTCATTGTAAAACGCTATAAATAAAAGATACAATGACATAACGCCTGTTCATCACATTGTCACGAAAAAACTAATCCTCATGAATGATCTTATGAACTCTAAAAAGTAAGTTAATAACAAACTGCTTCTTATCGAGATTAAACAGTTGTACTTCCTCTATTTCTCGATGAATCTCCTGCCATTTTTTGCGCATATTTTTTTTGAGAGGAATAAATTTCCTTTTTCAACGAGCATAATAGCTTTTTGTTGAATTTTATCAAGAATTTCATCACAAAATTGTTGAAATTGAAATGCGGAAGAACCGGATGAAAATGTTTGTGCAAGCGTGTGTACAACCGTTTGGTTACAAATAGGTTGCTCTAAGAGCGCATCAATCGTTTTAATAATTTCAAGACCACCATGACAAATAAGTAGAGCAGCTTTTCGAGGACTTCCTTTGGATTTTGCAATAATCATTTCAATTGTTTTCTCGTCAGGTACATCCTGATTGGCAAAAATATGTGTAATGACTTTTTTCATTTCATCATGATTCAACGGGCGAAAGGAAATTTTTTGACACCGTGAATGGATTGTTGGAAGCAATTTTCCTGAAGAATGCGCGATAATAATAAAAAGCACTTTTGCAGGGGGTTCTTCAAGTATTTTAAGAATTGCATTGGCAGCATTTCTATTCATATCATCTGCAGAGTCAATAATAACAATACGCCATCCATTATCTTGCGATGTTCGGCTTAAAAAATGCATAACATCACGGATGTCATCAATGAGTATTCCTGTTTTAAACTTTTGTGTTTTTACATCAAATCGACGTGAAATATACAAAAGGCCAGGGTGACTGCCTTGTGTAATTTGGCGCCATATGACGGAATGAGAATCTGGTTTCAGGAAAGTCCCTTCTTGAGAACTTAAAATATTCCAAGCAAGGTGAAAAGCTAATGTAGTCTTTCCAATTCCATATTCTCCTTCAAATAATAATGCATGATGCAAACGCTCTTCTTTACGCATTTGTGTCAAAAAATGACGAACATCTTCATGACCAAAGATAATATTATTCTGGGACGGAGATAAAATTGTATCAATATCATCATATTGTCGTAAGATACTTACATTACTCATGAAAGATTATCCAATAATACCTGATGACAAATATTTTTTATTTGATATGCAACGGTCTCTACTGAGCTAGTCGCATCAATGACTCGAAATCTATGGGGTTCCTGTCTGGCCAATCGCAGAAAAGCTTGACGCCTTTGTTCTTGAATTTCCAACTGATCTTTTTCAAAATAATCAATTTCTTCGTTTTTTTCTCTTCGCAAATTTGCGCGCTTTATACCACACGCTGCTGGCATATCTAATAAAAATGTTAAATGAGGCATAATACCATTAAGCGCAATACACTCTAAAACAGAAAGAAGAGAAGAATTGATTGTTTCATTGAGTCCTTGATAAACGCGTGTAGAATCAATAAAGCGGTCACATAAAACAATTTTACCTTTTTGCAAAGAAGGTGCAATGATCTCGGCAACATGATCGGTACGTGCCGCTGTAAACAACACAGCTTCGATCAACGGTCCATATTGTTGTACCTTCCCTGATAACAGAATATGCCGGATTGCTTCCGCCCCTGCCGTTCCTCCTGGTTCTCGTGTTGTAATAACATCATAACCTTGGAGAGAGAGATATTCAGCAAGTAAAGAAATCTGCACTGTTTTTCCTACCCCGTCCCCTCCTTCGAATGTAATAAAATAACCTGACACGTATGAACCTTAATCTTATTAGCGTGTAACTACAAATATTTCCGTAACCATCCAATCGTTATTTCATAGAATGCATCTTTTACTTTTGTAAAGAAACTTCCTTTCTGAACATTCATTCCGGCAAAAACTGGTTTTTCCAAAAGAATCTTTTTACCTTCTAAAATTTGAATAACGCCAACGGGTTGCCCTGAAACAATAGGAGCTTTCAATGGACCATGATATTTAATTTTTGCTTTAACATTGACGTCTTTTTCATTTGAAAGCATAAAACTTATCGGTTTTTGGATAATAAGTGGGACAAAATTTTTCTTGCCTCCATAAACAGAAGCACGCCCAACCATTTCTCCTTTTGTGAAGATCGTTTTGAGATCAAAAGCCGTCATTCCCCATTGAAGAATGCGTTCTATTTCCGTTGTATGTTTTTTACCATCTTGCAAACCACTGATTGCTAAAAAAACGCGTCGATGATTTTTATAAATGGTGGCAACCATTGAAAATCCTTCTTTTTCGCTGTAGCCAAAACCAAATCCTTCTACACCAATTTCCTTAGAAATAAGAGGGTTTTTATTCCGTTGAAAAATATTGTTCCACGTAAAATGAGGCTCACGATAAAGTGCATAATAATCTGGATATTCTTGAGCAATATGACGCGCCAATATAATCATATCGCGCGCTGTTACAAACTGTCCCTCTTCGGGAAGCCCTGTTGCATTAACAAAATGGCTCTGAGATAATCCAATTATTTTAGCGCGCTGATTCATCAGCTGTGCAAAGTGGGCCTCATCTCCTGATATTCCTTCAGCCAGAATAATAGCAGCATCATTTCCATTGACAATAATTAAACCACGTAAAAGATCAGAAACACTGATTTCTGTCTTTATTTTTGCAAACATAGTGGTTGTACCGGAAGGTGCCCCCCCCTTGCGCCAAGCATTTTCACTGACCTTGAATTTTTGGGTATTTTTTAATAATCCTTCTTTTAATTGATAAAATACGACTTCTGCCGTCATCAATTTTGCTAATGAAGCAGGAAAAAAAGGAATATCACTTTGTTTTTCATAAAGTATTGTCTCTGTATTATCATCGAGTAACAATACTTGTGAAGCAGAAGTTTGAAAATTTTGCGCTCTTCCCCACGTGTTAAATGCCAATATCCCCCATAAGCTCAATAAAATTCTTAATACTGTACCCATAGCCGCTCCTCCCATTCAAAGATCAGCATAAAGAATCATTATATAGGAAAAAACTTTCTTATTTCCGCAAATTGAGGAATTATTGACTACTCAAGAAAAGATTTTATTTTTATTCAGCATGAGCAAAAATAAAATAATACACTTTTTATTTTTTTTATTTCTAGTACATTGATTTGTTTTATATAAATCATCACTTCTTTAACTTTAAGTTGACAAAAATACTGCAAGACTCTCTCATCATCTCACCTCTTTGAAACAAGTAAAATCGCTTTTTTACCCTTTATAAGCACAGTTAGTATAGAGGTTAAGATTATAAAAGAGAAAGTAAAAATACTTTTTATAAAGCTCTTAAGCTAAAGGATTATTGCAAAAACATTAAGAGCTTTGCGTAAATTTATGATGCTATTTATATCTTCATACGTGTAAAAAGTGTAATGCCTATAATGGTCTTAATGGTCTTAACAGTTATAATATTCACAAACTTGTTAATAAAATGGGCTTGAGAGGCAGACATACCTCTTTAAGACGAAAAATAAGCACGTGCAAATTGGTAATACAAAAGTGTATTTTGTTTGAGGTTTTTAGTTTACGTAAAGAGTGTTACTCTATTAAAAATAGCATGAGCTATGTGTAATCTCTTGATAAGGCATTACTTTGTATGTTTTTGAAACTTGCAAAGTCGAATCAAAAGGAAATATTTTTGCTTTTTAGACTTTATATTCTTTTCCAATTAGATTGTATAGACGTTTCAGAGATCAGACAAACAGCCTCACACAATCCGCTTATCCTCAATTTGGCAAAAACTTTTATGGCAGAAAAAACGCACTTTAATTAGCAAGCACTGCCATAAAATCAGAAATAAAACCGGCAATACACTGAAGAGGCGTACTAAACTATTAATAATAACACTCCCCTCAAGCTTTTTCATCATTTTTTATTTGAAAATGATATCGATTAAAAATCAATATATTGTTCCTTAAAACAGCTGCAGCCAATTTAACTTTGTTTTTTTGTTTAGCTTATTTACAGAAGCAACTTGATCGAGTGGCACCGGCTTATCAAGCATGATAGGACCAATTTCTGGTAATTTCACTGCAATAGTTTTATTGCGTTGCTCCTGTGAAACAGAAGCTGCTTTAGCTAATTCTTCTTTATTTCCTGTATTGCGCCCCTTGAACAAAACAGTTTCTCTTTTCTCCGAAACATTTTCTGACGCTAATAAATACGAGTCAGTATTTCCAGGAGTATAAGAGGCCATTAAATATGCATCATCATAATAGCCAATGGGGGCTTCAGCAATATATTCCACTTTAACATCTGTGACCCCCTTATCTACATAACCAAGTATTGTTGCCGCTTTCTTTGATAAATCAATGATGCGGTCTTTCATAAAAGGTCCGCGATCATTCACTCTAACAATGAGTGAAGATCCATTTTTCAAATTAGTAACACGAGCATAGCTAGGTAAAGGCATTGTAGGATGAGCAGCAGTCAAAAGATTCATGTCATAAATTTCACCGTTTGCTGTTAAACGCCCATGAAAATCTGAACCATACCATGATGCTTCGCCAACACGTTTATACGTTGGATTATTTTCAGGATAATACCACTTTCCTTTTATTTGGTAAGGTTTACCAACAACTGCCCGCCCACGCTTTTTTTCGGCTAGTTGATTTTTCTCATTGGATATTGGTTTTGGTAAAGCAGAAGTATTTACGTTAACCGGTTTATTATGATAAGAATCTTTTATTGAAAAATGCATAGTTTCACTTGCGCAACAAGATATCAATGATTGAGAAATGACGATCACAGAAAATAATTGAAATGTTGGTTTAATAATAGAAGTAAATTTCTTTTTACTATTTGAAGGCATCTATTCAGTCCACTTATTTTTGTTAAGTACTACTGTAAAAATCACGTCACGCTCTTTGTCGCGATAGGAGAATTTACATTAAATGATCTCCCTCGCGCATATACCATCCTTGAATTCGCCTCTTCTATCAAAAAATCAACAAATTGT
>NZ_HE997985.1:82890-88047 GCF_000312585.1 Bartonella queenslandensis AUST/NH15
TAAAAGTAAATTTTTATATTTATCACATATTAAATATGTCTATAAATAAGGATATTGCTTCATTAACTTCCTTATAAGATCAAAAATAAAGCAAATAAGTTTTATTTAACGAAAAAAATTGTAGAAATATTATATATATACGTATTTTTTACTGTAATATTTTTTTATTCTTTTGATTGGAACATTGAATGCTGACATGTAAACAATATGAGCTACTCTTGTTTATTCACAATCATATAAAAGAAACAGGTGTTTCTCCTTCTTTTGAGGAAATGAAAAATGCTTTAGAACTGTCTTCAAAGTCTGGCATTCATAAGCTCGTTATAGCTTTAGAACAGCGAGGTTTTATACGTCGTTTGCTCAATCGCGCTCGTGCAGTTGAGGTGATTCGACTTCCTGAGAAAATAACATTTAACCTTTCTCTAGCACGTAAGATTTCTCCCAGTATGATAGAAAAAAATAAAAGGGAAATATCAAAAAACTTGACTAATCTTGGGAACTTTGAAGCAGAAGAAAAAAAAATATCATTATTCCCATTATGGGACGTATTTCTGCGAGCGTTCCCGCCTCTGCTATACTGCAACAAACAAGCACACTTTCTCTCCCAAATGATATGGTTAATACAGGTGAGCACTACGCATTAGAAGTTAAAGATAATTCTATGGTGGAGGCTGGTATTCTTGATAAAGATACGATTATTGTGAAACGTCAAAATACAGCAATATCAGGTGAAATTATTGTCGCATTTATTGATAAAAAAGAGGCAACGTTAAAACGTTATCGACGCAAAGGAACCTCTGTTGCATTAGAAGCCGCTAATCCTCACTATGAAGCACGCACATACAAATCCGAGCGTGTAGAAATACAAGGCAAACTTACCGGACTTATTCGCAAATATTAAAAATAATAGTACACGTATATATACGCCAATAAAATGCAGTTTAAAAACTGTTGTGTGTTTTTTGATTGTGCCACACGCAATTGGCTTTCTTCCCACAGCCAAAGGATGAGTCTAATTTGGTCTATAAACAAAACCAAATCCTTATCGAGTGGATTTCCCTTCCCCTCTACCCTGTTATGTTTTTCACTGAAGCACGGATGAACAAGTAAGCTTAAAAATATTCACTAAGTATTCTAAAAGGGACTTGAATGCTTTGAAGGAGTCTGTCTTATAACATCGCCATCAATAAAACTATTTGACAGTATAATCAGATAAAATTGTAGGCATACACAAAATATTGTAGAAAAAAATCAAATAAACTTGTAACAGATTGTTATGTATAAGAAATAAAGAACTTTTCTTATTTTCTAAGTCAATAAAAGTGAAACTCAATCATTCACAGTAATTATAGGATTATCATGCTAGCACCTCGTATTAGTTTTGTCTCTCTCGGATGCCCAAAAGCACTCGTAGATTCTGAGCGAATTATTACAAGCCTCCGCTCTGAAGGGTATGAAATTTCACGTCAACATCAAGGAGCTGATGTCGTTATAGTGAATACCTGTGGTTTTCTTGACTCTGCCAGAAAAGAATCCTTAGCCAATATTGATGAAGCTCTCAAAAAAAATGGAAAAGTTATTGTAACGGGGTGTCTTGGTGCTGACCCTGAAGTTATTCGCCAAGCATACCCTAATGTATTGGCCATTACAGGACCACAAGCTTATGAAAGTGTTATACAAGCTGTTCATACAGCAATTCCTCCTGTTCATAATCCCTTTCTTGATTTAGTTCCTCCCCAAGGTATTCGTTTAACACCTCGCCATTACGCTTACTTAAAGATTTCTGAAGGATGTTCTAACAGGTGTAGTTTTTGTATCATCCCTACACTGCGTGGAGATCTTACTTCACGCCCCATCAGTGATGTTCTTCGTGAAGCTGAAAAACTCGTACAAGCGGGTGTAAAAGAACTTTTGGTTATTTCACAAGATACGAGTGCTTATGGTATTGATCTTAAATATCTCGAAAACTCTTGGAAAAATCGCACAATTAAAACGAAGTTTTTTGATCTTTGTCGCGAACTAGGTGATATGGGTATTTGGGTACGTATGCATTACGTTTATCCTTATCCCCATGTAGATGAAGTTATCGAACTTATGGCGGCAAAAAAAATTCTCCCTTATCTAGATATTCCTTTTCAGCATGCATCACCGACTGTTTTGCGTCATATGAAGCGTCCTGCTCTTATGGAAAAAACAAACCGTAGAATTGAAAAGTGGCGAAAAATATGTCCGGACCTCACTTTGCGATCAACATTTATTGTTGGTTTTCCAGGAGAAACAAATGAAGATTTTAATATGCTTCTAGAATGGCTAGAAGAAGCAAAAATTGAACGCGCCGGATGCTTTAAATATGAAGAAGTCAAAGGGGCTGTTGCAAATGATTTGGGATTAGAAAATATTCCTGAAAACGTGAAAGAAAACCGCTGGCATCGTTTTATGGCAAAACAACAACAAATTTCTACACATCTTTTAAAGAAAAAAATTGGAAAAAGACTTCAAGTTCTTATTGATGAAAGCCAAGGAAAAGTTGCTAAAGGACGTAGTCAATACGATGCTCCAAAAATAGATGGTGTTGTTCATATATCATCACGACGCCCTTTGCGTGTCGGTGAATTTGTCACCGTTAAAATCGAACAATCGGATGCCTATGATCTTTATGGCATAGCAGTTTGAAAAAATTTAACTTCCGCCCATTCCCAAGGAGGAAGTTTCCCATCGGAGACGGTTTTATAAAAGCGGCTGTTCACAGTAGAGCCGATTACTTATGTAACTCACTTCATGAGGATTTACAGACAGTTTCTTCCCTCTCAATGTTTGCTATACACTCTAAAAATACTTTTTATCAAGCGCTTAATATCATTTTGATCCACCACCCTAAATAACAAAATGTTTTATTGACAACAGGATAAGATACAATCTACAAGGCCCTTTCATTTTTACTTTAAAAAAGAGCAAACCGATAATTATATTATTTTCCATATTGGGATAGCCATTGGTTATTTGAAGGAAGCTTTTTGAATTGTGTTTTATGCATATAAGAGCCTCGCTTATCATATGCAATATAAGAGAATTTGAAATAAAACACCTAGGCTAATTAAGTTGCAAAATAATGAATTATCATTATAAATAAGTATCTTATCTTAAATTCTTCAAACTTATTTTTATAAAAAATCTCGTTTTTATTAACACGTTTTAAAATCAAAGAATCTCTTATCAAGCAAATGACTTGGGCGAACATTCGTTAAAGCGCGAATCATTGTATCTTTACGTCCTGGCATTTGTCTTTCAATATTTTTTAGCATTTCTTTCATTGCATTACGTTGTAAACCATCTTGACTGCCGCAAAGATTACAAGGAATAATAGGAAATTGCATTGCTTGAGAAAATTTTTCCATATCTTCTTCAGCAGCATAGACAAGAGGACGTAATACAAAAAGATCTCCTTCATCATTTTTAAGTTTTCCAGGCATAGCAGCTAATCGTCCACCGTGAAACAAATTCATAAAAAATGTTTCCAACACATCATCACGATGATGCCCTAAAATTAATGCTGAACACCCCTCCTCACGTGCAATGCGATAGAGATTACCACGTCGCAATCGAGAACAAAGTGAACAATATGTCTGCGTCTCTGCCAATTTATCTGTAACAATGGAATAAGTATCTTGATATTCAATACGATAGGGAATTTTATAAGAACTCAAAAAATCTGGAAGAATATGTTTAGGAAATCCTGGTTGTCCTTGATCAAGATTACAAGCAAGAATTTCAACAGGTAAAAGACCACGCCACTTTAAATCTAAAAGCAGTGCTAATAAACCATAAGAGTCTTTTCCACCTGATACAGCGACAAGCCATTTTTTTCCAGTAGAGAGCATAGAAAAATCATCCAAAGCTTGTCGCATATGACGCAAAAGGCGTTTACGCAATTTATTAAATTCCACACTTGAAGGAGCACACCGAAATATTGGATGACAATCATCTGCTTCGCTTGCCAAAAGATCATCTTTCTCTTCGTTTTCTTCTATTGTCTGATATTCAACGGAAACATCATTCATAAGACCATATCCTGCACAAGTAGAAACTTATTTTGCAAAGATAAAAACAAATATAAAGCAAGCTTATACTTATATTTTTTGAATTTATAAAAACAAATACTAAAAAAATAGAACTATATAAGCTTATAACACTAGAACAGTGTAATAAGCTTAATATAGAACCATTCACAAAATATCTGCTAACTCCAAAGATTATAAAAACAACATAATAAAAACAACATAACAGTTTGAAATTATAATAATAGAAGAGAAACAACTTTTTTCATAAAACAATTATCGAGAATAAAATTCAACGACCAAATTAGGTTCCATTTGCACAGCATAAGGAACATCTGCAAAAGCAGGAATACGTGTAAAGGTCGCTTTCATCTGTTTATGATCTGCTTCAATATAATCAGGGACATCACGCTCTGCTAATTGTACCGATTCTAAAACCAAAACAAGTTGTTTTGATTTTTCCCGAACCTCAATAACATCACCTGGTTTACAACGATACGATTGAATATTTGTGCGTCGCCCATTTACATTCACATGACCATGATTAATAAATTGGCGAGAAGCAAAAATCGTAGGAACGAATTTTGCACGATAGACAACAGCATCCAAACGAGATTCTAACAAACCGATAAGATTTTCACCAGTATCACCCCGCCGACGAGCAGCTTCCACATAAGTTTTATGAAATTGCTTTTCTGAAATATCGCCGTAAAACCCTTTCAGTTTCTGTTTAGCGCGCAATTGCACCCCATAGTCAGAAAGTTTTCCTTTACGACGTTGTCCATGCTGACCTGGACCATAATCACGACGATTGACAGGAGATTTTGGACGCCCCCAAATATTTTCTCCCATACGACGGTCAATTTTATACTTTGTTGTTTCGCGTTTACTCATCGCATTTCCTTTAAAATAAAACACGAGATCTTGAAGATCTCAAGGAAACGCGCCCTCCTCTGCCTTTAATACAAAAAGACTGACAGAATAGCTTAACATACCAATATGCGAAGTTATCCACGGGACACGTCAATTAATGCCATTTTCTTGAAAGAAAAAGCTAGAGCATCTTTATTGATCTCATATTCCAAAGTCAACTCTTTTCATA
>NZ_HE997985.1:88284-92968 GCF_000312585.1 Bartonella queenslandensis AUST/NH15
GATATCCTTCGACGTCAGCAACGCAAAATCTTGGCATTTTTTTATGGGTTTCTGATATATTTTTTCTGACAAGGGCAATAATGATCTGATATGTTTGGCGATTGCTTTTGCAGGATCAATCCATTCAACGGACCATAAAGCTTGTTCACGAAAGAAGTTAATTAAAAAAGGATAATGCGTGCAGGCTAAAACAATAATATCAGTATATTGACCATTTTTTTTCACAAAACATGGCAGAATTTCTTTTCTTAACTCTTCTGAATCGATAGATTTTCCTCGTAAATAATCTTCAGCAAATCCAGCAAGCTTTTCACTTCCTACAAGCTGAACATGACACTGTCCAGCAAAAGAGTTAATTAATTCATTTGTATAGGGACGTTTAACTGTTCCAGGAGTCGCTAATACGGAAATAAAACCAGATTTTGTTTGTTCAGCAGCTGATTTAATTGCAGGAACTGTTCCTACGAAAGGGACATGAGGAAAGTTTTTTCGTAAATTTGCCAGCATCAATGTAGAAACAGTGTTGCAAGCAATCACACATAAGGCAGGATCATAGTGTGTTAAAAGATTTGTAAAAATCTTTAAAATGTGTTCTTTCAGAGCATTTTCTTCCCAATTACCATAAGGGAATCCTGCATCATCAGCCACATAAATAAATTGTATTTCAGGGATAAGAACACGCGCTTCCCTCAACACTGTTAAGCCACCAATACCACTATCAAAAAAAAGAACAGGTCGTTCATCCATCAGTTTTCACACTTGTTTTAATTTTTTGACGATCGCGCTCTTGAGGAGCTCTACTTCCCCGTGGATATTGTGGAGAAAAATGATCCAATGAAGATATAACGCCTCGCAATAAACGAACCTCAGCTTCACTAAAGTTGGCGCGCGTAAAAACAGAGCGCAAATTTGCAAGCATAACCTCTTTTCGTTCTCGGGGTCTAAAATACCCACGGATATCCAAAGCCTCTTCTAATTGAGATAAAAAACCATGAAACGCTGTTTTATTTGCAGGCTCCATCTCTGGTGCACGAAATGCCGTATCGCTCACATTTTCGAGACCTGTTTTCATCCATTCATAAGACATCAAAAGAACTGCTTGTGCAATATTAAGTGATGCAAAAGCAGGATTAACTGGAAAAGTGATAATTTCATCAACAAGGCTGATTTCATCATTTTCTAGTCCCCATCTCTCTCTTCCAAAGACAATACCTGTTTTATATCCTATATTTTCACGCTGACGGAGTACATTTGCTGCTTCGACAGCACTTTTTACAGTTTTAAATCCACATCTTTCACGTGCTGTTGTAGCAAAAACATAGTGTAAGTCTGCGATTGAATCACGCAATGTATCAAAAATTACGGCGTTGTTAATGACATGATCAGCTTTACTTGCAGCAGCTCTAGCTTTTTCATTCGGAAATGTTTCTCGAGGTTTGACTAATCGAAGCTTAGAAAGCCCAAAATTTGCCATTGCCCTTGCAACCATACCAATATTTTCAGGAAGCTGCGGTTCAACTAAAATAATAATGGGACCATTTATTAAATTTTCGCGATTCTTATTCGTTCCAGCCATCAACCTTACCTAGTTTCACTTAAAATATCCCTCTCTCTACTATTTTTTAACGCAACCTTCTTCACAGTACTCTAATGCTATTTAATAATAAATTATAAACAATGTTATTTTCTCACTCAAAGAGTGTAGATTTCCTAATAATAAATTTTTAAGACCATTAAAGTAAACGATGGAGTTTATAACAATTTATATAAGATAACGTAGCGTTTTTTACATCAATTTTACCTTTTTTAATAGGGAATAGCCTCTACAAATCATAATCTCAGTTGAATTATGAAATCATAAATCCTAAAAAAGGAATATGCACTTTACTCCCAAACTTTTTCCGGCAAAGCTTATCCGTCGTTATAAACGTTTCCTTGCAGATGTTAAACAAGATGATCAACATATCTTCACCGTGTCGGTACCCAATACAGGATCAATGCTTGGATTGACAGCTTCCAACGCCAATATTTGGCTTTCATATCATAAAAACGCCAAGAGAAAATATGCTTATCAATTAGAAATTGTTGAATCCGATAATACTTTGGTTGGTATTAATACCACTTTACCCAATAAACTTGCGTTAGAAGCAATTCAAAATGGATTGCTACCAGAATTAAGTGGATATAAAACAATTTTAAAAGAACAACGCTATGGGACACAATCACGTATTGATTTTCTTTTACGTGATGATAATCTTCCTGATTGTTACCTAGAAGTCAAAAATGTTCATTTTATCCGTCAAAAAGGATTAGCAGAATTTCCCGATAGCCAGACAAAACGTGGTGCCCGTCACCTTGAAGAACTCATGCAAGTCGTACAACAAGGAAAACGAGCTGCTATGCTTTATATTATTCAACGAGAAGATTGTACAGCTTTTACAATTTGTCACGATCTTGATCCACTCTATGGACGTAAGTTTGATTTAGCATTAAAATCAGGAGTAGAATGTTATGCTGTAAAGTGTCACATAAGTGTGGAAGGCATTTTTCCGATTCAGAGAGTGAAAATAGAAAACAGAAGAAACAATGACCGAGTATATTGAATATAATAAATTCCCTTTAAAGTTTAATGGAAAAATCCGCATTTTTGATGACTATGCTTTCGCTAAAATGCGTGAAGTTGGTCGTATTGCGGCAGAATGCCTTGATGCACTTACAGATATGATTAAACCTGGCGTCACTACGCAAGAAGTTGATGACTTTGTATTTACTTTTGGTGCACAAAAAGGTGCTCTTCCTGCTGATCTAAATTATCATGGATACAGCCATTCATGCTGTACATCTATCAATCACGTTGTCTGTCATGGTATTCCCAATAAAAGACCTTTGCAAGAAGGCGATATTGTGAATGTTGATGTGACCTTTATTCTTGATGGTTGGCACGGTGATTCAAGCCGCATGTACCCTGTTGGAAAAATCAGACGTGCTGCAGAACGCCTTTTACAAATAACCCACGAAAGCCTTATGAGAGGAATCGCTGTCGTTAAACCTGGAGCAACAACAGGTGATATTGGTGCAGCCATTCAACAGTATGCCGAATCTGAACGGTGTTCAATTGTGAAAGATTTTTGCGGACATGGTATCGGTCAACTTTTTCATGATGCCCCCAATATTCTCCATTATGGAAATCCCGGAGAAGGCATCGAATTAAAAAAAGGGATGATGTTTACAATTGAGCCAATGATTAATCTTGGTAAACCACAAGTTAAGATTTTATCTGACGGTTGGACTGCTGTTACCCGTGACCGCTCTTTGACAGCACAATATGAACATACAATTGGTGTCACAAATGAAGGGTGTGAAATATTTACAATATCGCCTAAAAATATTTTTTATATTCCAAATCCGCAGATTTAATGCATTGTAGAGACGTTATGGCTAAAAAATTAAATAAAAAGGAAGATATTCAAAGTAATCACTTTGCATTAACATCAAGTTCTCCACTCACCTCAGTATCAAAAAGAAAAAGTGAAGAACCTAAGAAAAATATACAGCTTGATAAACATTATCAAGGACATCGTGAGCGTCTTCGAAAACGCTATTTAAAGTCAAAAGGAAATGCAATTGAAGATTATGAATATCTTGAATTATTGCTTTTTCGCACAATACCTCGGGCAAACACAAAACCTATAGCTAAAAATTTGATAGCACATTTTGGTTCATTAGCTGATGTGTTGGGCGCTGACATTCATCGACTTCAAGAGGTTCAAGGATGTGGTCCCGTTACTGCACTTGATTTAAAAATTATTTCAGATGTTGCTGGACGTATTGCTCGTGCACAATTGTTTAAACGCGATATTTTTTCATCATGGGATAAAGTATTAGCTTATTGTAAAGCCGTTATGGCTCACGAAACACGCGAACAATTTCGTATTTTATTTCTCGATAAGAAAAACGGCTTACTTGCCGATGAGGTACAACAAACTGGAACCATTGATCATACTCCTGTCTATCCTCGTGAAGTTATTTCTCGAGCTTTAGAGTTATCCGCATCAGGACTTATCTTAGTTCACAATCACCCTTCTGGTGATTCTACCCCCTCTGATGCAGATATAACAATGACATACAGACTAAAAGATGCAGCAAATGCATTAGGCATTACGATCCATGATCATCTTATTATCGCACGACACAACCATACAAGTTTTAAAGCATTAAAACTTATATAAACCTTATGGGATAAAAAAGATTTCATTCAAGAAGAATAGTCAATCAATTTTTAAATCAATATCCAATATAGCCATTGAGAAATTATAGGATAGCTCATCTTCATCTTCATCTCGATAAATAATACCTAAAAATTCATCCCCCATATAAACCTCACAAGAATCATCCTTTTTAGGCCGTGCTCTGACTTGCAATGCTGAGTTTTGGAATGTATTTTTTAAATAATTATCAAGTTTTTTTATTTCATCAGCATTCACTATGCTCTCCTGTTTTTTGATACGGTTAAAATAATTGCGTGCTGCGCGAATAAGACACTCCTCTGATTCTGTAAAGTCAGTAAAGAAGCTTAATCTGAATATTGACTTAATATTACATATATTTACAATATTACATATATTTACAGCTCTTTCTTTATATATTCATAAAGAACTTTTATAAAAGGAGTCTATCATTATTG
>NZ_HE997985.1:93645-95593 GCF_000312585.1 Bartonella queenslandensis AUST/NH15
TATTCCCATACTTTTTTTATTCTTTTCAATAGAATATACATATTTTTTCATTTAGTTTATAGATCCGCGAGGGTCATAACAAAGACCCCCTCTAGCTATTTATAAAAATAACCACCCCTTAAAGACACAGAAACACACTGATTTCACTGGTAAAATTCAATGAGCAGTAATTTAATGTGTTGCAAAAGGAAATCCTATATCTGGATAAATTTCTGCTGTCATCAAACCTTTTTCCCTTACCAAACGGACAAGAACAACCTGTCCCGAACGAAGCTCTGCTAAACCAAAACGGCGCAACGTTTCCATATGAATAAAAATATCTTCTGTTCCCTGCCCACGGCTAAGAAAACCGAAACCTTTGTCACGATTGAACCATTTAACAATTGCACGTTCTAGGCCACTTTCCGGAGTAACAACAACATGAGTACGGGCTGGAACTTCTGATGGATGAACCGCTGAAGAACAATCGATGGATTTCACCTGAACGCATTTTAATCCTCGTTCTGTTTTTTCCACAGCACAAATAACTTTAGCACCCTCCATAGCTGTTTGGAAACCATCCCTTCGCATGACTGTAACATGCAATAATATATCGGGAAAATGAGGTAAATCAGGTACAATAAATCCATAGCCCTTACTACCATCAAACCACTTAATGACACCACTGATTTCGATAATCTCTCCACAAGCACCTATACTATCCTCAGATAGGGAATAATCCTTTAATGCATCCTTACTCGTCATAATAACGTGATCCTGTAGCTTATAAATTGCACGACATTGATTCTCTAGGTTTAAGTAAACATTGCTCTTGTATCAACACGCAAGCCCCAAGATAAGATTTCCCCATATTGTCGTAATTCTTACATGTTAATATCAACATGGAATTTATAAAAATATTGATAAAACTATTTGATTGTACGCTTTACATATCTTACAAGGAGTGCCTTATAAAAAAGGTCATATAAAAGTTTTTTACATAATGGTATTTTTATTGGTATTTTATTAATGTGTAACTTGATTAAATGTGTAACTTGCATGATGAAGAAGTTCAATATAAGGTGCAAAAACAACAATTCAATTAAGGAAAATGCGCAATGCAATTGAAGAAAATCCTTACGACAATCACAATTTTCATGGCACTTGCAGCAAATGTTTATGCGAGTGAACCTATCAAAATTGGTGTTTATCTTCCATTAAGTGGTCAAAATGCCTTTGGCGGTCAACTTGAGATTCGAGGTATCGAATTAGCGCACAAACAAGTTCCAGAAATTTGGGGACGTAAGGTGGAACTTGTTATTATTGATAATAAGTCTGATAAAGTGGAAGCGGCTAATGCTGTTATGCGTTTAACAGCAAGCGAAAAGGTCAGTGGAATCATTGGGAGCTACGGTTCTTCACTCTCACTAGCAGGTGGAGAAATATCTGAAAAAGCAAAGACTCCAACCATTGCAACTTCTTCAACAAGTCCCCTTGTTACACAGGGTAAAAAATATTACTTTCGCGCGTGCTTTATTGATTCCTATCAAGGAGTGGGAATCGCAACTTATGTAAGTCAAGTTTTAAAGGTAAAAAAAGCCGCTATCCTCAAAGATATTTCAAACGATTATGCGATTGGTCTTGCAAGTTATTTTGCACGTGCTTTCAAAAAATTAGGTGGTGAAGTTATCTCAAATTTAAATTATAATTCTGGAGATCAGGACTTTTCAGCTGTTCTCACGCAAATTATTGCACAAAAACCTGATATCTTGTTCATTCCATCTTACTTTTCTGAAGGAGCTATCATCATGAAACAAGCGCGTGAATTAGGAGCGAAGTTTCAAATTATAGGTGGAGATGCTATGGATAATCCAGAGACGATTACAATTGCAGGAAAAGCAGCAGAAGGTTTCTTACATACGACACTTCCCTATAGTGAGGATATGACCAAATATGTCAGCAGCTGCGC
>NZ_HE997985.1:95756-100556 GCF_000312585.1 Bartonella queenslandensis AUST/NH15
GTCAGCAGCTGCGCAAGAATTTACAAAAGAATGGAAAAAAGCCTACCCTGACAAAGAGCCAAATATCAATTCAGTTTTGGGATACACAAGTTATATGATGTTCATGAAGGCCATTGAAAATGCCGGTAGCGCTGATCGTGAAAAAATTACGATTGCACTGAGCAAATTAAAAGATTTTCCAACCCCCTTTGGTGATATGTCAATCGATGAAAATCATAATCCTAAGATTCCAATTGGCATCATTAAAATACAGGATGGAAAACGTGTTTATTTAGAAGAAGTTAAACCTGCTTTTTAATGTAAAGGTTGTACTTATTAACGTACAAGAATTGGTTGAGGATCTTTTTTCTCAACCAAAAACTTAAAATTTCCTTATTATCCTATGTAAATTAATAAATGTGGAAGGATGAGAGATGAGCACTGAAATGTTCATCCAGTATTTTTTTAATGCACTGGCATTGGGGTCTCTTTATGGGCTTATCGCTATTGGTTATACCATGGTCTACGGTATATTGAGACTGATTAATTTTGCTCACGGTGATATCTTTATGCTGGGAGCTTATTTTGTTTTCTTTTCCACAATTAGCTTTATGCCTGCTTGGGCAGCACTTCTTCTTTTGTTCCTTGCTGCTCTTATTTATTACTCAGTCTTTATAGGATTTAAAAAGCGCCCTCCCATTTATTGGATCGCTGTTTTTTTAATTCTTGCGTTAGGATTTGTTTATTATTTTAAAATTTCTCCACAAGATTTTACACCAATCTGGGTTTTAGCTCTTTGTTTTTCCATTTTTATTACAAGTGCAGTGGGAATTATCGTTGATCAACTTGCTTATAAACCTCTACGCCATGCGCCGCGTATTTCGGCACTTATCGGTGCAATCGGTGTTTCTTTTTTCATTGAAAATCTTTCTACGGTACTCTTTAGCGGTGTTCCCAAAGGTGTAAAACAACCGGATTTTTTAGTAACACCATTTTTATGGCATTTAGGATCAGAAGCAGGGGGTATCATTAGAATTGCTCCCATGTCTTTGATTGTTCCCATTGTGTCATTGATTCTTATTGTCTTACTGTTATGGATTATCCATAAAACGAGACCTGGTCTTGCTATGCGTGCAATCTCTCATGATATTGAAACGACGCGTTTAATGGGGGTTTCTGTTAATAAAGTCATTGCATTTACATTTGGAATAGGTTCAGCACTTGCCGCTATAGCAGGCATTATGTGGTCTTTGCGTTATCCTCAAATTCAGCCTTATATGGGCGTTCTTCCTGGTCTTAAGGCTTTTATTGCTGCGGTTATCGGAGGTATTGGTTCGATACCAGGAGCAATGTTGGGAGGTTTGTTATTAGGGTTTATCGAAATTATGATTATCGCATTTTTCCCCGCGCTATCTGGATATCGTGATGCCTTCGCTTTCATTTTATTGATTCTGATTTTATTAATATTGCCCACCGGATTAATGGGTAAAAAAAGTCAGGAGAAAATCTAATGGAAAAGTCAGCAACAACTTTTTTATCGTGTATCAGTATTTTCGTTCTTATAGGTTTTTTATTCTATGCAGATAACCATTTTAATGACTATACACTCCGTATCATAAATCTGATTGCTATTAATGCAATCTTAGCAATTTCGCTTAATTTGATTTACGGCTTTACAGGTATGTTTTCCCTTGGACATGCCGGCTTTATGGCTATTGGTGCTTACATCTGCGCAATTTTACTTCTTTCCCCTGAACAAAAAGAGATGATGTGGATTCTTGAGCCTGTCGCTGAACCATTGTCCCATCTACAACTCCCTTTTTTCATCGCTGTTATTGTAAGCGGTTTGTGTGCAGCAATTATCGGTTTATTGATTGCTTTGCCAATATTGCGTCTTGGTGGTGATTATCTTGGAATTGCAACATTAGGTTTTGCAGAAATTATCCGTATTGTCATTACGAATGCGACATCTCTCACAAATGGTTCTTTGGGAATCAAAGGAATACCTCAGAATGCAACGTTATGGTGGAACTATGGTTGGTTAGCATTTACAGTTCTCTTTATTGTCCTCTTACTGCGAAGCAATACTGGTAATGTACTCCGTGCTATTCGTGATGATGAAATCGCTGCGAAAACCATGGGAATTAACGCTTTTTTCTACCGTAGCTTTTCTTTTACTGTTGGAGCATTTTTTGCAGGTGTAGGTGGAGCGTTAATGGCTGCTCTTATTTCAACCATTGATCCAAAAATGTTTAATTTTCTGCTCACTTTTAATATTTTGATGATTGTTGTCGCTGGTGGTCTGGGTTCAATTACAGGAAGTATTATTGGGAGCATTATTATTACAGTCATGCTTGAATGGCTTCGTATTATTGAAAGTCCATTTGACTTAGGTTTTATACATATTCCAGAAACACCAGGACTTCGCATGGTTGTTTTCTCTCTTTTATTACTGATAATTATTTTATTTTGGAGAAAAGGATTGATGGGACAACATGAATTCTCATGGAATGGAATTTATAGCTTTCTGACACGCAAAAAGTTTTCTAATACTGAGGGAAAGCTATGAACGGCACTCTTCTTTCACTCAATGATATTGTAATGCGTTTTGGCGGATTAATTGCTGTCAATAATGTTAATATGGCCATTAAACGAGGAAGTATTACTGGATTAATTGGTCCCAATGGTGCTGGGAAAACAACAGTTTTCAATATGATTTCTGGATTTTATGCCCCTACAAGCGGTACCATTCTTTTTGATGAACAAAAAATCTCTGGAGAACCTCCTTATATTATCTGTAGGCGTCATATTGCTCGAACATTTCAAAATATTCGTCTTTTCTCAGGATTAACGGTTTTACAGAACGTTATGGTAGGCGCTCATGTCCGTCAAAAATATCCTTGGTTTTCTTCAGCTCTCTTTTTTTCAAAAGCAATGAGAGAAAAAAGAGAAGTTTATAAAAATTCCATGGAGCTTCTTGAACGACTACAACTTGATCACCTTGCCAATCAATTGGCAACAGCTTTACCTTATGGTGTACAGCGACGTTTAGAGATTGCACGCGCGTTAGCCACAAAGCCTAAATTGCTTCTTCTTGATGAACCTGTCGCTGGCATGAACCCACAAGAAAGTGAAGATCTTAGAAAGTTCATAGCAAAAGTGCAAAAAGACTTTGATCTTACAATTCTTCTTATTGAACACGATATGAAAGTGGTTATGGGGCTTTGCCAACATATTTTGGTCATGGAACATGGCTGTTGCATTGCTAATGGCACACCAGATGAAATTCGTAATAACCCAAAAGTTATTGAAGCTTATCTTGGCGGAGATGTTTATGGATATTCTTAAAATAAAAAATCTTTACGTTCATTATGGTGCCATTAAAGCTGTCCAAAATCTTTCTATGTCCATAAAAAGGGGAAGTATTGTTACTTTAATTGGAGCCAATGGTGCGGGAAAAAGCAGCATTGTACGCTCTGTTACAGGACTTAATCGCTCTGTTTATGGGGAAATTACCTATAATGGCGAATCAATTATAAAAAAATCACCAGAAGAGATTTTGCGTTTAGGTATTGCCCTTAGTCCTGAAGGGCGACGTATTATGCCTCATCTCACTGTTTTAGAGAATCTCCATCTAGGTGCTTATATTCGCCATGATAAACAAGGAATTTCTCGTGATATTGAATGGATATTTGATCTTTTCCCGCGCCTACGTGAAAGATCAAAACAGTTGGGAGGAACAATGTCAGGTGGGGAACAACAAATGGTTGCTGTAGGCCGCGCACTCATGAGTAATCCTGATATGGTCATATTAGATGAACCATCGTTAGGATTAGCCCCACTTCTTGTTCGGGAGATTTTTTCAATTATCCGAAAAATTAATGATATGGGAAAAACTGTTCTTCTTATCGAACAAAATGCATTTGCTGCACTTTCCATAGCTGATTATGCTTATATTTTAGAGGTAGGGCATATTTTATTTCACGGTGAAGGTAAAACTATGCTTTCTGATCCGCGTGTTAAAGAAGCCTATCTTGGTGGATAAGAGAGATAAATTAAGGCAATAGAGCTTATCCTCTTTCCTTTTAAAAAGCATTTCTCATCAGTGATGAGGAATGCTTTTTTGTGAAGTTTGATGATTATATCCACCATTTTTCCGCAGAAAATACACCTGCTTCTTTTTCAATAATGTACGCTATTTTGAAAATAACTTCTTCAGCAAAAGGCTTACCAATCAATTGCAATCCTAGTGGTAAACCATTTGATGATAGACCAGCAGGAACAGAAATTCCTGGTAAACCAGCCATATTCACTGGTACGGTAAAAATATCATTAAGATACATTGCGACAGCATCATTTTTTATTTTTTCATCAGCAATACCAAAGGCAGGTGTTGGTGTTGCTGGTGTAAGAATAGCATCAACGCCTAAATCAAAACATTGATCAAAATCGCGTTTTACGAGTGTTCTTATTTTTTGAGCTCTTAGATAACAAGAATCATAAAAACCTGATGAAAGAACATAAGTCCCAACTAGAATACGTCGTTTGACTTCATCACCAAAACCAACAGAACGTGTATTTTCATACATCTCAATGATGTCTTTTCCAGGTACACGCAAACCAAAACGCACACCATCATAACGCGCTAAATTAGAAGAAGCTTCTGCCGGCGCTATAATATAATAAGAAGGTAGAGCATATTTTGTATGAGGTAAAGAAATATCGTGTATTTCAGCTCCTGCTTCTTTTAACCAATTTATCCCCTTTTGCCAAAGATCAATAATTTCTTGAGACATTCCATCGAGGTAGTATTCTTTTGGA
>NZ_HE997985.1:100760-102193 GCF_000312585.1 Bartonella queenslandensis AUST/NH15
CTCCATGGGCTAATAACGGAACCATAATATGATGTCTCATTAGAAGAGCCCATAGCAAACTCATCCATATTAAGTTTTCCTAACATCACAGCACCATCTTGCCATAAATTAGCCGTAACGGTTGATTCATAGTTCGGTTTAAAACCATCAAGGATATTTGAACAGGCTTGAGTATGAACACCATAGGTTGCAAAAAGATCTTTAATCCCCAAGGGAATTCCTTCCAAAAGCCCTCCCTCTCCTTTCGCCAAGCGGCGATCTGATTCAGCAGCCATGTTTTTTGCTTGTTCTGCTGTTATTGCTACATAAGCATTCAAAGTCGGATTAGCCAATTCTATTGCTTTTAAATAAGCTTCTGTTAATTCCGTTGCTTTGAGCTTTTTCTTTATTAGAGCATCACGAGCTTGTGCAATTGTGAGGGTTGTTAAATCAGTCATATTGGTTCTCAAATTTCAAAAATATAAAAAGTTACTCAACAATTTTTGAGACAAGAAAAAAATTTTCTTCTGTAACAGGTGCATTGGCGACAATATCTGCTACTTTATTACCATCTGTAACATTATCTTCACGCATTCGTAGAGTCATCGGTATCACAGATGTTAATGGCTCAACTTCACTGACATCAACTTCTTTCAATTGCTCTACAAAGCCTAAAATAGCATTGAATTTTTTTGTCATAGGTTCCACCTCATCATCGTGGATAGCAATCCGCGCTAAACGTGCAACCCGCTTGACGGTTTCTTGATCAACAGACATATTCTTTACGCCTTTCTGTTTTTTGTTTATTTATTGATCTTTATCTGGCTATACAAGGCTGTGCTTGCAAGCGCAAGGATATTAGATAAGATGAATAAAGAATATAATTATAGATCTGAAATATTAAAAAACGTATTATAATCCCTATGACTGTTATTAATATAAACGAAATTATGACACATCTTTTGCCTGGACAAACAATAGCAGGCTTAGATTTAGGGACAAAAACGATTGGAATTGCGATTTCTGATATGGGGTTGACTGTTTCAAATCCACGCCCTGTGCTCCAACGAAAAAAATTTATAGAAGATGCCCACACACTTATTAAAATTTTTGATCATGAAAATGTAGGCGTTATTGTCATTGGCTTACCTCTTAATATGAATGGAAGTAGCGGTTCTCGTGTTCAAGCAACCAAAGCTTTTGTGAGCAATATGAAAGCTTATACAAAAATTCCATTTGTTTTTTGGGATGAGCGCTTATCAACAATTGCCGCAGAACGTTCTCTTTTAGAAATGAATGTATCACGCACTAAAAGAGCAAGAAGAATTGATTCGGCAGCCGCTGCTTTTATATTGCAAGGTGCTCTCAATAGAATTGAAAATTTCCATCATATGGAAGGATAAAGAACATTGAGCAAATGCGCGGCATTATAGCGTGCAATGAGCATCCCATAG
>NZ_HE997985.1:102406-113115 GCF_000312585.1 Bartonella queenslandensis AUST/NH15
TAATTTCACCAATAATAGGTACAACCAATTGACTGACGTGATAAGCAATAATAGGTGTCATAATACGCGCAAAAGCAGCTTCAGAACGGTCATTTGCTGCATTGTCAAATGCTCGCGCTAAACGCAAAACCAATGCTTGTGAAGCAGCAATATCTAATGCAATATCTGCAAAAATACGTTCTGTTAGTGGTGGCAAAGGCTGATTTGGCATTTTTTTCCGGAAAAAATCTATGCCAAATTGAAGGGCAGCTCGCAAAACACCTGCCGATATGACAGACTGATCAAAACGCATCATCGTCTCAATATCTTTAATAACTTTCAGACCTTCTCCAGCATTTCCCAGAAGCCAGCCATAACACCCTTGAAAATCAACAACCCCCTCTGGTGTTAAAAGTTCTCCAGAACGGTGAATTAAATGACGAATCGATATAAATCCATTTAATGCACCATTTTCCTGTATGCGTGGAACAAAAAAGCAACTTAAATGACCATTTAAATCTGCACTAACGAGATATCCATCAGCTGTGGGATTAATAACATTGGTTTTTACAACATTTAAACGATACAGATCACGTTCCATATTTTCATCGAAAGAAATTTTCTTAACACTTGGAAAATTGAAAGCGTATTGTTCAATGTCATCAAAAGCACACGTCAGAGAAGCAGATTTTTTATGATGAATAGGCCTTGATGAAGAATCATATTGGCGTGACAAAAGAGCATTTTGCCATTTTTTAAAGAGTTCACTATCACTAATTAAAACAGCAATCGCTGCACTCGTTATAATAACCTCGTTCAAATGTCCTGTTTCTAAACCAGCAGATAAAGCCAAACGAATCGCACGCGCTTGATAACGTACCCCATTTTCTGAGCTTGTATTTTCCCAAAGCGAGGTAACTAACCCCGCACGTCTAGAATACTGTTGAAGGTCTTGATAGGAAGAATGTATTTCTAATTTTTCTGCCTGTTGCCCCCATTCATCATTATAACACAATAAAGGCTTATAGTGATTAGCTAAGCAAGAAAGCTTCCGTGCTTCTTGACTCGCAGCAAAATCCCCTATTTCTTCAAAGCTTGCTAATAAAAACTTAGGCAAAGTAGAGGCCATACGAAACATAAGCGTATCGCTAAGAAATGTATTTTTTCGACGAGCATTTTGCGTAGAGACAGCACTCATAGATATATTCCACTATTCAAATCATTCACATCATAGACTATTTGTCTTTTTAGAGTTAAAAAACATTTATCATCTTCAAACAAATGCTTGTTTAACCTGTTTAGAGAGAGATAAAGAAGAATGCTATGATTCAAGGTAATTTTTTTCCACTTTTCCCTCATGAACATCTTTTAGCTATTAAAGATCTGAGTGTACAAGACCTTAATACATTGCTTGATCGTGCAGAAGCAAACATTATTCTTTCTAACAAAATTGATAAAAAAAAATCTATTTTGCGTGGACGGACTCAAATTAATCTCTTTTTTGAAGCTTCTACGCGAACACAATCTTCTTTTGAATTAGCCGGTAAAAGGTTGGGAGCAGATGTGATGAGTGTCGCGATCGGCAACTCATCTGTACAAAAAGGGGAAACATTACTTGATACAGCCGCAACACTCAATGCGATGAAGCCAGATATACTGGTTTTTCGCCATAGCAGTGCGGGAGCAGCAGCTTTATTAGCGCGAAACGTTGATTGTTGTGTCATTAATGCAGGTGATGGTGCTCATGAACATCCAACCCAAGCCTTATTAGATGCTCTCACAATTAAAAGAGCAAAAGGTCGTATTGAAGGATTAACGGTTGCCATTTGCGGAGATATTTTGCACTCACGTGTTGCACGTTCTAATATCCTTAGTCTTAATGCTTTGGGTGCTCGTGTTCGTGCGGTTGCCCCCTCAACACTTTTACCCACCGAAATTAATCATATGAGTGTTGAAGTTTTTAACACCATGAAAGAAGGTCTTAAAGATGCTGATGTTATCATGATGTTACGCTTACAGCATGAACGGATGGCAGGATCTTTTATTCCCTCCAGGCGTGAATATTTTCATTATTTTGGTTTGCATAAAGAAAATTTAGCCTATACCAAAAACAATTGCATTATTTTGCATCCTGGTCCCATAAACCGTGGTGTGGAGATTGCATCCGATATAGCCGATGGCCCACAAAGTATGATTCATACCCAAGTAGAAATGGGAATTGCAGTGCGTATGGCGGTCATGGAGGCTTTATTAGATTCACGCTTGAAGATCCATGGAGAAAAAAAATGATAAAACCAATTGTTTTTCAAAAGGTTCGTATTATTGATCCTTCACGCGCAATCGATGAAATTGGTACAGTTATTGTTGAAAATGGACAGATTATAGCTGCTGGAAAAGAAGCTCTGAATCAGGGAGTCCCTGAAGGCGCAGAAGTTATTAATGCACAAAACAAAGCAATTCTTCCTGGACTTGTTGATGCACGTGTTTTTGTTGGAGAACCAGGAAATGAAAATCGTGAAACAATTGCATCGGCAAGTCAAGCGGCCGCAGCAGGTGGTATTACTTCCTTTCTTATGATGCCAGACACGCATCCAGTTATTGATAATGTTGCTCTCGTTCAATTTATTAAGCGCACAGCAAGGGAAATGTCATCAGTCAATATTTATCCTGTTGCGGCAATCACACAAAGTTTCAACGGAGACAAAATAACCGAATTTGGTTTGCTCAAGGAGGCAGGAGCCGTTGCTTTTAGTGAAGGAAAAAAAACACTTCAAAATTCATCTGTTATGCGACGTGCAATGACTTATGCACGCGATTTTGATGTCCCATTGATACACGAAACGCAAGATAAAGATCTTACAGAACAAGGCGTAATGAATGAAGGACTACTCGCCAGTTGGCTTGGTCTACCTGGCATTCCCCGTGAAGCAGAAGTTATCCCACTTGAAAGGGATTTGCGCTTAGCAGCATTAACGCAGACACGCTATCATGCCGCCCAGATATCAACAGCACTCTCTGCTGATGCCCTCCGCTTAGGCAAGAAACGCAGTGAAAAAATTTCAGCCGGTGTATCGATTAATCATTTATCTCTCAACGAAAATGACATTGGCCAATATCAAACTTCTTTCCGCCTTATGCCTCCATTGCGTACAGAAGAAGATCGTATAGCACTGATTGAAGCAATAAAAGATGGGACTATAGATGTCGTTGTCTCTTCTCATGATCCTCAGGGTATCGACACAAAACATTTACCATTCAATGATGCAGCAGCTGGCGCTATTGGTATGGAGACCTTATTAAGTGCGGCTTTACGTCTTTATCATGATGAAAGCCTATCTCTTCTGCGGATAACTGAACTTTTGTCAACGATGCCTGCAAAGCTCTTTGGACTCAATGCAGGAACACTAAAGAGAGGTGCTTATGCAGATCTTATTGTCGTTGATCTTGAAGAACCATGGGTTGTTTCGACAGAGAATTTCTATTCACGTTCAAAAAATACCCCTTTTGAGAATGCACGTTTTCAAGGACGCGTGCTCCAGACCTTTGTGAAAGGGAAATCCGTTTTTAAACTTGATCAACAAACTTAATGAGATGCTTAATGAATGAAGCAGAAATATTTTTTCAGTCCACTCCGTGGTTTATTTTCCTCCTATCTTATCTCATTGGCTCGATCCCATTTGGTCTTCTCTTTACGAGATTGGCCAAACTTGGCGATATAAGAACAATCGGTTCTGGCAATATTGGAGCAACAAATGTTTTACGAACAGGAAATAAAAAAAATTGCGGCTCTAACACTTCTTTGTGATATGTTGAAAGGAGCTATTGTTGTCTTCGTTATAAAGTTCTTTAATGATCCGTTAGACAAGAGTATCTTTGTTTCTCTAGCAGGTTTTTTTACTTTCTTAGGACACCTTTTCCCCGTATGGCTTAAATTTAAAGGTGGCAAAGGTGTTGCAACCTATCTAGGGGTTTGCTTAGGAGTCTATTGGCCTGCAGCAATTATTTTTATTGTTGTATGGAGTGCGATTTTTCTTCTCATGCGTTATTCTTCATTATCTGCGCTTGTTGCTGTTACGATCACGCCGATATTTGTTTTTTATTTTTCCGATTCTTATTTCTATTGTATGCTGATCGCGATGAGCCTATTTGTGTTCATAAAACATTCTGCAAATATCAGTAGATTACTCATTGGGAAAGAAAGTAAGATTGGTACGCAAAACAGAGATAAATAAGGGAATCCTGCTTACGGATCGTCAACGTCTAAGCTGGTTACGGTTATTGCGCAGTGAAAATATTGGAGCTGTTAGTTTTCGCAATCTCATTGATCATTATAAAACTGCAGAAAATGCTCTAGCAGCGCTGCCAGAGCTTAGTAGAAAAGGAGGTGGTTCTGCATCGCTTAAAATAGCAAGCTTAGAAGATGCAGAAAAAGAAATACAAGAAGCTGAAAGATTAGGTGTTCGGTTTATCGGTATGGGAGAACCAGATTATCCAGCTTTTCTTAAAGTTACAGAAGCCCCTCCGCCACTTATTGCTGTCAAAGGTAATGTTTTAATTTTTCAAAAAACTTCTATCGGAATTATAGGCTCTCGAAATGCTTCAGCTGCTGGGAAAAAGCTTACAGCTCAATTTGCGCATTTTCTTGGAGAAGCAGACTTTGTAACAATTTCTGGACTCGCTCGTGGAATTGATAGCGTTGCGCATCAAGCAAGTTTAAAAACAGGAACTGTTGCAGTCATGGCAGGGGGAATTGATCATATCTATCCTCCTGAAAATAAAAAGTTGCATGAAGATATTATCGCCAATGGTGGAGCCATCATCAGCGAAATGCCCATCTCTTGGAAACCACGCGCTATCGACTTTCCAAGAAGAAACCGTATTATTGCTGCTCTATCACTTGGTCTCTTGGTTGTAGAGGCAGCTCTGCGCTCAGGATCCTTAATTACTGCACGTCAAGCAGCTGAAATGGGACGGTTGATTTTTGCTATTCCCGGTTCTCCACTTGATCCAAGATCTGTTGGCACAAACAACCTTATCAAGGACGGTGCTCTCCTCACCACACATCCTTCTGATATCATAGAAACACTTACGCCATTAATTTCACCGCTTCCAAATTCCCAACTCAATTTTTTTGAAGAACCATCCTCTTTACAACTTGAAAAGGAAAATTTTAATTCAGCATACGAAAAAAACGCTCACCCTTCTTCAAAAGATGATGATGCAGCACGTGCCGCAGTTTTCTCTGCTCTTTCAACAACGCCAATCGACTTAGACACACTCAGTACCCACTCAGGTATTTCACTCCCAACTCTCTACCTCTTATTGGTAGAACTAGAGCTTGCTGGAAAGCTTATTCGACACTCTGGTGGTTGTGTGTCATTGTCAAATCTTGATCTTCCCCAAGAGCCTCAGCACTATTAATAATGCTTTGTCCTTCTTTGGCAACCATATCCAAAAGCAATGCTAAAAGCGGACTATGCGCTTGACGCGCCATCTGATTCATTTGCTTTGACATGTCTGTAATATATTGGATAACTTTCAAATGATTTATAAACATAATCCTCTATCCTTGAGCATTTCCCCTCCTACCTCTCAATAGACGTTATCTTAGTATTGCGCCGTACGTTTTAGTAATAACAGTGGAAAATAAATCGTGTAATTTCATATAGGGTGCGTTTTAATAATAACAATCACAAGTTGTACAATATTCATGTTTTTTATATGGCTAATATTTTTTTTATATGTTCTTAAGCAATTGCTATTAGCTATTCACGTGAAAGGCGTTTATAAAAAAGTTTTTTATTTCAATATTCGGGTAAAATTATGAATATCGTTATCGTTGAATCTCCAGCAAAAGCAAAAACAATTAATAAATATCTTGGATCTCAATACAAAGTTGTCGCATCATTTGGACATGTTCGTGATTTACCTGCAAAAGATGGTTCCGTTTTACCCGATCAAGATTTTTCGATGAAATGGGATATAGATTCTGCGGCTGCTAAACGTTTAAATGAAATAGCAAAAGCTGTTAAAGAAGCTGATAGCCTTATCTTAGCAACGGACCCTGATCGCGAAGGGGAAGCTATTTCATGGCATATTCTCGATGTTCTTCGTCAAAAAAAAGTTTTAAAAGATAAACCTATTAAAAGAGTTGTCTTCAATGCCATCACTAAAAAATCTGTGCTTGATGCCATGGATAATCCACGTGATATTGATACATCACTTGTTGATGCTTATCTTGCACGTCGTGCTCTTGATTACCTCGTAGGTTTTACACTTTCACCTGTTTTATGGCGTAAACTCCCTGGTGCACGCTCGGCTGGGCGCGTTCAGTCGGTTGCTTTACGTATTATTTGTGACCGTGAATCAGAAATAGAACATTTTATCAAAGAAGATTATTGGTCCATTACAACACAGTTAAAAACCATTCGAAATGATCATTTCCAAGCCAGATTGACAATGTTTAATCAAAGAAAGATTGGTAAACTTGATATTCAATCTCAAGAACAAGCAGATCAAATTCGCCTTATGCTTGAGAAGGCTCAATATCATACACTCAGTGTTGAAGCAAAACCTACAAAGAGAAATCCTTTTCCTCCGTTTACAACTTCTACACTACAACAAGCGGCTTCTTCAAAATTAGGTTTTTCAGCTTCTCGCACGATGCAAATTGCCCAAAAGCTTTATGAAGGGATTGAAATTAATGGTGAAATGGCAGGGCTTATTACTTATATGCGTACCGATGGTGTACAAATAGCGCCAGAAGCTATTGATGCTGCAAGAAAAGTCATTCATGAATCTTTTGGTAAAGACTATGTTCCTGAAAAACCACGTTTTTACTCAACAAAGGCAAAAAATGCACAGGAAGCGCATGAAGCAATCCGCCCAACAGATTTTCAACGTACTCCCAATCAAGTCCGTAATTTTCTCGACAATGATCAGGCAAAGCTCTATGAACTGATATGGAAGCGCGCTATTGCCAGCCAAATGTGTTCTGCTGAAATTGAACGTACAACCGTTGAAATTGAAGCCCAGCAAGGAGATAACCGTGCAAATCTTCGTGCAACAGGATCTGTTATTCGTTTTGACGGATTTATTTCCGTCTATACGGATCAACAAGACGAAGAAAATAATGAAACAACACGTTTACCGCAAATAAACACGGGTGAATCACTTACAAAAGAAAAAGTTGAATCTATACAACATACTACAGAGCCCCCTTCTCGTTATTCTGAAGCTTCATTAATTAAAAAGCTTGAAGAATTAGGAATTGGTCGTCCTTCAACTTATGCCTCCACATTAGCGACATTGTGTGATCGTGGATATATTATCATTGATAAACGCAAACTTATTCCTGATGCTAAAGGCCGTATTGTTACAGCCTTTCTTGAAAACTTCTTTAATCGCTATGTAGAATATGGTTTTACAGCAGATCTTGAAGAAAAGCTGGATCTTATATCGGATGGCAAACTTTCTTGGAAAGATGTATTACGAGATTTTTGGGATGGATTTAATACCTCTATTAGCAATATCCAAGAACTCCGTATCGCCAATGTCCTTGATGTTTTAAATGTAACATTAGCACCTCTTGCCTTTCCTGAACGTGAAGACGGAAGTGATGTGCGTTCCTGTCCTCTCTGTAAAAATGGTCAATTATCATTAAAACTCGGTCGTTATGGTGCTTTTGTTGGCTGTTCCAATTATCCTGAATGCAAATACACACGCCAACTCGGTACAAATATAGAAGAAGATAATGAATCAGTGCGCAATGACGAACCTGTTATGCTTGGAATTGATCCTGAAACAGGAAAAGATATTTCTCTTCGCAATGGCCGTTTTGGTCCCTATATTCAACGAGGTGAAAGCAAAGAAGTTAAGCGTGCAGGATTACCAAAAGAATGGCAGGCAGAAAATATAACCCTTGAAAAGGCCTTGGCTTTACTATCCCTTCCCCGTGAAATTGGCATTCATCCTGAAACAGGAAAAATGATCACGGCGACAATTGGACGATATGGTCCCTACCTTAGTCATAATGGAAAATCTGCGCGCCTTCTTCATGCAGATGAAGTTTTTGATATTGGTATCAATCGCGCTGTTACAGTATTGGCAGAACAACAAGAAAATAAAACCAAGCAAAGCAGAACAACATCTGCAGCATTAGCAACATTAGGGGAGCATCCAGAAGGAGGGACTGTCACTGTGCGTAACGGCCGTTATGGTCCTTATGTCAATTGGGGTAAAATTAATGCAACATTGCCAAAAGAGAAAGATCCCATTAGTGTAACACTTTCAGAAGCATTAGAACTTATATCGGCTAAAGCATCGAGTAAAAAGACAACTTCAAAAAGAGCTTCTTCCAAAATAAAAGCAAAAACAAAAGAGACATAAATTTTGGCTAAAGGTGAAAAAAACGTAAAATATATCCCCTCATTCAAGGGAGGAAAATTGCCTAATAAGGAAGAAATTCTTTCCTTTATCAACGAGAACCCTGATCGATCAAGTAAACGAGAAATCGCCAAGTTTTTTAACTTAAAAGGCGATTCTCGTATCTGGCTTAGAGATATATTACGTACATTAAAAGATCAAAACCTTATATCTAAACAGCGCAAAAGGGCAATAAACAAAGGAAAATTACCTCCTGTTGCTTTAGTGAAAATTAATGATCGTGATAAAGATGGCAGTTTTATTGCACAACCTCTTGAATGGGAAGAAACGCCAAAACCCAATATTGAAATATACTCTTTTCGTCACATAAAAGGAGAAAGCATTGGTGTTGGAGATCATGTTCTTGTAAAAGTTTTTCGAAATAAAAATTCTCAAAATCCCCCTTATACGGGGCGAATTATTCGTAAAATTGAACTATCCCCAAAGAGCACATTTGGTGTTGTACGAAAGTTGAAAAATAATCAATGGTGCCTTGATCCTATAGATCGTAAAACCAATGAACTCGTGGTTGAAATATCTCCAGAAATAAAGATTGAAACGGGTGATCTTGTTGAAGTTGAAATAAAAAAAAATATTGGTTATGGACTGAAAAGTGCACGAATAAAAAATGTTTTAGGGCATATTAAGAGTGAAAAAACACTCTCAATGATTGCCATTCTCTCAAAAGGAATTCCTTATATTTTTCCTGAAAGCGTTCTTGAGCAAGTCAAACATATCAAAGCTGCCAATATGGATAATCGTGAAGATTGGCGACAATTACCATTTATTACGATTGATCCACCAGATGCCAAAGACCATGATGATGCAGTTTATGCAAGCAAGGATAAGGATCCTACAAATAATGGTGGTTGGATTATTATTGTGGCCATTGCAGATGTTTCTTACTATATTAAAACAGGAAGTGCTTTAGATAAAGAAGCATTGAAACGCGGGAATTCTGTTTATTTTCCTGATACTGTTGTGCCAATGCTGCCTGAACGTCTTTCTCATGATTTATGCTCTCTGCGTGAAGGAAAAGAAAGGCCAGCTTTAGCCGTTCGTATGATTTTTGATGCAAACGGTAATAAACTAAAACATAGTTTTCATCGTATTATGATGCTCGTAAGAGCTAAGCTCTCCTATCAAGAAGTGCAATTGGCAAGAAAAGGGCATATCCATAAAAAAAGCGTGCCCCTGCTTGAAATCTTGCACCCCTTATGGGAAGCCTATGCATGCCTTGAAGCAGCGCGAGATCGTCGACAGCCACTAGAATTAGAAATAGCAGAAAAAAAGATTATTCTTGATCAAAATGGATGCATCCAAGATGTTGTGAGTGAAGAACATTTAGAAGCCCATCGTTTGATTGAAGAATTTATGATACAAGCCAATATTGCAGCCTCTGAAACATTAAAAAAACATCATCAGCCTCTTATCTATCGTGTTCATGAAAAACCCTCTCTTGCCAAACAAGAAGTATTGAGGAATTTCCTTCAAAGTTTAGGAATATCGCTCTCAAAAAGAGCAGAATTAACATCAGCGCGTCTTAATAGAATTTTAGAAAAAGTCGCTCATACTGAACAACAAGAACTGGTCAATCAAGTTATTTTGCGTTCACAATCACAAGCAGAATACAGCCCTAAAAATAGTGGCCATTTTGGTTTGAATTTGCAGAACTATACGCATTTTACATCACCAATTCGCCGTTATGCTGATCTCATTATTCATCGAGCCCTCATTAAAGCTCTTAAACTGGGAAATGATCAATTAACGGACACACAAGAACAAAACCTTACAGAAATTGCTACACAAATTTCTTTATACGAGCGTCGTGCGATGCTGGCTGAAAGAGAAACAGTTGATCGGCTTGTTGCTCACTATTTAACAAATAAAATCGGCCGTATTTTTACAGGTCGCATCTCCGGAGTTACAAAAGCAGGTCTTTTTATCTCACTTGATAAACTCAATACAGATGGTTTTGTTCATATTTCTACACTTAAAAATGATTATTATCATTTTGATGAAGCACAACATATTCTTGTAGGACAGCGTAGCCATAAAGGCTATCAGCTCAGTGATGTTGTAGAAGTAAAACTTATAATGGTACAACCTTTTGCTGGTGCTTTAAGCCTTGAGCTCTTGACAGAGCCTCGTCCAATCAAATTTTCATCACTATCCTCCCATAACAACAAATTAAAAAAACAAAAGCGTTAGTTTTTATGGAAGAAGAAAATATTAAACTTTTTATTTTTTCTTTAATATTTAATAATAAATAATATAATAATACTTTAAACTAAGAAATTGTCTAT
>NZ_HE997986.1:0-43817 GCF_000312585.1 Bartonella queenslandensis AUST/NH15
CTACAAAGCTACAGCTACATACAACAAACATACAGCTACACAATTCAATGGAGCGGGCGATGGGATTCGAACCCACGACCCCAACCTTGGCAAGGTTGTGCTCTACCCCTGAGCTACACCCGCTCATCGATTCGATATATATCTTGCCTGTATGGCGTAGGCTTCTACGAATTGCAACAAAAAAATATCATTTCAGTTTGATTTATTTTGTCTATGTTTCGATAAAATGAAATAAAGATTGATTTTAGAAGATTATTCAGTAATAAATTACTCCTTTTTTAGTTTTTGCATGGAGAGGGGTGGAACATAATGTTGAAGAGAATAAATATATTAGGAGTTGTCATTGCTGCTGTTTTTATGATGAACAGTGTTGCAAAATCGGATGATCAAGTTAAACACGTTAAAGTTGCAATAACGCAAATTATGGTCCATCCTGCTGCGGATGCTGTTCGTAAAGGTGTGGAAGATGTTCTTGCAGAAAATGGTTATAAGCAAGGTGAAAATTTTCAACTTACCTTTTTATCGGCGCAGGGTAATATTTCAACAGCAACGCAAATTGCACGTAAATTTGTTGGTGATAAACCCGATGTGATTGTAGCAATTACCACACCTTCAGCACAAACGATGCTTGCGGCAACAAAAACAATTCCTATCGTCTTTGCAGCAATTTCTGATCCTATCGGAGCTAAAATCGTTTCTTCTCTGACGAAACCTGGTGGTAATATGACGGGGAGTTCTGATCGTATAGATGTTGCAGAAAGTGTCAGACTTTTGCAAGAAGTAAAACCAGATTTGAAAAAAATTGGTTATCTTTATAATGCTTCTGAAGCAAATTCTGTTTCAACACTTAAAACGTTAAAGGATGTAGCAAAAAAAGCTGGAATTGAAATTATTCCTTCGTCGGCTTCAAAGCCTTCAGATGTTCAGGCAGCAACACGTGCTTTAATCGGTAAGGTTGATATTATTTTTGTTCCCGCTGATAATACAGTCCTTTCTGTTTTGGAAGGTGCAATAAAGGTCTCAGAGGAAGCCAATATGCCTGTATTTACTGTTGATGCTAATACTATTGGACGTGGGCCTTTTATGACGCAAGGTGTGAATTTCTATGATGTAGGGGGTGATGCTGGAAAATTGGTCGTGCGTATTCTAAAGGGTGAAAAACCTGGTGATATTGATGTTGTGCAGGCAGCTAATAATGACATTCGAATTGATATGAAAGCAGCAGAAAAGGCGGGAATTGTTATTCCGCAGGCGGTTATTGATCGTGCGACAAAAGTGATTCAATGACTTTTGTTGATAGGATGTTGATACAATAAAAACCGTTAAGTTTTTATGGGGATTGTCTTTACATGAATATATTTGCGTTTTCTGGTGCTGTAGAGTTAGGCCTTATTTACGCGTTTGTTGCTATAGGGGTTTATCTCTCATTTCGCGTTTTGGATTTTCCTGATTTAACGGTTGATGGTTCGTTTCTTCTTGGATCCTGTGTTTGTGGCGTCCTGATTCTTTTAGGCTTTAACCCATGGACAGCTATGGCATGCGCTTTTTGTGCAGGTATGGCGGCTGGTTTACTAACAGCTCTACTAAATTTGCGTTTTGGCATTTTGAATCTTTTGGCTTCCATTTTAATAATGTCAGCGCTTTATACGGTTAACCTTCGTATTATGGGAATTATGGGAGGGTCTAATATTAATTTAGCGCTTGCTGATACAGCTTTAACCCCCTTTTATAATCTGTTTGGCTTGTCTGATATTTTTGTGTGTCCTCTTTTCGTTGGTACTGTATTGCTGGTTGTGGCATTTTTTATTTGGCGCTTTTTGGAAAGTGAAATTGGTCTTGCTATGCGCGCAATGGGTGCTAATCCACGTATGGCGACGGCCCAAGGTGTTCATACATCAGCATTGATTTATTTTGGCATGGGGCTTTCCAATGCCTGTGTTGCTCTTGGTGGTTCTCTTTATATTCAAACTGCCATCGCAACGGATATTACTGGTGGAATTGGTACAATTGTTTTTGGGTTGGCCGCTGTGATTATCGGTGAAACTCTCTTTCGTACACGTAATATTTTTTGGATTATAATCAGCTGTATTGTGGGGTCTGTACTTTATCGTGTGGCGGTGCAATTTGCCTTTGAGGCCAATGGAATTGGTATTGATACATCGACAGATCTTCAATTGATTACTTCATTGTTAGTTGTGTTAACGCTTATTGTGCCACGCTATTGGAGGAGGCGTAAACATGATTGAGTTTTTGCATGTTGGGGTTACATTTAAACCGCAAACGCCTTTGGAAAAACAGGCTTTAATTGATATTAACCTCAAAATTGATCAGGAGAGTTTTGTTACGATTATCGGTTCAAATGGTGCGGGTAAATCAACATTGCTCAGTGTTTTAGCAGGGGTAACGCTTCCCTCGATAGGAAAAGTGGTTATCAATGGACAAAATGTTTCTAGGCAATCAGTTAGCGAACGTGCTGGAAAGGTTGCGTGTGTTTTTCAAGATTCTTTAATAGGTAGTTGTGGTTCTTTAACAATTGAAGAAAATTTGGCTCTTGCTGCTCTTCGGGGAAATCGTCGTAGTTTGCGTTCAGCTTTAAACCATGAAAAAAGGCAATTTTTTCGGGAAAAAATTGCTCAATTAGGCATTGGTCTTGAAGCATATATTCACAATCCTATGGATAGTTTGTCCGGTGGACAACGCCAAGCCGTTTGTCTTGTTATGGCAACGTTAGCTCATGCGGATGTTTTATTACTTGATGAACATACTTCAGCACTTGATCCTGGAATGGCTGATTTTGTAATGCGGTTGACTGAAAAAATCGTTGAAGAGAAAAAATTAACGACTATTATGGTAACTCATTCTATGCGTCAGGCTCTTGATTATGGCGATCGCACATTGATGTTGCATGGTGGAAAAGTGATTTTGGATGTCTGTCATGAAGAACGTAAGGGCTTGGATGTTAATGATTTGATTGGTATGTTTCAGAAAGTGCGTGGGGAAGTTCTTGATGATGATGAACTGTTAATGGATTAATAGTGTGGCTCAGAAAAAAGCACATGAGGTTGATCAGTTTCTAACGCGTTTCTCACATGCTTTTCCTATTGTTCTCATTTATGGGCCAGATCGTGGTCTTATTTGTGAACGTGCTCAACGTTTTGCGAAGCTTACAAAGGTTGCAATAGAAGATCCATTTTCAACAATTCGTTTGGAAGCTGCTGAAATTGATAAAGATCCCGCATGTTTGGAAAATGAAGCGCGTACTTTTTCGCTTTTTGGGGGAGATCGTTTGATATGGATTTCTAATGCTGCTAACCAAAAAGGTTTTCTTGCAGCCTTGAAGCATTTAATTGAGAAACCACCAGAAAAAAGTTTTATTCTCATTGAGGCAGGGGATTTAAAAAAAGGAACAGGGTTGCGCAATGCTATTGAAACGGCAGAAAATGCAATGGCTTTGCCCTGTTTTGCCGATGATATTCGTTCTCTTGACAGTTTGATTGATGAGGTTTTAGGCCAGTTTAAGAAGACTCTTTCTTTGGATGCACGGAGATGGTTGCATGAAAGCTTAGGGGTAGATCGTCTTGTATCACGCGGTGAATTGGAGAAGCTTTGTCTTTATGCTTCAAATGTTCATATTACTCTTGAAGATGTGAAAGCTGTTGTAAGCGATGTAAGTGCTCTTTCTCAAGATGAAGTCATTGATGCTCTCTTATTGGGCGATATATCAGGCTTTGAAGCGCATTTTAACCGACATGCAGCAGTGCAGGGGGCGCTTTTTTTTATTTTAAGTGTAGCACAAAGGCATTTTCAGCAATTACAGCTCTTGCGTTATCAGGTAGAGGTTGAAGGAAAATCACCTGTTACAGTGGTTTCTCAAGCGCGTCCTCCCATTTTTTTTCAACGGAAAAAGACCGTTGAACAAGCTTTAAAATATTGGAAGTTAGAACAGATTTCTTACGCTATGGAAAGAATTCAGAGTGCTGTTTTAGAAAGTCGTAAAAATCCGTTTTTGGGTGAAGCCATCATTCGTCAAGCTTTGTTAGGACTCACAATTATTGCACGACGCCAAATGGCAGCTTAACATATTTAAAAATATAATGTTTTTTATTTAATACAGTATAAAGGTATTTTCAGAAATTACAGTTTGTTTTATCAAGTAGAGGTTGAAGGGAAATCGCCTTTTATGGTGATTTCTCAAGTTCATTCTCATATTTAGAGCAAGACTTGTTCATGGAATTTTTAGTGAAGTGAATTACATGAGTGATTAGTGTGATTAATGATATAAGGGGGCAAATAAAATTTTACGCATTCGGTATTTTTTATGAGAATATAGGGGGAGTATTAAGCTTGCTCACAGAGTTTTAAAGGTGTAGCGCTCTTCATGCAAAAAAGAACGTGACAGAATATATTTGTTTTAAAAAATTATGCGCTTTCTTAAAAACATTTTTCAATGCGGTTATATCTATTTTGCGACGGTGCTCATGAATAATATGACGGTAAGGTTTCTCGTAAACACAATTCATTGAGCACTCCTGCTTTAATGCTTAATAAAAGTGTAAACTGGCACTCATTACATACTTTGCTCGTCTCTGATGTTGCGATAATCCTTGGCAATTAGATAGGGTGAGGTTTTTTGTTTCTTCTTTTAAGTGTTTTTATCTATATGCTATCCCTTTTGTGAGGTGCAAAAGACATCACAACATAAGAAGGCTTAAAATGAAATAATTCTTCGGTATTAGTAGGGTCTTATTAAGATGTAAAATAATGTAATTATCTTTATGGATCAATGCGCTGGATGCGATTAAGTAATGAAGTGAGAATTTAGAAGTTTGGTGTTACATTTTTCGTCACTATTTTTTGCATTTTTTAGGTAAAAATGATTTGTTGTTTGTTTGCGCAGGTGAGGATTGATAAACTGCGTTATTCTCTAGTTGTAGTTTTTTAATATTTTGCGCATAACTCTTAAACGAACAAACAGGAAAATGATGATTTTTACAATTGTCTTTGTTGCCATTTGCAAAAAATCTTTAAAGGTAAGAGATGTCCCATATTCAATTTGAAAGAATAGCGCTCATCGGGATCGGTCTGATTGGATCTTCTTTAGCAAGAGTGATTAAAAAGAAAAAACTTTCAGCTCAGATTTCTATTGCAACGCGTCGTCAAGAAACACTGGAAAGAGCGCGTGAATTGGAACTTGGAGATTTTTATACAACGGATAATGCAGAGGCTGTTGTAGACGCAGATCTCGTTATTATCTCTGTTCCTGTTGGGGCGAGTGCAGAGGTGGCAAAAAACATTCATGATCATTTAAGGCAGGGGGCGATTGTGAGTGATGTTGGTTCTACAAAAGAGTTGGTTATTACAGAAATGGCGCCTTTATTGCCCAAAACGGTTCATTTTATTCCGGGACATCCTATTGCTGGAACGGAATATTCAGGGCCAGATGCTGGTTTTGCTGATTTGTTTATCAATCGCTGGTGTATTTTAACACCTTTTGCGGAGAGTGATGCGGTGGCTGTAGCACGATTGACAGCGTTTTGGGAAGCTTGTGGTGCACGTGTCGAAAAAATGGAGCCTAAGCATCATGATCTTGTTTTGGCAATTGTTTCGCATTTACCGCATTTGATTGCCTATAATACTGTTGGGACAGCAAGTGATTTAGAAAAAGTAACAAATTCAGAAGTGATTGCTTATTCCGCTTCTGGTTTTCGTGATTTTACACGTTTGGCATCTTCTGATCCTGTTATGTGGCGCGATATTTGTTTGCATAATAAAGAGGCTATTTTAGAGATGTTGGGTCGTTTTAGCGAAGGGCTTGCCTTTTTAGAACAAGCAATTCGTTTGGGTGATGGTGAAACATTGTTTAATTTTTTTACGCGTACGCGTGCTGTGCGTCGTAATATCATTGCGGCGGGACAAGAAATTGATGCCCCTGATTTTGGGCGTCATAACGTTTCTAAAGAGGGGATGTAAAATAAGAGACTTCTGAATTTTGCGCTGTTGTTTTGCTTATTCTTATTATGCTCCTTCAGATATCTGTTCTTTTAAGTTGTGCGTTATGATAAAGGTACAACGACGTTCTCAGTCGTTTGCACGACGATAAATGGTGCTGCTTGATTTTGTCTCCTATATCCTATGCTCTAAAATAGCTTTTGCATCTTTATGAGAGGCGTTTGTTGTTTTGGTTAGCAAATTCCGCATAAATGAGAGCGAAAAGAGATATGCTTCAAGTTTAACTTATTCATATCAATGGACATGCAATTTTTATTAAATGGATCACGACTGTAAAAAGAATGAAAGCATTTTTTTGAAAGATAAAGGCTTTGTTCAATAATCTTTCGTATTGCTAATGGTAAAGACCTATAAAACTCTTCTATAGTATTACTCTTCACATTATCAAGCCGAGGATCATATTCTCATCAACATGCATATAACCTAAGAGATTTGCGAAGGGTTTTTCAGGGAGAGGGGGGGTATGAGTTCCTGTAAATCAATGCAAAGCTAGGTGTATTATGGATGTTGTCTCACAAAGTGTTTTATAAAAAACAGAGGCGTATTCTCCAATCGGTAGCCTGTATATTTTTCATTTTATGATGTGTTTTCTTCATAAAGTTTCTACAATTGCTGTTAATTGCAAATTAATATTCAAACCACATGCAGAAACATGTTTGAGAAAAATATTAAGATGATTCAGTGTATTCGCTTTTTTTAGCTTTCTTATGCTGGTTTGGGGTAGGAATATTTTCTCTGTTTGATTAATCTTTTGAAGCGATAAAACAACTTTACTTGAGAACAATATAAATGTAAAAGAAGGAAAGGTAAGAACTCATTTCCATCTATTCTATTTTAATTTAATTTAAGCATTAAAACGTGAAAAAACATTCATAAAAATATCTTTGCTTCATATTTTATTCTTTTGCACTCTTTAATAGAGTGGGGCTCTCATGTAAAATGGAACGCTTCAACAGAATACACTTGATTGGTGAAATTTGTTGGCTTTTCAGTTTTTGGAGAGGAGGAGGCTTGACCACATGGATTACTGCCCTTTATATCGAAAAATGTTTGTTTTTGAAGTCTTGATGGTTTTTTTAAGCGTGAGATAACTGAAAAAAGGATATTACCAGAAAGTATTGAGGTTTGTTGAAAAATATCTTTTGGTATAGCTATCGTATTTTTGGTGACGCAATAAGTCACTATTGGCGTGATAATGGGAGTGCTTTTGCAAGCCATGTTGCGCTATCAGTGCTTTTAGCATTTTTCCCCTTTTTTATTTTTGGGACATCTTTTGCTCGTTTTCTCGGAGCTTTTACCTATACACCGCAAAAAATTAAAGCGTTGGTACAGTTATTGCCTGATGTCATTGCTGAGCCTTTATCTCAGGAAATTGTCAATGTTTTAACCCTTCATCAAGGAGGTGTGTTGACGCTTTCTGTCATTGGAACGGCTTATTTTGCTTCTAATGGAATAGAAGCTTTGCGTACGGCCTTGAATAAAGCTTACCGTGTGATTGATCGACGGAGTTTTTTGTTTTGTCGTTTTCAAAGTTTGTTTTTTGTGATCCTTGGCGCTTTTGGTCTTGTTGTGATAAGCTTTTTATTGATTTTAGCGCCTTTGCTGATAAAAATTATGCAAAATCATCCTTTTTTTATGACTGAATATATTGGTGTCATTCGTTTATGGCGTTATACAATTGCAGTCATTATTTTGTTTATCAGTCTTTTGATTGTTCATAAATGGCTTCCGGCAGGGCAGCGGAAATTTATAGATATTTTACCAGGAATCGTGGTGACAATGTTTGTATGGTTTATGGCTTCTCTTGCTTTTGCGCAATATTTAACGATGTTTGACTATATTTCAACCTATGCGGGGTTAGCATCTATTATGGTTGCCATTATTTTTCTTTACATATTAAGCGCAATTTTTATTTTGGGGGGTGAAATAAACGCCGCAATAATGTTTTATCGTAATTGTGAGCACTCTCCTAGATGAATGAAAAAATCTGTAGATCCGTATGAAAGCCAAAAGATAGGGCAAGGAATAAGACCAGCCATTACTTTGTTGGTTGATGCGGATGCCTGTCCTGTCAAAGTTGAAATTTATCGTGTTATGAATCGTTATCAGCTTAAGACATTTATTGTTGCGAATCGTTTTCTTTCTCTTCTCCACGAAGAACTCATTGAAAGAATCGTTGTTTCTGGTGGGCTTGATAGTGCTGATGATTGGATTGTAGAACATGTGCATGAGGCGAGTATCGTTATTACCAGTGATATCCATTTAGCAGCACGGGTTGTACGGTTTGGAGGGCTTTGTCTTTCGCCAACGGGGCGTATTTTTGATGCCAATTCAATTGGTCAAGCTTTAGTCATGCGCAATTTGATGGAAAATTTGCGAGAGCAGGGGCATGTCACAGGAGGACCGCGTCCTTTTTGAGGTAAAGATCGCTCTGCTTTTTTGTCAGCATTGAATTTGACAATCCAACGTTTAAAAAGGCGCGGCTATTAGGTTATTGTGTTTCTTTTATGACAGCTTTTATAAGTATTTTGGCATCGTCATTGGCCCATGGCGCTGCACCATTATAGGAAGCAATGAGATAACCATTTTTATCAATGAGAAGTGTGATGGGTAATCCTAAGGCAAGTCCTTGTTTTCTCATGTCATTAAAGATACTCATGGTCTCATCGCGATAGTAGACTAAATTATCAGCATGAATATCTTGCAAAAATTGCTGAATTTTTTCAGGAGAAGCGGCTTTATCGATATTAATCGCTATGACATCGAAGTTTTCTCCCCCCAATTCGCGTTTTAATTGTGCCAGTTCGGGCATTTCTGTGCGGCAGGGAGCGCACCAGATAGCCCATAGATTGATGAGTGTCAGTTTTCCGTTAAATTCAACGAGTTTATGGTCTTTTCCTTGAATATCCTTAAAAGAGAGAGTATTCATATCTAAGGGTGTATCAATAAATCGCATGTGAGCAAAAAAGCCTGTTGCTGCTTTTTGGATGGCCATAATTTTTTTGTCTTGTCTGTTTTCGGTATTTTCTTTTGAAATAAAGTTAGTAGAAAAAGAGGTGCTCTTGTTATGATGATTTTTTATTGCGTATAAACTGATACAAACTAAGATAATGGCAATAAAAAAGGATGCTATGAAGATTTGCCACTTTTTATTTTTCTTCTTTGAGCTATTAAAAATTTGAGGAATCATGACTTTTATCCTTTTTATGGGTGTTTTTAGATTATGACAGATGAGAAGGTAAAAAACCAAATGTGGGGAGGGCGGTTTATCGAAGGACCTGCTACAGTTATGGAAGAAATTAACGCCTCAATTGATGTTGATCAGAAACTCTATCGGCAAGATATTAAAGGTTCGCTCTCTCATGCTGCGATGTTAGCGCAAACCAAGATCATTTTACAGTCTGATTATGAAAAAATTTCTTATGGTTTAAAAATTATTTTACAAGAAATTGAAGAGGATAAATTTGTTTTTTCACGAAAACTTGAAGATATTCATATGAATATTGAAGCGCGATTGAGTGCGTTGATTGGTCCTGTTGCTGGGCGTTTGCATACGGCGCGTTCACGCAATGATCAGGTAGCTGTTGATTTTCGGTTGTGGGTACGTGAGGCATTGCAGAAAATAGCACAGGCTTTAAAAGAATTGATAAAGCAACTGCTTGTTCTTGCAGAACAACATGTCCATACCTATATGCCAGGCTTTACCCATTTACAATTAGCTCAACCCGTAACATTGGGCCATTATATGATGGCTTATGTTGAAATGTTTGGTCGAGATTTATCGCGGATGCGTGATGCTTTTGAACGAATGAATGAATCGCCTCTGGGAGCTGCTGCTTTGGCAGGAACAAGTTTTCCGATTGATCGCTTTATGACAGCAAAAGCGCTAGGTTTTCGGGAACCTACACGCAATTCAATTGATAGTGTTTCTGATCGTGATTTTGCATTGGAGTTTTTAAGTGCTGGTGCTCTTTGTGCCATGCATCTTTCGCGTTTAGCAGAAGAAATCATTCTTTGGTCAAGTGAACAGTTTCGTTTTATTCGTTTGTCAGATGCTTTTTCGACGGGTTCATCTATTATGCCACAAAAGAGAAATCCTGATGCGGCAGAGTTAATACGAGCGAAAGCGGGCCGATTGAATGGTGCGCTTATAGGATTGTTAACAGTGATGAAAGGATTACCGCTTGCTTATTCAAAGGATATGCAAGAAGATAAAGAGTATGTGTTTGATGGGGCTTTGAGTTTGGAATTATCACTAGCAGCAATGGCAGGGATGATTGCTGATTTAAAAGTAAATAAAAAAGTCATGAAACAAGCAGCGGATTTAGGATATACAACAGCAACCGATTTTGCTGATTGGCTTGTACGCGAATTAGGGATTCCTTTTCGTGAAGCGCATCACATAACGGGGCGTGCTGTAGCATTGGCAGAAAAAAAACAGTGTCGCCTTCAGGATTTATCCTTAGATGAACTTCAAGCAATTTGTTCTGATATTAATGCGACACTTTTTGATGTTTTGACCGTTGAAAAATCTGTTGAAAGTCGTAAAAGCTTTGGGGGAACGGCCTCTTCAGAAGTTCTTCGGCAAATTGCGTATTGGAAAAAGCGTCTTGTGAGCGCTTGAGTGATTGTATTTTAAAGATAAAAAAAGAGAACAAGATGAAGAAAGAGGACAAATGAAAATTATAATAAAGGGGTTGGTGATTGTCCTTTTTGGGGGCTTGGGTATTGTTGGGTGTGGGCGTAAAGGGTCATTAGAGGCACCCCTTACACGTGTGGAAAAGTCTACACTGGACACATCTGTTGCTAAAAGTAAAGATGATCAACCTTTTATTCTTGATCGTTTGATAAAGTAGGAGGAAAGTGTGGATTTTTTCTCCTACCATCAAGGTATGCTTCATGCTGAGGGTTGTTCACTTGCTATTCTTGCACAGGAGGTGGAAACCCCTTTTTATTGTTATTCAGCTCATGCATTAGTCACACGTTTTAAGGACTATCAAAAGGCATTTCAAGGAATGCCTAGTCTGATTGCTTATGCGGTTAAAGCTAATTCTAATCAAGCGGTTTTACGGCTTTTATCAGCAAATGGAGCAGGAGCTGATGTGGTTTCAGAAGGCGAATTACGGCGTGCCCTTGCAGTTAGTATTCCAGCGCATCGTATTGTTTATTCTGGTGTTGGTAAAACTGTGAGAGAGATAGATTTTGCTCTTTCTCAGAATATTTATTGTTTTAATGTTGAATCAGAACCGGAACTTGAACAGTTGTCACAACGTGCTGTTGCGCTGTCAAAAACAGCGCGTGTTTCATTGCGCATTAATCCAGATGTTGATGCAAAGACTCATAAGAAAATTACAACAGGAAAATCCGAAAATAAGTTTGGTATTCCATTGTTGTTGGCAAGAGAAGCTTACAAAAAGGCGGCCTCTTTACCTGGATTGCAGGTTTGCGGTATCGATATGCATATTGGCAGTCAAATTTGTGATTTAAAGCCGTTTGAGGAGGCGTTTCCTCTTATCGCAGATTTGGTGCGTCAATTGTGGAACGATGGTTATGCAATAACGCATATAGATATTGGCGGCGGGCTTGGTATTGCCTATGGTTGTGAACAACATACTGTACCCTCCCCTTTTGATTATGCTGCGCTGGTAAAGAAGCATATTGCTCCTTTAGGGATTAATATTATTGTGGAGCCTGGGCGGAGCATTGTGGGTCAAGCTGGTGTGTTGGTAACCTCTGTTCTCTATTTAAAAAGGGGGCAAGGGCGGAATTTTGTTATTGTAGATGCGGCGATGAATGATCTGATGCGTCCAACGCTTTATGATGCTTGGCAGAATGTCGTCCTTGTGAAACAAGCAGCAAAAGACGCCTCCCTTATTCGTGCAGATATTGTGGGTTCCGTTTGTGAGACTGGTGATTATTTAGCATTAGATCGTTGCTTGCCAATTTTGGCACCTGGTGATCTTTTGGCTATTACACAAGCTGGGGCTTATGGTGCCGTGATGGCGAGTACTTATAATAGTCGACTTTTGATCCCTGAAGTTCTCGTTCAAGATACGCGTTATGCGGTTATTCGTCCACGTCTTGATTATGCGCAATTGATGGAATGTGATCGTATTCCTGATTGGGTTGAACATTCTTAAATGTTTTTGGTCTTATTTTTACTAAACTTTGATGAAATAATTTATTTTCTGGAAATTGTCTTGTATGGATTTTATGATCTTAATACATCACGGTAAAAGGGGAAAAATGCTTGTTTATAAAAAATAAAAACATCAAGAGCTTTACAATGAAGCTTTTGTGTGTGCGCATTTTGATGTGGGGGATTCTTTTATTTGAACGGATATGGGTACGATTGTTGCCATTTTTCGTGGTTTTCAGTCTTTTTTGTTCGTTTAGTTGGTTGGGGCTTTTTGGTATTTTAGGATATTGGCCTCATTGGCTTTTACTAGGGGTTATGCTTGTTTGTGCTGGAGCGAGTTTATTTTTTCTTATTGGTTTTAGGTTTCCCACAATGCGGGAAGTGGATCACCGTCTTGAACGCGTTAATGGTCTTAAACACCAGCCTTTGAATATTCAGACAGATTATGTCTGTTCTGAAAATAAGGAAGATTTTAGTGCTGTTATTTGGCGTGAACATCAACGTCGAATGGCAAAACAATTACACCATTTAAAAACTGGATTTATCTCGCTTAATAGTGCGGCTTATGATCCTTTGGCTTTGAGGGCTTTGTGTGTTCTCCTTTTTGTGTGTGCTTTTAGTTTTTCTTTTGGTTCACAAGGGGGGCGTTTAGCTGATGCCTTTGATTTTCGTCCTGTTGTTGATGAAAAATTCATGCGGATTGATGCTTGGGTAACACCCCCTGCTTATACCGGTGTTGCCCCTATTTATTTGACAAAAGATGAGAAGACACAACTGGAAATTCCTGAAGGAAGTGATGTGGTTGTGCGTGTGGTCAATGGCGCTGGTGTTACGGTAAAAGCAAAGTCTGTAGAAGATGGACAGGAAATTTCGTTTTCAGAGAAAAATGAAAAAACAGCCTTGAATGATCCAATTATTCATTTTGAAACACATTTAAAGCATTCAATGGATTTGTTTGTATCATCACGTCGTAAAAAACAGCAGTGGCATTTACAGATGATTAAAGACGCTTTTCCAACAATTTGTTGGCTGGAGAAACCAGGGCGGATTTTAACAGGGTCATTAGAGCTACGGTATGAATTGGATGATGATTATGGTGTGACAAAGGCTTTTGTTGAAATAGAGCCTTTCCTTCCTCAGAATAAAAATGCTTCTTCTCTTTATAAGGCACCGGAAATAAAGCTTCTTCTTCCACGCGGTGGAAAGGGTAAAATGCGCACAGTACACGATGTATCAGCCCATCCATGGGCAGGTTCACAAGTCAAAATTACTTTGGTGGCAGAAGATGGCGCAGGGCAGAAAGGGCGTAGCAAAACTTTTGTTATGATATTACCGCAGCGTATTTTTTCAAATCCTGTTGCGCGTGCGGTGAGTGAATTGCGCCGTTTACTTGCTCTTGATATTTCTGCGAGAGAGCGTGTATTGGATATGCTTTCTGCTTTGCTGGTGCGTCCAGAAAAAGGGCTTCAAAATGTAGCGCATTTTCTCGTTCTACAAAGTGCGTGGACAAGGCTTTCTTTGGCACAAACAGAAGAGGATTTGTACGATGTGGTGGATTATTTATGGCAGATTGCTTTAGGTATTGAAGGCAATCAGCTTGAATCCGTGCAGAAAAATTTAAAACAAGCACAAGCTGCTTTACGAGATGCACTACGGTATGGTGCTCCAGCAGAAGAAATCGAACGGCTTATGGCAGATTTACGTCAAGCTATGGATGCGTATATTCAAGCTTTGGCTGAAAAAGCACCAGATAGTCAAGTTTCTAAAAAGTCTAAAAGCTCAAAAAATCCTAATCTTTCTGAAGAGACATTACAAGAAAAACTGAATCTCATTGAGGAAATGGCCAAAACCGGCTCTTCTTTAGCAGCGGAACAACTCTTGGCGGAAATTGAACAGACGCTTGACCATTTGCAGGTGCAAAAAGGCAATCAAAATGAAGGAGAAAAAAGTCAATCTGCACAAATGAAAGAAAAGATGGACCAACTTGGAGATTTAATGCGTCGTCAGCAAGAAATTCTCAATGAAACGCATCAGTTAGAGATGGGACAAAAACGTGGGGAACATATACCGGAAAATCAAAAAGAATCTTTAAAAAAACGTCAGGCTGAATTGCAGTCTGAATTATCAACATTAGAAAAAGAATTATCAGAACAAGGATTTGAAACAGGTGATGCCTTAAAAAAGGCGGAAGAAAAAATGAATTCTGCAGAAGATGCTCTTGATCATGGAAATCATCAGGCATCTATACAAAATCAGTCTGATGCTTTAGAATCTTTGCGGCAGGGTGCTCAAAGTGTTTTGAAAAAAATGCGTGAAACACTCAAAGAAACAGGGAATGATAAAAATGCTGATTCTGGTCCGAAAGATCCATTAGGGCGTCCACTTTCTTCAAAAACAAATGAAGGACAAGAAGGTGAGGCTCTTCCACAAGAAAGTGATCAAATGCGTACGCAGCAAATTTTGGATGAAATTCGCAAACGCCTTGGTAAGGAACATATTCCAGAAGTAGAGAAAAACTATCTCGAAAGGTTGCTTCATTTTAATTAACCAATTGTTGGCTTTTTTCTTAATTGATATCAGAAGTAGCATAGAAGAAACCTCTATGGAATTCAGCTCAAAAGAAAATGAGGTGCTTATCATGCAATCATCATCCTGTTGTTCTGCTTTTTTGACCATTTAGGTTTGGAATGTGAAATATTAAAATGTTCGCTATTGTGGAGAAAGAGTAGAAGTCCATATAGGTTTAGTATATGAAAATCTGTAATATTTGAAATTTGTTTCTATATGGTATGTTGAATTGGATATTGTCACACTGAAAGATTTTTATGCTTCTGCTCTTGGACTGCGTGTACAAAAGACGCTGTGTGACCAATTGAATTTATGGTGGCCTAATCTTACGGATAAACGGGTTATGGGGTTGGGGTATACACTTCCCTATCTTTCTACATTACGTGATCGTACCCAACAATGTTTTGCTTTTATGCCAGCTAGGCAAGGAGCTTCGCCTTGGCCTTGTGTTGAGCAAGTTGCTACAGCGCTTGTTTTTGAAGAAGATTTACCGCTTTCTGATGCATCAGTTGATTGTATTTTATTGGTCCATGCATTAGAATATACAGAGAATTCATTTGAAACGTTGAATGAAATATGGCGTGTTTTAGCACCCAATGGTCATTTGATTGTCATTGTTCCTAATCGCTCTGGTTTTTGGGCACGCAATACGACTACACCCTTTGGTTATGGCGAACCCTATACTCGGCAACAGATTACGCGTTTATTTGAAAAAACAAATTTTGTTTCTGAAGCAATCCAAGAAATTGTCCATTATATACCCTCTACAGGTCATGTTTCGCGATTGTTCTCATTTTTTTATGAGCCATTTGCACGCCATCTTTTTCCTTATTTTGGTGGACTCTTAATCTGTCAGGCACAAAAACGTGTTTATCAGGGGTTGCTTGTACAGCGTCGTCAGTCGCGACGTGTTTTTATTCCTGCTTTATCCCCACAGACAAGAAATATTTTAATTTATAAAGATCATTAATCATTTTGTCATTGGTATAAGGACCGCAAATTTATGAGGCTTCTTTCATCTCAAATTGCCCTCATATTGAATCAAACAAAATCATTTGCTTTCAGGTAACAAACGGGTAGACCATGTGGCTAAAAATTGGATAAGAAAGAACATGTTTCTTATAGACTGTCTCAAGAGTTGTAAGATTATCGCAACATTTTAGAACAGGCCCAAGTATGTGATGGTGCTAGCCTGCCCTTTTGTTCAACATAAAGATGGGGCTGCTTAATGGCTTTCTTTATCGTTAGGATAAACATATCATATAACTATTATCCTGTTTCTTAAGAGAAGATAAGTAAAGGATGGAGAAAAAATATCTCTCAATTTAGGTGAGTAAGTGTGAGGTAAAGCAGCGCGTGAAGCGGCATCTTTAAAAAATAATCATGAATATCGATATGCTAAAGAAAATGGTTATGATAAAGCAATGTTGCTACGAGATCTTACGATTATTTGTATGCGAAATATATTTAAAATTTTAAAGAGAGCAAAAACATATGAAGCAGAAGCTGCCAAGTATATCGTAAAAGGCATTTTTATTGCGGGTTTTCGTGTTGGAATATTTTCATAATGGGGGCTGTATTTTGTCATAAGAGTGCCGATAAGGGCAGTTTTATACAGCACTACTCAAATAGCATGTAAGCATTTTTTTCAGCCTTGTTTTTGTTTTAATGCAAAGAAAGATTGAAAATATTAAAATTATTTTTGAAACGATCCATATCAAATTAGAGGTTTAAACGATAACCATTTTGATCTGTCATAAGAATTTGTGCATTGGAGGGATCATTTTCGATTTTTTGTCGTAAACGATAGATATGGGTTTCTAAAGTATGGGTGATAACGTTTTCATTATACCCCCACACTTGTTCTAACAATGTTTCACGGCTGACAATTTTATCATTAGCATAATAAAGGCATTTGAGAATTGCTGCTTCTTTTTCTGTGAGATAGATTTCATTGTTGCATTGATCAAGAAGGAGTTTTTGTCTTAGTTTAAAAGTATAGGGGCCAATATGAAAGATTGAGTCTTCATTTTGGTCATATTGGCGCAACTGTGCTCGAATTCGCGCTAATAACACCGCAAAGCGAAAGGGTTTTGTCACATAATCATTGGCGCCTGTTTCAAGATCTAAAATGGTATCGCAGTCTGTATCATTATTCGTGATCATGATAATGGGGGCGCGAAATCCTTGGGTGCGTAATTGTTTAACGGCTTTGCGACCCTCAAGATCAGGAAGTGCAAGTCCTAAAATAGCGAGATCAATATTTTCTTCTTGGACTATTTTCATTCCCCCTTCAGCTGTTTTTGCTTGGAAAATTTCAAACTCTTGATGCATTTGCAATTGTTCTACCAAAATGGGGCGTAGATCATCATCTTCAACGATTAAAAAAGTATAGTTGTTCATGTTGTTCCTTATCGGCATGTTAATGCACTGATTGGTAAAGAGTAGTTTCATAAAAAATGAGATTTCATGCAAGAAAAATTAAAAGAGGAAAGTTTAAAAAGAGAGTCTCTAAAAAATAAACTTTTATGATTTTATGGTCGTTTGCTAAAAAGAAGATATATCATTGTGCGCAGAATATTTATACATTGATTGAAAGCGTTGTGTTATAAGCTAGAACGTTTTTTGCCATTGGATACCACCTCTTTACGCTTATATTAGAGAGAAACAAGCCGGTACCATCATATGCTTGGGGCTTCTCAATGTTGAGACCCTTGGTATTTGAGACTCTTTATAAAAGATATGTTTTTGATCCACGAAGACTTTTCTGCTTTTAATGTGCAAAGGACATGATTTTGATTGATTGAACATGGAACGGGTTTGGAATGAGAAAAATCTTACGGTATGAAGGGACTCTCATTTCACATGCGAGCAATGAACACTCCTTATAAATCAGTATGATGTGTTTTTAAGCGTGAAGAGAATTGTATAATATCTAGTACATAGTACTGTTTAGGAGAATTTCACGGTCATTTTTATTGTTTTTTCGTTGCATTTGTATACGAAATGGTCGGTGTCGTGCTCGTCGTGTTGTCCATTATAATCGTTGAGTAAGTCTGCCCTTGAGTCATGCTGAAAAGATGGATCATGAACAGAGTGTTTGTGCAATTTTAGCGGGCTGTATTGAGAAAGGGTGTAGAATAAAAAAAATAACAAGGAAAAATATATTAGCATGAGAACACGTAAAGGGATGCATTGTGCTCGCTCTTCTGTACTAGGAAGTATTTTTTCATATGATTAGATGAATAAAAATGATTGTTTTAAGATAAAAGCATTTCCTTCTTAAGGTTGCCCATTAAACACACTTCTTTCCATTCATCTTCTGTCACCGGTTGTATTGATAAGCGGCTGGCATTGACCAGAACCATATTTGCTAGCTTGGGATTGGCTTTAATTTGTTTTAATGAAACAGGTGTTGGCATGTCACAAAGTGCACGGATATCCACACATTCCCAGCGTGGATCAGAGCTTGTAGAATCAGGGTGTGCTTCAGCACATATTTCGACAATGCCTACAATTTCTAAACCTTTATTTGAGTGATAAAAAAAGCCTTTATCACCATATTTCATGGCACGCATATTATTACGGGCTTGATAATTGCGGACACCATCCCATTGTTCGCCATCCGCTCCTTTTTTCTTTTGCATCTCCCATGACCATTTATGAGGTTCAGATTTAAAAAGCCAATAAGCCATACGTTTTCCTTTTTCATAGATTGCTATGCATTCATCATGTGCATATTATTTATAAGCATCTTTGTAACACCATCAATGATGATTTTTAAAACGGAGTAAAGAACGGGTATTATCTGTTTTTGGTTTCAAAATAATTTGTAATAGAGGAGTACGCTCCAATTAATAATGTTGTATTTTTCTTATCTTTTAGCAGAAAAATGTATCATAAAAAAATAGACTTAAAATTGCTCAGCTATGTGGAGGCTTGACTATCTTTTCGGCTGTGGTTTGAAACGTTCTCACTAGAGGTGCATTGGAAAAAATTTAGCAAGAAAATTAGTTTTGAAGAGTTACTACAATGGTTGTGAAACAAAATAAATGGTCAAAGGTTATGGTGTCAAAGAATAGTTTGATATTATACTTGGTGGGGTAGGGTGCGTCTTATTATGCCATAAAATATTGTCATTTGAGGTGTGGTGATATAGGGCAAGTTTCCTTGAAGTATGAAGTGTTTTTAAAATATATGATGAATATTTAAGTTTGCCTATCGCGCTTTGAGTTGAGTGAATCGTGTGAAATGAGACGCAAATAAAATCGTTTGCAGGTGGAAAATTGATTCAATAACCATCTGGATGTTTACAGACCGGATTGAGTGAAAATCTTCGTTCTTTGAAAGGTGAGGAAAATTAATTTTCTTATGCTTTTGTCCCACGGCGTCCCATCCCGATCAAGGGTATGGCTTTTTCATCTAATGGCCAGCGTGAGCGAGGAGCAATATCAAGAGAGCTCGTTTCTCCTTGTGCGAGCTTGTGTGCACCGGCAAAAGCAATCATGGCTGCATTATCGGTACACAAGGAAAGAGGAGGCGCTATAAATTCAAAACCATGTTGGTGAGCAAGTTCTTGCAATGTAGAGCGAAGTGCTCGGTTTGCAGCCACGCCGCCCGCGACAACTAAAGCAGGAGAATGCTTTCCTTGATTATGAGAGAGAGGATATTGGTTGGTAAAGTGTTGTAGAGCCAAATGAACACGATCACGCACTGTATCGGTCACGGCAGCTTGAAAACTTGCTGCAATGTCAGCAACATCATTTTCTGTAAGAGGCGCTATGGCTGTTGCGGCTTGTCGAACAGCTGTTTTGAGTCCTGAAAAGGAAAAATCTAACCGTTTTTCACCTTTTAAAGGTCGTGGAAGAGGGAAGCGATTTTTATCACCCAATAAAGCTGCTTTTTCAAGTGCTGGTCCACCAGGATAAGGAAGACCTAAAAGTTTGGCAGTTTTATCAAAGGCTTCTCCTAATGCATCATCAATGGTGGTTCCTAAACGCTGATAGTTGCCTATTCCATGAACAAGGATTGTTTGTGTATGACCCCCTGAAACTAAAAGTAATAAATAAGGAAACTTGACATTGTGCGTTAATACAGCTGTTAAAGCATGCCCCTCTAAGTGATTTACAGCAATAAATGGTTTTCCAGTGGCAAGAGAGAGTGCTTTTGCGCTCATAACGCCTACCAATAGCCCCCCTATCAAACCAGGTCCACTGGTGGCTGCAATGCCATCAATATCTTTTAATTTTATGTTTGCTTCTGTGAGGGCTTGAAGAATTAAATGATCAAGAATTTCAACATGGGCACGAGCAGCAATTTCAGGAACAACACCGCCGTAAGGGGCATGATGATCAATTTGACTCCAAACAATATTGGAAAGAATTCGGCTGTTTAATTCATTATTGTATTCAATGACAGCCGCAGCCGTTTCATCACAACTTGTTTCTATTCCCAACAGACGCATTTTAAAGGGGACCTTATATTGAAGCTTCTTTCCTACGTGCGTATCATGAACAGAAAAAGATGCAAAGGATTTCTCTTAAGAATTGATTTTTCTATGAGAGAATGCATTTTAATCCTTATTTTGAATTTTATGGCATTCTTGATTAACAAATGAAGCTGTATTTTTAGTATAAAATTCAGATGTGTTTTTAAAAACTTGTCTATTAAAGTTTATCATTGTAAATATTACTGAGAAAAATGTTATTTAGAAAATTTCTATAAAGTTATACTCTTTGTAAAAGGAATGTAAAGTAAACAAAGATATTTGAGAAAAGCTTCATCTTTAAAACTTTTTTCATTTTATTATTTTATCATCAAAGAAAATGTGCACAAAAAGTGACAGAGATGGTCGATTCTTCAAAACCAAAAGTTAAATCACATTATGTTGGTACGCGCCGTAAGAAGCCCGTCATTGAACATGAAGTTGTTTCCCATGATTCAGAGAAAAAAATACAAGATTCTGTAGAATCTCATGCACAAGAAAAACAGAATATGCAAGCTCAGGATAAAAGTACTTCTCGTACGGCTTGGCTTTTGTTGCTTCTTTCAGGGATTCTAGGGGGAAGCATTGCCTTGGGGGTTTTTGTGGTGCTTCAATGGGCGGGTTTGTTTCCTTCTCCCTTTGTGGAAAATTCAGTTGGAGAGAAAAACGTTTTGCAGATTGCTAAAGCTGCAAAAAGCCAAGGTGAAGAAACAAGAAAACAATTGGAGCGGGTGTTTCAAGAAATTGATGCGTTAAAAGCAGAGTTTTCTTCTTTTTCATCACAACAGTTTAAAACAACGACAAATAATGAGTTATCGAAAGAAGAAAGTAGGCAAGCTTTTGCAATTTTAGAGGAAAAAGTAAAAGTTCTTGAAGAGGCTGTACAAACTCTTGTTGGGGCGCCAAAAGAGATAGAAATGGCTTTGTCTGTTGGACAGAGCAATGCAAATGATCTTGCTGCGTTAAAAAAACAGTTGGAAGCATTTCAGGAGGAAATTACTGTTAAAAATAGTGAGAAAAGAGAAAGTGAGAAAAGAGAAATAGATACGGCGCTCTTTACAGCAATCAGTTCATTAAAAAATGCTGTAGAACGGGGTGGGTCTTATAGCAATGAATTAAAGCTGTTACAGCAATTATCACCCTCGATTGATGGACTTGATGTGTTGCAAAAGACAGCCACTGTAGGGCTTCCAAGTTCAGCACAGCTTTCAGTTGATTTTGCTCATGTTGCTGATGCAATTGTTGGTACGCAAAATATTGTTGCGTCAGATGCTGGTTTTTTTGACAGAATTTTAGCGTGGATAAAAGGGCTCGTTGTTTCACGACCGATTGGAAATGTTGAAGGGACAACCCTGGGGGCCATTGCTGCGCGCATGGAAGTTGCTATCCAAGCTGGTGATTACGAAAAGGCTTTGAGCGAATGGCAATCATTGCCCCAAAATGCAAAAGATGTTTCAATGGATTTTGTTCAGAAGCTTGAAAGACATGTTACTGTTCAACAATTGTTGCAGCAATTGCTGTTGTCGGTACAACAAAGGTCTTTTAAGGCAACAAAGATGTAAATAGGATCCAGATGATACGTGTTTTTATTTATACTTTTATTGTTTGTATCCTCGGCTTAGCTTTTGGGTGGGTTGCTAATCACAATGGTGTTTTTGTCTTCACATTTTTGAACTTCAGATTTTCTGCTTCATTGCTTACAATGTTAAGTGTGCTGACTTTGCTTTTTGTAACGCTGGTACTTTTATGGTGGTTATTGTCTTTCTTTTTTTCCCTGCCGAGTGCTCTTTCCAATTATTTTTATAAACGCCATCGAAAGCGCGGTTATGAAGCTCTCTCAAAGGGAATTCTTGCAACTTTTGCTGGTGATAGTATGGTTGCACAAAAAATGGAGGAACGGGTTGCTAAATATCTTGCAGGAAAACAAGAACCGTTGGTAAAACTCTTAAAAGCACAAACCTTGTCTTTACAAAATAACTCTGTTCGTGCCATCAGTCTTTTTGAGGAGATGAGAAAGGAAGATTCAACACAACTGGTTGGACTTTACGGTTTGTTTCGTGAAGCGATGAAGAGTAAGGCTTATGAGGCCGCGCAACAATATGCAGAAGAGGCACTCACTTTATCTCCGGCGCTTTTATGGGCGCATCAGGCAGTGCTTGATCGGTTGGGTGCTGAGGGTAAATGGGATAAGGCACTTACTGTTTTTGAAAAAGCGCAAAAAGCTCTCCCACGTTCTGTTCGTTCGACTCAAGAGCGACAGCATATACAGGTTTTACTGTTAAGTGGGCAAGCACTTCATTTGTTTGATACGTATCCTGTAAAAGCTCGTGAAGCCATTTTGAAAGCCCATAAATTGGCGCCTGATTTTGTTCCAATAACAATTATAGCTGCTGATATTCTTTATAAATTAAATGAAATACGTAAAGCGGATAAAATGATTATAGCGGCTTGGAAGAAGGATCCTCATCCTGATTTGGGGACGCTTTATCTTGAAAGAGAAGAAGGAGCCATTGGGCGATTGAAAAGGGCTAAGACACTTGCTTCTTATAATAAAGATGCATTTGAGTCGGCTTTCCTTATTGCCAAAGCTGCTTTGGATGCTGGTGAAATAGCATTAGCAAGAGAGCAGGCACAAAAAGCATTGCAGCATCATCCACGGGAAAGTGTTTATTTATTATTGGCAGATATTGAAGAGGCACAGGGAAACAATCAAGGCGCTGTGCGTCAATGGCTTTCCTTGGCACTTCGTGCTGAACGTGATCCAGTATGGATGTGTGAGGGATCCATTTTTTCTTCTTGGTCAGCTGTTTCTCCAATCAGTGGACGTTTGGGTTGTTTTGAATGGAAAGCGCCTCCCCATGTACCTTCTCTTACATTAGAGGCAGTCAATATTGTGCCAAAAAGTCACGATAAAGAGGATGCTGTGGGAAAAAGTGATGCTGTTGTAGATAAGAGCTTTGAAAAAACGCCTTTAGATGATTCTTTTTTGTATAATATGCAGGTGGAGAAACAAGATATAAAAAAACAAGATGAGAAAACATTCAGCCAAATTCATTTAAACGTTGATGATCCGGGGGTTAAAACAGAAGAAGAAGGGACGTTTTTATCGAGAAAAAAATTTCGTTTATTTTAAATTGCATCAATAGGATAACTTGAGTGTTTTTTCAGAAGAAGCAATGAATGTAGAAGAAAAAAATTTATTATTCATCTTGTCCAATAAAATTATTCTCTTATGCTTTAAAAAAACGAAGTTTTGCTTTGTTACAGGGGTGATTGGTTAGAAAATGTTTTTACATCAGAGATGTCTTGGTAAAAAACAAAAAAATAGCAAGCCAAGAATTGCAGTCGTTATTCATCGGCGGTCTAACTATACTGGTCGTTTGGGAAAATTTTTACAACAAAATGGTTTTGTCCTTGATGTTTATCATCCTATTTTTGGACAAAAACTCCCTGACACATTGGAACATTACGCTGGTGTTGTTATTTTAGGGGGACCGATGAGTGTGAATGACAGTGAAGCTTATATTGGTGAGGAAATTGATTGGATTTCGTTATCGCTAAAGGAAAACAAGCCTTTTTTGGGTATTTGTCTGGGAGCGCAAATGTTAGCGCGAAATTTAGGTGCGCGCGTTGGTACAAGAAGTGATGGGACTGTTGAAGTGGGCTGGTATCCACTAGAAGTAACCCCACAAGGGAAGGAATTGATGAATTGGCCAGAAATGGTCTACCATTTTCATGATGAAGGTATTTATGATTTACCAAAAGAGGCAATGCTTTTGGCAACAGGAGATACATATCCTACGCAGGCTTTCCGTTATGGAAACAATGCATGGGGTTTACAGTTTCATGCTGAATTTACACGCGCTATGATGCGGCGTTTATTGGTGCGTTCAGCACATAAATTGACCGAAAAAGGTGCTCAACCTGCTTGTGCACATTTAAAGGGGCGTTTAATCTATGATCGAGCTTTAAGCCAATGGTTTGAAGGTGCATTACGGCAGATCTTCTGTACACCGACCGCACTTGTGTGAGTATGCGCTGTTTGTTAACATTTTTATTGTGTTGTAAAATAGTGGGTTTTTTTAAGGTTAAAGATAGAAAAATCATGTAAGCCTTTACATATAAGGTGTTTTTTGTTAAAGGTCTTTTTAAGAGAATCTTGCTTTTTGAGTTTACGAGATTTTGTATTTTGGGGCGGGAGACGATGAATTCCATGAAGTGGTCAGCGGATAAAACCCGATAGATTAAAAAGCTGGATTGTTGATAGATTGTTGAATGTTAAGAATCTTTATCCTTTTTAGGGTGGGGTGAAAATCAAAAGATAAAGAAAGTTTTAAAGTTGTCTAAATCCTCTCAAATACCATCATCACAAAAAAGTTTTTCTTTGCGCTATTTATTTTGTGGGCTGTTTTGCCTTGCTCTGATCCTTATTTATAGTGCTTTCTGGTTTTTTTTTCACGTAAAATAGAAAACTATGTTTCTGATATATCCGCAAAAGCATCTTCCGATAATATGACGGCGGTGTGTGAGGATGTGCGCAAGAGTGGTTATCCTTTACGTATCGGTATTGTTTGTGACAAGTTTCAATTTTCTTGGCCTTTATATGGGATTTCTTTATCGACGGGGCGTTTAACGGCTGGTGCACCAATTTATGCGCCTCATTTGGTCGAATTTAATGTTAATTCTCCTGCATCAATTGTTTTTTCTGGAAAAACTTCCATAGTATCTCGTTGGCGCAATTTGGTGATTGAAACAGAACCTTATTGGAAAACAGGTCAGACATTGAAGCTTATAGCTGAAGGGCTTGAATTTTCTCCTCTTGAGGATCAAAAGCTTCAAGAAGTCGTGGGATCAAAAACGGCGGATAAAAAGACAACACAACAAAATGTTGAAGATCGGACATCTTTGCAAGATATTCCTGATGTGGCTGTCCAGAAGTTAGAGCCAAAAGATGTCTCTCAAAAAATAACGACAGAATTCTTGCATCTTGATCTTAAACGTGAAAAGAATCATTTCTCAGGAAATATGACTTTTGATGGCTTTGATGTTTCTCCAATTTTTATATCTTCTTTTGTTGAAGTTCCAAAAATTGATGGCAATTTGAAATGGATTTTAAATGATGTTTCTCTTCTATCTGAAAAAGGAGGAGAAAATTGGAGACAGCATCTCTATGGAAAAAGTGGCATCTTAAAGCATGGTGAATTGGCTTTTCATACAGGTGGTGGGGTACGTATCAGTGGACCTTTTTCTTTTGATGATGAAGGATATTTGACAGCAACATTTGAACTTGTCTGTATACAGCACATGAAGTTTCTTGAGACTTTGCAACACTTGTTTCCTGAAGAAGCGGATAATTTTCAAGCATTATTTTTTATTTTGAGTACACTTCCTAAAAACGCAGATGGCGCCCCCGTTCTTCCTTTAACTATTAGTCATGGATGGGTAAAACTGGGTTTTTTAGAACTTGGTCGACTTGCTCCACTTTAAGTTTGAGAAGAAATTTTCAAGAGCGTGTCTGTATGGCAAGATATTGATTTATAGAAAGTGTTCACTGTTTTGTATTTTAATGAGATTTTTGGATATCGTAAGATTCTCTCATTTCGAATCTGTTTATGTTGAAGCAATCAAAATCATTCGCTTGCATGTTATAAGCGGGATTAGCGTGTGGATAAAATTTGTATAAGAAAGGAGTAAAATGGCTCTTATGAATTGTCTTAAGTATCAAGGTCTGTCGCAACATCCACGGGCTGGCAAAGTGTATGACGGTGCCATCTTGCTTCCTCACAAGCGTAAAGATAGGGGGGCACAGTGGATTTACCATTATACTATTCATTATTCATGGGCGCTGTCGTGAAATGATCTTGGGTGCCTTAAGAGATATTTCTTTAAAACAATCCGGTGAATGTGCAAATTAATGGCGCTCTGTTTTACGTGAAGGACATGACCCTATTAAAGAATACAATATGTAAGGGTAAGGGGATTTTGATTGATTCAATATAAACAAGATCGCAATGAGAGAAACTTAGGATACTATGACTCTCCTTATAATATGCAAAATGATAAAGTTATGATTGTAAATCAATGCGTTATGTTTTTATAATGAAAGATATTTGACAGAAAAATTTGAATTTGTTTTTTGGTTCATCTGCAGAGATTCTTGACACCTTACAGCATTTATTTGCTGCCAATCCTATAGTTTTCAAATATTATTTTTTATTTTTGATGCTCTGTTTAAAAATGCGGGATAGTGCCTCCGTTCTTCCCTTGTTGATTGTAGCTTGTCAGCAGATTTTATATATTTTTATTTAAGGTCTGTACCAATTCATTTTATTTTTAAATGATTTATAAGGAGCTCTCAAAGGTCTTTAAAGAGCTTTCAAAGCCCGTTATCCTTTTTGTTACAAAATTTCGATTTTTGCCATTTTTTACTATTTTTTCGATATTCAGATGTTCAAAATCCATTTTTACAAAACGCGCATTGAATGGTAAAAAATAGTTACCAAAACAATAAATTATTACATATTCCTTTCTAATTCCACTTGGTATAAAATCTATTGTCAGATTACATTGATATTGGTCATTGATGGATAGAACAGGGATAAAAGCTTAGCCGTTTTGTTCTGCTTTTAAATCTGAAAGTTGATGCTTTTACGTTGATAAATCAATCTTGTTGACGTTTTGAAAATGTTTACAAGAAATTCTATCGTGATAAGGGGCAGGATTTTTATTTTGGGTGCTTTATCTCAAAATGCCCCCCACTCTGTACCTTGCTAGTTTGCTGTTGTAGGATAGAATGGGAGTTTTTAACTGAGTTATTTTATACTCATTTTAAGTTTGAAAGCCAATATTTTGAAGTTGAGAAATCAATCCTGCTGCAAAAGTAAAACGAGAAATATTAAGATCATTTTCAATAAGAGCGCTAATGCGGTTTGTGATATTATGAATATCGTCTTCTTTTGTTTTTTTCCAAGTGGCAAAAGGGTCCTCTTTTTTTCCATAATTTTTGAGAATTTTCATAACGATTTTCCGTAAGCTTTTGGAAACATTTTCTTTGGCTTGGTTTAAAGCCATACTATCATAGTAATCAAGGATAGGAATTGTTCTTCTCGCTTCGTTAATTCGGTTTATACGAATGATTTGCGCAAATGAGAAATAGATTCCTGCGGTTTTAATAAGATCGCTGTTGCTTTGTTTTGCAATTAAAGAAATATCACAGATAGTTGGAGCAGCTTCCAAGAGAGCTAATTGTTTTGCTAATGCTTTTGGTGCTCCTTCTTCACTGTAGTGTTGTGCTTTTTCTTCAATTTTTTGCTTAATATCGTTATCATGAGAATGCATAAGCTCTTTTTCAATAACACTACGGGCTTGTTTTAGTGTTTTTACAATTTCTTCTAATGGACTTGAGAGATCCATGTTGTGCAAACCCCAATTGGTTGTTTCAAAAAGCATTGAGGTTATTGCTGCGTAGAATTTGTTTTGGACAAGACCGGGTATTTTGTTATCAAGTTTATCAATTTGATCAGACAATTGAGGAATTTCAAAACCATCACGGATGGCAATGAAAACGCGAATAATATTTTCAGCCTTTTTTTCTGTTGCATCGCGTAGTTGATTAACAAAAGTAGGACCACCACGATTGACAATATCGTTAGCAATCAGCGTTGCAATAATATTACGACGCAATTGATGGTTAATGACTTCCTTCTCAAAATTTTCTTGAATTTGGGTTGGAAAATAATTCAGCAAAGCTGCGTTGAAATAGTGATCATCAACAATGGGGCTATTGGCAATTTCTTCTTTGAGCGTTAATTTAGCATAGGCAAAAATAACGGCAAGCTCTGGACGGATAAGACCTTTGCCTTGGGTTGTTCTTTGCCGTAAAACTTGCTCATCAGGGAGCACTTCAACTCTGCGATCTAGAAGCTTTCTTTGTTCCAAATCATGCATGAAGCGTATTTGATAGGGTAAATCAGCCGTGCCTTGGCTTTCTGCTAAAGAAAGGGCAAGGGGTTGTAGATAATTATTGCGCAGGACGAGTTGTTCGACTTGAGGAGTCATTTCTTTTAAGAGTTTATTGCGTTCTTCGCGGGTGAGTGTTTTAGCACGAAGTGCTGATGCAAGAACAATTTTGAGATTGACCTCAATATCTGAACAATTCACACCGGCAGAATTGTCAATGGCATCCGTATTGCAGCGACCACCATTTGAGACATATTCAATCCGTCCACGTTGTGTAACACCAAGATTAGCACCTTCGCCAATAATTTTTGCACGTACCTGTTCTCCGGTAATGCGTATTGCATCATTTGCACGATCTCCTACTTGGGCATCATTTTCTGTTGTCGCACGGATATAAGTACCAATGCCACCAAACCATAAAAGATCAACAGGGGCTTTGAGAAGAGCAGAGATAATTTCAAAGGGGGTTCCTGTTTGTTTGTCGAAACCGATGGCTCTTGCTGCTTCAGGTGAGAGTGTAATGGTTTTCTCTTTTCGTGAGAAGATACCACCACCCTTTGATAATTTGCTTTGGTCGTAATCCTGCCAGCTCGAGCGAGGAAGTTTGAAGAGACGCCTGCGCTCTGCATAGCTTTCCTCTATGTTTGGATTTGGATCAATAAAGATATCGCGGTGATCAAAAGCAGCAATCAATTTTGTTTGTTTGGAAAGGAGCATTCCATTACCAAAGACATCACCAGACATATCACCAACACCAATACAGGTGAAGGGTGCTGTTTGAATATCGTGATTAAATGATTCTCGAAAATGTCTTTTGACGGCTTCCCATGCGCCTTTGGCTGTAATACCAATTTCTTTGTGGTCGTAGCCTGCTGAGCCACCAGAGGCAAAAGCATCATCGAGCCAAAAGCGTTTTTCTTGGCTGATAGCGTTGGCTGTATCAGAAAAGGTGGCTGTCCCTTTGTCTGCTGCGACAACAAAATAGGGGTCAGGATCATCATGACAGATGATATTGTGGGGCGCACTGATTTTACCGTTAACCAGATTGTCTGTGATGGAGAGTAAAGCCGTGATAAAGTCTGTATAAGCCTGTCGTGCTGCTTCTATGATGAGAGCACGGTCATTTGTTTGAGGAAGGCGATGGGGATAAAATCCACCTTTTGCACCGGCAGGAACAATAACCGCATTTTTAACTTGTTGGGCTTTGACTAAGCTAAGCACTTCGGTACGATAATCTAATGCGCGGTCAGACCAACGAATTCCGCCACGAGCGATAGGTCCAAAACGCAAATGGACCCCTTCAACTTCTGGTCCATAAACAAAAATTTCTCGATAAGGTCGTGGTTCAGGCAAACCTTCAATTTGGCGCGGATTTAATTTGGTGGCTAAAATACGCCGAGGACTGCCATCGCTAAGAGGGGTAAAGGCATTTGTTCGTAAACTCGAATCGATAAGGTTGCAATAACGGCGTAAGATAAGATCATCATCTAAACCAGATACTTTCTGTAGTTTTTCTTCAATGCGCTTTTGAATAATCTGTTGGTTTCTTTCTCGTTCTTTTGCTGGATGACTTTGATGAAATTTTAAATGGAATAAAGCATAAAGCTCTTTAGTAATATCAGGATAAGTATTTAAAGTCTGGGCGACGCGGTCTTGCGAATAAGGAATTCCAGCTTGTTGGAGATAACGCCCGTAATGGCGCAAAATAACAATTTCATGCCAATCAAGCTCAGCAGTTTGGGTGAGGGCGTTAAAAGCGTCATTATCAGCATTTTGTGCCCAAATGGCTTCAAAGGTTTCGGCAAGCTTTTGACCCTCTTTTTCAAAATCGATACAGAGTTGGAAAGTACTTTCTAGTTGCATATCATGAAGATATACGGATTGTCCGTTGCCATCTGGTAACTTAAGGGTTTGTTCCGCAATAACGCGAAACCCCATATTTTCAAGCAGTGGTACACGTTTGGAAAGAGCAAGGGCCTCATGGCGGTGAAAGAGCCGAAGAGAAATGTTCTGTTTTTCTTTGTTGTGTGCGTGATAAAAGGTCACAAAAAGGGGTTTTTTATCATGAAGACTTAGAATGTGTCTGGAATCTTTAATGGCATCTTCCGCTGAGAATAAATCACGATAGCTATTGGGAAATTCACTGGCTAGACGGGTTTGCGGCTCTGTTGTTTTGTGGGTAAGAGCGATGGATTGAACACTATCTTCCCAACTTCGTGCGATTGAACGGACATGTTGTTCAAGTGTGGCGCGCTCGTGAAGTGGAACCGTTTCGCTTACTTTGCGATGAATAATATAATAAACACGGATAAGAGTGCTTTCTAAAAATAGCGGATAGGATTCAAAAAAGTCGCCTTTATAAAGCCCAACAAAATGTTCACCAACTTTTTCACGGAGGCTGCTGCTGTATTGGTCACGTGGCACGTAGACAAGGATAGAAACAAAGCGCCCAAAAGAATCAGTGTGAACAAGCACCCGCAAACGCGGACGCTCATCTAGTTGCAGGATAAGTTTGGCATTTTCTGTTAATGTATCAATATCAGTACGAAACATCTCATCTCTTGGATAGGTTTCTAAAACACTGATGAGTGCTTTTCCTGAATAGTCAGAACGATTGTATCCAAGGCGTTGAATGATGGTTTGGGCTTTTTCTTTTAAGAAAGGAATTTGCAAAATAGAGCGTGTATAAGCTGAAGAGGTAAAAAGCCCTACAATGCGTAATTCTCCGCAGAGTTGGCCTTCTTTATCAAAGATTTTAAGACCAATATAGTCGAGCCAAACAGAACGGTGAACTTTGGAGCGGCTGTTCGCTTTTGTCACAATAAATAGGTTATCACTTTCCATAAAGGATAAGACTTCCTGAGGAGGTTCTTTCATACTTTCATTATCAACAATATGAATAGAAGCATCCCCGAGTATGCCAAGTTCAATGTTACTCGCGGTAAAGGATTTTAAAGGTTTCTGATCTTTGATGAAGTTGTAAGTGCGCATGCCAAGGAAGATGAAATTATCATCTGTAAGCCAGTGAAGAAATTCAATAGCCTTTTCGCCTTTTTGTTTGTAGTATGAGGGAAAGCTTGTTTGATAGGCATGAATGTGCTTTTCAACTTCTTCAAGCATCGGTTTCCAGTCTCGTACAGCAGCATTAACCTGCTCAAGAACTAAGGTGAGTTCATTTTCAAGTTTTTGTATCTGTTGTTTGTTTAAAGACTCGATGTGAATTTGCATCAGACTGATGCGTTTTCCAGAAGAACAATCAAGAATGGGGTGTGCAATCAAATAAATATGGTTTTTATGTTGATTGAAGACATTTAAAATAGAATCGAGAAGGAAGGGTTTGTTATCATTGACAAGCGTGACAACAGTTATAGGTCTGTTATTGCGGGTCAAATCTTGTTCAAAGCAGATGGTATTTTTTCCTGCCTGATGAAGATGGAAAGCTTTTACTGCGATGGCTGCGGCTTTTTGAAGTTCTGTATTTTCGTAATAAACAATATCTTCTTTATCAGTTTGAGCAAAAAGTATTTTTTCTATTTTATCTGGTGTGTTTTTTGTTTCTATTGTTGTTTGTTGCAACACATTCGCTCTCCATTTTTGCTCTTCAGGTCTTTTCTTGCTTTGTTTTCATAGTTAAGAGCAGACCATTATATTTTCCTACACTGTAACATTTTCTTCCTAAAGAAAATAGCTCTTTATTTGAAAAGAATGACAATGTTTTTATTATTTTTTAGTAATAATTTGTACTTTGAAAGAAATATTTTACACCAATGAAAGGGACTTTTTAGTATTTTTGTATATTAATAGTTTGCTTTTCTAATTATATGAAATGAAAGTAAAGAAAGAATTAGAAGTAAAGAGAGAATGACCCGTTTACCAGAAAGACTTTTAAGTGGTTACAAAAACTTTATAAATAATCATTTTTCATATAAAACAGAACATTATCAGCAATTGGCGATCGAGGGGCAAAAACCTGAAGTTTTAGTTATTGCTTGCTGTGATTCGCGTGCGATCCCAGAAATGATTTTTGATGCTAAGCCTGGGGAAATTTTTACCCTGCGCAACGTGGCAAATGTGGTTCCGCCTTTTTCTCCTGATAACAAATATCATGCAACATCAGCGGCTCTTGAATATGCTGTGCAATTGCTTGAGGTAAAACATATTGTTGTTTTTGGTCATGCTCATTGTGGAGGTATTCATACTGCTCTTAAGGAGACGTGTAAATCTTTACCTTCAAATGATTTTATTGGCCAATGGATTAGTCTTTTAGCACCAGCAGCAGAAGTCGTTTTGAGTAATAAATCACTGTCTTGGCCAGAAAAACAGACGGCTTTAGAGCAGCTTTCTATTCGCCATTCGTTGAGAAATTTAGAGACGTTTCCGTGGATAAAGTTCCGAAAAGATCAAGGTATTTTAACATTGCATGGGGTTTGGTTTGATATCTCTAGTGGGAAATTATGGAATGTGGAACAAGAAACAGGTTGTTTTATGCGTGTTGAAGTTGAAAGTTTTGAAGGATAGTATTGTAGTATTTGCTGTTTTTATTTCTTCGTATAAAAAGACATTTTATGATAAAACTTGACAAAGCTGGGGTTTTATTGTTTGAAGGAGCAAGCTTTCAGTGACAAAATTAACTTGGAGCCACCGACTGAGACCCCAATGCAAGGGTATGAAGAGATCTCAGAGGTCAACATTCGACGGCGCGATGCGTTCTCGGGTGCTATTTTGGTTTGTTCGTTATGCAACTTTATTTGCAACAATGAGGTAAATGATGTTTGAATCCTTGCAAGAGCGACTTGGTTCTATCCTGTCTCATTTAACAGGGCGTGGTGCTTTGTCGGACCAGGATGTTGCAGAGGCGCTGCGTGAAATTCGTCGCGCTTTATTGGAAGCTGATGTTGCCCTTGATGTTGTTCGTGCTTTTACCGATAGGGTTCGGGAAAAAGCTGTTGGAACCGAAATTGTTAAATCAATTAAACCAGGCCAAATGGTGGTTAAAATTGTTCATGACGAATTGGTTCGTATTCTTGGAAATGAAAGCGTTCTGAGTGATTTGAATGCACCAGCGCCAGTTGTTGTCATGATGATTGGTTTGCAAGGTTCCGGAAAAACAACCACAACAGCAAAGCTTGCAAAACGTTTCACTGATAAGCACAATAAAAAAGTTCTCATGGCGTCTTTAGATACACGTCGTCCTGCTGCGCAAGAGCAATTGCGCCAATTGGGAGAACAAGCGAAACTTGCAAGTCTGCCTATTATTGCCGGACAACTGCCCGTTGATATTGCATCACGTGCTGTGCAGGCTGCTAAATTGGGCGGTTATGATGTGCTTCTTCTTGATACGGCAGGACGTAATCATATTGATGAAGCTTTGATGCTTGAATTGGCTGAAATTAAAGCATGTTCTCTTCCTCATGAGATTATGTTGGTTGCTGATAGTTTAACGGGGCAAGACGCCGTTCATCTTGCTCGTTCTTTTGATGAACGTGTAGGGATTACAGGGATTATTTTAACACGGATGGATAGTGATGGGCGTGGGGGTGCTGCTCTTTCTATGCGTGCTGTTACAGGCAAGCCGATTAAAGCAATCGGAACCGGTGAAAAAATAGAAGACTTGGAAGAGTTTCATCCCAGTCGTATTGCTGATCGTATTCTCGGGATGGGGGATATTGTTTCTTTGGTTGAAAAAGCTGCTGAAGCAATGGATCATGAAAAAGCTGCTGCTTTTGCAAAAAAAATGCAGAGCGGCAAATTTGATCTAAATGATCTTGCAGAACAGTTGCAGAAAATGAAAAAACTGGGTGGAATGGGCGGCATTATGGGCATGTTGCCAGGATTGGGCAAGGTCAAAGAGCAGATTGCGGCAGCCGGTCTTGATGACCGTTTGTTTAATCGTCAATTGGCTATTATTTCATCTATGACACCGCAAGAGCGTATGAATCCAGAGCTTTTAAAACATAGCCGCAAACAACGAATTGCTAAGGGGTCTGGAACAACGGCGGCTGATATTAATAAACTTTTGAAGATGTATCGCCAAATGGCTGATATGATGAAAGCCATGGGGGGTAAGGGCAAAAGTAGTTTGATGGGAAAAATGTTAGGAGGTCTTGGATCCAAAATGGGATTTGGAGGAATGGGAGGTGCTGATTCTCCAGCTATGCCTGATTTATCGGGATTGGATTTGAAACAACTCTCAACACTTCAAAAGCAGATTAAAAATGATAATGGAGGGAAGCTCTTGCCTGGACTTCCCGGACGTGACCCTACATTTCCTGGTCTTTCCAATGGTATTGCCGATAGGGGAAAACTTCCTCAGCATCTTAAGAAAAAATAATATGTAGAGAGGGAAAGGAATATGATGCAGGAAACAGTATTAAATGAATTGGCACATTTACGAGCATCTATTGATAATTTTGATGCAACTTTGATTCATATTTTAGCAGAGCGTTTTCGTTGTACGAAAATGATTGGGCAGTTAAAAGCGCGTTATGATTTGCCTAAAGTCGATCCTCTGCGTGAGCAACATCAGATAGCCCGTTTACGGCAATTGGCGATAGATAGTCATCTTGATCCTGATTTTGCTGAAAGATTTTTAAAGTTTATTATTAAAGAAGTTGTGCATCATCATGAAATTATTGCTGAAGAGCAAAAAATAAAAAAAGTCAATTTAAACGAAAGCCAGAGCTGACAATAGGAGATAAAATATGGCATTGAAAATTCGTTTGTCCCGTGGAGGTTCAAAAAAACGTCCTTACTATCATATCGTCGTTGCAGATGTTCGTAGTCCGCGCGATGGGCGTTTTCTTGAACGTGTTGGTGCATGGGATCCAATGTTGCCTAAAGATGGACCGAGGGTAAAACTTAATGAAGAACGTATCCAATATTGGCTTGGGCAAGGAGCTCAACCAACGGATCGCGTTTTACGGTTTTTAGATGCAGCTGGCTTAAAAAAGCGTCCAACCCGCAATAATCCTCATAAAGGTGAACCGGGCAAAAAAGCACAAGAACGTATAGCAGCAGCAAAGCAAGCGGCAGAGGATGCGGCAGCTGCGGTTGAAACAGAAGCTGCTTCAGAATAAGAAATGTGATTGTTTAATCAACGCCTCTTTAAAAGTTTGAGAAGAATAAATGTTATCCGTTTTTGATCGGCAAAAACGGATCTTCTTTAAGGGGGCGTTTATTTAAAAAATGTTGGTTTTTAAAGTTCGATTTTAGAAATCTATGGCTTTAAAAGTATGACTTTAAAAATCAATGGCGCGGCCTTTAATTTCCCAGTCTCCATAGCGGGATGGATCTTTTCCGCCGCGTCCACCGTTTTCCAACGGTTGTTCTTTTGTTGTTTCGTCTTTTCGTCTTTCTTCGGCTTCTTTGAGAGCGCGTTGTGCTGCGGGAGAAAGGGATGGCTGTTTAACGACAGTTAAATTTTTTTTGCTTATTTTTTCATCTTTTTTATTCATTTTACACCTATTCCATTGAAGAAGCAGAAAGAAAACCCCATCATATAGTATTGGTAGACTTTTATCATGGAGTTTTTTGAGTAATGAATATAATGCGTACAGCCATGCTTTTGGCTTTTATGACGGCTCTCTTTATGGGGGTTGGTTATCTTGTTGGAGGGGGCAGTGGTATGGTCATTGCTCTTTTGATGGCAAGTGGTTTAAACTTTTTTTCTTATTGGAATTCAGATAAAATTGTTTTACGCATGTACGGGGCGCGTGAAGTTGATCAGCATTCCTCGCCTGTTTATTATAAGATTGTAAGCGATTTAGCTAAAAAAGCTTCTCTTCCTCAACCAAAAATTTATGTCATTGATAATGCACAGCCAAATGCTTTTGCAACGGGACGTAATCCGCAAAATGCTGCTGTTGCCGCGAGTACTGGGTTGTTGGAGCGGTTAAGTGCTGAGGAAATTGCTGGCGTTATGGCACATGAGCTCGCACATATCGAGCATCGTGATACCTTAACCATGACTCTAACAGCAACAATTGCAGGGGCAATTTCAATGCTTGGTAATTTTGCTTTTTTTATGGGGGGACAGCGCAGCTCTTCAGAAGATTCTCATGGCGCAGGGGCAATTGGAGGATTTATTGCACTGCTTGTGGCACCTTTTGCTGCAATGCTCGTACAAATGGCAATTAGCCGTACGCGTGAATATGCTGCGGATCGGAGAGGGGCTGAAATATGCGGTAATCCTTTATGGTTAGCTTCGGCATTGCGTAAAATTGCTGATGGGGGGCGTGGCGTTTACAATGAAGAAGCAGAGCATAATCCAGCAACAGCACATCTATTTATTATCAATCCTTTGAGTGGTGAGGGAGCGGATAGTCTTTTTTCGACACATCCCGCAACGGTAAATCGTATTGCTGCTCTTTATCGGCAAGCAGAAGAGATGAAAAGGACTCTTGCTGAAAATGGGGGATGGAATGAAGAAAGCAGTATGAATAAAAAAAACAATAATGAGATGAATTATGGAGATTTTCGTAGTGATCAGGCTTATGCATCAGGAGAGCAAGAAAACAGTACTTTTCAGCGTATGACAAAACGTCCTTCTTGGCTTCGTTATGACAATTCAAAAAGATCTCGTTCATAGAACCTTCGAGGAGATTTCTGAGGAATTTCTTGAGAAAACAGTGATATAAAGGTTGTTGTTTTGAAACATAAAAAAGCGGGGCATGTGTCTGAAAAAGATGTTCCAGGATTAGCTGTTCGGCAGGTGTGTGTGCGCCTTTTAGGGGCGGTGGTTGATAAGTATACGCCTCTTTCTGGTTTGACGGATAATGAACACGGACACCCACAATATTTAAAGCTTTCACAACGAGATCGTTTATTGTGTCGGGCTATTTTGACAACGTCATTGCGTCATCGAGGACAGATTACGGCGGCTCTTTCACGCTTTTTGGTACGCCCTTTGCCTTCGCAAGCGCTTTCACTTCAGCATCTTTTGCATATCAGTGTAGCGCAAATTCTTTATCTTGATGTTCCTGATCATGCAGCTATTGATTTAGCTGTGCGTGTGGCAAAATTTGATCCGCGTATGCGCCGTTTTTCAGGGGTGGTGAATGCTCTTTTGCGCAATGTTGCGCGTGAGGCAGCCTCTTTACGCCAACAGGTTCCGACACTTGAAGGTGTTCCAGCGTGGTTTAGCCAGCTTTTAGTATCAGCTTATGGAACAGAAAAAGCACATCAGATTATAGAAATTCAAAGTGTGGAGCCCCCTCTCGATTTGACAGTGAAATCTGATAGTATTAGATGGGCTGAGAGACTTGGCGGTGTGGTGTTGCCTAATGGTTCTGTTCGATTGAATCGTTTGGAGTGTTCTGTTTCTGATTTACCAGGCTATCGTGAAGGGGCTTGGTGGGTTCAAGATTTTGCTGCAGCGTTGCCTGCTTGTTTAGTAGGAGAAATTCGGGGTAAACGCGTTGCTGATCTTTGTGCGAGCCCTGGGGGAAAAACAGCACAATTGGCTTTGCAGGGGGCAGGGGTGACAGCAATTGAGCTTTCTGCTAATCGCGTAAAGCGTTTAAAAGAAAATATGGAACGGCTTCATTTTTCCGTTCACATTTGGCAGGGAGATGTGAGAAATTTTCATCCCACACAGCTGTTTGATGCGATTCTTCTTGATACTCCTTGTTCTTCTACAGGAACGATCCGTCGTCATCCAGATATTTTATGGACGAAATCGAGAGATGATGTCGTTAAATTAGCAGAATTACAATATGATTTGCTTGTTGCTGCAATTGCTTTGGTCAAAGAGGGAGGACGGATTGTTTTTTCTAATTGTTCTTTGGCAAGAGAAGAAGGTGAAGATCTTATCGAGAAAATTTTATCGACACGCAATGACATTGTTTTGGACCCTATTTATCCAGAGGAAATAGGAGTATTGGAGCATTTGCTTTTTGAGGGGATGTTGCGCACGACGCCGGTGGATTTTTGTCATAAAAACTTTGATACTCAGAAAGCTGCATTTTTAGGAATGGATGGTTTTTTCGCTGCACGCTTACGAAAAATTGCTTAATTAACGTTTCATTTACAAAAATGGTCGAAATTGTATCTGATTCAGCATAAATGGAGATGGAATTTTGGCGGTTGCAGTAAAAGCTCCTCAGGTGAAAGTGGCAGCCTGTATCGATACGCTACAGCATGTTATGCGGCGTTTATGGGTTGGTCCCTTGTTTCGTTGGCGGTTTTCAGGGTTTCGTCCTCATAAAATTTTAGCATATCCTATTGATTTGCACGTGGCTGACCCCATGATGGCGCATGAATTTTATCATGGTCGTTTTGCTTTTGCTGGTCATATTGTTCATTCTGGTGCTGTGTCACCATTTTCATTGTCTCCACCAACGCTGGAATGGGAGGCGGCTCTTCATGATTTTCATTGGTTGTGCCATATGGATGCAGCAGAAAGTGATTTAGCCGCAGCGCATGCGCGCGCTCTTTTAGAAGATTGGCTTGACCATGCTGGCAAGAAGGTAAAGGGGCTTGCTTGGAGTGCTCCTGTTGTAGCACGGCGTTTGATTTCGTGGATTTGTCACTCAAAAATGTTGTTAGAAGGGGCAAGTGAGCGGTTTGAAAAATGCTTTTTACGTGCGCTTGGTTTGCAATTTCGTTATTTGCGCGTAACAATTTGCAGTATGGGGCACAATGATCAACGTTTACACGCAGCAGTCGCTTTGACGTTTGCATCTCTTGCTTTGCCTGTTTCTACGGCTGTGAAGAAAAAGATACAAATTACGCTTATAGAAGAGCTTTCGCGTCAGATCTTGGTTGATGGTGGACATATTTCCCGTAGTCCTATTATCTTATTTAATTTGTTGTCAGATTTATTATCTTTACGTTATCTTTTTATGCGTAGCAATGAAACGGCTCCACGTATTTTGATTGATTCTGTTGAGCGTATGTTGCCAGCTTTACGGTTCTTTATCCATGAAGATCAAACATTGGCGCATTTTAATGGGGTTGGTCCCCTCGTATCGGAACGCTTATTGAAACTTTTGGAGCTTGATGAAACAGGAGGGCATCCTTTTAGTTATGCTCGTTATTCAGGGTTTCAGCGCTTAAAAGCCAATCAAACAACAGTGCTTGCAGATACAGGAAAATTTCCACCACACTTTGTAGCACAGCAGGCTTGTTCGGGGTGTTTATCTTTTGAAATGTCCTCACAAGGACACCGTTTTATTATTAATACCGGTGTTAACCCTGATGGGGCGGAAGATTATCGACATTTAGGGCGTGTTACTGCGGCCCATTCAACAGCTATACTTAATGATTGTTCGGTGGGCACTTTTTATAAAAAAAAGAAAAATGGTGCTTCCTTTTTGTTTGATGGACCAACGGATGTTCAAGTGCACCGTATAGAGGATTCAGGAAAAACAGGTTTTATTGCGAGCCATGATGGTTATGTGCGACCCTTTAATCTTATTCATGAGCGTGGTCTTATTTTAGCGACAAACGGAGATATGATCGAAGGTTTTGATCGCTTTTTTATGCCAAATAAGAGGGGAAAGAGACATAAGAGGGTGCAAAGTGAACAAGATCATGTTGCGGTTCGGTTTCATCTGCATCCACAAGTCGAAGTTAACTATGATGGTGAGCGTGTGTGTTTAGCGGTAAAGGACGGGCACATAGAGGACGAGCAAGTATGGTACTTTATATCACCTGATGCGGATATTTGTCTTGAAGATTCGATTGATTTTGCGGCATTAGAAGGTCCACAACGGACACAGCAGATCGTTTTATATTTTCGCCCTGCATTTCAGGAAAAAGTTCGCTGGCGTTTTATCCGTCAAGCGTTTGATAAAAAATAAGAATATTATTCCAAGCTATAGTCTATTGCGTTTTATTTTTATCTTTGTGTTCTAAAATATCATCGTTTATTGCGGTAATATCTTATTGAAGAACCATGTAAACTTTTATACGTTAAGTATTTTTTGTGAGACTATGGGATGGATATTTTTAGGCAAAGTTTGCCTATAAAATCTTGTGAGATAATGAGGGGATTTTAGCCGAAATTGGGTGTTGACAGACCATTATTTATAGATCGGTACAGATAATCTTCATTTCTTTAAAGGCGTGGAGAGAAGATTAGACTGTTGGCTTATCTTTAAAAAGTTTTTGAGTGCGCTATTGTGATCACTATTCCGCTCTGAGGGAGCTGCAGGTTTAAGACAATCAAATATTTTCTTGTAAATTTATGCTTCTGTTAAAAAAACATTTCTCAATGTTTTATTATCCTCATTTCACAATGGTGTTTGTATAAAGTATAGTGTGAAATTCTCGGCCAATAGGTGTAGAATTATTTCACCTCCTCCCTTCTCTTTTTATTTGAGTTTATGGCTTTTAAAAGTATCTAGAAGAATAATGTGAATCATGCTTTATTTTGCACTTTTAAGAAGTTAACCTATTGATTTATATTATTTATTATTTTAAACTTAAATGAAACTTGGAAAGTGGTAAGGTTCTCTCACTGGGAATTTATTTATGGTAAAGCAATGCATATATTTGTACCCTATTGGGAGAGGTGGTGTGTAAATTGCAGGAAGAAAGAAATAAAAATAGTTCTTCTGGACACTTTTAAGCGCCAAAGGTTGTTACAACATTGGGCGGTATATCATTTTGGTTGAGATCTTCATTAAGCGTAAAGGAGAGAATGCTCAGAGGATTCTCTTCATGAGTGTTACCATGAGAGGGGGATGATGAGCATTGAGAAATATTTCTTTAAAATAAAAGCATGTGAAGGTGTACCATCCGGTGATTTAGTTTTGGGTCTTCTTTTTTATGAAAAATCAACAAGTCGGTACCATCGCACTATTTACCAGCTCCCAATGTTGCGACAGCCTTTGGCATTTGAGATGATTCATAAGAGCTATTTACTCCTTGCTTTCCTCATTTTTATTTACACACTCATCCCGCTTGTGATGCGCAAGAAAGTCAATTTGGTTGATTCAACATAAACAGGTTTGAAGTGAGAGAATCGTATGATATTTGGGACTCTCATTCAACATGCAAAATAGTAAACTATCTTTATAAATCAATATGTTCCTTGCGTTTGGGATATGATTTTATTGAAGAGAGAAAAAGGTGAGGTAGTGTACCCCATTTTAAAAAAGATATAGATGTTTTTGAAAGTTGTAAAACCGAATGAAAAAATGACGGTAAAGATGTGAGTAGCTTTTTATCTTTGAAACTTCATGTTTTTGCTAAAATAGTTTGTTTTCCATTTTAGAAGTTATAATATCCTTGCTCTTATCTCGCATATCAAAGCGGATAGAGGAAAGCATTAAACTAGCTTAATCTTTATTTTGATCCCATTATTGCTGCGTATAGAGCAAAAATTCCGACTCATCACACACTTTTTCAGCTTCCAATGTTGCGATAGCTCTTGGTGTTTGAGACGGTTCATTATAAGCATTTTTAGTTTTTTAACAGTTTCTATTTCACGCAAGCACTCCACGCTTATCGCGCGGAAGACATGGCTTTCGCTGATTTAATATAAACAGATTTAAATAAGAGAAACCATACAGTAGAGCCTCTGATCCAATGTGCAAAATAATGGGTGCAAAATAATGGACACGCTTGATAAATCAAAAATTGCTCATCACAAAAACATCGAGAATTCAAGAAAAAACATTAAATAACGTTGCAACAAAAGTCTAGGGAAAAACCCTTTCTCCTTTGTATTATCATACCAACACTGAAATGATAATACAAAGCCTCAAACTGTTTGTTTCTTTATAGCAAAGCGTTTCTTCAAATCCTCAAATATTCTTCAAACAACTTTTTTAGAAGATGTACGCGAATAGCGTCGTGCAACTGCATCAATATCACCTCGACAAATGCCAAGATTATTGAGTTCATACGTCGAAAGACGACTCAACGCATTAACGGTCCGACGATAACGGCGCCAATTACTATAAGAACGTAGAATATTCATATCCTGTACTCAAACTTTGTTACACTCTTTAGTTTAAGAATAGAACATATCACTAAAAAAAGTTGCGCTATAATGTCATAACAGGTATGCATCTACACATAATAAAACTCCCTTTAACATTTGTCTTATTATAAAAGGACAATCATTAAAGCTATTGGCATTTTAGTCTTAAAACAATGGCTAAATTATGTGCATTTTCTGCGGTGATCACTTCTCCATGACACGCGGATTCTCTGGATTGAATAACTGCTTCTATTTCAATGGTTATCAATCGGCATACGATTTATGAAAAATTCCTTGAAACGGTTATCTCATATGAAGAGGAAATCACCCAAATTATATTAATGACGGAAATGTCGTATTCCTGTAAAAACCATCGCTAACCCCTGCGCATCAGCAGCAGTGATCACTTCTTCATCACGCATGGAGCCTCCTGGTTGAATAATTGCTGTTGCTCCTGCTTCAGCTGCTGCTAATAAACCATCTGCAAAAGGAAAAAATGCATCGGATGCAACCACTGATCCTTTTGTAAGCGTTTCTGTTAAGCCTGCTCTTTGCGCACTTTCTGCTGCTTTACTTGCAGCAATTTTTGCTGAATCGATACGGCTCATTTGTCCAGCTCCAATTCCAACTGTTGCGCTATTTTTTGCATAAACAATAGCATTTGATTTAACGTGTTTTGCTACACGAAAAGCAAATTGAAGATCACGCATTTCATCTTGAGTTGGTGTGCGCTTTGTCACCACTTGCAATTTAAGATCATCAACCACCACATTATCACGTGATTGCACTAAAATGCCTCCTGCAAGTGTTTTCGCAAGAAGTCCTCCACAACGTGGATCAGGGATACCACCTGTAATGAGCAAACGAAGATTTTTTTTCTTGGCAATAATTTCACGTGCCGCCATTGTCGCATCAGGAGCAATAATTACTTCCGTAAAAACTTTAACAATCTCTTCCGCACATTCTTCATCAAGGGTTTGATTTAAAGCAACAATTCCACCAAAAGCCGATACATTATCACACATAAGAGCTTTCAAATAAGCTTCTTTCAAATTTTCTCCTTCCGCAACACCACAAGGATTGGCATGTTTAATAAGAGCAACAGCAGCGGTTTTTTGCGGATCAAATTCTGCAACAAGCTCAAAGGCTGCATCTGTATCATTCAGATTGTTATAAGAGAGTGCTTTGCCTTGTAAAAGTTTTGCTGTTGCGATGCCAAAACGTTTTTCATTATTGCGATAAAATGCTGCCTGTTGATGGGGATTTTCTCCATAGCGCATAACATTTTCAAGATGGCCAGAAAAACTTTGCCATGATGGTGTTTCGATTTTTAAATCCTGTGCAAACCACGCTGCTATTGCTGTGTCATAAGCTGCGGTGTGCGCATATGCACGCATCGCTAACTGGTGACGCATGGATAAACTTAAACATCCATTATTCTGTTTTAATTCGGCTAGAATCGAATCATAGTCATTTATCGCTGTTACAACACCGGTATAAGCATAATTTTTTGCTGCAGCACGAATCATCGCCGGCCCACCGATATCAATATTTTCAAGAATTGTTTGCCCATCAGCTCCCGATTGGATCGTTTCTTCAAAAGGATAAAGGTTCACCACCAAAAGATCAATTCCATGAATGCTGTTCTTTTCCATAGCTTCCCTATGGCTAGGATTTTCTCTTACCCCTAACAAAGCACCATGAATCAAAGGATGGAGTGTTTTTAC
>NZ_HE997986.1:44373-65147 GCF_000312585.1 Bartonella queenslandensis AUST/NH15
ATAATTTTATCCCTATGTTGCTTGTGGGGGGGCGTAAGAGAATGATTTTGCGGGTTTCTAGTCAGAAGATTTTCAGTGCAAGAGTGTTATAGATATCTGAGGTTTTAATTTATAAAATGATAGAATTATTATTATAAATCAAATAATTGCTTTTTAAAAACAAATTTTGTTATGTGTAAACTCTCAATATAATAGCGTTATAATAGCGTTAAGATATGCTTTATTGTGAAGCATATTAATGATTATATTATGGGGGTAGGTGTTTTTGCTTGTTATTTTTTTAGTTCTTTTTGCTTTAGCAGAAAAAGAAAAGCGCCCAGTACACCAGCAGCTAAAATAAACCACGTGATTGCGTAAACAAGATGATTATTTCGAAAGTGGATAATCGTAAGACCAGTGACGGGAAGTTTTGCTTGTGGAGATGTTTTTCTGGCATCAATAAAATAAGGAGCAACAGTGGACAGACCAAGTTTTTCTGCCATAGCGGGAAGATCACGCGTATACCACACATTCTTGTCAGGATTATTTTTGCGCGGGAAAAATCCATTTTTTTCACTCATACGTAATAAACCGATGATTGTTGTTTGTTCTGTGTTTTTGGTAGAATCTTGCTGAGATGAGGTATTTGTATGTGATTGCTCTGAGTGTTGAAAATTGTTACGTTCGTCCATGGGGACGAAGCCACGGTTGATAAAGGTCAGTGTGTTGTCAACGGTTTGTAAAGGAGTCAAAACCCAGTAGCCCGTAGTGTTTTGAGCAGCAGCAGTAACAAAAATGTTTTTATCTGTTAAAAGTTTTCCTGTGATAACAACAGGTTGATATTCATTTTTTTCGAAAGTAACATCTGCCCATTGATCTTTCTGGGGGGCTTTTATGGGGGCTAAGTGAATGCGTTGATTGGCACTGGTGATAAGATTTGTTTTCCAGTTTAACCGTTGTACTTGCCATATGCCTAATGCACTGAAGAGAAGAAAAAAACAAGTGCATAAAGTTCCAAACAAAAGAGAAGAAAAGCAACAAGAATTTCCCTGATGCTTTGTCATGGGCGGCTCTTTTTTGTTCATGATTTATGCTTCCTTTCAGGATACTAAGCCTTTATTCTAACACGGTATACCTTAAAAAAAAGCATTTTGTACGCTTTTGAGTGGAATTTGTACGCCTTTATTGCGGAAAAAGATGAAGGATGAAACAGCAAGAGATGAAAAAGGTTTTATAAAAGACTTGACCTTTTGTTGTCGACCCCCTATTAAAAAGAGAACTCCCGGTGATATCCGTTCAAGGCCGCATTGTGTGTTATGTTCTTTAGGGTATAGGGGATTGAAAGTTTCTTAGAGTTTAAGGGTGAAGTTTATGTCTCGTGCATGTGAATTGACAGGGAAAACGGTTCTGTATGGTAATAATGTTAGCCATGCGAATAATAAGACTCGGCGTCGTTTTTTGCCAAATCTTTGCAATGTGACGTTGATTTCAGAAGTGTTACAGCAAAGTTATCGCTTGCGCATTTCAGCGAATGCATTGCGTTCTGTTGAGCACCGTGGTGGTCTTGATGGATTTTTGGTTAAAGCGGATGACAAAGAGTTATCGCAACGTGCGCGCTTATTAAAACGCCAAATCGTTAAGAAGAAAGCTGAGCAAGAGGCTGGAAAAGCAGCCTAGTTCTTAGCGTTATTGTTTTTGGTTTATGAATGATTTGATCGTTATTCTCTGTCCTAAAAATGCGTTTTTAGGATTTTTTCTTCTTAGATTATTTTAGTGGTTCCATCCCCCAGGTTAAAAAAAATGTTTTCAAGCGGTCTTGTATTAGAACAGCAAAAGAAAAGATATGTCGTTTTTTCTATTTTAGCGATGTGTCTTGCAGTCACTGTTTCTAATATTTTGGTTCAATATCCCGTCTATTGGTTTGGTTTGAATGAGCTGTTGACTTATGGCGCTTTTACTTATCCATTTGCCTTTCTAATCAACGATTTAACCAATCGTTTTTATGGTCCGTCTGCTGCGCGGCGTGTGGTTTATGCTGGTTTTTTTGCCGGTGTTTTTGTTTCTTGGATATTGGCGACCCCGCGACTTGCAATTGCTTCTAGTTTGGCTTTTTTGTTTGGTCAACTCCTTGATATTGTTGTTTTTACGCCTTTGCGACGGAAAACGTGGTGGAAAGCACCTTTAGCAGCTGCGTTGGTTGGTTCGGCGTTGGATACGGTGTTATTTTTTTCTCTTGCTTTTTCCAGTTCTTTTGCTATTCTTGATAAGATAACAGGGTATGCTGATAGTTCACTGGTGGAGAGTACTGTTTTGGGAGGGATAGGCATGCCAGTTTGGCTCTCACTTGCTTTTGGCGATTTTTTCGTAAAAATTGTTATGAGTCTGTTTATGCTGATTCCTTATGGGACAATCCTTAACATTGTGAAGCTTCCTCTTTATCAAAGTCATTCAAAGGATGATTCCTCTTTTGCTTGTAACAAATAATAATCGTTATTTTTTATTTTCTAAAACTTAAGAAAATTTCTGTTATGTTAGGTATGCGCTGGGCAATCGTTATGAGCAATCGTTAATTGAGAGAGTTTATCGTTTTACGGCTTATGTGAGAGGCCTAAATGTTTTTCTCATTTCGAGACTCTTTTTGTCAGGAAGCAGTAAAAGTTATTTGTTTATGATTTCATAAAAAATAGGTGAACAAATACTCTTTGAAAGAGGTTGAAAAAACCTTTTTATAAACTGCATTGATGTAAAAGAAATTTTATTTGGATTTTCTTAACTTATTGAATTTGTGATAATAATTCATCGTTTTGCACCATAAGAAAACTGCATATAATTACCTTCGCGTATCGTAAATTTCTTATACTGAATTCAAGTTATTCTTCGTGTATCAAAACAAAGGGTGGTATGCAGATAAGTACCCTTTGAGAGTATGCAAAATACGTTTTTATGAGTAATGTCAATATAGAAGAAATTATAGTTGATTGCTATCAATGTGTTGATTTATGTCAAAATATTAAGAGTTGGAAAATAGAGTTATTTGCATAGGTAAAGATGATTGAGTTGGATTATATTTTCTGTAACACATTAATTTGTAAGGATAATTCATCTTCTTATATGTTGAATGAAAGCCTTAAATATTGTAAAAAACCTTTCGTTTTAATCTCTCTTAATATGGCCTCAATCAAAAGTATTTCTCTTGCATATGACAAGCGGGGGAAGCCCGTGTAGATAAAAAACATAAACATTAAAGAAAAGACATACCTCTTAATAATCGTTTCAAATGCTAAGGTTTCTTGTGATAACGGAATGGGCAGATACAGGGATGGTATCGTTTTTTTATGGCGTGTAAAGATGGTGATACTTAATGAATTTTACACTAAAGATCATTCATAGGCGCTTTTGTGCACTAAGCTTGGAAGTAAGCTGAAATGTTTCTTTAAAATAGGATTATGCTTTCCAGTACCGTCTGCCATGTGTGAGAAAATAGTTTTAATTGGTTCAATCTGAGACAAATTTAAAATAAAGAAATCTTGCAGTATGCAGGACTTTCATTCAAGTTGAAAAGTGATAGATATATCATTATAAATCAATGTATTGATGATTTAAGGTGGGTTTATTTTTTATAAAGTTGAGGTATTTTATCACTAAAAAGTGCTTCTAATTGTTTTGTTATGGCGTCGGCGAGTTCTTCAGCATTCATAATTGTTACAGCACGTTGATAATAACGTGTGACGTCATGACCAATTCCAATGGCGATAAGTTCGATGGGGGAATGTGTTTGAATTTCTTGAATCACTGCGCGTAAATGTTTTTCTAGATAATTGCTAGAGTTGACTGATAGTGTTGAATCGTCAACAGGGGCCCCATCAGAAATGACCATGAGAATGCGACGTTGTTCACGCCGTGATAAAAGGCGTTGATGCGCCCAAATCAAAGCTTCTCCGTCGATATTTTCTTTTAATAATCCTTCTTGCATCATCAAACCTAAATTGCGCCGTGCTCTACGCCATGGCATATCAGCACTTTTATAGATGATATGACATAAATCATTAAGACGTCCAGGATGATTAGGCTTATGTTGCTCAAGCCATTTTTCGCGTGATTTCCCTCCTTTCCAAGTTTTGGTGGTAAAACCTAAAATTTCAACTTTGACACCACAACGTTCAAGAGTTTGTGCCAAAATATCGGCACAACTTGCGGCAACACTAATGGGACGTCCGCGCATTGACCCAGAATTATCAATAAGGAGTGAAACAACTGTGTCCCGAAATTGGGTATTGCTTTCTATTTTAAAAGAAAGAGGTTGCATGGGATCAATAATCAGACGTGAAAGTCGTGCTGTATCAAGATATCCTTCTTCAAGGTCAAAGTTCCAGTTGCGATTTTGTTGTGCCATAAGGCGACGCTGGAGACGGTTTGCTAAACGTCCAACAATGTTTTGAAGATGATTGGTTTGCTTATCAAGATAACGGCGTAAGTGATCTAACTCGTTTTCAGAACAAAAATCTGTTGCTTCCAAAACTTCATCAAATTGACGCGTAAATATTTTATAATTGCCAAGTCTTTCCATTTGTTCTGAATCGGAAAAAAGGCGTTTGGGTTTGCTCGGCTTTTCTTGCCAAGGTCCATTTTTTTGTTCGCCGTCAGCTTGATCAGTGTTATTTGAATGTGTTGTTTGTACTTTTCCTTCGTCTTGTACATCACTTTCTTGTTCAGTGCTCGTTTGTTCTTCACTTTGAGCGTGTTTTTTGTTTTTACTTTCTTCTTCGGTTGCTTGGTCTTGAGGTTCACATGCGTTTTTTAATTTTTTATTGTTTTCGCTGTCAGAAGTTTCATTTTGGTGCACTGTCATTTGGAGTGTAACAAGCATTTGGTGAACGATCTTCGCAAAAGCCTGTTGATTGTAAATATGATGGGTAAGTTCATTAAGCTCTTCTGCGGCTTTTTGTTCGAGTTCTTGGCGCCAAAATTCTAAAACAAGACCCGCTTCCTTTGGGGCAGCACGCTTTGTTATTTTTTCCCGTAATAAAAGCGCTATCGCTTCTTGGATAGGGGCTTCACTTTGGTTGCTAATCTTTTCATAATGGGCTCTTTTGTATTTATCGGCGAGCATGACATCAAGGTTTTTCGCAAGCCCTTCCATGGCTAAAGTACCGATTGCTTCAACACGTGTTTGTTCAAGGGCATCAAAGACAGCCCGTGCTTCTGATTCTAGAGGAGCAAATTGCATGTGAATGCGGTTATCATGCCATGCTTTGCGCAGAGCCATGGAATCACCTAATCCGCGGGTAATCGTGATATCTTGATCTGTTGCACGTTGTGGTAATTCTGGTAGACGTGCACAATTTTCGCTCAAAGATGGTCTGTTGTGGCTAAAGGAAACTTCTAGCTGGGATGTCCCAGCAATGGCACGCATACAGGTGGAAAGAGCTTTCTTAAAAGCTTCATGATTAAGCGTATTGGGGGGAGGATTGTTTGTATGATTTTTTCTGTTGTCGTCAGGGTCGATCGCCATAATTGACATATTCCTTTAAGACAAGACATCCTGCATAAGTGATTCGGGAAGCTCTTGTTCAAAGGCGCGTTGATAAAATTCTGCGACAGTGGAACGTTCGAGTTCATCACATTTATTGAGAAAAGTTAACCGGAAGGCAATGCCAACATCTTGAAAAATTGTGGTATTTTCTGCCCAAGTCATGACAGTCCGCGGGCTCATGACTGTTGAAAGGTCCCCATTGGTAAAAGCTTGGCGGACCATATCAGCAACGTGAACCATTTGTGAAATTGTCTTTTTTCCCTCAGCTGTTTGAAACGATTTGACCTTTGAACAAACAATATCAACTTCTTTATCATGGGGTAAATAATTGAGTATCGTAACAATAGACCAGCGGTCCATTTGAGCTTGATTGATCTGTTGGGTACCATGATAGAGCCCTGTTGTATCGCCAAGACCAATGGTATTGGCTGTTGCAAAAAGACGAAATGCTGGATGAGGAGAGATAACACGGTTTTGATCAAGCAAGCTTAGTTTTCCAGAGGTTTCAAGAATGCGTTGGATGACAAACATAACATCGGGACGGCCCGCATCATATTCATCAAAAACAAGAGCAATATTATTTTGATAAGCCCATGGCAAAATGCCCTCTTTAAATTCAGTGATTTGCAAGCCATCTTTTAAAACGATAGCGTCTTTTCCTACAAGATCAATACGGCTTACATGACTGTCGAGGTTAATGCGAAGGCAAGGCCAATTGAGACGGGCAGAAACCTGTTCAATATGCGTTGATTTTCCTGTTCCGTGATAGCCGGAAATCATGACTCGGCGGTTAAAGGTAAAGCCTGCGAGAATCGCTAAAGTTGTTTGCGGATCAAAAAGATAATCGGGATCGATATCAGGAACATGGGGGCTTTTTGTACTAAAAGCAGGGATTTTCATATCTGTTTCAATATGAAATAGATCACGAGCGCAAAGTGTAAGATCGGGTGTATTTTCAACGGTAGGATTTGTCATGATATTTCTGGAAGGGAAAGGACGCTATTTATCTCATGAGAAAACGATACAAGAGTTAGAGCATTTATGCAATGCTCTATAACGAGAACCTTAGAGATGAAGGAAGATCGTTGCCATTCTATAATGTTTTATGCAAAGAGTAATGATCTCAATGAGAATGGGTTCATATAAGCGCGTATTTTTTAACATAAACCAGATTTTTTGAGCAAATTATAAGCATGCAAAACATCGCGAAAGCGTTCTTCTGAAGCTCGATTACCCCCATTGGAATCAGGGTGGTGTTTTTTTACCAACTCTTTATATTTCATTTTGATATCTTCTGCTGAAGCGTTCGCTTGTAGTCCCAGTGTATCAAAAGCTTTGGCTTCTAAAGGTTTTAATTTTCGTGAGAAATTATTTTTTGAATGCCGCTCAGTAAAAAGTGTAAAAGGATCACGCATACGATTTTGATAGGCCGCTGTTCCAGAGCGAATCTTTGCGTAATTGGCTGCTGTTTTTTTCGATGTGCCATTGCTAAGATCTGTCGGCCATGTTGGACGATGTCCTGTGAGAGCATCTTTTTGGAATTTGGCGATATCTTGGTTGCTAAGACCTGAGAAGTAATTAAAATTTTTATTATAGGCACGCACGTGCTCAATACAAAAATGTAGATATTGCCCTTCGTGATTTCGACCTGCAGGTGCTTTATGGGTCCCTGTCTTTTCACAACCTTCCCACTGACACTGTTGCGCTTCAGCTTCAGCTTTTGTTTTTATTTGAGCTTATGCGAATTGAATCGAATAATTTAGATGTTATTGTCATATCCTTGATTTATGCAAAATTGATTAATTTTACAAGAATTGACTTTTGAAAAATTTGTTTTCACACTTATTTGATTATGAAAAAGGTGTGTTTTTGCACTTTGCATTTTGTTAAGGAATGAAAAATGTCTGTAGAAACAATAATCAAGAAAAAGCTTCAAGATGCTTTTCATCCGCAGAAACTTGAAGTGATTAACGAGAGTCATCTGCATGAGGGGCATCCTCATAATGAGCATGCTTTTGATGGTAAAGGAGAAACACATTTTCGAGTGAAAATTTTATCTTCTTCTTTTTCCAATATGACACGCGTAGAAATTCATCGAGCAATTTATCACGTTTTAAAAGAAGAGCTGGCTACTTGTGTCCATGCCTTGGCACTCGAGGTTGAAAAGCTTTAATTTTTTTCTTAAAAAATTTTTTAGAGCGGTTTTTTTGTTTAAAAAAACATCTCTTTATATTTCTTACACTCATTTCGCGATGGTGTCCGTGAATGGTAGAAGGGTAAGCCCCCATGAAGTGTCTAAAATTTATTGAGCATTCCCTCTTTACGCTTCATAAAAGAGCAAGCTACACGATCACACACTTTTCTAGTTCGTGGGTGTTGTACGGCTCTTAGCACTTAAAATGATTTAAGAGGTATGCCTTATCTGTATCATTTTCCCATATAGGTCCACCTGCTTGTGATGCGTGCAAGCAAGAGATTTTGATGGATTTGACTTTTATTAATTCGACAAGGAACAGATTTGAAATGAGAGAATTTTACGGTATTCAAGGTTCTATTCAATATAAAGAATGTTATATTATTGCTATAAATCAAAGCATTGTTGTTTCTCAGATATGATGCGCGTCAAAATACATCGAGCGATTTTATCCTTGTTTTACAAGAAGAGTGAGCGGTTTGTGTCTAAACTTTGGCACTTGAGGTTGAAATGCTTTAATTTTTTTGATGAGACATTTTTAAGAACGAGGATGGGACTTTTGATAAATTTCCAACAAATGATCTGTATCGACATGGGTATAGGTTTGTGTGGTGGAAAGACTAGCGTGCCCAAGAAGTTCTTGAATTGTTCGCAAATCTCCCCCCCGTGATAAAAGATGGGTGGCAAAAGAATGGCGTAGTGTATGAGGGGTGGCCGTTTCTGGTAACCCGAGGCTTGCACGTAAGTTGCGGACGGTTTTCTGAATAATGGCGGGCTGGAGGGGACCACCTCGCGCACCACGAAAGAGAGGTTGGTTTCCTATTAAAGGATATGGGCAATATTTGAGATAATTTTGTACAGCTTCGTAAACAATTTTGATGAGAGGAACAAGACGTGTTTTTCCTCCTTTTCCTGTTATGAATAAACTTGTTTTTTCAGGATCAGAAAATTGTTCTGGTGTGAGGCTTAAGGCTTCTGATATTCGCATTCCACAGCCATAGAGAAGCATGAGGACAGCAGCATTACGAGCGTTAATCCAAGGTTCGTTTTCTTGTTGATTTTCTTGTTTAACGATGTGGAGAGCTGATGGTATCGCTAAAGGTCTTGGAAGCGATTTTGGATGTTTAGGGCTTCGGATCAATTGAGCAGCGGGAATATTGACAATTCCTTCGCGGGATAGATATTTGAAAAAAGAACGGATGCCCGCTACTCCGCGGCTTAAAGAGCGAGCACTGACTTTGTTTGTACGTCGATAAGCAAGATAAGCACGCAAATCACTGACACGTAAATGAGCAAGATCTGTAAGGGTTGGTGCTTGGCTTAAGTGTTGACAGAGAAAAGATAAAAATTGCCGCGTATCACGTTCATAGGCTTGCGCTGTTTGTACAGACATACGACGTGTTTTCACAAGACACTCTAACCAGCTTTTCCTTGCGGTTAAAACCGCAGGATCTGCTGGAATGAGAGGATTATTTTCATCTTTTCTTTTGTCGTTTTTGATGGACATTATTTAGTTGAGGGTTTCTTTCTTTTTAGGTTGTTCATCGTCAGAATGACCATTCTTATTTTCGAGTTTCTCTTCATGATTGATAAGTTGTTTTTCACCTTTAAGAGAGAGTATTTTTAAAAGATTATGCGTTGACATCAAATGTGCAAAAATTAATCCTAAAAAGCCGTTTTTATGAAGTTTGGCAAGTTGGTTTGCTGAGAGTTTGTTCAGTTTTTCTTCGTCAACAACCCAAAAATTTTCTAATTGTGCTGAGAGACCTTTATCGTTTTTTACATTGATTGATTTTTGACTGAGAAGATCCATTTCTACCAAGGCATCAATAAATTTAGAGGTTTTCTCCATAGCGATTTTAAAACTTTCAAGAAAACGAATACGTTCTTCCATAAAAGGAGAAATAGAACCATCGGAATTAAAAAGTTCTGTTCCTGCAACTTCGTTAAACATACCGGACTGTTGATCAAAGCAAACAGAAAGTTCTTTTTCATTGCTCAGTTGTGCTAAAACAAAAGGATAGCGACGGACAAAAGCTGGAACATAAGTATTGTTTTTCCAATTTTTATCAGAGGCGATATAGTCATTTTCGTCGTTAGAAAGACCAACAAGAGCGGCGGATGTATAGTGCCGTTTTTTTTGTTCATCTTCAGCGCACATAAACAAAATAGGATAGTCTAGTGCTGCTTGAAAATATTCAGTACTTGCTAAAGGAACCCAGTGCGTATCTTTAGCAAAAGACATATCACTTGGAGGAGCAAATTTTAGATTTTTATGGGAAACTTTGTTGATTGGCGTGATATCTTTGTAAAATAGCATAATATTTGCCATAAGACTTTCTCCTTTATTAATTTGTTTTTGTTACCAAGAAAGGTCTTTTGAGAAAATTGTTTCATATGGCAACAAGATTGAATAGAAATTATTACGATTGAGGGTTCATTTTTGAGAGATAATGTTTTTGCATGAAGTATAATAAAGAAAAGCTTAAAAATAAAGTCTATCTTGCCATTATTGGTATGCCTCATGGTATAAGAGGGGATGTTTTTGTTAAAATTCTAAGTGCCGAGCCACAGCGCTTCAAATCTTACGGGACTCTTTATGATGATATGGGGCGTTCTTATGAAATTTTAACTCTTCGCATGCAAAAAAATAACGCGATTGTCCGTTTTAAAGGGGTGGAAAATCGTAATGCGGCTGAGTCTTTAAAAGGTATTCGCCTTTATGTGATGCGTGATCAATTGATTGATGATTTGATGGAGGATGAGTTTTATCAAGTCGATTTAATAGGGTTGCGTGTTCAAGAATATGGGGGAAAAATCTTAGGTGAAGTGTGTGGTTTTTATAATTTCGGGGCTGGTGATTTGCTTGAAATACGTTTGAATGTAGGTAAAAGAGTTCTTATCCCTTTTAGTAAAGTGGCGGTACCAGAAATTTGTATGGATTCTGGTTTTCTTATTGTTGATCCCATGGCTGCTGGCCTTAGCGATGGGGGAGAAAATGATCAATAAGAAAAGGGCTTGAATTTAAAAAAAATAAAAAATGGAAAATATTAAAAAGGTAGGTGATTCCAAGAGTAGGGGGCTTGAGTTTTGATTTCTAAATGTTTTTTAGATTTTTAGAAGGGGCGTGCAAGTGATGGTTTGTATTTTAAAGTGTACGTATTGAAGAGAGGGATCGTATCGAATATGGCTGCAGAAAGCAGATAAGAAGAGATCTGTATTAACGCTATAGCGTTATAATGTCTGGTTTGTGCTATTTTTGATAAGAGTCTGTTTGAGAATAAGAGTCTGTTTAAAAAAATGAGGATGAAAAAATAAACATGAAGTTTCAGGCGCGCGTTTTAACTCTTTATCCTGAAATGTTTCCTGGTTTTTTAGGGTATTCCTTAGCTGGGCAAGCTTTAGAACGCGGAATCTGGTCACTGGAGACAGTGCAGATTAGAGATTTTGCTTTGGATAAACACCATAGCGTTGATGATACACCCGCTGGTGGGGGGGCTGGTATGGTGATGCGGGCGGATGTATTGGCAGCTGCGCTTGATCATTGTCCACAGGATTCGCCAAGATTATTGATGAGTCCACGTGGGCGTCCTTTTGACCAAGCTTATGCGCGTCGTTTGGTTGATGATTCAGGTATAACATTGGTTTGTGGACGTTTTGAAGGCGTTGATGAACGAGTCATAGAAGCACGGGAATTAGAAGAAGTCTCTATTGGTGATTATATTCTTTCAGGGGGTGAAACCGCCGCATTGGTTATCTTAGATGCTATTATACGTCTTCTCCCCGGTGTGATGGGGAATAAAGCTTCTGCAAAGTGTGAAAGTTTTGAAAATGGTTTGCTAGAACATCCGCAATATACGCGCCCTTCTCTTTTCGAAGGACGAGAGATTCCACCCGTGTTAACCTCAGGTCATCACAAGGCGATTGCAGATTGGCGTCAAAACCAAGCCGAACTGTTAACACGTCAACGTCGCCCTGATCTTTATGCGCGTTATGATAAAAAACGTCAGAAAACTTGATTCATATGATAAGGTGGTGTATGGCATGGCTCTCTTCGTTAGAGAGTTTTTAATAAAAGGTTTTCTGTAATGCCAAAATTAAAATGAAGGAATGGTGTATTCGCTCCTGTGTAAGGCATAGCCTAAAGAGCAGTTTATTCGTAGTATAAGGCTTTTTGGGTAAGAGTTGAGCGCTCTGACTGTTCGATAAAGAACATGAAGGATAAAAAGATGAATATTATCGCACAGCTTGAAGCTGAACAATGTGCAAAAATTGAGGAAAAACGCCAATTTCCAGCCTTTAAACCAGGAGATACAGTCCGTGTTATGGTGCGTGTGACGGAAGGTACGCGGACACGTGTTCAGGCTTATGAAGGGGTTTGTATTGCACGTTCAGGTGGCGGATTGAATGAGACTTTTACAGTCCGCAAGATTTCTTATGGTGAAGGAGTGGAACGGGTATTTCCTGTTTATTCACCTTTGATTGAAGCTGTTGAGCTGGTGCGTCGTGGTAAAGTGCGTCGGGCAAAACTCTATTATCTTCGTGGTTTGAGAGGTAAAGCTGCCCGTATTGCTGAAAAGAGAGATTATCGAAAAAAAGATGAAAAGGGTGTTGAGAAAGTAGAAACAGCCCCTGTAAGCGTAGATGCTGAAACACAGATTGCTGAGTAAAAATTACAATCGGTTAAGCTTTATATAAAAGCGGCTTTTATGCCGCTTATTTGTGTCTTTTATGATTCGTTTTGTCATTTATAAAGGCGTGGAGGGGACATGAAAATGTTTAATCTATCCAAATTTTGTCTCTTTTTTTATTCTTAAATAATGGGTAAGGTGTAGAGTATCATTGCACATGTCATGGATATTCAAACGGAATAAGTATTGTTTGAAAAAATTTCTGTTTATATTTGAGAAAAGATTTTAGACCTTTGACGTGAAGATAAAAGTGTATTAGATTAGGTCGAGTTTTGCGGATCATATCCGTGGAGTAATCGGTTTTTTTATGCGTGACCTTTAATCCGTTATTTGAGACAACCGACCTGTAATATCGGTATCTTGAGATGCCAAACAAGTGAAAACGAGAGAGTATGTTGAGTCGTTTTGTGCGGACTTTCTCGTTCATTGCGGTTGCAAAAACCAGGTCAGGATATTTTATGACAGAAACAACTAGGATAAAAGATCGCCCTCGTTCCCCTCATATCAGTATTTATCGTTGGACAATTACGATGGCCATGTCCATTGCGCACCGCATTACGGGTATGGCCCTTTATGTTGGGACGGTTTTTCTTGCTGTTTGGTTAATTGCTATTGCGTGTGGCGAAGAGGCATTTAGAACAGTTCATGAAATTTACAGTTCTTGGTTTGGATTGTGTATTTTGTTTCTTTATACTTTGGCAGGCGTTCATCACATGGTTGGCGGTGTTCGCCACATCATTTGGGATCTGAAGCCTTGCCTTTTGGCAAAAGAAAAGGCAACAGTCACTGCTTGGGCGACAGTGTTTATCTCTCTTATTGTTACTTTTGCGATTTGGATTGTTGGATATACCGTTGTTTAGCTGGGGGTGAAAAGAGACATGAAAAAAGATTTTCGAACGGAGCTTGGAAAAGTACGGGGACGTGGAAGTGCTCATGCAGGAACAGAGCATTTTTGGCTAGAGCGTTTGACAGGGTTTATCAATCTACCACTTTTGATATTTTTGATTGTTCTTATTCTTTCGCTTGTGGGAAAGGACTATAGTATTGTGCGTGCAAGACTTGCACATCCTATTGTTGCTATTTTGATGGGATTGATGACTTTTTCACTCCTTTATCATATGAAACTTGGTATGCAGGTGGTGATCGAAGATTATATTCCACGCGAAGGTTTTCGGTTATTCTTTTTGATATTAAATATTTTATTTTGTTTTTTCATAGGTGGTGTCATTATTTTTTCTCTTTTGAAAATTGCATTAGGGGGTTAAACAAATATGGCGGGTACAAGGTCATCTTTGGGCGCTAAAGCAGGTAACGCCCCTTATTGCACTGTAGATCATAAATTTGATGTTGTTGTTGTTGGGGCTGGTGGTGCAGGATTACGTGCAACACTGGGTATGGCAGAACAAGGATTAAAGACAGCTTGTATTACGAAGGTTTTTCCAACGCGCTCACACACAGTTGCAGCACAAGGGGGGATTGCCGCATCGCTTTCAAATATGGGACCTGACAATTGGCAGTGGCATTTATATGATACCGTGAAAGGTTCTGATTGGTTGGGCGATACTGATGCAATGGAATATTTGGTGCGTAATGCACCCGCTGCTGTGTATGAATTAGAACATTATGGCGTTCCTTTTTCACGAACGCAAGAAGGAAAAATTTATCAACGTCCTTTTGGTGGACATACGACACAATTTGGTGAAGGTCCACCTGTTCAACGGACTTGTGCAGCCGCTGATCGTACGGGCCATGCCATTTTGCATACCCTTTATGGGCAAAGCTTAAAGCATAACGCGCAATTTTTTATTGAATATTTTGCTCTCGATCTCATCATGACAGATGGGGTGTGTACGGGGGTTGTGGCGTGGAATCTCGATGATGGTACAATCCACCGTTTTTCTGCCAAAATGGTGGTTCTTGCAACCGGTGGTTATGGACGTGCTTATTTTTCTGCAACATCGGCGCATACTTGTACCGGTGATGGTGGTGGAATGATCGCGCGGGTTGGATTGCCACTTCAGGATATGGAATTTGTGCAATTCCATCCGACAGGAATTTATGGCTCTGGCTGTCTTATTACAGAAGGAGCGCGTGGTGAGGGAGGCTATTTAATTAATTCTGAAGGTGAACGCTTTATGGAGCGCTATGCACCTTCCTTTAAGGATTTAGCTTCACGCGATTTGGTTTCACGTTGTATCACGCTTGAAATTCGTGAAGGGCGTGGCGTTGGACCTAAGAAGGATCATATTCACTTGGTGCTCAATCATATTGATCCTGCAATCTTGCACGAGCGTTTACCAGGGATTTCAGAATCAGCACGGATATTTGCAGGAGTGGATGTAACAAAAGAACCTATCCCCATTTTGCCAACGGTTCATTATAACATGGGGGGAATTCCTACCAACTACTACGGAGAAGTTCTCAATCCAACAGCTGATTCTCCGGATCGTATTCAACCAGGGCTGATGGCGGTAGGAGAAGCAGGATGTGCTTCTGTTCATGGTGCTAACCGCTTGGGGTCAAACTCGTTGATTGATCTTGTGGTGTTCGGGCGCGCTGCTGCCATTCGTGCGGGTGAAGTTATTGATCGGAACGCTGAAATTCCACCTTTGAATGAAGAAGCGTTTGACCAAATTATGGCGCGTTTTGATCGTTTGCGTTTTGCGCAAGGAGCCATACCAACAGCCGTGTTGCGTGAAAAAATGCAACGCACAATGCAAGAAGATGCAGCAGTCTTCCGTACAGAAGATTCTTTGAAACAGGGATGTCAACGGATGAATAAAATCTGGGGAGAATTGTCTGATCTTAAAGTCACAGATCGTTCCCTAATATGGAATTCTGATTTGGTTGAAACATTAGAGCTTGAAAATCTTATGGCGAATGCAATTATGACTGTTCATTCTGCTGAAGCACGTTTAGAAAGCCGTGGCGCTCACGCTCGTGAAGATTATCCAGAGCGTGATGATAAAAATTGGCGAAAACATACGCTTTCACATTTGTCAAAAGAAGGTAAAGTTACTTTATCCTATCGACCTGTCCATGTGGACCCATTAACATCTGAAGCTGATGGTGGGATCGATTTAAAGCGTATTGCACCTAAAAAACGGGTTTATTAAGGGGAGAATGAAATATGGTACAAATTAAACTTCCCAAAAATTCCCAAGTAAAACCGGGAAAGGTTTGGCCTAAACCTGAAGGTGCTACAAAGCTGACGGAATTTCACGTGTATCGTTGGTCCCCTGATGATGAGGAAAATCCTCATCTAGATACTTATTATGTGGATCGTTCTGCTTGTGGTCCTATGATTCTTGATGGGCTTTTATTTATTAAGAACCATATTGATCCAACTTTAACACTTCGCCGATCATGCCGTGAAGGTATCTGTGGTTCATGTGCGATGAATATTGATGGGACTAATACGTTGGCGTGTACCAAAGGTATGGATGATGTAAAACATCCCATTAAAGTCTATCCTTTGCCTTCCATGCCGGTTGTTAAAGATTTGGTTCCTGATTTAAAGCGCTTTTATGCACAACACCGAGTCATTGAGCCTTGGTTGCAAACAGTTTCTCCTGAACCTGCAAAAGAGTGGTTACAAAGTCACTCTGATCGCCAAAAAATCGATGGTCTTTATGAGTGTATTTTGTGTGCGTGTTGTCAGACATCATGTCCAAGTTATTGGTGGAACGGTGATCGTTATTTGGGCCCTGCTGTTTTGCTTCAAGCTTATCGTTGGATTGCGGATTCACGTGATGAGATGTGTGGTGAGCGTCTTGATAATTTAGAAGATCCTTTCCGCCTTTATCGCTGTCATACGATTATGAATTGTACGCAAACTTGTCCAAAGGGATTAAATCCAGCAAAAGCGATTGCTGAAATTAAAAAACTCATGGTTGAGCGCCGCCTTTAAAGAATTACTCATTAATGAAAGTAAAGGTCAAAGCTAGAAACGGTATGTGCCTTTAGGAATTTAACCTTTAAGAGTGCATGAGCCTCTTATGAGGGTACTCCGTAACTATAATCATTCTAAAAGCGAAATATCCCCCTAAAAATGAAGTCATTCTTGTAGAAAAAAATCCTTGCAATGGCACACGCTTAAGAAAGCTTAGGGTTGATTTCTATTTTTGCAAAGTCACCAATTTTGTCGAAAAAAATCGATAGATCGCTATACATTCTATTCGTTAATAGAATGTGCTTTATAGAAAGCAGAATGATTGTGTATTTATATGAGATTCTCTTTATTTAAAAACTGTTTGGATCAAAAATATATTTTTTCATTACTTAAAATAAGCTTTTGTCTTGATAATGATAATAATTGGTTATGTTCGGTAACTGTTTCACGAATCTCTTAATTTTTAGGCAAATCAAAATTTATTCTTTTCTTTTTGTTCAAATAGTTATTTTGTCGTCACTTTTTTCTTGTGTGCATCAAATATACATTTCAAAAATAAATAGAGAGTATGCTCAAAGGTAAAAGAATAGAGCTTAATATGCGATTTTGTTTTCTTATGAAGTTTTTGTCTGTTCACTTTTTTCTTTTTTCATGAAGAGTGTAGAAAATACATTAGAGAAGCAAAGAGAAGAGGGGATGCTAAATAAAAAAGCCGTAACAGTTGGTTACGGCTCTTTTTGTCTATGTGCTATTATCGAGAGAGAAAACCTCTTTTAAGCGATTTTTGATTTAGCAAAAATCGGGTCGTAAAAAACTTCAGAAAGTTTTCTATCTTTAAAGAACAACACAACATCAACTGTTGTATAAAGAACGATCTTTATCATTTCTAGCTCGAGTTGGCGACCAACCTCTGATCTTTTAATCAAGGTAGCACATCGCTCAAATGTCTGCAAAGCACTATTGGCATGCGTCGTTGTAATCGATCCGGGATGACCCGTGTTGAGTGAATTGAGATATTCCCATGCTTCATTGCCTCGTAATTCAGCAAGAAAAATTCGGTCAGGAGATTGACGCATACATGCATCTAGACATTCTTCAGCTGAAACACGGCCTACATTGTTACCATAAATCATATTTACATGATTAGGGTGATTGGGTAGAAAAAGCTCATGAACATCTTCAATCGTGATAATACGCTCTTCTACAGGGACTTTTTCAATGAGCGAGCGGGCAAATGTGGTTTTACCAGATCCTGTCTTACCTGCAATGATAATGTTACGTTTGTGAAGGACGCATTCTTCCAAAAACTCAAGAATTTTTCCCTCACGTTTACGTTGTAAGAGTTGAACTTCAAATGGTTCCAACCGTGTGAAGTCATGCTTCAATAAGAAGTTATTGGCTTCTTTTGCTGAGGGTTTATTAAAACTTACATCGGAAAAATCATCAAAAACCCCTTCTTCTTTGAGTTCTTCTAACGTTTTAACTATGAGAGAATGTTTACGAATTACAAAGGAAAGAGTACCATCAACAACAGCTGGTGTTTGGATAATTGTACCACGTTGTCCACCAGGCAAGAGCACATAATTAATACTTCTAGGAGCCATACCGTTATAAACGATAATAGCTGTGATAAGCGTTTGCAAAAAAGCTGTTGTTAACTCTGGTACGCTATGAACCTGCCACCCGTTGAAGCTTTTTGTCCACACTTCACAGGGGCGGCAGATCGATAATTCAGTGATTTTCGGATCTTCTAAGAAATGATCAAGCGGTTGCAGAAGCTGAGAAACCGCTTGGTCTTTTTGTATTGGATTAACGTGTGACGAGACTGTAGACATTGCTGAAATCCAGATCACGAGCAATAAAAATATTTACTCGTTCGCCTTGGTTTTTGTAAAGAGTTGGTGTTATATTGACAGAATTTTGAAGAACATCGTTTACTATAAGTTCGGCATTATGAGCCCCTTGAAGTTGCGCATTCTCTTGATTTTCTTTGCTACTTTTATTAATATTAACTTTACTTCTCACCCATTCTCCTAAATCACCGATGATACTCACCATAATTGCGCCACCAAATCGCTCCCAAAAGTGTCTATCAATCCAGCCGCCGATACCTGCTTCACCAAGAGGACCTGTGCCGGGTGAGTCAAGATTGACAACAACACCAGAAGGTGTTTCAATGCGTGACCACTGTACAAATACACGTGTTTGTCCTTGTTGTACGCCGCTTTGGTAAAAACCAACGACTTTAGAACCACGATCAAGCAAAACAACACGACCACTTGTAGAATAAATATCACGTGTTAAATGACATGTCGTCATTCCTGGTTGTGACGTAATGATTTTCGTTTCCAACGTACAATCTATTTGCGTTCCTTGCGTAATTAAGAGATCACGATTATGAAGTTGTACCGCATGTGATTGACCTAAACGTACCGGTTGAAGGTTATCAAATAACGGACCACTACTCCTACCATCATTTGATGCATTTTTCGCCGCTGTAGATCCTTCACTCCCACCATTGTTAAGACTAGAATTAAGCATACGTTTGCGTGCTAGTCCTTCAGAATCTTGGAGCAAATGTGGAGGAATGGTCGTTTGAAGAAGTTTACTTAAGGCTGGTGGAATATCCAAACTTGAGTCTTCAGTTGGTGTTGATTTTTCTGATTCTTTCACCGGTTTTGGCTCTTCTATAACCGGAGGGACATAGTCTGGTATAATCTGCTGTACTGTTTGTTGCGGTTTTTCTTCCTCAACTTCTACAGCATTACGCATTTTCAAAGCTTTCCAACTCAGAGCAATCGGTAGCGCTATGACGACAATAAGCCCTATCATTAACAATGCGCGGGCACCTGGAATTGTTGGACGACGTTCTGAACCTAGTTCCGATCCTCCATATGCACCTTCAATATGTTTCTGCTCTGCATTGTCCAGTTTTGTCCTTTTTCCCTCTCCGTTCTCATTATCAAACATCATTTTCCTCCTTTATTGACGCGATAAACTACCGAAGATATTGTTCCAGTTGTATTTGGTATACCATTGGGATCATAAGCTTCGTTGAAAACAGCTAAAGCACGCTTACCAAGTCGTATGAGCCATTTAGGATTGACCTTATGAACGGCAATAATATCATTAGAACTGCCAACAACAGTGCGTGGTATTAAGCTTTCATTTCCTTCAGCGTCTACAACATAAATCGACGGCATATCCATGTTAGCGGGAAATTTGAAGTAAGTAATACGCCCATTGTCCCAAGCATTTATCGGAGCAATATCTTGGTGACCGCTCATGGTATAACTGAGATTATAGCCTTTTACGCTTTGGTGAAAACCACGTTCAATAGCAAAGCGTTGGTTATTTACTTCTGATTTTTCATCTTTTGAATCGGGATAATGGAAAGCCAATTCATATGTTGATCCCGCACGGTCATTTCGAAATTGTAGTCGGAATTTGTAACTCCGTTTGTCGGTTACAACAATGAGATTGGTATTGGCAAGTTCTGCTTTTGGCTTAATAAAAATATGCCGCCCTTTATGAGCAAAGGCATAGGCCTCTGAATCACCAAAGGCATGGGTGATATACTGTTCACCTTCTTCAAGAATAATATGCGTTGCCACACCAAGAACTGTTTCAATTTGCACTACATCGGCTTCGTTATATGTTATATAACGAATGCGATGATCATATTGTGAATTTGTTGGGCTTTTGAGTGCCTGCACAGGCACTGTATAAAGAGAAGAAAACGAAGATAATAGAATAACGAATGCAAGTTTTTTCATAACAATCAACCCCTTAATCATTCAACAATATTTCCGGATCAGAACGGTAACTTGTCACTAGGAAACCAAGGGGGTTCAGCAATCGATCAGATGATTTCATAGGGGCACCAACATAGGTGTAGCCAATTGTTGCGATTTGGTGTTGTTTAGGTCCAGTAGCTGTACCAGCGTTGTCATGTTGCTGCGTTGTAAAACGTACAGTTGCTTGTCCAAGTCCGTTGGGTTGAATGGATCGTACCTTAACACTGATACGTGCTTTATTAGAAAGCACTTTGTTTCGCGCCTTTTCTCCTTCATAAATTTTATAATACTCTTGTTGAACAGCTGCTGCGCTTAAAAGTGCTGTTGTGTCATAGTTCAGCTGAATGGTATCATAGTCGTAAGTTTCGCGGTTGAGCACATATTGATTGAGCCAATATCTGTCTACAACTTCACCATAGCTTTCTTCGTGTTCACGCATGACCGAGATCACATCAACTGCACCTGTTGTATTATCAACACGTAATACCAAAGGTGTTGGAGCTGGTTGAGAAAAACCGACAACTCCGCATATCATACCGAATAGACCAAAAATACCAACTGCACTGGCTACACGCCACGCTGTCCTGCGTGATCTTATAAACTCGTTGATAAGATCACGCTCTAAGCCACGACTTTCCTCATAATAACTGTTAAGCTGTTCGGATTTTACTGGTTTAGTTTGTTTTTC